>NZ_AUIV01000057.1 GCF_000423885.1 Thermomonas fusca DSM 15424 | reverse complement strand
CTGAGTTAAGCCGCGCCGCGAAGCGGCGTCGGCTTGAACGAATTGTTAGGGCCGACGTTACGGCCGAAGCGCCGGAACCGCAAGCAGCAACGCCAACCTCGACACGGGAGCCGCTGACCGGAAACCTAGTCACGCGCAGGCCGAGGCTGGAAGAGCCGAAGCGAGAGCGCCGCTCGACCGAAGCGAGAACACCGGACCGCGAAAGCGCAACGGCAAGCACCCCACGACGCGACAACACCTGAGCGCGGACACGAAGCTCAACTCACGCGCTTGGCGGCGGCGCACTCGCGCTGTCCGAAGCGATGCGTCCGAAGCGAGAAGTGGAAAGCGCGAACCACCGACCAACGCCGACCGAGCAAAACGCAAGAAACGCAGGGCGCGATGCAACGACCGAAGCCGACAACACTGGAAAGCTTTTCCCCAGGCCTAACACGTGAGTTAAGCCGCGCCGCGAAGCGGCGTCGGCTTGGACGAATTGTTAGGCCTCATCTGCGACGGCCACGAGTGACAACAACCATTGGTCAAAGCTGGCCGCGATGGGGTACAAGCCCTCCGTTCCGGGCAGCTCGTGGTGCCAAATTACTACGCCGGGAGAAGATCCCATGCGGTAGTCCAAGCAGACGAGGTTCCCGCCTCCATCCGTGCCGAATGGAATAACGCTCTTGGGAAGGCCGTGCTCCGGCCAAGTGGCGAGCGTGGACCAGACGCTGTCTTGTGTCCAAGGCAGGAAGGAGAGCCAGACACCAATAGCGCCGGGAACAGCACTGCCTGGGACCGAGAACTCGCAATCGCCGCACGTGCCGTCGTGCCTCAGTGATATCTCACGGAACGCTGGCGGGAAGCTGACACCCAAGAGAAGTTCCGCGCCGTCTAAGGCTGTGGCGGTAATCGTGTTTTCGGAGACTTCAAATCCCGGCAGCAATGTCATGAGGCCTAACACCTGAGTTAAGCCGCGCCGCGAAGCGGCGTCGGCTTGAACGAATTGTTAGGGCCGACGTTACGGCCGAAGCGCCGGAACCGCAAG
>NZ_AUIV01000056.1 GCF_000423885.1 Thermomonas fusca DSM 15424 | reverse complement strand
AGCCGCGCCGCGAAGCGGCGTCGGCTTGAACGAATTGTTAGGGCCGACGTTACGGCCGAAGCGCCGGAACCGCAAGCAGCAACGCCACGCACGACACGGGAGCCGCTGAGCGAAAGCCGAGTCACGCGCAGGCCAAGGCTGGAAGAGCCGAAGCCAGAGCGCCGCCCGACCGAAGCGAGAGCACCGGCCCGCGAACGCGCAACGGCAAGCACCACACGACGCGACAACACCTGAGCGCGAACACGAAGCTCAACTCACGCGCTTGGCGGCGGCGAACCCGCGCTGTCCGAAGCGACGCGTCCGAAGCGAGAAGTGGAACGCGCGAACCACTGATCAACGTCAACCCAGCAAAACGCAAGAAGCGCAGAGCGTGATGCAATTGCCGAAGCCGACAACACTGGAAAGCTTTTTCCCAGGCCTAACACCTGAATTAAGCCGAGCCGCGAAGCGGCTTCGGCTTGAATGAATTGTTAGCCGTTTGAGGCAGCAAAGCCATCCGCTGCTGTGTCAAAGCCGCCATTCTCTGTCTCGACCAGCTTGAAGAATGTTTCGTCCAGATTTCCGAATGGGCCGACCTCGTCGTCGCCCGCGGACTCCCAGATCGCCTCAAGCGCATCCTCGCGCTCGCCTCTGTCCCGCGGATAGCTGGGACCAAACGCAGACATTGCCGCTTCTATTAGAGCAGCAGTCTGCGGCATTCCGATGGCGCGGAATGCTTGCACACCCTCGGGCGCGAGCACGCCCGTGCTGTTGGAGAAGAACTGCTCAAAGCCACCATTGTTGATCTCGGACTGGCACCAGTGAGCCGCAAACAAGATCCGAGACGCCTCTGGAGAAGCGCTGTATTGGTCAAGAAAGACGTCTGGGCCGTCATAGATCGAGACTTTCTCCCAGATGGGGTCAACAAGACTCCAATAGCCCATGTCCTCTCTCCTAACGGCTAACACCTGAATTAAGCCGCGCCGCGAAGCGGCGTCGGCTTGAATGAATTGTTAGGCCGCAGAGCCGTCGGCCCACACGACCTGACCGGGATG
>NZ_AUIV01000055.1 GCF_000423885.1 Thermomonas fusca DSM 15424 | reverse complement strand
AGCCGCGCCGCGAAGCGGCGTCGGCTTGAACGAATTGTTAGGGCCGACGTTACGGCCGAAGCGCCGGAACCGCAAGCAGCAACGCCACGCACGACGCGGGAGCCGCTGGCCGAAGCCGAGCCACACGCAGGCCGAGGCTGGAAGAGCCGAAGCCAGAGCGCCGCCCGACCGAAGCGAGAACACTGGGCGGCGAAAGCGCAACGGCAATCACAGCACGATGCGCCAACACCTGAGCGCGAACACAAAGGTCAACTCACACGCTTGGCGGCGGCGCATCCGCGCTGTCCGAAGCGATGCTACCGAAGCGAAAAGAGGGAAGCGCGAGCCACTGACCAACGGCGACCCAGAAAAACTCCAGAAGCGCAGAGCGCGATGCAGCTACCGAAGCCGACAACACTGGAAAGCTTTTCCCCAGGCCTAACACCTGAGTTAAGCCGCGCCGCAACGAAGAGCCACCGAAGCGGGGAACAGCAAGTGGCAAGAACTTATCACGATGCCAGGAAGCGGCGTCGGCTTGAACGATTTGTTAGGGTGCAGCCGACCGTACTTGCTAGCGGTCACCGCAGGATTGCCACGCCCGCCGACGCACGAAGAAGCAGCGCGGCAGGAAGCAGGCGCCAAACGGCGCGAGGAAAAGCGGTGAACGCTGGCCTGCCAAGCGCGCTTGGCAGCGCCGTGCGATGCACCGCTTTTCTAGCAGGCGGCTGCGGATTCAGTCACTCGGCGAACGCCGCAAAAACGACTCGGTGAACTCTGATGGCTCTCGCGTCCGCCGCCTGGAATTCCGACGCTGCAGCCTAACGCTGGAATTGAGCCGAACCGCCCGCGATGAAACACAACTGCCGTGCCGCTACGAAGCGGTTTCGGCTCAAATGACTTGTTAGGGCGCAATGCGAGGACACATGAACACACTGACGAAAGCGCGGTTGGAAAGCCGGCCCGTTGAGCTGGCAGACAAATGCCTTGCCGCGATCAAGCTGCGGCAGCCTGACAGTAGCAGCACGCAAGAAACCGCAGAGTGGCAGAGAGCCGTAAACGACGCTGCTGAGCTGCGCAGGATCGTTGGCGAGTTCGTGCAGGGGATGCCGGCAGAGCATGGCCCGCTCGAATGGATCGACAACATCATTTCCTGCCAGTCGATCTACGAGATGCCGAGCCAGACAGAGCTTTTCCTGCTGAGACATGAGGTTGCGAAGCTGCTGGCCGTGCGCCCTAACACCTGAGTTAAGCCGCGCCGCGAAGCGGCGTCGGCTTGGACGAATTGTTAGGGCCGACGTTACGGCCGAAGCG
>NZ_AUIV01000054.1 GCF_000423885.1 Thermomonas fusca DSM 15424 | reverse complement strand
GGTTCATCTCCCAACTCCGGGGAAGGCGGCCCGGATCTTGAGGAAGAAGTAGTCGTCATCGCGGTAGCCGTAAGCGATGCGCTTGATGACCTTGATGCGGTTGTTGATGCCTTCGACGAGGCCGGTGTGCATCGGCCAGCGGACTCGGCTGAGGATGCCGCGCCAGTAGGGGCGCAGGCATTTGGCGAAGTGCATCAATGCCGGGATGCCGCTTTCCCGGGCGTGGCGCAGCCATTGCGTCCAGGCGCGCCTCCAGGCCCAGGCGGTGGGTGCCGACCAGAGTGCCTTGAGTTGTTCCTTCATCACGTAGACCGCCAGTAGTGACTGGTTGGCAGCCAGCACCTCGTCCAACCGCACCTGTTCTGTCTTCTTGAGTGTTTCCGGATTGCGCAGCAGGAGCCAGTGCGCCCGCTTGACGACCTTGCGGGCCGGCTTGTCGTGGCGCAGTCGGTTGGCCGCATCCACCCGCACGCGGCTGACCACCTCGCGGCCATACTTGGCGATGACGTGGAACAGGTCGTAGACCACCCGGGCGTTCGGGCAGTGCTGGCGCACTTCCAAGTCGTAGGCCGTGTTCATGTCCATGGCCACGGCCTCGATGCGGGCGCAGCGCGCAGGGCCGAGCAGTTCGAAGAACGGTCTAACCTCAGCCCGCGAGCGGCCGCGCCCCACCCACAGCACCCGCTTGCGCTCCACATCGACCACCACGGTGGCGTAGCGGTGGCCCTTCTGGATCGCGAACTCGTCCATCGCCAGACGCCGGACGCCATCCAGGTCCACGGGCCCCACGCTGCGCTCCAGCGCCCGGAAGTCGATGGCCTTGGCGGTCTTCCAGTCGATGCCATGCCAGCGCGCGGCATGCAGCACTGAGGTCACCGCGCACAGGCGGGCGACGCTCTCGGCCAGACGCCGGGTCACCCGGCAATGGGGATCAAGCCACTCGAGGCGCTCCAGCCGCGGCCCGCAACGCGGGCACGCCAGTCGCAGACGCGGGACATGCAACTCCACCGGATCGCCAAACACCGGCAGATCCCGAACACACCGCATCGTCCGATCATGGACGGCCGCCACGACCTGGGCGCAACCCACGCAACAATGTTGCGCTTGCCGGAGCGGCTCCAGCTCGATGACCAGCCAACGCCGCTCCCCGCGCGGCTCATGGCGCCACTTGCGGACGCGGTATCCCTCCCAGCCACCAAGCCGGGACATACAATCTTGTTCGGCCACGGCCGACCTTCAGTTTGTTGCCTCGAGAACAGCAAGTCTGACCGGTCGGCCGTGCGCCTCTCCCTCAGTTGGGAGAAGAACC
>NZ_AUIV01000053.1 GCF_000423885.1 Thermomonas fusca DSM 15424 | reverse complement strand
CAGCAGCTTCTCGCCCACGCGGATGAAGGCGATGATCGCGATCGCATAGCCCAGGGTCAGCAGGCCGGCCTGCTGCGCGCTGAGGCCACCGCCCATCTGCACCAGCTGCAGCGATACCAGCTGCATGCCGACCGAGGCATTGACCAGGAAGTTGGAGATCGTGGCGCCCGTGTACACCGGGTTGCGGAACAGGCGGAAGTCGACGAAGCCGTGCGCGTTGCCCGCCTCGATGCGGAAGAACGCGACCGCCGCCACCACGAAGGCGAGCACCAGCCCGATCACCACCGGACTGCCCCAGCCCAGGGTGCTGCCCTGGGTCACCACCACCTGCAGCGCCAGCATGGCAACCATGAACGCGATCACGCCGGACAGGTCGAAGCGATAGCCGGCCACCGCCGGCGCCTTGCTCTCCGGCGCGCCGCGCACCAGCGCCAGGCCCAGCACCGACACCGCCACCGAGAGGAAGAAGATCCAGCGCCAGCCCAGCGTCTGCGCCATGTAGCCGCCAAACAGCGCCGCCAGTCCCGAGCCACCCCACGAACCGATCGACCACAGGCTCACCGCACGCTGGCGTGCCGGGCCATCCCAGTACGCCTTCACCAGCGACAGGCTGGCCGGCATGATGCACGCCGCCGACAGGCCCTGGACTGCGCGCCCCACCAGCAGCATCGCCGTGCCCGCGGCGCCCGCGGGCGCCAGCCCGACCAGCAGCGAGCCGACGATGCCGAACGCAAAGCCCATCCGCAGGATGCGCAGCCGCCCCAGGCGGTCGGCCAGCCCGCCCATCACCACGATGAAGATGCCGGAGAACAGCGCAGCCATCGCCACCGCGTTGTTCATCGTGCCCGCGCCGATGCCGAGGTCGCGCTGCATGTCCGGGGCGATGTTGAGCGTGGTCTGCGCGAACAGCCAAAAGGTGACCACGCCCAGGATCATGCCGAACAGCAGCCGGTCGTTGCCCTGGTAGCCGGTGCCCGTGGCGGCGGGTTTGGCGGTGGCGTTCATGCGCCACCTCCGCGCGCGCCGGCCGCCGGCGCACACAGCCACGCCGACGCCGCGCTGAGCATTGCCTGCAGCCCCACCTTCAACGTCGGTTCCAGCACCGGGGCGAAGCGTGGCGAATGGTTGCTCGGCAGCTTGTTGAGCGTGCCCTCGGCCTTGGCCTTCGCATGCGCCTGCGGGTCGGTGCCGCCAACGAACCAGAACACGTACGGCACGCCCCAGCTGCGGCCGAACACGCTGAAGTCCTCGCTGGCCGCCATCGGCTTGCTCTCGTGCGCGTTGTCGCCGAACTGGGAATGGAAGGCCACGGCCACGCGCGCGGTGGCGTCTCGGTCGTTGTCGGTCAGCGGGTAGCTGCTGAGCGTGGTGAACTCCGGCGG
>NZ_AUIV01000052.1 GCF_000423885.1 Thermomonas fusca DSM 15424 | reverse complement strand
TGCGTATTTCGGCCCATCGTGACCGCCCATTTCGCTAAGCCGTGACCGGTCGTTTCGGTAAGGCGTGACCGCTGATTTCGCTTGATCGTGACCGATTCCGGTCGGTTTCCGGACTCGCCGGTCACACCTTAGCGAAACGCCCCCTTGGGTTCGTTGTGCATGTTTCCAGCGGTCGCCATCCTCCCCGCCCTTTGGGGGAGCGATGCCGACACCGAGAGTGACCATGCGCAACATCAAGGAATTGCTTCGCCTCAAGTTCGACTGCGGGCTCTCGCACGAGCGCATTGGCCGTGCCCTGGGTCTGTCCAAGGGCGTGGTCAGCAAGTACGTGGCCCGGGCCGGGATTGCCGGCCTCGACTGGCCGGGCGTGGCGGCGCTGGACGAGGCCCAGCTTGCGGCGCGGCTGTGCCCGCCGGCGGCGAGCCAGCGTGGTGAGCGGGCCGGCATCGATCTGCCTTGGGTGCATCGCGAGCTGCGCCGCAAGGGCGTGACCCTGCAGCTGCTGTGGCAGGAGTACTGCCAGGGCCATCCCGGCCTGCCGACCTACCAGTACACCCAGTTCTGCGCGCACTACCACGCCTATGCCGGTGTGCAGCGGCGCTCGATGCGACAGCTGCATCGCGCCGGCGAGAAGCTGTTCATCGACTACGCCGGTCCGACTGTGCCGATCGTCAATCCCGACACCGGCGAGATGCGCCGGGCGCATATCTTCGTCGCGGTGCTGGGCGCATCCAACTACACCTACGCCTGTGCCACCGTCGGCGAGACGCAGGGCGACTGGCTGCGCGGCCTGAGCCGGGCGCTGCAGTTCTTTGGCGGCGTGCCGGCGCTGGTGGTGCCAGACAATCCGCGTGCGTTGGTCAAGCGTCCAGACCGCTACGAGCCCGCACTCAATCGCGCCACCCAGGCCTGTGCCGAGCACTACGGCACCGCCATCCTGCCGGCGCGGCCGCGCAAGCCGCAGGACAAGGCCAAGGTCGAGGTCGGCGTGCAGGTGGTCGAGCGCTGGATCCTCGCGCGCTTGCGGCACCAGTGCTTCTTTACCCTGGCCGCGCTGAACCAGGCGATTGCCGAGCTTCTGGTCGAGCTCAACGCCCGTCCGTTCAAGACGCTACCGGGCAGCCGCCGCGACTGGTTCGAGCGCCTCGACCGGCCGGCGCTGGGGCCGTTGCCGGAGCAGTCCTTCGAGGTCGCCCGCTTCAAGGTCTGCCGGGTCAACATCGATTACCACGTCGACCTCGACGGGCACTACTACAGCGTTCCGCACGCGCTGGTGCGGCGCGAGGTCGAAGCCCGGATCACCGACACCACGGTGGAGATCCTGCACGGCGGCCGGCGCGTTGCCAGCCATGCGCGATCGCGAAGCCCGGGTGGCTACAGCACGCTCGCCGAGCACATGCCGGCGGCGCACCGCGCGCATCGGGAATGGTCGCCGGGTCGGTTCCTGCGTTGGGCCGAGGACATCGGCCCGGCGACCCGGCAGTTGGTCGAACACCTGCTCACGGCACGACCGCATCCGGAGATGGGCTATCGCAGCTGCCTCGGCCTGCTGGCGCTGGCGCGGCAGTACGGGCATGACCGGCTGGAAGCGGCCTGCGCCCGCGCCTGGGCCATCGGTGCACGCACCCGACGCTCGGTGTTGTCGATCCTGCAGGGCGGGCTCGATCGCCAGCCACTGCCGACCGCCGCGGCGCAGGTCGACTGGATCAGCCCGGAGCACGACAACCTGCGCGGCCCCGATTACTACCTCACGCCCCCCACCACCCACTGAAGGACACCCATGCTGACCCAACACACCCTTGATCAGCTACGCACCCTCAAGCTCGACGGCATGGCCCGTGCACTGGAGGAGCAGCGCAGCCTGCCGGCCTGCCACGAACTGTCGTTCGAAGACCGGCTCGGCCTGCTGGTCGATCGCGAGCGCAGTTGGCGCGACTCGCGTCGCCTCGATCGCCTGCTGCGCCAGGCCAAGCTCAAGCAGGGCGATGCCTGCCTCGAAGACGTCCACTACGGCGCCAGCCGTGGCCTCGACAAGCGCCTGGTCGCCAGCCTCGCCGACGGCGACTGGATCCGCCAGAGCCAAAGCGTGCTGTTGACCGGCCCGACCGGCGTCGGCAAGACCTGGCTCGCCTGCGCGCTCGGCCAGCAGGCCTGTCGCCAGGGG
>NZ_AUIV01000051.1 GCF_000423885.1 Thermomonas fusca DSM 15424 | reverse complement strand
GTCGGCCGCCGACAGGATCACCCTGGGGCGGTAGCTCACCGTGCCGGCCGCGCCCACCATCACGTGCTGGCCCAGCACCACGTCGGCGTGCGGCAGTCCGGCCGCCTCCCAGTCGCCGGCCATCGCGCTGGCGCCCTGCGCGGTTTCCTCGCCGGGCTGGAACACCACCAGCGCGGTGCCGCGCCACGCGTCGCGCGCGTTGGCCAGCACGTGCGCGGCACCGAGCCCCCACGTCACGTGCAGGTCATGGCCGCTGCATGTGCAGGTCCCGATAGATGTCCAGCAGTTCCGGCGCCATTCCCTGGTAGCGCGACTCCAGTGCAGCGGTCAACGCACAGGATGCGTGGTACATGTCGCTGTGGGACTGGTCGAACCGCTACAACATGGCCCCGCCGCCAGTGACGACGAACCGTGCGGCACTGGTGCAGTACTGGAGCGACGGCAACAAGGCACCGTCGTGCAGGTGGGCCGGATTCCAGTGTCGGGGTCGTTTTCGCGAGTCTGACTGTTGCGGTGACACATGGATCTGGCACAGAACCTGTCACAAGCCATTCCGGCGGGTGCCGGGAATGGCCGACTGCCATCCTTCAGAAGTGGCCCGCAAGTTGGCTGTGACAGTCGATCTGGCACAAAAAAGCCCGCTTTCGAGGCGGGCTTTAATCATCCAACGTCTTGATTTATACGGAAACTCTGGTGGCTATGGGTGGACTCGAACCACCGACCCCAGCATTATGAGTGCTGTGCTCTAACCGGCTGAGCTACATAGCCAGATTCCCCGAATTGTTCGCGTTGACCCCGACATTAAGGGTGCTGTGCTCTAACCGGCTGAGCTACATAGCCGACGCGAACCCGGAATTATTCCGGGTTTGGCTGCCGTCGTCAATTGGGGCGGTGGGCGGCTTGCGGCTTCACGGCCCGGCTGGCAGAGTCGGAGGCAGTAGATTTCTGGAGTCCGCATCGTGATCGATCCGGACGGGTTCCGGCCCAACGTGGGCATCGTGCTGATGCACGAGGACGGGCGGGTGTTCTGGGCGCGACGCGTGCGCCGGGACGGCTGGCAGTTCCCGCAGGGCGGGATCAACAGCGATGAAACCCCGCTGGAAGCAATGTACCGCGAGCTGCAGGAGGAAACCGGCCTGCAGCCCCGGCATGTGGACGTATTGGGCGCCACCCCCGGCTGGCTGCGCTATCGGTTGCCGCCGCATGCCATCCGCCATCGCGACCGGCTGGTCTGCATCGGCCAGAAACAGGTCTGGTACCTGCTGCGGTTCAAGGGCAGCGAGGCCGACCTGCAGCTGGACCTGACCGAAACCCCCGAATTCGACGGCTGGCGCTGGGTGCACTTCTGGTACCCGCTGGACCACGTGGTGACCTTCAAGCGCACCGTCTACGCCCGCGCGCTGGGCCACCTGGCGCCGATGGCGCGCGACGTGGCCGGAGTGCTGGCGATCCCGGAGGCGGCGATGCCCGCGCCGCTGCGCTCCGGGCACGCACCGCGGCGTTGACGCCAAGCCTGCCGGCGCGCGGCCGGAAGGCGAAACTGAATGCATGGCGACCGCTCGTCGGCTCGATGTTGCATTGCAACAATTCCTGCCGTATGTTGCATCGCACAAACCGGAGATTCCCCCATCCGGTGCCACGGCAACGCCAGGAGAACGCCATGTACCAGTTCAACGACCAGTTCAGCAAGGCCACCAGCCAGTTCGCCGAAGCCGCCGCCAGCGTCAACCGCCTCGCCCTCGAGAATGCCGAGAAGGCGTTCGGCCTGCAGCTGGCTGCGATCAGCGAAAACCTCAACGCCAGCTTCGCCTTTGCCGGCGAGCTGATCGACGTGCGCGACGCCGAGGACCTGAAGGCCGTGTGGCCGAAGGGTATCCAGATCGCCCGCGCCAATGCCGAGCGCAGCTTCGGCGCCGCGCAGGAAGCGTTCGCCGGCACCCTGAAGACCAACGAAGCCATCGGCTCGCTGGCCAAGAACCAGTTCGAGCAGGCCGGCGCGCAGGTCAAGGCCGAAGTCGAGAAGGCCACCAAGGCCGCCTCGAAGACTGCCAAGTAATCCCCCCCCGGGACTGACGCAGGCCCGCTCCCCCTTCGGGTTCTGCGCTCGATCACCCGGCGGCTTCGGCCGCCGGGTTTTTTTTGGCGCTGTTCGCGTTGGCTGTTGATCGTCTCAATCTGTGAGCCTGCCTACCTGCATGGTTTCGTCACGGCTCGAAGGTTTCGGGCGGCGGGA
>NZ_AUIV01000050.1 GCF_000423885.1 Thermomonas fusca DSM 15424 | reverse complement strand
GGCCTTCTCGTAAGTGTCCGTGAAAACGGGGGTGAACCCGCCCGCAGGATGCCGTGGTGCCGGACGAGGCCCAAGCGTTGATCGACTTCGCCAGCGGCATGCTTCCCCGGATCAAGATCACCGAACTGCTGATGGACGTGGACGATTGGACCGGATTCACGCGCCACTTCGTTCACCTCAAGAGCGGGGAGCAGGCCAACGACAGGACGTTCCTCATGTCCGCGATTCTGGCCGACGCCATCAACCTCGGCCTGACCAAAATGGCGGAATCGAGTCCTGGCGCCACTTATGCGAAACTCTCCTGGTTGCAGGCTTGGCACATCCGGGACGAAACTTATTCGGCCGGCCTGGCTGAACTGGTCAACGCCCAGTTCAAGCACGCCTTCGCCGTGCACTGGGGGGATGGCACAACGTCGTCGTCGGACGGCCAACGCTTCCGCGCGGGCGGCCGGGCCGAGAACACGGGCCACATCAACCCCAAGTACGGCGCCGAACCCGGCAAGCTGTTCTACACCCACATTTCCGACCAGTACGCGCCGTTCAGCACCAGGGTTGTCAACGTCGGCGTGCGCGACTCGACCTATGTGCTCGACGGTCTGCTGTACCATGAATCAGACCTGCGCATTGAGGAGCACTATACGGATACCGCCGGTTTCACCGACCATGTGTTCGCACTGATGCACCTCCTGGGCTTCCGCTTCGCGCCGCGAATCCGCGATCTAGGTGACACCAAGCTGTACGTGCCGGGCAAGGTGGGCGATCACCCGGCCTTGCGCTCAATGATTGGCGGTAGTCTAAACATCAAGCATCTACGCGCACACTGGGACGACGTGCTCCGCCTGGCCGCCTCGATCAAGCACGGCACAGTCACCGCATCGCTCATGCTGCGCAAGCTGGGCAGCTACCCTCGCCAGAACGGCCTGGCGATCGCGCTACGCGAGCTGGGGCGGATCGAGCGCACGCTGTTCATCTTGGACTGGCTCCAGAACGTCGAGCTACGCCGGCGCGTGCATGCAGGCCTGAACAAGGGAGAGGCGCGCAACGCACTGGCCAGGGCGGTCTTCATTCATCGGTTGGGTGAGATCCGCGACCGGACATTCGAGCAGCAGCGGTACCGCGCCAGCGGCCTGAATCTCGTGACCGCCGCAATCGTGCTGTGGAATACGGTGTACCTGGAGCGGGCAACCGAAGCGCTGCGCGAGTCCGGCAAACTGGCCGATGACGGCATGCTGCAATTCCTCTCGCCGTTAGGCTGGGAGCACATCAATCTGACAGGAGATTACGTCTGGCGCCAGAGCAGGAAGGTCGACGAGGGAAAATATCGGCCGCTGCGGGACTTCAAGAATCGGTAACAGGGCTTAGCGCCCGATTTTTTCCGTTTTCCCTATTCGCCCCACCACGGCCTCGCTGGCCGGAAAGGCTAGCTCGACGCCGTAGCGGGCCAGGTGCCAGCCGGCCCAGTAGCGCAGGGCAGTGGCATAGCTGCGGGTGGTGTTGGCCGCGGCCGCTTCGGCGAGCAGTTCACGCACTGCGTCGGCGGCCTGCTGGGCGAGTTGCTCGGGGAGCACAAGGTTTGCAGCTGTCGCCGACAAGACGGGTACCGTGCTATTTCGATTCATACTATGTAATGTACGTTATGAAACGAGACATGTACTAGCGATAATCATCACTTATCGCGACTACGTAATCAACAGAGTAGGGCGCCAGCGTAGGAGGCAATTTCATGGCTCGAGGCATCACCGAATCCGACGTCCATACTGCAGCCGACGAGATCGTTGGCGCGGGAGAGCGACCAACCGTCGAGCGCATTCGTATGCACTTGGGCACCGGGTCGCCGAACACTGTCACGCGATGGTTGGAGACCTGGTGGCGTGCCCTTGGTGCTCGCCTGGACGCTCATCAGCGCAGCCTTTCGGTGCCCGAGGCCCCTGAGACGATCACTAAACTGGCGGGGGAGTGGTGGGCACTGGCTCTCAAACATGCCCGGTCTGAGGCCGAGAACGGATTCGCCGACAAACAAGTCGCCCTTCTGACCGCGCAGGAGGCACTGGGGCGGGAGCGCGAAGGATTCGCCGCCGAAGCGATGGCATTGTGGGAAGCGGTAGCAGAAGCCTCCCAATCCGAACGACTCGCGACAGCCCGTACGGCCGAATTGCAGCGCCTGGTCAGCCAGCTTGAAGGAGAGATAAAAGAACTGGTGCGTCAGCGGGATGCCGCGCTCAGAAGAGCGTCGGACGCCGAAGCTTCCCGCCAAACAGTAGAGAATCGGTTACAAGCCCTAGCAGACGAGGCGCGGGTGGAGCGTGAAGGTGTGGCGCAGCATGTTCGTGCGATAGAGGACCGTGCTCACCGCGAAGTTGATCTGGGTTCACCCCCGTTTTCACGGACACTTACGAGAAGGCC
>NZ_AUIV01000049.1 GCF_000423885.1 Thermomonas fusca DSM 15424 | reverse complement strand
AGCGCAGCGCGCGAACCACTGACCAACGGCGACCCAGCAGGACGCAAGAAACGCAGAGCGCGATTCAATTGCCGAAGCCGACAACAATGGAAAGCCTTTCCCCAGGCCTAACGCTTGAGTTAAGCCGACTTGCGTAGTGGAGTCAAAGCCATGGCAAGCTCTTTCTGCCATGGCTTTGGTGTAACGAAGCAAGTTCGGCTTGAACGAATTGTTAGGCCCCTGCCGGTGATGTGTTATTGCACTGGCTTGTACTTGGACGCATCGAAGCCACTCACGTCGAACTCAAAAACGGGCGAGCCCTGCTGATATATCTCAGCAGAAATGCGCACGGTCTTGGCCTTTTGCATGCTACTCACAAAGCGGGAGTAATTGCGAATGAAGATGGTCTCCGTGCTGCTGTCAGCAGCTCCAACCGCCGAATAGCTCTGCGCTTTCTGGTCGTCGAATCTAACAAGGATGGTGCAGTCCTCATACGAGCGGCAGAGAAACTGGCCTCGCTCGATGCTGAGAATGACGTCTTTGCCATGACGCGGGTGGGTGCGGAGGGTCAGCGTGCCATGCTGCGGCCCGGAGTAAGGAAAGCCGAACTCAACAGTGTTTGTGCTTTGCACAAGAGCGCCATACGAGACGCCCTTGGCCATTGGGTCTTCGTTCTTGCCGTAGGTCCACTGCGCGCCAGGTACTGGCGCGGGCGGTGGCGCAGCAGGAGTCGGTGCTGCTTGGGTCGAGGACGCAGATGGCGCGTTTGACGATGCACTGGACGTAGATGTGTCTGAAGAGCTGCGGCTGCACTGTCCAATGATCGAAAGGGCGATGATGAGCCCGAGGAATATCAGGACGACCTTGGCGCAGCCAGAAGTGCGAACTTGTTTTGCGCCGCACTTAGGGCATGCGTCCGCCTTGGTGCTGATCTCGTTCCCGCACTCCTTACACTTTGTCATCGCCACTACTCACCCCCTATGTGTCAAATATTACTGCAGCCCGCACAGGGGCCTAACACCTGAATTAAGCAGCGCCGCGAAGCGGCGTCGGCTTGAATGAATTGTTAGAACTCAATGCGATCAACTAGAAAATGCGGCGCTTCAAATCAGAGAAAGCATTCAGCCCGCCACGCCAGTCGCTGCCAGTTTTTGCAAGAATGAATGGATATCTAGAATCATCATGGAAGATGAGCTTGTGGTGTTTTCCGTCTTCCAGAATTGCGAACCCGAGCGACTCCAGTTCAGCGCGAGCAGATACTGTCATTGAGTCATACTGACGCAAAACTTGCTTGAGTCGCTCCAAAATCTGTTCCCGCTCACCGGAATGCGCGTTCTGCTTAATCATGTCAGTCAAAACATCTCGGCGTCGGCTATGAAGCTCTGCGGCGTCGGCAGCGACTTTGAGTGAATCAATAATTATATCTAAGCGCTCACCTTGATAAAGGTCTCTTTCTGTAGAGGCAAGAGCAAGATTTGTTCCGTCAGTGTTAGATACGCCGCTGGGAAGCTGGCGCGCATATCTGGCGCGCGCTAGTTCCGATTCTAGTCGTTGTATTTCCTCATCCTTCGAGGCCATCTCAGCATCGAAGTGTCGAATGTACTCATTGATGTCATTTGACCCTGAGTCCTTCAGTTCCTGGAGGCGGTGCCTCGCGATTAGCTCTTGAAGGTTGGACCAAGTGCATTCTCTTTTTGTTCGCTGTGAAAGCAACGAAGCCCGTACCTTCTTTGATACGGCAATCTGCATTTCCTTAGGGTCGGAGTAGTTGCCGGTTGGCAGGAACAGCCATTTTCCGACGCCATCTGGCCAGTAGATTCCGACAGCACCACCGTATGCGTTCTCGCCATAGACTTCTCGCATGAGCTTGAAAGAGAAGGACCGGCTGGGCTCGACAACAACATGAGCCATGCCGGACAGCCATTTCGCGGTTTGATCGGGGTCGATGAATGGTTTGTCTCTGTTGTCAGCGCTTACCTCCACAACCGGCATTGTGTAATTTGCTTTTGCGCAGATGATGTCGGCGGCAAGAGACAAATCTTGCTCTTGCAGAAGGATTGGCTTGTCAGAAACGATCAGATCGCCATCAACACCACCACCAATCCTCTCCATCAAGCTTTTCAAGATGTATGGTCGCTTTCCCTGATCCAATCTCTCGACAGGAAGCTCGGAGTCGACACTAAGCTGGACCGCAACAATGAATCCATCTTTCGACTTTGAACCGACAACGTCCGTTATCCATCTGATTTCGCCATCCTCGCGCTTCTCGTATCGCACTCCCGCCGTTTCTCTTTCGGAGTCTTTGAACGAGGAAGACAGGACTGACTCGTTTGCCGTTGATACGGACGTGCCATCCTCAAACTTGATGCCACTGAGCTTACGTGCCAACTCGCTATGTGGACTCCCCGAAATCCATGCTTGTGCGCAGTCAAGTAGGTCCTCAGACGTCTTTTCGGCGTTAATCGGAAACTGTGTCTTGAATGTGAGCACGCGAAGTTCTCCCCCTTGAGTTCTAACACCTGAGTTAAGCCGCGCCGCGAAGCGGCGTCGGCTTGGACGAATTGTTAGCTGCGACTATTGACCTGCTCTTGCGAAGAGAATTGGGA
>NZ_AUIV01000048.1 GCF_000423885.1 Thermomonas fusca DSM 15424 | reverse complement strand
CGAAGCCGACAACACTGGAAAGCTTTTCCCCAGGCCTAACACCTGAATTAAGCCGCGCCGCGAAGCGGCGTCGGCTTGAATGAATTGTTAGGCTTCACGCCCGGCCACCCTGCACATGCTCTCGGAAGCCTTGCGTGGCCTCAGAGGTGAGAGATAAAAGTTCTGTCTCATGAACATGGACGGCGGTGATTCCGCGGCGCTTGGCCTCCGAGGAGAACGTAGTTTGGAATTGCCCCTTCGGGAGCAGAAGGGTGGCAGGGGTGCCACCGCTGCGCTCCAGGCATGAACTGAATAATTTACGCACTTCAAACACGGAAGGCTCGGCCTGCGCAACAGACACGAAAGCAGTGCCAAAGATGAAGCCGCTTGCAGCGTCCATGAGTGCGATGCAATTGAAATCTCCGTCTTGCTCGGTGCGAACGGGAGCATCATTGAGTTGGAACACAACCCAAGCCTCGTCTTCTTCAAATTGGTTGGGTTCTAGCATGAACTTTCCATGTGAAGCCTAACACCTGAGTTAAGCCGCGCCGCGAAGCGGCGTCGGCTTGAACGAATTGTTAGGGCCGACGTTACGGTCGAAGCGGCGGAATCGCAAGCAGTAACGCCGCGCACGAAGCGGGAGCCGCTGACCGAAAGGCGAGCCACACGCAGGCCGAGGCTGGGAGAGCCGAAGCCAGAGCGCCGCCCAACCGAAGCAACGAACACTGGTTAGCGAATGCGCAAAGGCAAGCACCGCGCGGCGGGAGGAGACCCGAGCGCGAACCCGAAGATCAACTCACACGCTTGGCGGCGGCGCACCTGTGCTATCCGAAGCGATGCGTCCGAAGCGAGAACAGCAGTTCACGAGCGGCTGACCAACGGCGACCCAGCAAAACGCAAGAAACCCAGAACGCAATGAAATTGCCGAAGCCGGCGACATTGGAAAGCTTTTTCCCAGGCCTAACACCTGAGTTAAGCCGCGCCGATTTGCGGCGGCGGCACAGTCACAATTTTAACGGGGCTTTGCCGACGCCGCGAAGCGGTGTCGGCTTGAACGAATTGTTATGCTGCAACTAATTTTGTATTTTGTTGAGAAGAAACAGAAGCTGATCCGATGTTTCTGATTCGTTCCAGCCACTTACCTGGCCTATAACTTTTCCATTTTCGAATACATAAAAATTTGGAATAACTGAAAAATCAATCTCTGGCCATTCAGAGGTATCGAACGCCATTTGAATAGGCTGGGAAGGATAAGTGTTATTCCATTCTTCCATTTTCTCCAGATCCAGATCGGATGTAGGAGGCATGAGCCAAAGTGCATCCCCATCGTTGAACAGTTTCAGCAACTTACTGTTTGAAAATATATCGCGAATAGCTTTCGATGCGACATTGCAGCCGGATACGACAACTATCCTCGTCCGTCTATCAACGTCAGTACTTTTGACAATGGCGCTGTGGTCTTCATCAATAGCTATGACTCTACGGCCATAAGATGGCAAGGACTTTATTGAGGGTGACAGCTCTGATGAGGAAGTTGCGGCTAAATCCTTCGCAATTTGGAACTGTCTTGCGGAGATGTTCGTTCTTATCGCCGCTCTGTAATGCGCCGCCTCCGCCAGCCCCCTCTTTTCCAACTCAGCAATTACCAAGTTGACAGTGCTGACGTAGCGGAGAGATCCTGCTCTTCCCTTTAGAAGGCTGTAGTTTGAAAGCATGTCAGCGGCCTTGAACAAGCTAATTAAGAAATCATCTGGCAGATGTGTGATTTTTCCCTCTTGTTTTGCGTAAGTACGTTCATACTCTGCCGAGAGCATTGCTAGTTTGTCAGCCGGTGCCAAAGAGTGATCTTTGTTAATAACATTAAGGTCGTCTAGGGGTAATTGGGCGAGTGCAGGGGATGACAGGGCAGCTAGAAAGGTATATGCGGCTATAAATATGCTTGCTCTAAGCATGGGCAACTCCATTTGTGAAAGGCCCGGCCAGACAGGCCGGACCCAATTCCAATTAAGCGCAGCGTGGGTTGCAGTTACTCCCATATTCATATACGCATCGACTTACCGGTGTTTGACTCCCGTCGACGATGCATGCGGCATTTTCAATCGTGTCGTGACGGATTGAAGGCGTCGGCGAGATTAGAAGAATATTCTCCTCGTTTCTGTTTTTTGCTGAAACTCCAGGGATGGATGCAATTGCTCCTTGTTCCCCGAATAGACTCAGAATTTTGTAAGAATCTTCTACGCTTAAAGTGCTCAGCTCTTTCCACGAGTAGGATGCTAAGCCGTGATTTGTGAAGACTAGGCTGCTTATGAACCTTTCGCGTAGCGGCTTCCTCAAAGCAAACAAGGGTGACTTGATGCCGCTGCGCAGGTATGCGTCCAAATCTGCCTTAGACTGAATGGGAGCCACAGCGCGATCCACTTCAATTTGGATGGAGCTTACTTCTTGCAGTAGATCGCGGTCACGATTTGCGCTTTTGTCAGCCGCTGTGGCGTATGAGCTAATTGAAACCAATGCTACGCAAGTAATCATCTTCCAGTTCAAAGCATGATCCTCCTTATCCGCCGTGGTTTTATTCCATCAGGTGGCGGTGATCCTGACGGTTGCAGCATAACACCTAAGTTAAGCCGAATTGCAGCGCGTAGCCGGACACATGGCAAGCTCTTTCTGCCATGTGGCTGGCGTAGCGATGCAATTTCGGCTTGAACGCATTGTTAGGCGCCCATCATCCGTATGTGGAGCCGTAAACCGAGAACCAAGCACACTAAGAAAGCGATGATCGGCAGCACACTCGCTTGAATGACGTCCCATTTGTATGGGTGATCCTTCTTCGTCCGCTTGAGGTGAATCTGCCGAAACACGAAGAAGAACGACGCGGCCATGCCAGCGAGTGACACTGTACGAATGTACATGTCCCAAGATTGCCACACCGCAATCGCTACGGTGATTGCAGCGAGCAAAGAAATGCAGGCCGTGGTCGTGGAAAGTAAGTCCGGCTTTGGGGGTGGAAATCCGTGCATCTTGCGTGTCCTCCATGATGGTTGGGAAAGCCGTCGGTAGGCGCCTAACACCTGAGTTAAGCCGCGCCGCGAAGCGGCGTCGGCTTGAACGAATTGTTAGGGCCGACGTTACGGCCGAAGCGGCGGAACCGCAAGCAGCAGTGCCACGCACGACACGGGAGCCGCTACCCGAAAGCCGAGCCACACGCAGGCCGAGGCTGGAAGAGCCGAAGCCAGAGCGCCGCCCGGTCGAAGCGAGAACACTGGCCCGCGAAAGCGCAACGGCAAGCACAGCAAGGCGCGACCACAACCGAGCGCGAAGACGAAGGTCAACCCATGCGCTTGGCGGCGGCGCACCCGCGCTGTCCGAAGCGATGCGTCCGAAGCGAGAAGTGGAACGCGCGAAGCACCGACCGACGCCGACCCAGCAAAACGCAAGAAGCGCAGAGCGCGATGCA
>NZ_AUIV01000047.1 GCF_000423885.1 Thermomonas fusca DSM 15424 | reverse complement strand
GCTTGCGGTTCCCGCGCTTCGGCCGTAACGTCGGCCCTAACAATTCGTTCAAGCCGACGCCGCTTCGCGGCGCGGCTTAACTCAGGTGTTAGGCCGCTAAGAGCAATGCTTCCGTAGCTGCGCCAAGCTCTGTGCAGTCGCAACTCGCCAACCGATTCTCCCGCTGGGTTCCTGGCGCTCGGCCCCAACCGCGTTCACCGGTTCGTGCTTGCCTCAGCGTCGCCGGGCGCACGTGGCTTCTCGCGGCAGCAGACGCGCACGCACTCTCGTCGGCCACAGCGTTTCGTCGCAGCTCTCTCGT
Organism: Thermomonas fusca DSM 15424; assembly: GCF_000423885.1. Taxonomy (GTDB): domain Bacteria; phylum Pseudomonadota; class Gammaproteobacteria; order Xanthomonadales; family Xanthomonadaceae; genus Thermomonas; species Thermomonas fusca. The sequence continues at coordinate 3,314 of NZ_AUIV01000047.1, read as the reverse complement.
TGTGCGCACGCGCGGCTAGGCTCTCGGACGGCACAAGCAACTGCGTGGGGCAGCTTGCCATGCGCTCCCGCGCCCGCCTGTCCCGGTCTGCTGCTACTTTGCGCCCTAACAAGTCATTCAAGCCGACGCCGCTTCGCGGCGCGGCTTAACTCAGGTGTTAGGTTGCGGTTCGTACATCTCTGCAATTGGAGAAACAAATGCCATCCTCTTTCACTTTCCTGACTATGTTCTACGCGCCTGTCCTTGTCGTGTCTGCCATTTATATTTTTCTCGGCGTACGTGGCCAGAACGCAAGAGACAGAGTGCTGACCACCGCTGCAGCGGTAGGCGTAATGCTTGCTTGCATCTATCTGGCGCCAATGCTATTTGCGGTCGTATCAGGCGCATCGTTGGGGCTTATGCTGGGAACCGCCGTGTCCGCCAAGCCTGCTTTCCTCATTGCGTCCTTAGCCGCCATTGTGGCGTGCTCCCTGGCTTGTTTACTCACTCAAGCTGCAACGCGGTCTGTGGTTAAAAGGGCCGCGACCTAACAATTCATTCAAGCCGACGCCGCTTCGCGGCGCGGCTTAACTCAGGTGTTAGACCGCACTCAGCACGGTGAGGCTCAGGATAGTTACTGAGCCAATGTCTGCCGGCGGCTTGAACTGCTCCGCAATCACTGACTTCACTTGCCTGTAATCGACTTCTCCCGACAGATCGGGCGCTCCCTTAACGGTGATCGTGCCGTCCACATAGGCAATGGCCCCGATGTCGTGTTGCGTCATAGCGCAGTAGTGATATGTGGTTTTCATCTCGCCTCTTTGTGGGGCCGGTCTAACAATTTGCTCAACCCGACGCCGCTTCGGGTTCCCGGTGAAATCACGCGCTCACGGCGGCGCGGGTTAGCTCAGGCGTTATGTGCCACGGGAGATAATGTGGTGGCCGTTGATTACGACAAAATCGCAGATCGACTAGCTGCGCTCTCCGACGAGGAAAGGAACGCCTTTTCGGCCGGTTCCGTCGAATCGTCCTTGAAAGAGCATGCACGCTTCTCAGAAGCGTTTGAACAGGGGCGCTGCTACATCTGCGAGAGGCCGCTGGCGACCTTCTCCAGCGAAAACCCTTGTTTGCATTGGCTCCTGAAGCCAAAGGGGTTCAAGAAGAAGCACTTTCCGGCAGTAGCGGCCCGTTACTCGATGTTCCAGATCGAAACCTATCTGCGGTGGGTAGCGAATACGGACGGTCTCGCAAAGAACATCAATGCGCTACCCGAAGAGGGAACCGGGAAACTGCGCGAAGTCACTGTCCGCTATAAGCACTTGGAGTGGTCGTTCTCCTGCACGGAAAGTGACTTGCGCGGCCACGCGTCCACAGCGCATTCGAACTTCCCCCACTTTCACTTCCAGATGCGCCTAGACCGGCGGCCGTTCATCAACTACAGCGACTTTCATCTGCCCCTGCACGAGCGAGATGTCGTTGGCTTTGAGCTGTCGAAGCGCATGCCAGACATATTCAAGATCAAGTTCCCGGGCGGCGAAGGCATGGAAGAAATCCTGCAGCCGCAGAACTACCAAGTGCTTCTCAGTAAGTCATCAAAGTCGCCTGATCCGGAGCACGCCGGGCTCAACATCTCCAGCATGCTCATAGCCGATGATGGTCACACGATCGACGGCTCTGCGCTGGCGGACCTAATCGAGCGAGCACGAGCAGAAGGAGTTACCGTCGCTTCCCTGCTTCACACCATCCCCAACGCGAGCGCCACAACAATCATCTCGCCGGGGCCGGCGGTTGTTGAGCAAGCGCCGCGCAACGGGCGTGGCACATAACAATTCGTCCAAGCCGACGCCGCTTCGCGGCGCGGCTTAACTCAGGTGTTAGCCAGCCATGGAAAAGTTGTCGGGTCGGGTAGCAGAAATAACACGCCAAGAGTGGCGTGAGTTGGGCGTGCATTACTCCTCAGATGACAATACGAAAGAGTGGCATTTGCATGGAAGCAAGTCAGGCCTTATTCGTTTCGCTAAGAAGCTGGAATGGTTCGCTCGGAACCAAAATCGGGCGCTCTCCGAGCACGTACACCTTGGGCCACACTCTTACTTGACCCTCACCACTTGGCCAGAGCCCCGTCTGGATGACCGAGGCATCTGGGGACAACCGGATGACTTCGATCGGCTAGCTGACATTTTTGTGGGCGTACTCGATTCCAGTTCGCCTAGGCAAACCCACTGCATTCGCGAGCAGTTCGCATCATCTGCCCAGTACATTCTGGTCTTGCACATTGAGGCAGAGTCCTTCGATCCGGCCAGCCTAGATCCGCAACTGGCTGGCTAACAATTCGTTCAAGCCGACCCCGCATCGTGGCGTCAACAGCGTGCTTTGCGCTACGCTGCACGCTGTTGCCACCCCGCCGCGGGGCGGCTTAACTCAGGTGTTAGATCAATGGAGACATCTTTGTGACGGATGTACAACCAGAAGAATCCGGAGCAACTGTAGCTCAGCCCCCACTTACCAAATCGCGAAAAGCTTTGTCCGGGCTTAAGCGAGAGCTAACCAATGAAGAACTTAGCTCAACTGGCGCTCAAAAGATGCTCCTTGAGGAACTTGAGCGACTGACTGACGAGAACAACACCCTTTCGTCCTATCGAGATGACTTTCATAGGGTGGACAAAGACTTGGCGGTATCAAAAGAAAAGCATAAGCGAAACATTTCTGCTGAGATTGTTTCTGGGTCATGTTTAGCAATAGGTGCAGCAGCGCTTGGCTATGCCCCGGCTGTGTGGGCCAGTCCTCCTAGCGGCTGGATTTCCTTGGCATTTGGCATTGTTCTAACTGCCGGCGGCATCACAGCCAAGGCGATCAAACTATGAAACTCAAAATCAGCTCATATGCGGACGCTGGAAACTTCCAGAAGGAACGTATTGTCTTTAAGGCAATCTCTGAGCTAGAGCTTGGTGAGTACGCAGTATTTTGCTCCGCTCTATCATCCGATGGGAATGCAACTTCCGGAAAGAAAACGGCATATTGGTTCCCAGATGGCGTGATCAAAAAGGATGACTTGGTTGTTCTTTACACAAAAAAGGGAACATCTAGCACTAAAGAACTCGATGGGGGCCGGACTGCCCACTTCTTCTACTGGGGAGACGACCGCGCAATGTGGGGTAGTTCAAGCAATGCTGCTGTTCTACTGCAGGTAGCAAGTTGGACAAAGAAGGCACCTCCTAGCAGTTGATCTAACAATTCATTCAAGCCGACGCCGCTTCGCGGCGCGGCTTAACTCAGGTGTTAGGTCTGGCAAAAGCCTCCTGGCCACTTGACAAACCCGTATCCTTACGGATACA
>NZ_AUIV01000046.1 GCF_000423885.1 Thermomonas fusca DSM 15424 | reverse complement strand
CTCCGATACCGCCATGCCGGCCTCGGCCTGCTTGATGAAGCCGATGATCTGTTCCGTGGTGAAGCGACTCTTGCGCATGTCCGTCCTCTCTGGATGACGGACTCTACCTAGCTTCGAGTGGTACGGCTCAGTGGGGGCAGGTCACGGTCACTTGTTGTAGTCCCGCCAGGCCAAGTAACCAAGGCCAATGGCTCCAACAGCATAGATCATGATCATGAACCAAAATTGCGCTGGCTCAGTGTTAGCGTCATGTCGTATGCCCAATGCGGCTGTCGCTCTTCCGCCGAAAGTTGGAGAAGATCCGGATATCAGTGAGCTAAGCAATAAGTAGGAAAAAATTAGTGATGCTGCTGTGGCAATCAGGGCGCTGAGAAGATTGGAAGGTCGCAAGCGAAGCTCCTGCTGTGCTGCCTAACACCTGAGTTAAGCCGCGCCGCGAAGCGGCGTCGGCTTGAATGAATTGTTAGGCTCAACTCTTTGACCGAGTTGAAGCCAAAAGAAAGACGCAGCAGGCTGAGATGCACGAGTAAGCAAACGCCACGGCCCCCTGGGACTTTGCGCTGGACATCTTGGCTTGAAGAATAGCAGCCAACGGCATATGGCTTATGTGTAGTGCGATTTCAATGGCAAGCAAGACAAACCCTATTGAGAACGCATACTTTGCGTAGTCTGTGAGGCGCTTCTCGCTGCTCTGCGGATCTCCAAGCGCTCGCCATGCCAGCCAAATGGAGTAGGCAGTGGCAATTGCAATTGCGACGGATAGTCGATGATCCACAGTTGAGCCTAACACCTGAGTTGAGCCGCGCCGCGAAGCGGCGTCGGCTTGGACGAATTGTTAGGTTGCACCGGCAGGACCCAGCTTTGATAGGCGCCCGAACAATTCTTGGCCGTTAACCAACTCAAGGCGGAACGGGCAGAACGGAGAAATGAACGGATCATCTTTGATGCGGGGTGCGAAGTCAGAGGTGGTGGTGACAATTCCCTTCGTGGCGTTCCTGTCCGATTGCAGAACCCCAAGGAGAGCTCTCACGTCGTTGGCCGTAACGAGATGGCCTGGTTGAAACGCCTTGACTTGATCAATGATGCGGATAGAACCCCACCCGTGCTTTACAGCTATCACGTCTCGGCCAAAGTCGCCGCTGCGGGGAGTGAGAATGACCTCATCAAAGCCAGCCTTGTCATAGGAGGCCGCCACAAGTTCCTCCCATTGATTCGGCGTAAGGGAAAGAAGCTCACGGGGGTTGTGCTGAATAATTCGGGAAATCTCTCGCCAAGCTGGGTCCAGGACCTCAATGACGCTCCCGTCTGTTACCTCTCCGGTTCGTGAAACTATTGCGGTTAACAGAACTCCGGCGGGCGGAGGGGCTGCGCGTGTGACAGTTGCCTCGACGCTGTCGCGAATGCCTGCCGATGACCAGCCAATTCCAACGGAAGAGTAAATGCGGTTTCGCTCTTTCTCGGTCACCGGGGAACCCTCTTGTGCAACCTAACACCTGAGTTAAGCCGCGCCGCGAAGCGGCGTCGGCTTGGACGAATTGTTAGGTGTGCAGCTTATTCACCCAGCAGCTTGCGTTTCTGAGTTTGGAACTCTGTTTCGGTGAGGATGCCACGCTTGCGCAACTCATCGAGCTTGAGGAGCTTGTCATAGACGTCATCACCAGCGGCTGGAGGGCTCGCTGTGGGCACTCCGGCCCCCTTGGGCGCGGCAGATTCAATCTGTACGACCGTGTCCGCTCTTGGGGTAAGTGAGGTGCGCTGAGCTTCAGGATCGTCTTTTGCGACCACTCGGAACTGGTATTCAAACGTAGCCCACTGGGCCGGCCCGCCGCCCATTGGCTTTTCGTTCGAAGCCAGAGGGATGGCGATCTTGCCCTGTGCGGCAGCGAACTCGTTCGCCTGTTTTATGACGGCGATCTTCAGCTTAGGAATGCCGCCGCCAAAAATTCCGCCGTGATCAGCTTTGATGATCATGTAGGTGTCTGGCGAGAGCTGCACAACCTCCGGCTTACCAGCTTGGACTGGGGTTCCAAGAGCAAGGAGTGCTACGGACAATACTATTCGTTTCATCTGACAAGCTCCTGAAATGCTGCCCGGCACACCTAACACCTGAGTTAAGCCGCGCCGCGAAGCGGCGTCGGCTTGAATGAATTGTTAGATGACAGTCGAGTTGTACCGTGCATCTAAGAACTCTTCAATGCCCCTCTTGAATACAACAATCTCTAGAATTAGCGTCTCAAGCTGAGCTCTTGTGACAACGACTGCGTCGCCTGATTTTGTACGACCGGATCGATGAATAATGTCATGCCGCACGAGAACCTCTTTGTAGATGTTAGATATGTCTGGTATAGGAATATCTAAAGCTGCTGAAAGCAATGGTTTTGCTTTATCTAACCTGTGCCAGACGAAGTCTGTTAGGAAAGAGTGAATCTCAGCACCGATGCTTTCATGTCTTGCGAAGAGCTCAGACAGGGTCAGGGTCCTGCTCTTAAGATCGGGGCACGTCGCGAGAAGCCTTCTCAGGACTTCTGGCTTCTCTCTCACCCAATGAATAGCCAAGTCACTCAGATATGCCTCTAGTGAACTGATAAGCATCCCGTGAGACATTTGCAGAATAAGCTGCGAACGAGCGGATCCATCATCGATGCTCTGTGCGAGCTGCTGAATTTCGAGAAGGCGTTGATCTAGCTGGGCAGCTGGAGAAGTTTGGCTAAGATTCTCGTCTTCAATGTAGGCCTCGTAGTCGACTCCCTCATGGTGGATTGGTGCCCATTCATCACCTGCGATCGCCCATAGCTCATGGATCAAACTCTCCATGATGTTGTAATCAACTACGTGTGAGAATCTTTCTTGTATTACATCGTTTGGATCGTATGGGCCGCCCCAAACGAAGATGTAGCTTTTCGTTTCACTGTCCCAAGGTGTTTCCATGACCGGATCTTCGTAACGATCCAAAAACCATTGACGCATTGCTTCAATCTGCAATTCTTCCCCGGCGCTCGCTAGCCAAGAATCATTCGGCTCAAAGCCCATGTCGTCGTGTCGTCCGGCTTCGCGGGGAAGTTTCATGTCATCTAACACCTGAGTTAAGCCGCGCCGCGAAGCGGCGTCGGCTTGGACGAATTGTTAGGGCTCATGCTACCCGCCCCGGCCGACGCTCCACCAGAGAAGGCTAAGCAGTAGAGCCATGAATGAGAAGGCGTACACGTAGACGAGGGTGAGGGCTTTGCGGCCGAGAGCTCTCAATACTGGTTCCGGCAGATGCTCAAATTTACGTTGCTGTAGATAGGACAGTTGAGCTGGCGGAAGCGGCCCGTACTGGCCGAAGAATGGCCAGCGAGTGAGATGCTGCTTCTCAGGTTCTCGGGCAGCCACAGCCGAGAAGAGGCGCCTTGAAGATCGCCACAAGAGAATTGATGTAATGGCTAGCGCAGTGAATGCGGTCGCCGCGACGCCGAGTGCGATGTTGCTACTCATGAGCCCTAACACCTGAGTTAAGCCGCGCCGCGAAGCGGCGTCGGCTTGGACGAATTGTTAGCTGCCTGACCGCTGACTACCGCTCGCAACACCGCGCGCAGTGATTCCGCCGAATACTGAATGCTGCGCGGGGTAGTAGTTAGGGGCGCCGGGTCCTCGGCGCCTCGCAGCGCTTCGGTAAGCCCGCTGGTTGTGCCATATATCGGCGCTTTGACGGTGTACGCGCGTGACTTCGGAAGCACGCCGAGCAGAGCGTGATAAAGCGAGACCGCGTTGAGCAGTGCAAGGTCGGGTCCAGGGTGCATGCCGTCAGGGGCATGCCAGCGCATGCTTGGCGCAGAAGTGCGGAGCACTTGAAGCCTCTCCGAAACTTCGATGTAAGGGATGCCCGCTTCAGCCGCGGCCGCTGATTCGGCAGCGACCAGCGCCTTTGATGCTCTTGGTTCGTCTTGGTTAGTGCCCAAGAGGTAAACCTTGGCACCAGAGCTTTTAGCGGCCGCCGCTATGGCTTGGATGGCCTTCCGGGAATCAGAGCAGGAGCTTGGGCCGAACCCGCACATGAGATCTCCACCCCGCTCCTGCAAGACGACCGCGCTGTATCGCTTCGCGGCCAAGGCGCGCGCAACGGAGCCATCCGCCACCCGCTGAGTAAGCGTGGCTCCGCCCTTTACGATCATGTCGCTCGCGATGGCGCGACCGTTGGCGGATGCCAGGGAGTCCAGTACGCCAGGCGTATTGCCCACATAGGTGAGGCTGTTTCCCACGAAAAGCACCGACATCTGGTGCCGCGATGCTCGGGGTGCGCCCATAGCGGGCCATGCCAGAGCGAAAGCGACGATGAGAGACAACAATATGCGCATAGGTCACCAGAAGGCAGCTAACACCTGAGTTAAGCCGCGCCGCGAAGCGGCGTCGGCTTGAACGAATTGTTAGGGCCGACGTTACGGCCGAAGCGCGGGAACCGCAAGCAGCAACGCCACGCACGACGCGGGAGCCGCCGGCCGTGAGCCGAGCCACAGGCAGGCCGACGCTGGAAGAGCCGAAGCCAGAGCGCCGCCCGGCCGAAGCGAGAACGCTGGTCAGCGAAGGCGCAACGGCATGCACGGCACGACGCGACCACACCCGAGCGCGAACACGAAGGTCAAC
>NZ_AUIV01000045.1 GCF_000423885.1 Thermomonas fusca DSM 15424 | reverse complement strand
CCACGGGGTCTTGAGTTCGTACCGCACCCTGCCCTGCGGTGAGATCGACAGCCGCTGCTCGCTGATCGCCGGGCGCGTGATGTAGCGGCACAGCTCACCAGCTTGTGGCTTTCGTGTGCTTCCGCGGCCACGCCGGCATGCAGCGAGAAGCCGCCGACCTTGCCGGCGTCGGCGTCCAGAGAGGGGTCGCTTCAGAAAACGGAAAAAATCGTACGCTAAGCGTGCATTGATGCCGCCTCGTCGAGGCATTGGACGAACGCATGGAAAGCGTTGCCTCAAAGTTTGCAATGCAGCTTCTTTGTCTGTTTTTTCCGATGAACAGCACGGTTTTTTTGGTGTAGATTTCGTGATGCGCAACGTGCAGTTGGAGGTGTTGCGCATTCATCAACGCCTTTAGGGAGCGCACATGAAAATTCAAGGATTTCAGCCCACACAAAACGCCGCCTCGTACACGCCGTCGAGCAAGGTATCGACTCCGGCAACCTCAGCCGCTGCGGCCCCAGGAACAAGTGATGTTTACTCCGGTGAGAGAGCGACCCGCGCCACCGAAATCATGGCGGGACAAGACCTGAGCAATATCTCAAAAAATGAACTCAAGGCGCTGACGAACAAGCTCTACGACGCAGGCGTCATCACTGGCGAGCAGCGCCTCGATCTGACCGCCCCCTATGCCGATGAACTCAACGCACAGATGCAAAGCGTCGCCAACCCAGATGAGAAGCGGAATTTTATTGCCGACCTCAGTGCAACGCTTGATGCGGCCAAGCGTCTGCGACCAGACGACACTTCATCTATCGCCTACTTGGAAAAGGTGAACAACCTCGCCAACTCACTGGCGGCCGTGTCTGGCTGATCAAACGCGTCTGGCTCCGTGCGCATGGTTCACACTTGGGTTGAAGCTGGTACCCAGCGGTAAAGCGTAGGAACGGACACGCCAAGATTTTTTGCCACATCCTTGGGTGGCACGCCGCTGGCCAGCAGTTTTTTGGCTGACTCAATCTTGCTATCGGTCATCTTGGGCTTGCGACCGCCTTTGCGCCCAAGCTGACGAGCGACATCTAGCCCGGCGCGGGTACGCTCGACGATCAGTTCGCGTTCCATTTCGGCAAGGCTGGCCATGACGTGAAAGAAGGGGTCGCTTCAGAAAACGGAAAATAAAGCACGCTAAGCGTGCGAGCGGCACAACGTCGGAACGGATATGCCGAGGTTCTTTGTCACGTCCTTGGAAGGCACGCCGCCGGTCATCAGAGAGTTTCGATGCGAAAACATCTGCCGTTCATTTTTAGCATGATGCTAAGATAAGACTGGATACATAAATTCTAGGCTCACGGGGAGGAAATGATGATCAGCTCTGTTGGTTCGTATTCCGCAGCCCAAACAGGGGGTACGTCGAGCCTCAAGGCGGCCTCGGCGACCGGTCAGGTTTCTGACACATCGAAAAATCAGGGCGCATCAGGCACCCAAGGCGGCGGCACGCTGACGATTTCCACGCTAGCCAGCCAATTGGCGGACAGTGCCAGCCGCGCAGAGGCTCGGGACAAAATGCTCAGCCGTTCAGAATTGGCCGACAAGGCGAACTCTTTGCTAGATCAAATACTTGGTGACGCCTACCAAGCTAACAAAGCCAAGTACAACAACGAGGTTCCTAAGACTGACGATCCAGAGTTGTTAGCAAGAGCTAAGCAAGCAACGGAATTCGTCACTAGCTCGGACAGGGGCAGCAGATCGGTGAAAAACCCTTTTGGTAGCCTGTCGAGAGAACAACTGTCCAACATCATCTATGACGACAGCGGAAACTACACCATCAATGAACGTAGAGCGGCTTACTATGAATCGGATGATAGGGAACAGGCTTGGCGTGTAAAAGTCGCAGCCCAAGCCATGGATGAATATAACCGGACGGGGAAAATGACCAATTTCTTCAGCTCCGTCCTTGACCACTTCAAGGAGCTGCCCACGATCGAGCAAGCGCAATATCCAAAAGATTATGCCAGCGATCTGGAGTCAAAAATAAGCCGGGATTTCAACTATCGCACGCACCAGGCGGAGGGGAAAAGCGAAAACCCCATGAACCTGATCGAAATGCTATTCGCGCAAAGCCCGCTGCAAACCGACGAGCTTTTCCAAAAGAAAAACATCACTGAATCACCAACCGTAAGGAGTAATACATGAAATTGTTGCCCAAGTTGCTCGCCGCCACCTCCATTTTTGCCGCCACGGCAGCAATTGCAGGACCGCCCGTAACGGTTACCTTCAAGAACCAAGCTACCGCAGAAGCAACCTACACCATTGTTACCAGCAATGAAACCAGCACCTATGCAAATGCTTCACCCAAGCCGACAACAAAAAGACCTGCCGGAACCAACGATGTCTATACCGTCACCAGCCTGATCAGCCCGGACGTCAACTATGCAAACGTCCGCTATAAAATCGGCTCCAAGGAATGCGTGTTCGGCACAACCTTCGTCAATGCGCTGCAACCCGGCGGCTACAAAATCCCGAAATGGAACAAGACCGCGACGGCTAGCGGCGGAGCGATCTGCACCGCCACCATTACCTCTACCAACCTGACTACATATGCATGGACGGTCGATTTCGTAATGAAATAGGCAATCTTGTCGTCATTCTGAATATAAAACTCGGTGGTTTTTGCCGGGTTTTATATCTTTGTTGTATCTCACAAATTGTGATTTCATGGTTTCTTTGTTGTGCCGGGTATGCTCAACAGCTTGAGTACGTCGAATAATTGGCTGTTTTTTGATACCTTGTGATCGTTGGCGAAGAGCGTATTGACGATCATTTCGTTCTGGCTGGTAGTAAGTTTCATTTTTTGTTGTGTGAGAGCCTGCTCAAATAAATTATCTTCTAGCACGCTTGGATCCAGAACAATCCACTTCCCGTTGTCGTTGATTATTTGCGGCTTGAACGTGGAGGCTGGATTAGGGTTCAAGATTTGCTTTGAGGCAGTAAAGACGGCACTTTCGTTAATTACCCTATAAGAAAAAGTCGAGAACTTTGAGGGGAGCGACATTTGCTTCGCACCTACGTCCGAAAACTTGATGACCATTTGTTCCATGAACTCAAAGTCGCTCGTGTTGCTTAGGGCCCCATAGCCGGGGTCAAGGGTGTAGCGCAAAAACCCCTGGTCAAGCTTGGTGCTGTTGATTGCATCTCCATTCAGAATCCGGGCAGCGGTCGCCGCATCTTTTTCGTTAAAGCTAACCGTCAGTTGATGCCCCTCTAAATCAAAGCTATTTCCCCCATTGAAGCTTGACATGGAACGCCCGTCATTGCTCTGCCGGTAAGTACCCAGTGCGTATGCCAACTGATCCACATTCTGGAGGTCTGCGCCTTGCTGCTGTGCGTATTCATACATGTCTGATAGAAGTGCACGATCGCTCGTGGTCAGGAAATTTTGGGGGCTCATGCCGATGTGCTTGAGGTCCATTCCGTTAACCCCAGACACTACAGGTGGTTCGGTATTGGAATTTTGTGTGCCGAACAGGCGCGAGAGCATGATTGCTCTACCGCTCAAAGACACTGAGGTGCTTTGGTTGGACTCTGCGGTACTGGTTACAGAGGCTGATTTGTGGCTTGAATTTATCAAGTCCTCGTTTTTTCTTGGCATGCCAACGTTTTGCACATATGCAGTTACGATATCATCGATTTTCATAGCTGACCCCCTTGATTGCTCCTGCTCTGGCCGGCTCCTAAAAAAGCTGCCAGAGCTTCCATCAATAGCTATATCTAAATGTCACAGTATCCTGACCGGCCGGATAGGCTGGTTGGGGGCCTCCATTAGCGAAGTGACGAATTATCACTTTTGCGCCAGGCCCAAATGGCTGAGTATTGAAATTGGATACGGTCCCGGAAGAATTTCTGAGAATCGTGGTGCATCCCACCTCAGTAGAACTGTACGGACGGTAATAGCACAGTTGCACTGTTTCCCCAGGATTATTCGGGTACAACGTGGTTTGCCAATCAATTCCAAGCAATGTTTTGGTCTTGGAAAGTGTCCCAGAAGGGAAATTGGCGCTGAGAATGTTGAACTGAGCAAGACCAGTTCCTCCATTCGTCACAATGATGACACCAGGACTTGCTGTCTTCGTAATTGCTGCATCTACAGCAAAGCTCGGTGCTGATGCCAATACAAAAACCAATGGCAGCAATATTTTCATAAATTTCATAGTGTTTCTTTCTGAAAAATAGTTCCGCTGTTATCGGCAGACGTGGAATCGCACGGGACTTTCAAACCGAATATGCATATTACAGCAGCCCCAGCGACACGCAAATCACCACCACCAGCAAACCGACCCCCATGCCAGCGCCGCCCAGCCAAAGGCGCCATGCCATGGTCAGGGTGCCGGCAATGATGGCGACCACCGGCCCACCGAACAGACCGGCCATGCACAGCACCACCGAGCGGGCGTCAAAAATCACGCCAGGCATCAAGACCAGGGGCATCAACATGCCCACCACGCAGATGCCGCCGAACAGCACGCCCGAAACGATTTGCCCGACCAGGGGCTTTTGCCGCCAGAGCCGGATGTTGACGCTGTGCAAAAAGCACAGCGCCAGTAACAGTGCAACGCCTTTGATCAGTTCAAGGAACATGTGATCAGTTCAAGGAACATGGGCTTCCGGGGGTATAGGAAATTCAAACGCCCTTTTCGGCCAGTCTGGCGGGTAGGCAGCGGCCGTGCAAGCGTCGTTTTGGGTACGGATCGGAGGTTCGCACTTCGGCTTTCGACATCGCGGGGCCGCGCAACGGCGCAGTGCGTAGCCATTTCTCACCGAATCCCGGCACAGGGCCGAGCGCAGCCCTGCGGGGTCGTGGCCGCATCGGATCGGACTCTGGCTTGGCTGCCGGCTGTGTGGCCGGCACCTCGTCACGCGGCCGGCGGCGGCGCGCGCGCTGCGGGCCGGTAGTGCGCTTGCTCCAGCGCGCCGTGCTTCTCGAAGTGGGCGAGGATGGCGCGGATGGCGGTGGGTTCCTCGATGCTGGCGACGATCCGTACCGCGCCGCCGCAGTGGGCGCAGGTGGTGATGTCGATGGAAAAGACCCGCTTGAGCCGTTGCGCCCAGCTCATCGCACGGCGCTTCTGCTCGGGGCTGCGCGGCTCGTCGTGGGCGCTGA
>NZ_AUIV01000044.1 GCF_000423885.1 Thermomonas fusca DSM 15424 | reverse complement strand
GATGAGCTGGGCGCAACGGCTCAAGCGGGTCTTTTCCATCGACATCACCACCTGCGCCCACTGCGGCGGCGCGGTACGGATCGTCGCCAGCATCGAGGAACCCACCGCCATCCGCGCCATCCTCGCCCACTTCGAGAAGCACGGCGCGCTGGAGCAAGCGCACTACCGGCCCGCAGCGCGCGCGCCGCCGCCGGCCGCGTGACGAGGTGCCGGCCACACAGCCGGCAGCCAAGCCAGAGTCCGATCCGATGCGGCCACGACCCCGCAGGGCTGCGCTCGGCCCTGTGCCGGGATTCGGTGAGAAATGGCTACGCACTGAGCCGCTGCGTGGCCCCGCGATGTCGAAAACCCACGCATGAACCCCCGATCTGTGCCCGATCTGTGCCCAAAGCGGCGCTTGCGCGGCCGCTTCCTACCCGCCAGACTCGCCAAAAAGGGCGGTTGAACTTCCTATACCCCGGACAATGCCATCGCCAGGATAAATGGCTGCCTGCGACTTTCGACCACAACCTTTATTTTCGTCTCGACCGCGACCACAACACGCAATGCATCACCTGCCACGCGCGCAACGACTACAGTCGCTATACCTGCTATGGCTGCCACGAACATACGCCCGCCAACATCCGGAGCAAGCATGTCGAGGAAGGTATCCGCAACTTCGCCAATTGCGTCGAATGCCACCGCAGCGCGGACGAACACGACATCCGTGGCGGAGCAGGCCGTGACGGCGACCGGGGCGACGATGATTGAGTCCCGCTAAGCCGCGGGAAAGCGCGAGGGCCGCTGCCTGGATAACGGTGGGCGATGGGAGCGCGGCGTGATCACGGGCCTGCCGATACCTCGGGGCCCCATGCGGCGCAGGCCTTTCGATTATTACGGCATACGCGGGTTTCGCTTCCTGTTCGCAGAAGATTGCGTGGGCGGCGCGAGCCGCCAGATCCCATAGGGTGACGGAGGCAGCGGTGCCGCCTCGAATTGAAACACTGCGGAAGCCGGTGAAGCGGGTCAACGCGATTCCGGATGCCCGGCAACAGGGGGAAGTGGTTTGTGCACATTGACCCGGACGGCGAAATAGTGAACCCAGTTTTTCGCCACGGCCCAAGCCGCGAGCAAGGCTCCGCCCCAGAGGCGCGAGCGCAGTGACGGCGCCCGCACGGGCGATCCGCATCCCGGGACCTTTGTAATAGCCGAAGGACCAGGTGCACTGGATGCCGTCTACCAGCAAGCCCCCAAGCGCCACCCCCGCAGTGATTGCGTCCCACCCGTCCGGTCCCGCAGACCGTGGCGAACGTCCGGACGGCAGAGCCGGCCGCAGTGCAGCCGGCTGCCCGTGAACGCGGTGAAGCGGGACGACCCCGGTTGCTTCAGTGTCCCCGGCCGTGTCCGAGGGTCAGTGTGCGTGTGTGCCCGCCGCTGCGTCGGGCGACTCCGGCGCCGTGTGCGGCGCGGTGCTTGCGGCGGCGACGTCATGCAGCTTCTCCAGGTAATGCACGTATTGCACGTAGGCAGCCACGAATTCGCGCCCGTCGTCGGTGCTGCGGTCGGCCGTGTCGCGGGTCGAGCGGGCGGCCTGGAAGCGCTCGCGGATGCCATGTTCGACCGCACCGGTGATCTCGGCGATCAGCGGGTCGATGTTGCCGCTTTCCAGCGCGGTATCGGCGGCGGCGATGGCCGGCTGGATCCCGCCCGCGGGCTTGATGCCGGTGAACGGTGCGCCTTCGGATACGCGGTGCACCTGCACCAGCGCCTCGTAGAAGTGCAGATCGGCGACCTTGCGCGCATCCGGCCCCTGCTTGCGCACCTTGCGGGCATCGGCAAAGGCGCTGCGGATCGCGGCCTCGTCGGCCGCCGGTACCCATTTCAGCAGCGGCGTGACGTCGCCGTTCTGCAGTGCCGCGGCGGCGGCGGTGATGACCGGACCATCGACCGCATCACAGTGCGCGGACGCGGTGCCGATCCAGGCGAGGTTCGCGGCTGCCACGAGGGCGACGGCGAGCAGGCTCTTGCGAAGGACGGGGAAAGTCATGGTGTTCTCCTGTTGGCATTCCTGGGGGTCACCGGACGCCGCGATTGGATGCGCCACCGGTGTAGTGCTTGCCATGCAGGATGGGGCCGCGCACCCGCGGTGTCGTTCGACGACGCGACTTCGAACCGATCGCCGTAGTGGTCATTTGCTTTATGGAACAATGACTTGAAAGTTCGATTTCCGCGACGGCCCGAACTCGAACCGGCCGGGTGCCGATAACCGGCGCTCACGGCTCCGCGCGAGCCTGCAGATGCTGCGTGCGGTACTGGCTGGGGGTCATGCCGGTGGACTTGCGGAACAGCGTGTTGAACACCGACTTGGAATTGAAGCCCGACTCGTACATCACCGTCAGGATCGAGTCGGTGGCTGTCGGGTCCGCCAGCAAGACCTTGGCTTCCTCCAGGCGGTGGCTGCTGATGAATTCGAAGAAGTTCGTGCCGAAGCCCTGGTTGAGCAGCCGCGACAGCTCGCGCGGTGACACCGCAAGTTCGCGCGCCAGCTGCGCCAGCGTCAGGTTGGAGCGCAGATGCGGGCGCGCCTGACGCATGTGCTGCTGCAGGCGGGCCTCGAGCACCGGGTCCTGGTATCCGGTCGCCGCTGCGGGCGCAGGGGCCTGGACCTCCTCCAGCAGCGCGGCCTCTTCGGCCCCGAGCCCGCTGAACAGCGCAGGCTGGCGCAGCGCGTTGAGCAGCAGATAGTTGATGAAGACGAAACCGACGGCGCCGGCGATCCCCACGATCCAGCGCGTGCTTGCCGGATTCCTGACCACATGCGCGGACAGGCAGTAGAGCAGGCTGACCGTCCACACCGCCGAATAGCCGATCAGCAGCGAGCGTAGCCACGACAGCTGCCGGTTCTCGATGCTGGAGAACACATGGCGGATGCCGACCCCGAACCGCGACAGCGCGCGGATCGTCGCGTACAGGTATCCCAGCACCACCACGTGGATCGCCACCGCCAGCACCGGCGAGGTCAGCATCCCGGGGTAGTCCTGCCGCTGCAGGATCTGCAGCTGCACCGCGGTCGGCTGACGGTAGTACTCCACCACCAGGATCGCCGCGACCACCCAGAACAGCGTGGTGTGGATCACATGCGCCGGGCGCAGGCGGAAGTCGCGGAACATGAGCGAGTGTGCGTACAGGTACAGCGTGCCCGCCTGCAGCAATCCCACCAGCGTACCGACGTAGGCCAGGCCCGGATGCCGCATCGTCAGTCCGGTCCCGTACGCGAGGATTTCGCCCAGGCCGAAGGCGAAGCTGACCAGCGTGGCGACCAGCAATTGGTTGCTTGGCACACGGATGTTTTCCGGCAGCAACAGGAAGGCCGCCAGCGCCAGGGACTGCAGGATGCTGGTCGCTAGCAGGACATCAATCGGCGAGAACACCATTGCGGCGTTACCGTTGGCTTCTCACCAGATCCCGCGCGGGGCACGCGGGTGGCGACAGTGCGTTGGCGTCATGGCGGTGCTGAGCTGGGGGCAGGCGCAGCCTAACTCGTCTCGCCACCGCTGCCTTGATCCTGGTCAACGATGAAAACTCAAAAAAGGGGTCGGGTTCATTTATCCGCTGCGGCAGACTCTGCCGCCATCGGCATGAGGCGCGCCGGAGAGCAGGAAATGAACCTGACCCTATTTTTCGATTTTTATGGAGGAGCACGCCCGCGATCTCACCTCGACCCACGTACGGGTTGCGCCAGGTGCGGGAGTCGCTTGACGCATCCCGGTTGTCGCCCAGCAGCAGGTAGTGTCCCTCGGGCACGTCGAACGTGCCCTGATAAGCCGACGCCGACGCCGACGCGTACGGCTCGGCCAGGCGTTGCCCGTCCAGCCAGACCCGGCCCCCCTCCATGCGTACGCGCTCGCCGGGCAGTCCGATGATGCGCTTGACGATCCGGCGACCGACCTCGCGCGAGTCGACCGCAACCACCGCGCCCCGGCGGAAGCAATGCCTGCGCCGGGGCCGCAGGGTTAGGACCAACTGCCCGTCGCGTAGCCCGGGTGCCATCGAGTTCGATAGCACCCGGGTCAGCCACAGTGGAAGGCTGCGAGGCATCATCGAGGCGGCGTTAGTGCCGCCCGTGGTCGTGTCCACCATGGTGCTCGTCCTCGCCCTCGGCGTACTTGAAGTAGCTGACATAGGCGGCGACATACTCGCGGGCGGCGGTGAGGTCGTCGACGTCGAACTTCTTCTTGCTGAGCGCGACATTGAAGCGCTTCTCCAGTTCGTCCCAGCGGTCTCCGGCGATCAGCCCGCGCAGGGGATTGATCGTGCCGATGTCCAGGGCGACGTCCGCAGCGACGACCTCGGGCGGCAGTTCGGTACCCGTGGGCTTGATGCCCTCATAGCCGGCACCCTCGCCCAGCCGGTGGACCCGCACCAGCGTTTCCAGGAAATGGCGGTCGGCAGTCGCAGACTGGGGACCGGCGCGGCTGGCCAGCGCGGCGTCGAAGGCTGCGCGCACCTCATCCTCTCCCTCCGGAAAGACCCACTTCAGCGCGTAGTTGACGTTGCCGGTTTCCAGCGCCCGGTAACCGTCCTGTACGGCGGGCCCGTCCTCGGTGTCGCAGTGGGCAAAGGCGGGCTGGACGAGAAGCGCGCCCAAGGATAGGACGGCGGAAGTAACGCGGCGGATCATGCTCATGGCGACGACTCCTTCTTTGAATGACGCAGGTGGGTAGCCAGTGCCCACGTCTCCACTCTGCATCGGTTCAGACATTGAAGCCTTGATGCAGGTCAACCCGGCGTCGCGAGCGTCATCGCGGCTCAGGAAGCGGGGTCGGACAAGGCGGGAAAAGAGCCCGGGTTCATCTATCGCCAGCGCTTGGACGCCGCCGCGTTTTCAGGGCTGCGGCGCGCTGGGTCCACGCCTCGACTTGCGCACGAAAACGTTCGCTGCCCAGGCGCGCTGTTGGTCGGCGTGCACGTAGTGCGTCGATGCCGTCGGATGGCAGTGCGTGTTCGAATTCTGATCGGCAGGTCTCCCGGCGCTCCCTCGCGGGCGCGCACAAAGGCCGATATGAACCGGCCGGGGCGGGCGCAAGCCTGAGCAGCCATTCCCTGCACCGGAGTGTTTCGTGCCGCGCCTCGCCGCGACCGTGTCGCAGCTGCAGGATGCCGTGGCGCACGCAACGTCGCCGGCAGCGCATCTGCCCACGGCTCGCTATGCGCCTCACCGTCCCGAGCGCACGCTGCTGTATTCGCTGGTGCAGGCGCATTGGCCGGACTTTCTCGCGCGCCGTGAGGTAGAAGACCGCCCGCTGCCCGAGTATGTGCGCGAGGAGTTCGAGACCTACCTGCGCTGCGGCGTGCTCGAGCACGGCTTCCTGCGCGTGGTCTGCGAGCACTGTCGTGCCGAGAGGCTGGTGGCGTATTCCTGCAAGAAGCGCGGGCTGTGCCCGAGCTGCGGCGCGCGGCGCATGGCCGAGTCGGCGCGGCATCTGGTGGACGAGGTGTTCGGCCCGCGGCCGGTGCGGCAATGGGTGCTGAGTTTCCCCTACCCGTTGCGCTTCCTGTTCGCCAGCAAGCCTGAGGCGATCGGCCCGGTGCTGGGCATCGTGCATCGTGTGATCGCCGGTTGGCTTGCCGATCAGGCCGGCGTGCCGCGGGATACGGCGCAATGCGGTGCGGTGACCCTGATCCAGCGCTTCGGCAGCGCGCTGAACCTGAATGTTCACTTCCACATGCTGTGGCTCGACGGCGTGTACGACGCGAACGTCGAGCCCCCGCGGCGCAAGCCGCGCCTGCGCCGCGCCCGTGCCCCCACCTCTGCGCAACTGACGCAGCTCGCCAACACTATCGCGCATCGCGTCTGCCGGCACCTGACGCGCAAAGGCTGGCTGGAAGGCGAGGACGAATCCGTGTTCCTGTCCGACAGCGCGGGTAGCGACGACGGCATGGATGGGCTGCGGATGAGTTCGATGAC
>NZ_AUIV01000043.1 GCF_000423885.1 Thermomonas fusca DSM 15424 | reverse complement strand
TCCCAATTCTCTTCGCAAGAGCAGGTCAATAGTCGCAGCTAACAATTCGTCCAAGCCGACGCCGCTTCGCGGCGCGGCTTAACTCAGGTGTTAGACCGCTTGTTGCACTTCGGGCAGAGGGCGGTCCCGTCTGGCAGCAATTTCCATCCGGCCTTCCGCGCCTTCGCTCGGCATCGTGAGCCAAGTTCGTGGCTGTATGTCCACGGGAACTCGTCCCACTTGTGGCCGTGTTCGTCGGGGAACTTGACGCCGGCCTTGTAGTTTTCGCAGTACAGGTCGAGCGTGTAGCAGCCAGCAATCATTTCGTTCTCCAAAGATCGCGGTCTAACAATTCGCTCAACCCCGACGCCGCTTCGGAGTAGCCTCGTATGTGACGCGCCAAGACGGCGGCGCGGGTTAGCTCAGGTGTTAGCCCCCACGCCACCACTACGGCAGCGTGGGGGGTATAGATCACGCAACCCGCTTCCAGTCCTCTGCCAGAACGTCAGTTTGACTGGCGAGCCACGGCACACGTGCGCCCGGAGTGTTTGCCGCGTCGTCGGGGTAGCTGAGAAACAGATAGGGCAGCGTCATTTTGCTGTTCTCGTCCGGGTGTTGCAGTTCAAGCCACAAGCCCTTGCCATTCCAGCCGTCACGCTGCACCTTGTTGCCGGCTTTCAGCTCGTTCAGTGCGCTTCCGAAGTCCATCGCTTTCTCCTACGTAATGCCCCTCTCGTTGTGGGGGCTAACAATTCAATGCAGGCGAGGCCGCATCATTACCTCGCCAAATGTGGGCCTCGGGCGGCCCGCCTGATTTCAGCCGTTAGGCGGCAATGACCGTCGCCTGTCCGCATTCCTTGATCCACCCATCCGCAAGCGATTGGCACCACTCCTTCGCCTCTTCCAGCGAGGCAAAGCACTCGGAGTCACCTTCTCCCCACGCTGCCGAATACCTGAACTCAGGCGGCTCGGAGGGGTCGCAAGTAATGTGGAATCCCATCAGCCCGTCGATCCACTCGGTGCAACCGGTGATGCTGTGCGGGCCGTCCTCGGTGAATTGCAGCGGCTTGGCGGTCAGTTCGACTTGCATGTTCGCGCTCCTATTGGTTTCGTTGGCCGCCTAACAAGGCGTTCAAGCCGAGCCCGCTTCGCGGTCTCGCTGTCGTTCGTGGCCTGCCGTAGCGGGCCGGCTTAACTCGTCGTTAGCCCCCACGCCGAATATCGCAGCAGCGTGGGGGTGTTTGTGCGGTCAGAACGCCGCGATGCGCTCGCCAAGCACTGCGCTATACATCGTCATGATGTGCGCTTGCGTGTTGAGTCGTTCCTGCTCCTGCCACGGCAGGGACGCGAACATATCGGTGTTCTTGAACGCGCCGAGCTTTTCACGCTTGTCGTCAAGCTCCTTCTTCTCGGCGACAACTCGTTGCTGGTGCGGCTGTAGATCAGACATGGCAATGCTCTCCTGTTGCAGTTGTGCCCTTCTCGCTGTGAGGGCTAACAGTTCATCCAAGCCGAACCCGCTTCGCGGGTCGGCTTAATTCAGGTGTTAGGCATGTTCCGGACACTCATCTGCTGCCCAAACTGCCGCAATGAAATCTCGCTTGAAGAGGCGAGAACTACCATTCCGGCTGTCCCACTGCCGGAACAAAGCACCGCCTTCAAGAAGGCTTCGCTCGTGTACACCGTCTGCCCCAAGTGTCGCCGGGACTTCCACGTCACAGGGGAGCGATCTGCCGCTTTGGCGGTACTCGTCGCCGTGTTCCTCTCCCTCATCAGCGGGTTCTTCTTGGACTCGTGGGTTCCACTGGCCGTTGTTGCCTTTTTGCTGCTGTTTCAGCGCAAGATCACGCAGATCCTTATCCGGGCAGAACATGCCTAACAAATCATTCAAGCCGATGCCGCTTCGCGGCACGGCTTAATTCTGGTGTTAGACCTCAATCGCCAATCAGGCGGATAAGCTCTCGGACAGTGTTGGCGCATTCGCGCTTCGCGTAGCGCATGCCATGTTCATAAGCATTACGCTCTTTCGCCTCGTCACTACCGTCCATCGCTTCGGGGTCTTTCGCGTCACGATCCCAGCGGTCGGCCAGTTGCATAAGCAGGTTGTCTTTCATGGTGTCGCTCCGTTTTGGTTGAGGTCTAACAATTCATTCAAGCCGACTGCGCTTCGTGACTTGATCGGGGTTTGTGTCTGCCGCAGCGCAGCGGCTTAACTCAGGTGTTAGGCGCCACAGCTGCTACGTCGCATACTGATCACATGAAAACCTTTATCCAAGACTTCCGCACTGGCACCGCTACCCAACGCATAGCAATGATCGCCGACTTGGCGTCACTACTGGGAGTGTCCGCCGCGGCTATCGCAGCAACTCTCTTCTCCGTTAGTAGCCGCGTGCATGTCGGAAACGTCGTCTTTGCGCTGGCACAAAGTATATTGTTCATCGGCGGCTTAGCCATCGGCGCGGCAGCCTATTGGGTTGTAGATCACGCGCTCACATCGCGCTTTCATGACGCGCCCTTTCCAAGGCTTATGCTTCGCGTGGCGGCCACATGCGCGTTCGCTTCCGCCGCACTGATCTCCGGGTTTGCATTCTACGAGTATCTCGGTAGCTTCCGTTACATATATAGTGTCGCCTAACAATTCATTCAAGCCGACGCCGCTTCGCGGCGCGGCTTAATTCAGGTGTTATGTCTCACACCCGCTCCGGTCGCACGCCGAACAACAGCCAGCGGATGCGCTCAGACCAATTCATAAAACGAGCTTTGCCGATGCCGTTAATCAGCAAAAGCCCGTCCCGCTTCTTGTGGACGCGGATGTCTTTGGCGTCGATCCTGTGGGCCATTTCCAGCAGCAAGTGTTTTGCCGTCGCCTGCGGTTCGTCGTCGTTGTACGTCAGGCACTTCGCAACGCTGCGCGCCTTCATCGTTAATTCGCTATCGGTTACAGTCATTTCGCTCTCCAAGCATGTGAGACATAACAATTCATTCAAGCCGACGCCGCTTCGCGGCGCGGCTTAACTCAGGTGTTAGGTTGCATATCAGGCATCACGCCAGTCGTTCAAGAAAACGCGCTTCGTGATGAGCGCAACGCGACCTGGGTGCGTCAACATCAGCCACGCGCACACCACTGGGAACAGCAGCCACGATGCCGCGATGAATGCCCAAAACTGCCAAGTGTCTTTGCCGTACATGTCAACCTCCAAGCAATTCAGTGGAGCGGGCAGGATTGGCTACCTGCAAAGGCTCCGTAGCGATGCGGCAGACGTGTCGAAACGTCCTTTACAACCTGCGCGGTTTTCGCCTCCGCGCTGCATGTCACAGCTCATGCGTGCCGCTCCACTCAATCGCCTGCAACCTAACCAGTCAATCAAGCCGAACTCACTTCGTTCGTCGGCTTATTTCCGGTGTTAGAACTCACTGGGAGAATTTCGATCATGCACAAAAAGCTAGAAGATCCGCGCTTCGATTGCACGAACGCTATGCTTTGTTGGACCCCTGGAACAGCCAATGTCAAGCTTGTTCCTTGGCCGGACACAATCCGCGCTTCTGACGCTTACAGAAGCACAACTCTTGCATGCAACTCCTATGTCCACGGCAAAAATTTTGAACAAAGAAAAGCGATTGCATTTATTGAGGCAGTGCACCTGATCGTTAGAGACAAAGTCGATGCGGCTGCCGTTCACAATACAATGCTTGACTTGGAGGAATATCGCGACGGATGCGCTGAGGACATGCTTCGTGAGTTCTAACAATTCGTTCAAGCCGACGCCGCTTCGCGGCGCGGCTTAACTCAGGTGTTAGGCCTGCTAGGAGCCATTCATGCCACTGACAATTCTCCTGCGCTGCCGCGATCTTGAGGAGACCCGACAGTTCTATCAGTCGGCGCTTGGCTTCAACGTGCGCGACTCGGCGGAGGGCACGCTCACCGCGGAGCACCAGCGCGAGACACTTATCTTCACACCTAGTGACTTGTGGGAGAGCCCGCTCGGCTTCTCCGGCACCATCTACTTCACGGTTCCAGACGTAGACGGCTACTTTGCATCTGTCAAAGACAAGGCTGCTGTCGCTTGGCCCATCCAAGATATGCCGTATGGCTCCCGGGAGTTCGGCGTTAGAGATTGCAATGGCTATCATTTGGCCTTTCAGCAGGCGCAGGCCTAACCAATCATTCAAGCCGACGCCGCTTCGCGGCGCGGCTTAACTCAGGTGTTAGATTTCACAGGAGGCATCATGGCGCGCAAGACAAGCTTTACGTTCTCTCCAGCTGTTTTGGCGGGCGCCATTGCCGAGGCTGCTCTCCACGACCTGCAAGTCAACAATTTCACCTTCCCTGGATTCCCTCAGATCACCATAACTATCACAAGCCCTGAAGTGATTGCCGTAACACTGACATGGTTGGAACTACAGAATTCTGTCAGCTTCGACTTGACCACTCTTGAGGCAAAAGAGGCGGTCAAGAAATTTGACGGCAAGAAGGGTTATGACCGCGCAATATTTCCAAAGGTACAAGACGCGCTCGTAAGGCTCGAGGGCGTTGTGTCCAAGCGCAAGTGAAATCTAACAATTCATTCAAGCCGACGCCGCTTCGCGGCGCGGCTTAACTCAGGTGTTAGGCCTCTCTTGGAGAACGCAATGCGACTCATGCTGCTGATTACGCTTTTGCTTCTGACAACACCTGCCCTAGCTCAAATCTATACGTGTCCAGATGGCCGCGGCGGCAAGACATACCAGCAAACGCCTTGCTCAAGTTCAGACGGTGGGGATTACGTTCGCTGCATCCGTCCAAATGGAAGCAGCTACATCAAGCGCGGCACTACGTGTCCAACACGCACAGAAGTGGTTCCTCACCAACCCGGCATGGTGCTTGATGTCACTACTGGGCAACAAAAATTCATGATCCCCGGCGGCGGCAATGGCATGATTGATCCTGCGACCGGCCAAAGACACGAGCTTATTAGTCCCCCACCTACCCGTCGTGTTTATGATCAACCTCAACAGATTTCGGCCTCCCAAGCATGCGGCGAGGCAAAAGCACAACTTAATATCGCACTTTCAGATCCAAACCGAACAATGACCACAATCAGACGGGCTCAGGATCGCTATGACAGGCTCTGTGGCAGATAGGCCTAACAATTCGTCCAAGCCGACACCGCTTCGCGGCGCGGCTTAACTCAGGTGTTAGAACTGCTTGGAGAGTTCTATGTACCGGAACCCAGAATCAGAGCCGAACATCAAACGAATTGATGGACGTGCTACTCATGGTTTTCAATTCCACGTAGAGCGCGGAGAAGTTCTGCTGACTAGGCTCTTCAGTGATTTAATCTGCGGCGGCAAGGATGTGGCACTTGATCGGGCACGCGCCTACCGAGACAAGATCCTGCCACAAATGCCAAAAAGCAAGAATCGCGGCCCACGCTCTGGTGCGTCTCGCAGCAACTCCGGAGCTATGGGCATCTCCATTACAGAAGATCAGAACGCTGACGGGACAGTTAGGATTTATGCTCAAGCAACCGCACGCCCACCCGGCGGCAAAACCACCACCAAGGCCATCCGTCTCGACAGCGATACGGACATTATTTCAGCGATCCGGAAGCTTACACATTGGCGCAAGAAGGTCTATTCCGGAGAGCAGTTCTAACAATTCGTCCAAGCCGACGCCGCTTCGCGGCGCGGCTTAACTCAGGTGTTAGGGGGCTTTGTGCGTATCTCGCATCTGTTCGCTTTAGCTCTAGCTGCCGCCGCACTTTCTGGCTGCTCGCGAGGCGGCCCAAAGGATGGCCCGCTAAACGCTGTGGGTGAAACACCTGTCAGATATGTCATTTGCGCAGCTGGCGACACAAGCTGCTTTGTTGCCGCCCGATTCAATGATCTGGATTCTTGCAACAAGCACAAAGACATTTCTGGCATGATCTGTAGCAGGGGGGACAACTCGGGCACTGTAACTTGCAGGCCAGACACCGGGGTTCTTGGCGCGGTCGCTTACTGCACCAAGTAGCGCCCCCTAACAATTCATTCAAGCCGACGCCGCTTCGCGGCGCGGCTTAACTCAGGTGTTAGGCAGCACACACAAGGAGAATCGCATGAAGAAGTGGACAGCTCTACTCGGCATTCTGATTTCAGCACAAACTCTGGCCAGTGAGCCAAGGCTCATGAACCAAGCTCCCGACGGTTGCAAGTTCATCAAGCAAGAATCCTGTCAGACATCCAGAAGTAAAGGGGTGCTTCGCTGCGAGAAATGGCACAAGGTACGCGCCTCTAAGGCTGGCGCAAATGTCATTGTCATTGTCACCACTTCCTCCCAGCAGAGCGGCGGGGCGATTATTGCCGGTGCCCTATACACCAGCAATGAGACCACAATGACGGCCGACTACTACGCTTGCCCAACACCCTGATCTGCAAGTACAGGCATTCCGCATATGTGGCGACAAAATGCTAGTCGCCAACAAATAAGGGCTCTGGGCGGACTGCCTAACAATTCATTCAAGCCGACGCCGCTTCGCGGCGCGGCTTAATTCAGGTGTTAGGCCCCTTGTTCAGCAGAGTCGCCAGTTGGATAGACCGAAAAGCGGTGCGCGGGCTGCTCGCCGGGGTGGTAGTTCTAGCCACCGTGCTGCTCGGGCCCTTCGCGCTCATCCTCGTTGCCGTCGGGCCGCGGGAACCCTTATTGTTCCTGCTCGGCATCGGAGGCGTCGCTGGCCTTATTGGCGGGGCCACCCGCATCTGGCTCGGCCCAAGGTTCTTTGCCCTGGCCAAGTGCGCCCGTGTGGTGCTCGCGACTCTGGTTGCAGCAGGGGTCGTCGCCGCGTTTCTTGCGGCATTTGCTCTGCCGGGCAATGTGTATTGGGCCACGGTTGCCCCGCTTGTCGGTGTAGCCGGGCTGCTATTGCTGGCGGGCTCCGTCACCGGCACCGGGCCGGGGCCTAACAAGTCGTCCAAGCCGACGCCGCTTCGCGGCGCGGCTTAACTCAGGTGTTAGCTGCTATCGGTTTGCGGTCCGCGTCTTCGCTCTCGCCATCCCAATCGTCTAGGTCTAGGTCCGTGGCGCAAGCCTCACAACCAGGGCAATCCATATCCCCGCCGCAGGGGCAAACGCACATGTCGCCGCCACAGCCCTCGCAAAGCAGCATTCCAAGGCCGGCGCAATCTCTCGGGAAATCGCAGATACACATGGGTCGCCCCGTTGTAACTTCTGTCGCAGCTAACAATTCGTTGCATGCGAGTCCGCTTCGCGGCCCGCATGAACTCAGGTGTTAGCCATCACAAGGAGAGTTCTTGATGCCCCGGATTACCCTCACGGACCTAATTGAGGTTGTGACGAAGTCTGGTAGCCCGAAGGCGACCAAGGTGAGCCAATTAAAGAATCGGGCGGCATACGATCCTGCGACCGACTTCTATAAGGCGCTCCGCGAGGGACTAGTCACGTTGCACAAGAAGGGCGGCGCTAAAGCCGACTTGGCGAACCTCACCAAGGGGCTGATGGACCCAAAGAAGGCTGCCAACTACCCGCCCATGGTTGCCGGTTATAAGAAGTGGTGGGGAAACAAGACACTTGAGTGGTTCACCCCGCCGACTGAGACATACACCAGCGCGGGCATTGATGTAGCGATCAATCCGGAGCTCGGCCTGAAGGTCAATGGTCAGGCGCATATCGTCAAGCTCTACCTGAAAACAGACTCACTAACCAAGACCAAGGCAGACCTAATTGTCTCGCTAATGAACCATGTGTTCGCAGCTTCGCAGGCACCAGGAACCCAGTTCAGTGTCCTTGATGTTCGCAACAGCAAGCTCTTTACGTACTCTGCCGCCGGCAAGAACTTCAAGCCAATGGTAGATGCGGAGTTGTCATACATCGCAAGCCTGTGGCCTCACGTGTGATGGCTAACAATTCGTTCAAGCCGACGCCGCTTCGCGGCGCGGCTTAACTCAGGTGTTAGGCCTGGGGAAAAGCTTTCCGGTGTTGTCGGCTTCGGCCGCTGCATCGCGCTCTGCGTTTATTGCGTTTGGCTGGGTCGGCGTTGGTCGGTGGTTCGCGCGCTGCGCTTC
>NZ_AUIV01000042.1 GCF_000423885.1 Thermomonas fusca DSM 15424 | reverse complement strand
GCCGGGCAGTTCGAGGCGTGGACGGCGCATGGCCCACAATGCCGGGCAGACCAGGCCTCATCAGTCGGTGCACCGATCAAAAGGGGGTCAGAGAATTTTTCCGGCGATGCACCCCAGGACGCAGTGCAATTCAAACGGAAATGTTCTCTGACCCCTTTTTTCCGGCCATCGAAGCGCAACTGGGCCGAAGCGTGGGGCCGCAGAAGATCGGACGGCCGAGGAAGGCCGCGTTGGCGGCCTGCCAACCCTCACAGCAGACCCAACTCAGCCTTGGTGAACCCTGAGAAAGTCGACTCTGACCCCTGTTTTTCCCTGGACAACACGACCTCACTGTTTTACAAGGACAAAAGGAGTCGGGGGGCACGCATGAACACCATGGGAATTAGAGCCAAGCCGGGCGAAGTTACGTTCGCGATTTTCAATACCGAGAGCCAAGCACTGTCGAATGTGGAAACAATACGGGTGCCCAAAGCTCTCCCTACTCCCGACGCACTCAAGTACGTCCGCAACAACATTTTGGACGTGATACGCGAGTACAACATATCGCGGGCAGGGCTCAGGATTACAGAAAGTACCGCTCAGTCCATGAGCGTTCCTCGCATTGAAATGGAGGGTGTCATCCAGGAAGCGTTCGCCAGCAGCACTTTGAGTTCGTACTACTGCGGGCGGATCGCAACAATTGCTGCGAGAGTTGGAATATCTCGGGCGGACTTCAAACCCTACGTGAAGGGCGAGAGATCTTTTGAGCAAGTCGAAAATTGGTCTGAACTGAACCCGGAGGAGCGCGAAGCCGTATTTGCTGCGCTGGGTGCAGCTAATGTTTAGGCCTTACAGTCGAGCAGACCTGCATTTCGAGTTGCGAGCCGAGATCGGTGCAGAAGGTCGAAACTCCCAAGTGTATGAGGCCCACGACCCTCAGCTAGATGCCCTCCTTGTAATAAAGAAAGTCAGCAAGGCATCCTTAGATGCGGATGGCTATTTCAGAGAATCCAGCCTTCTTTACGGTAGCGCACACTCAAACGTGGTGCCAATTCACTACGCTTGTCAGGACGATGGGCACGTCTATCTTGCGATGCCGATGTATGCTGCTGGCTCGCTAAAGTCGCTCATGGGAAGGAGATTCCTGACCGTGCGAGAGACGGTGGTTTTCGCCACCCAGTTCCTTAGCGGCCTTCATCACATTCACTCAAAGAGGCTTGTACATTTCGACATAAAGCCGGATAACGTGCTGATATCAGAACGCGGCGAAGCTCTGTTGTCGGACTTCGGACTCGCCAAGCCCCGGGGCAATGGGGGAGTTGCTGGGCAGGATCGCCTGTATAGCAAGATGGTTCCTCCTGAAGCGTTCCAGACAGATCACTTCGACCACAGATTCGATATTTACCAAACTGGACTTACCCTCTACAGAATGTGCATGGGCGACGTGGAATTTTATTCACAATTCGACTCATACGTTGTTAACGATCAGCTTGATAGAATAGCGTTTAGGCACGCCGTCACTAACTCGCAATTTCCAAATACGACCACCGGCAAGTTTCCAGAACATATCCCGGAAAGATTGATCACTGTGATCAAGAAGTGCCTTCAGACCAACCCGGCGGACCGATACTCATCTGCTATCGAAATCGTAAACGACCTTGCTCCGATCGAAGGTGAGCTGCTCGATTGGCAATACCAAATGGGGCCCGATGGACGATCTTGGACGAAGACCCATGAAGGAACGGAAATCGCACTCACGTTGAGCCCGGAAGGCCGGTCTGAAGCTACGAAGCGTGTAAATGGCGGAGCCCCCAGAAGGATCGCCACCTACTGCGGCAATCAACTCAATCGACAGCAGATCAAGCAATTTCTTCGGGAGAATTGATCATGAAAATCGTCAAGAATGATCGACGTTCCTACAAAACCCGAGCCGTCATAGGAAGTTCAAAGAGCCTAGGCACTCCGAGCAAGACTGAAACTAGCAAGCGGTGCGACTTTCATGTTGACTCGTCTGGCTATCTTGTTTGGCCAAAGCCTGCGCGACTGGGTGGCCCAAAGAGCGCAACCTGACAAATTCTGAATTTTGTCACTTTGTTAAAAAAGGCCCGCATCCAGCGGGCCTTTTGCTTTCATTCAGAGGCTACTGCATATATGTGCACCCCTACGTCACATATTCCTTCGATACTCCCCACCCACCTCATACAACGCATGGCTGATCTGCCCCAGCGAATGCGTCTTCACCGCTTCCACCAGCGATTCAAACACATTCCGCCGCTCCCGCGCCGTCGTCTGCAGTGACTTGAGACCCTCGCCCGCATAGCCGTTGCGGTTGCCCTGATACCCCGCCACGTTCGCGATCTGCTGCCCCTTCTCCTCTTCCGTGGAGCGGATCAGCTCGATCTCGGTGACGATGTCGCCGCCGTGTTCCTTGGGCAGGAAGGTGTTGACGCCCACCAGCGGCAGGCTGCCGTCGTGCTTCTTGTGCTCGTAGTACAGGCTTTCTTCCTGGATCTTGCCGCGCTGGTACATGGTGTCCATGGCGCCGAGCACGCCGCCGCGCTCGCTGATGGCCTCGAACTCCTTGTAGACGGCCTCTTCCACGATGTCAGTGAGCTTGTCCACGATGAAGCTGCCCTGCCAGGGGTTCTCGCAGAAGTTCAGCCCCAGCTCCTTGTTGATGATCATCTGGATGGCCACGGCGCGGCGCACGGACTCTTCCGTGGGCGTGGTGATGGCTTCGTCGTAGGCGTTGGTGTGCAGGCTGTTGCAGTTGTCGAACAGCGCGTACAGGGCCTGCAGCGTGGTGCGGATGTCGTTGAACTGGATCTCCTGCGCGTGCAGGGAGCGGCCGCTGGTCTGGATGTGGTACTTCATCATTTGGCTGCGGCTTGATGCGCCGTAGCGCTCGCGCATGGCGCGGGCCCAGATGCGGCGGGCGACGCGGCCGATCACGGTGTACTCCGGGTCCATGCCGTTGCTGAAGAAGAACGACAGGTTGGGCGCGAAGTCGTCGATCTTCATCCCGCGCGCCAGGTAGTACTCCACGATGGTGAAGCCGTTGGACAGGGTGAAGGCGAGCTGGCTGATCGGGTTCGCCCCGGCTTCGGCGATGTGGTAGCCGGAGATCGACACCGAATAGAAATTGCGGACGCCGTTGTCCACGAAGTACTGCTGGATGTCGCCCATCATGCGCAGGGCGAACTCGGTGCTGAAGATGCAGGTGTTCTGCGCCTGGTCTTCCTTCAGGATGTCGGCCTGCACGGTACCGCGCACGGTCTTCAGCGTCTGCGCCTTGATGCGGGCGTAGGTCTCGGCGTCCACCAGCTGGTCGCCGGTGACGCCCAGCAGGGCTAGCCCTAAGCCGTTGTTGCCCTGCGGAAGCTCGCCTTCGTAGCGCGGGCGCGGCTTGCCCTCGAACAGCGCGTCGATCTTCTGCTGCGCCTCGGCCCAGCGCGCCGGGTCGGCCTTGAGGTACTGCTCCACCTGCTGATCGATGGCGGTGTTCATGAACATCGCCAGGATGATCGGCGCCGGGCCGTTGATGGTCATCGACACGCTGGTGGTGGGCGCGCACAGGTCGAAGCCGGAGTACAGCTTCTTCATGTCGTCCAGCGTGGGCACGTTGACGCCGGAGTTGCCGATCTTGCCGTAGATGTCCGGGCGCGGCGCCGGGTCTTCGCCGTACAGGGTCACGCTGTCGAAGGCGGTGGACAGGCGCGCGGCCGGCTGGCCAATGCTGAGGTAGTGGAAGCGGCGGTTGGTGCGCTCCGGGGTGCCCTCGCCCGCGAACATGCGGATGGGGTCCTCGCCGGTGCGGCGGTACGGGTACACGCCGCCGGTGTACGGGTAGTAGCCGGGCAGGTTTTCCTTCTGCAGGAACACCAGCAGCTCGCCCCAGGCCTTGTAGGTGGGCGCGGCGATCTTGGGGATCTGCTGGTGGCTCAGCGACTCGCGGTAGTTCTCCACGCGGATGGTCTTGTCGCGCACCTGGTATTCGTTCACCGGCTCGGTGATGGACTTCAGGCGGGCCGGCCAGTCGCGCAGCAGGCGCAGGGCATCGGAATCCAGCGACTGGATTGCGTCGTTGTAGCGCTGGCGCAGGGTGTTGAGGCTGCGGTCGTCGCCGTCGGTGAGCGCTTCCACCGGGTACAGGTCCAGCGCCTTGGGCAGCGCGGCGTCGCCCAGTTCCTTCAGTGCGTCCCACAGCGACTGCGCGCGGTCGGCGGTCTCCGCCTGCGATTCGGTGCGGGCGTTGATCTGGCGGCCCTGCTCGGCGATCTCGGCCAGGTAGCGCACGCGGTTGCCGGGGATGAGGACGGTGGCGCGGGGTTCCTTGAGGGTGGTGTCGATGGAAATGGGGTCAGAGAACATTTTCGGCATCGCAACGCCGCCCTCTGAACCTGCATCGCCCGAAAATGTTCTCTGACCCCATTTCTCCTTGAGCAGGCGGCACAGGTTGGCGAACATCCAGTTCAGGCCGGGGTCGTTGAACTGGCTGGCGATGGTGGGATAGACCGGAACGTCCTCGTCCTTGGTCTGGAACGCCACGCGGTTGCGCTTCCACTGCTTGCGCACGTCGCGCAGGGCGTCCTCGGCGCCACGCTTGTCGAACTTGTTGAGCACCACCAGCTCGGCATAGTCCAGCATGTCGATCTTCTCGAGCTGGCTGGGCGCGCCGAAGTCGCTGGTCATCACGTACATCGGGAAGTCGACCAGGTCCACGATCTCCGAGTCGCTCTGGCCGATGCCGGCGGTTTCCACGATCACCAGGTCATAGCCCAGCGACTTCAGGAAGGCGATGCAGTCCTTCAAGACCACATTGGTGGCCATGTGCTGGCGGCGGGTGGCCATGGAGCGCATGAACACGCGCGGGCTGCGCAGGCTGTTCATGCGGATGCGGTCGCCCAGCAGCGCGCCGCCGGTGCGGCGGCGGGTGGGGTCCACGCTGACCACGGCCACGTGCATGTCCGGGAAGTTGGCCAGGAAGCGGTTCAGCAGTTCGTCGGTGACCGACGACTTGCCGGCGCCGCCGGTGCCGGTGATGCCCACCACGGGGGTCTTGGCGCCAGCCAGCTGCCATTCCTTGCGCAGGTGGGCCAGCGTGCTTTCGTCCAGCGCCTGCTCCTCGATGGCGGAGAGCATGCGGCCGATCTCGATCTCGTTGTCGAAGCCCACCTTGTGCGGGGTTTCCACCGGCAGGCGCGCGGCCTCGGCGCGCTTGACCACGTCTTCGATCATCGCCACCAGCCCCATGTGCATGCCGTCGTTGGGGTGGTAGATGCGCTCGACGCCGTAGGCCTCCAGCTCGCGGATTTCCTCCGGGGTGATGGTGCCGCCGCCGCCGGCGAACACACGGATGTGCGCGGCGTCGCGCTGCTTCAGCATGTCCACCATGTACTTCAGGTATTCCACGTGGCCGCCCTGGTAGGACGACAGCGCGATGGCGTCGGCGTCTTCCTGCAGCGCCGCGCGCACCACGTCTTCCACGCTGCGGTTGTGGCCCAGGTGGATGACTTCCGCGCCCTGCGCCTGGATCAGCCGGCGCATGATGTTGATGGCGGCGTCGTGGCCGTCGAACAGGCTGGCGGCGGTGACGAAGCGCAGCGGGGTGCGGTGTTCGTCCAGTGCGGTGGGCTGCTGCGGTTCGGGAAGGTTGGCGGCGGGGGTGCTCATCGCTCGAATCCACGGGTGTTCGGGTAATCGGCGATTGTAACGCGGGGTCCCTGCCCCGCCCCCTGCCGTGCGGCCTGGTACGGGGCGCCGGCCGCAGCCGGCGCCCGCGGTTTCACTTCACTTCGTCGAACACGTATTCGTGCTGGCCATCGCGCACGACCAGCCGGCGCATGCCGTCCTTGTCCGCACGCACGAACGGGAAGCCCGCGGCCACCGGGTCGATGGTGACCAGCGCCAGGCTGCCGTCCGGCTGCGGCATGGTGGCCACCGCCGAGCGGAACGCGCCGACATCGAACATCGCCTTGTCGCCTTCACGACTGACCACCAGCTCACCCAGCGCGGGGTTGCGGTAGCGCGGCGCCAGCGTTTCCAGCGCGGCCACGTCCGCCGGCCACTGCAGCAGCTTGCGCTGGGCATCGAAGGCGGCGCGGTTGGCCTTGGCGGTGGCCTCCGCCGCGGCCACGGCCTGCGGCTCGCCGTCGAACATCAGCTCCATCAACCGGCGCTTGAACGGCCCGCGCAGGTACACGCCCTCGTCGGCATTGGTCAGGATCACTGCGCCGACCTTCTGCTCCGGCCACCACATCATGTTGGAGTGGAAGCCGCCCATGTCGCCGCCGTGGTCGATCACGGTCACGCCTTCACTGCGGTCCACCATCAGCGCCATTGCATAGTCCTTGTCGGCGCCCAGCGAGATCTGCGGCTGGCGCCGCTGCAGCAGCGCGGACTCGCCGATGTAGCGGCTGCCGTCCGGCAGCTGGCCGCGGTCGATCTCCATCTGCACGTACCTGAGCAGGTCGTTGACCGTGCTCCACGCCGCCCCGGCGGGGCGCGAGCCGACAATGGTGTCGTTCAGGCCCATGCCCATGACCTGCACGGCGTGGTCGATGTCGTAGCCGTGCGGCGCGGCGTAGTTGCCGGTCTGCGCCCTGGCGTAATCGAAGGTGGTGTTGCGCATGCCCAGCGGGTCGAACACCAGCGCCTGCATCGCCTGGTCATAGCCGGCGCCCAGCTCGGTGCCGGGATGCGCCACCTGCCCGCCGATGTAGCCGGCCGCCGCCGCCATCGGGTTGGAGTACTGGAACAGCTCGCCGAAGCTGCTGGTGGGCTGCATGGTGCCCAGCGTGGCCATCACCGAGGCGGGCGTCTGTTTCTCGCCCTCGAACAGCCATTCGAAATCCTGCCGCGGCACCCCGGTGCAGGCGCAGATCAGGTGCTTCACCAGCACCTTGCCGGTGGTGGCGGCATCCCCCAGCTTGAACGCCGGGTACACGTCCACCGCACGCGCGTTCCAGTCCAGCTTGCCGGCGTCCACCAGCTTGGCCAGCATCAGCGTGGTCAGCGCCTTGGTGTTGGAAGCGATCATGAAGCGGGTGTCGCCATCCACCGCGGCCGGCTTGCCCAGCTCGCGCACGCCGAAACCGCGCGACATCACCACCTTGCCGTCCTCGACGATACCGATGGCCACGCCCGGCACGTCGAAGTCGCGGCGCATCTTCTCCACGAAGTCGGCCACCTGCTGCAGGCGCGCGGCATCCAGCTTGTGCGCGCTGCGGCCGGCGAAGTTCTCGCGCA
The DNA here is from genome assembly GCF_000423885.1 of Thermomonas fusca DSM 15424. Lineage (GTDB taxonomy): Bacteria > Pseudomonadota > Gammaproteobacteria > Xanthomonadales > Xanthomonadaceae > Thermomonas > Thermomonas fusca. The sequence continues at coordinate 3,180 of NZ_AUIV01000042.1, read as the reverse complement.
CGTGGCCGGCCGGCTGCAGGCGCTGGTAGATCTTGCCGAACTGCGAGCCGCGTTTTTCCGCGATGGCCTGGTCCACGTCGGCCAGCACCACCGTCCAGGCCTTGCCATGGCGGTACGCGCCGGCGTTGATCACCCGCTTGGCGTTCTGCGGCACGTCGTAGTCGTAGAAGCGGCGCTGCTCCCAGCCGTCGCGCGGCGCGGCGTCGGTGGCGAGCAGGAACTTCGGCGTCATCCCCAGCGCGGCCCAGGCCTGCGCCACGGCGTTGTCGGCGCTTGCCGCGGTGGCGTCGACGATGACGATGCGGGAGCCGTCTGCCTCGGGCGGGGCCAGCACCGTGGCGTTGCCCTGCACGGTGCGCACCCAGCCGTCGGGCAACAGGAAGGTGGTCCCGCGCGGGGTGGCCTGCGGCTTGTCCGCAGCTGCGGCGGCGGGCGCCTGCGCCGGGACGGCGGGGGCGACGAATACGGCGGGAAGCGACAGCATGGCGGCCAGCACGGCCGGCCTGAGCGAACGACGCATGGAACACCTCCGGATGGGCGGCGACCGCCGCGGCGGCGGCCTTCCCAGCCAACGCGGTAGCCGGCGGACTCCGGCCAGCGCTGTGGCAAGCTTGGCTGATTCCGGAGGATTCCCCATGCGCCGTCGCGTCCTGCTTGCCGCCCTGCTGACCGTCCTTGCCGCCTGTACGCACGCCGCCCCGGCCAGCGCGCCGCGGATGCTGCTGCTGGGGGAGGTGCACGACAACGCCGACGGCCACGCCGCCCGCGCCGCGCTGCTGCGCAGGGAACTGGAAGCGGGCTGGCGCCCGGCCATCGCGATGGAACAGTTCGACACCAGCCAGCAACCGGCGCTGGACACGGCGATGGCCGAATGCGGCGATGCCGCCTGCGTGGTGGCGCGCGTCGCCCCGGCCAAGGCGAGCTGGACCTGGGCGCACTACCAGCCGGTGATCGCTTTGGCGCTGGAGTACAAACTGCCGCTGCTGGCCGCCAACCTGTCGCGCGCCGATGCATCAAAGGTGGTGAAGGAGGGTTTTTCCGCCGCGATGCCGGCCGAACTCATCGCCCGCTACAAGCTGGATGCACTGCCGACGGAGGTGCTGGCCGCACAGGAGACCGAGGTACGCGACAGCCACTGCGGCGCGCTGCCGGAATCGCTGGTGGCGCCAATGGCGAAAGCGCAGATCGCCCGCGACGTGGTGATGGCCGAGACCATGCGCATGCACGCGGCCAGCGGCGTCGTGCTGATTGCCGGCAACGGCCATGTGCGCGGTGATATCGCGGTGCCGTTCTGGCTGCGCCGCGACGGCATGGCGCCGCGCGCGGTGGGCTTCCTGGAGCCGGCCTCCAGCCCGGCCGCATTCGATGAAGTCCACCGCATCCCCGCGGCCCAGCGCCCGGATCCCTGCGCCGGCTTCAAAGCCCCGAAAGCCGCGGACTGAGTGCGGCGCGCGGCGGCGGCGGCCTATCGCCACCCGCACTGCGCAACGCGCCTTGACGGCCCCGCGGGGGCCGTACCCATCCGTATGCCGGCCCCGCTCCGGAGAATGGCCTAAAATGTCCTGCTGTGACGGGGGGTTCACCCGGCCACAGCCACCATATCCGCTTCCATCCCATAGCCACCGGTCCCGTAGTTCTCGGCGGAGCCGGCCGGAGTTATTGCAATGATCTTCGAAACGCTCGACATCTACGGCCACGAGCAGGTCGTGTTCTGCCACAACAAGGACGCTGGCCTGAAGGCGATCATCGCCATCCACAACACCGTGCTGGGCCCCGCGCTGGGCGGCACCCGCATGTGGCCGTACAAGAGCGAGGCGGAGGCGCTGAACGACGTGCTGCGCCTGTCGCGCGGCATGACCTACAAGAACGCCGTGGCCGGCCTGAACATCGGCGGCGGCAAGGCGGTGATCATCGGCAACCCGGCCACCGACAAGTCCGAGGCGCTGTTCCGCGCGTTCGGCCAGTTCGTGGAGTCGCTGGGCGGGCGCTACATCACCGCCGAGGACGTCGGCATCGACGTCAACGACATGGAATACGTGTACCGCGAGACCGAGTACGTGACCGGCGTGCACCAGGTCCACGGTGGCTCGGGCGATCCCTCGCCGTTCACCGCCTACGGTTCGCTGCAGGGCCTGATGGCCACGCTGAACCGCAAGTTCGGCGACGAGGACGTGGGCAAGTATTCCTACGCCGTGCAGGGCCTGGGCCACGTGGGCATGGAGTACGTGAAGCTGCTGAAGGAACGCGGCGCCAAGATCTTCGTTACCGACATCAACCAGGCGCTGGTGGACCGCGCGGTCACCGAGTACGGCGCCGAGGCCGTGGGCCTGGACGAGATCTACGACGTGCCGGCGGACGTGTATTCGCCGTGCGCGCTGGGCGGCACCGTCAACGAGCAGACCCTGCCGCGCTTCAAGTTCAAGGTGATCTGCGGTTCGGCCAACAACCAGCTGGCCAACAACGAGATCGGCGACGAAGTGGTCAAGCGCGGCATCCTGTACGCGCCGGACTACGCGGTGAACGCGGGCGGCGTGATGAACGTGGCGCTGGAACTCGACGGCTACAACCGCGAGCGCGCCATGCGCATGATGCGCACGATCTATCACAACCTCTCGCGCATCTACGAGATCTCCGACCGCGACGGCATCCCGACCTACCGCGCCGCCGACCGCCTGGCCGAAGAGCGCATCGAGAAGATCGGCAAGCTGAAGCTGCCGCTGGGCCGCGGCCGCACCCGCTTCCAGGGCCGCATCCGCGGGAACTGATTCCAGCGGAGCCGGAATCAGTTCATCCGTGGCCTCCACATCCCCCGCCGCTGTCGCGGCGCCCCCCTTGACTCAAGGGGGGCTTCCCATCCGGATGGAGAGGAAAAAAACGGTTCTTCTCCCAACTGAGGGAGAGGCGCACGGCCGACCGGTCAGACTTGCTGTTCTCGAGGCAACAAACTGAAGGTCGGCCGTGGCCGAACAAGATTGTATGTCCCGGCTTGGTGGCTGGGAGGGATACCGCGTCCGCAAGTGGCGCCATGAGCCGCGCGGGGAGCGGCGTTGGCTGGTCATCGAGCTGGAGCCGCTCCGGCAAGCGCAACATTGTTGCGTGGGTTGCGCCCAGGTCGTGGCGGCCGTCCATGATCGGACGATGCGGTGTGTTCGGGATCTGCCGGTGTTTGGCGATCCGGTG
>NZ_AUIV01000041.1 GCF_000423885.1 Thermomonas fusca DSM 15424 | reverse complement strand
CGTCCTGCCGACCGCCATCGCGTCGGATGCGGTGCTGTGCACCGACGGCAGCGCCATGTTGGCAAGTGCGGCAAGGGATCTGGGAATTGAGCACCACGCCCTGAACACCTTGCGCGGCGAGCGCAAGCGAGGTGCGTGGCATGTCCAGAATGTCAATGCGCACCACAGCCGACTGAAGGGCTGGATGGCCCGATTCCGGGGCGTGGCGACGTCCTATCTGCCGAACTACCTGGGGTGGTTCCGGGCACTGGAGCGGAATGCCCAAGTCGGCGCAGGACCCGCGTCATTGCTCAGGTTGGCGATGACATGACCTCCATGTCCACAAACAACGCGAACAGCGCCAAAAAAAAACCTTCGTGATGCCGAGCAGGCGCGTCTTCAGGGCCTGCTGACCCGGCTGCTGGCGAACTACACGCCGCGCGCGCCGGATCTGCGCAAATGGGCGGACGCCCGCGGCAGCGCCATCGATCTTGGCAACCATTGGCTGCCGCAGGGCGCGGTGGTCGGCATCGACGCGGGCCAGATGGCCGGCATTTCCCGCGCCTATACCGCCGACGCCTGGGAAGGCGTGGTGCAGCCGATGCTGGCGACCCTGCGCGCGCAGGCACCGCAACGGGCGAGCCGCATCGATGACCTGCGCGATGCTTATTTCCGCGATTATTTCCTCCAGTGGGCGAAGTACCAGTCGCGCTTTCAGGAAGGCATCGGCCTGTGGCGCGGGCGCTACGGCGAGCTGCTGGCGCGCGCCGGCGGCAAGCAGAATCCCTACGCGCTTTTTTTCGAATCCGCCCAGCGCAACCTGTATGAGCTGCCGTTCGACTGGCCGCTCTCGTCGCGCTGGGCGCTGACCTGGGCACAGATGAAGGCGAAGTGGCTGTCGTCGTGGCGGCCGTTCGGCCGCTTCGTCACCGGCTCGTTCCGCTTCGGCGGCGAGAAGATCCAGCCGCCGGTCTGGCTGCTGGCGATGCGCGATACGCAGGCAACCGTGCTGGCCAACCAGGACGCGGACTACGCGCGCGCCTACCTGCGGCTGCAGGCCGACGGGTCCGGCGAAGACGTCTACCAGCTCGCCTCCGACCTGTTCGCCAGCAAGGGCAAGGCCGAGAAGCCGCCCGCCAGCGAATACGGCGAGCTGATCGAGGCGGTGGACAAGCCCGCCGAGAAATACGCCACCGCGTTCAAGGGCGATGACCTGGCCGCGTGGTCGGTAGTGCAGGGGCCGGCCCGGCTGCTGCTGTTCCTCACCGTCCATCGCGCCGGCGAATTCGTGCAGGAGCGCTGGCGCGAAAGCGTGGTCAAGCCGCTGGCGGCGCTGCCGCCGGCCCAGCAGGTCGAGGCGCTGTACGGGCCACAGGGCAAGCTGGGCGCGTTCGTCAACGACTGGCTCAAGCCTTTCATCAGCGAGAAGGAGCGCCTGCCGGTCAAGGTGGACGGCGTGGCGATGCCGCTGACCGCCGCCTACCAGGGCATGGTGGCGGCCGAGCGCAAGTTCCTGCCGGTGCTGGGCGACGTCGCCCCGTTCCTGGCCGGCAGCTTCACTCTGGTCCAGCCCAGCCAGCTGGGCGCGCTGGATGAGGGGCCGTCCGGCACGGTGTTCGAGGTCGAATGCCGCGAGCGCGTCTATCGCGCCAGTTCGGCCGGCGCGTCGCTGGCGGAAGCCACCGCGCAGGTGTTCTGGTCGCCCTCCAACTGCCTGTCGGCGCGGCTGCGCATCGCCATCGCGTTGCCGGCGGCGGAAGCTGGCGAGGTCGTGCAGGAATTCGATCCGGAAACCAGCGCGATGCAGGCCGCGCCGCCGGAAGAGCTCGAACTGGTGCGCACCTATGCCGGCGCCGACGGCTTCGCCGAACTGATCCGCGACTTCGCCGCCGGTTCGCATGCCTACGGCCTTGAGGACTTCCGCGCCAGCTACAGCCCCGCGCAGTGGAACCAACTGCGGCAGAAGCTGGCGACGGCCGGCTTCCGCGGCGCGCGGGTGTTCCTGAAGCCGGACCTGTCCGACGAAATGCAGCGTTACCTCGGCGCCAGCACCGCGCGCGCCGATGTGCCCAGCGAGATCCTCGAATAACCGCAACCGGAGGGCCCATGGCCATCGACGTCACCGAACTCCTCGCGCCGATTCCCGGCAGCGACCCCGCCGGCAGCGATGCCAGCTTTTCCGACCAGTTCGACCGCATCCGCGAAGCGCGTCGCGCCGATGACCCCAACCTTGCCCAGGGCGATTGGCAGACCGAACTGAAGGTCGCCGACTGGCGCGAAGCGCAAAGCCTGTCCGAAGACGTGCTGCTGCGCACCAGCAAGGACCTGCAGGCAGCGGTGTGGCTGGCCGAGGCGGCCATTGCCAGGCATGGCCTGGAAGGCGCGCGTGACGCCTTCGACCTGCTGACCGGGCTGCTGGACACCTATTGGGACGGCCTGTATCCGCGCGCCGAGGACGGCGATCTGGAAGAGCGCGCCGGCAAGCTGGCCTGGTTCGCCAACTACGGCAGCCGCGTGCTGCAGACCATGCTGCTCAACGACGACCCGCAGGCGGCGCTGACCCTGGCCAGCTGGGTCGACTCGCGCGAGGTCGACAACCTCGGCCGCCAGAACGCCGAGGCCTACCAGGCCGCGCTGGACGAAGGTCGGGTCAACGGCGAAACCTACGACAGCCGCATGCAGGCGATTCCGGAGGCGCTGGTGCGCGAGCGCAGCGACCAGGTTCAGGCGGCGCGCGAAGCTTTCGCCCGCTTCAGCGCGATGGCCGACGGCCGGCTTGGCCGCGAAGCGCCCAGCCTCGGCGCCCTTGATGACGCGCTGAAGAAGATCCAGACCATCTATTCGCGGGTGGCAGCAGCCAAGGGCATCGGCGGGGCCGTGGCGGCCGACGGCGAGGTCGCGGCCGACGGCGTTGCCGGTGAAGGCGGCGGCAATGGCGAGGCCGCGGCGGGCGCGCTCAATCTGGGCGGCGGCAGCCTGGCCTCGAAGGAGGCGGCGTTGCGCGCACTCAACGACATCGCTGGTTTCTTCCGCCGCACCGAGCCGCACAGCCCGGTGGCCTACCTGCTGGACCGCGCGGTGGCGTGGGCCGACATGCCGCTGGAACAGTGGCTGGCCGAAGTGATCCGCGACGAAAGCACGCTGGCGTCGATCCGCGAGCGGGTCGGCCTGCCGTCCGGCAATTGACGCGACGGGGGCACGCAAACCCCGCCGCGTCGCGGCCACGTCGAACGGCATATGTCCAAGTCTGGCCGTCCGACGGATGTTGCGCCCGCGGCGCGCTTCCTAGACTCGATTGCATGTCCCGGGACACGCCGCCAATGCGCCGCGTTCCCGGCCCAGACACCCGCAGTACAAAACACGCCCGGGGAATCTCATGGCCAAGAAGGAAAGCACCCAGCACAAGCTCGACCGCGTGCGCGCACCGCGCGTGCAGCTCACCTACGACGTGGAAGTGGGCGATGCGATCGAGAAGAAGGAACTGCCGTTCGTGGCCGGCGTGATCGGCAACTTCAGCGGCCAGCCAGCGGAGCCGCTGGCGAAGATGAAGGACCGCAAGTTCGTCAACGTCGACAAGGACAACTACGACGACGTGCTCAAGGGCATGAAGCCGCGGGTGCAGGTGCAGGTGGACAACAAGCTTGCCGACGACGGCTCCAAGCTCGGCGTGGAGCTGACGTTCCGCAGCCTGGAGGACTTTTCGCCCGAGCGCGTGACCAACCAGATCGAGCCGCTGCGCAAGCTGCTGGAAGCGCGCCAGAAGCTGGCCGACCTGCGCAACAAGGCGGCAGGCAACGACAAGTTCGAGGATCTGCTCAACGAGGTTCTGCAGAACACCGACAAGATCGCCCAGCTGAGCAAGGAAGTCGGCACCCCGTCCGACGACTGAGCTGCCACCCGCAATCGACGATCACGACCCGCAGCGAGCACACGACATCATGGCCAATACCGAAACCCTCGCGGCCCCCGCCGCCGCCGCCGAAGCCGCCGAGGGCGGCCTCCTCGACCAGATCCTGACCCAGAGCAAGATCGCCCGTTCCGACAGCGAGCGCAGCCGCGCCCGCGACCTGATCGCCGAGCTGGTCGCGCAGGTCAGCGATGGCGCGATGACCGTGTCGCGGGACGCCATCGGCGCGCTGGATGCACGCATCGCCGAAATCGACCGGGTGCTGTCGGAACAGCTCTCGGCAGTGATGCACGCGCCGGAGTTCCAGCAGCTGGAAGGCAGCTGGCGCGGCCTGAAGTACCTGGTCGACAACTCCGAAACCAGCACCACCCTGAAGATCAAGGTGTTCAACACCACCAAGAAGGAACTGGTCAAGGACTTCAAGAACGCCTCCGACTTCGACCAGAGCAACCTGTTCAAGAAGCTCTACGAAGAGGAATACGGCACCTTCGGCGGCGCACCGTTCGCCACCCTCATCGGCGACTTCGAGTTCGGCCGCCACCCCGAGGACATGTACCTCATGGAGGAGATCTCGCACGTCTGCGCTGCCGCGCATGCGCCGTTCCTCAGCGCCGCTTCGCCGGAGCTGCTGGGCTTCGACGATTTCACCGAGCTGTCCGGCCCGCGTGACCTGGCCAAGATCTTCGACACCGTCGAATACGCCAAGTGGAAGAGCTTCCGCGCCTCCGAGGATTCCCGCTACGTGGGTCTGGCGATGCCGCACGTGCTTGGCCGCCTGCCGTACGGGCCCGATACCGCGCCGGTGGAGGCGTTCAACTTCGTCGAGCGCACCGACGGTACCGACCACAACAAGTACTTGTGGATGAACGCCGCCTACGCGCTGGGCACCAAGGTGACCGATGCCTTCGCCAAGTACGGCTGGTGCGCCGCGATCCGCGGCGTCGAGGGTGGTGGCCTGGTCGAGGGCCTACCCACCCATACCTTCGCCACCGACGACGGCGAAGTGGCGCTGAAGTGCCCGACCGAGATCGCGATCACCGACCGCCGCGAGAAGGAACTGGCCGACCTCGGGCTGATCCCGCTGGTGCACTGCAAGGGCACCGACTACGCGGCGTTCTTCTCCACCCAGTCCGCGCAGAAGTCCAAGGAATACAACACCGATGCCGCCAACGCCAATGCGCGCCTGTCCTCGCAGCTGCAGTACATCTTCGCGGTCAGCCGCATCGCCCACTACCTGAAGTCGATGATGCGCGACAAGATCGGCAGCTTTGCCTCCAAGTCCAGCGTCGAGCTGTTCCTCAACAACTGGATCTCGCAGTACGTGTTGCTGGACGACAACGCCTCGCAGGAGGCCAAGGCGCAGTACCCGCTGCGCGAGGCGCGCATCGAAGTGGCGGAGATCCCGGGCAAGCCCGGCGCCTACAAGTCGGTGGCGTTCCTGCGCCCGCATTACCAGCTGGACGAATTGAGCGTGTCCCTGCGCCTGGTCGCGGAACTGCCCAAGTCGGCCCGCTGACGACTATCCGTTTTCCATTCCAACCTGAGGAGATACCACGATGGCTTCCGATTACCTGCTCGAGCTCGACGGCATCAAGGGCGAGTCGCTGGACGAAAAGCACAAGGACAAGATCGAGATCGATTCGTTCTCCTGGGGCGTCAGCAACGCCGGCAACATGGGGCGTGGCAGCGGCGGCGGCACCGGCAAGGCCGATTTCCAGGATCTGACCTTCACCAAGCAGACCGACAAGGCCAGCCCACTGCTGGTGAAGGCTGCCGCGTCCGGCGAACACATCAAGAAGGCCGTACTGACCGCCCGCAAGGCCGGCGGCAAGGGCGGCCAGGTCGAGTACTTCAAGATCACCCTCGAGGACGTGATGGTGAGTTCGTTCACCACTGGCGGCAACGCGGGTGGCTCGTCGATTCCGGTCGATGCCTTCAGCCTCAACTACACCAAGATGAAGTACGAATACATGCCGCAGAAGGCGGACGGCAGCCTGGAGGGCGCCATCATCGCCCAGTACGATCGCGCGCTGAACAAGGCGACCTGATCGTGATCCAACCTGACGGCCCGTCGCGCATGTCGCGGCGGGCCGTTGCCATTTTGCGGATGCGCGGCGAGGGCAGGACATGCGCGGATTGATGGATCGGCTGGTTGACGTGGCGTTGCCGGAGGACGCAGGCAGGCGGGTGTCGATTACCGACATCCGCAACAGCATTTCCCGCGATCTGGAGAGCCTGCTCAACACCCGTTCGGAGGCCGCACGGATGATCCCGGAGGCGTTCAAGGAATGCCGCGCCTCATCGCTGACCTACGGCATCCTGGACTTTTCCTCCTACAGCCTGCTCAGCCCGCACGACCGCGACCGTATCCGGCGTTCGCTGGAACAGGCGATCGCCCTGCACGAACGCCGGCTGACCCGGATCCGGGTCACCCTGGAGCCGCAGCGCGAGCTGGATCGGGCCCTGCGCTTTCGGGTCGATGCGTTGATGGAGCTGGGCGAGGACAACGAGAAGGTGCAGTTCGATGCCGTGCTGCAGCTCAATACCCAGACCTACGTGGTGCGCTGAGCCGGCGACGGCGTCTCTTCCAGCAAAGCCATTTGCGCGGCTTGCTGCAACCCGTCGATCAATTGCGGCGCCAGGTGCTGTCGCCACCAGGCGGCGGAACGCATGGGTTGTTCGCCGTCGTTGGATTCAGCCGGCAACGATGCCATCCGCAGCGCCAGGTCTTGCAAGAGCGCTTCATGGTTGCGGCTGCCGTCGAGCAGCTGGATGAGTTCGACCGCCAACCGGCTGTCCAGCCGCACCATGGAGGGCCGCAGGCTCGCAACGCAGTCTGCGCCGGCCTCCAGCTGCAGGCGCGCCAACGCGCTGGCGCGTGGGGTGGCGCCGGGTTCCGAGGCAAACCCCGGAGGCTCGCAGTGCAGCCCCAGCAGTCCATGTTCGAACCCGCGCAGCAGCGCCTTCGCCAGTGCGTCGGCGTCCTCGTCCTCGCTGGCGACGCTTCGCGATGTGGCGCGCGCCCGCGTCAGCAGCGCGTCGAATGCCAACGGCATGGGAAAGGCACTGCCAATCACATCCAGTGCGGCCTGGATGACCGGGTGGTCCGTACTCAATACCGCGTTGCCGGCGCTGCCGCTGCTGCCGCTGCTGCCGCGGAAGACGACCGCGTCATCGCCGCTGCCGGTGCGGGCCTCCTCCCGTTGCAGGTGCCCGGCTGCTTGCAGGCCTCGCGTTGCGGATGCATCGGCCGGTCGCATGACGGCCGCCTCGGCCCGGCATAGCAGGGTTTGCCGGAAGCGGCGCCCCTTGAGGAAGTCCAGGTACTGCTCGCGCTGGAGCAGGTCGCCGTTGGCCAGCGCGGCTAGTCCGGGGCGTGCTTCCGGCGCCAGCGCCGCATCGCTCATCTCGTGGTAGTCGGCCTCGGCGAGGAATTCCAGGCCGTGCGCCTGCGCCTGCGCGGCAAAGGCCGTGATGCTCAATGGCTCATTGATCTGCGCCAGGTCATCATGGAACAGCACGCTATGGTCAGTGCGGCGCAGCAGCTCGCCGGCTTCATCGCGGATCACCGCCGCATACGGCTTGCCTTCCGGCGTCGCGGCCCCCAGCCAGCGCAAAAATTGCCGGGCATGGGCGATCCGGGCGGCGGGTTCGTCGACGTCTGCGCAGTGATGCCGCAGCATGTCCCACACTAGGCGGCGCAGATGGCAGCCGGGCAGGGCGTTGTAGCTGATGTACGCGATGCCGGCGCTGGCCAGCTTCTGCCGACAGAGCGCAAGCAGATGCTCGCGCACCTGCGCCGGTACCCATGAATAGAATCCGTGGGCGGTGATGTAATCGAACGCCCGCTCGCCAGGCTCCCATTGCGTGAGGTCGGCCTGCGCCAGCGCGAGGTTGTCCAGCCCCAGCCGCTGCCGGAACGTTTCGCCGCGTGCAATCGCCTTTTCGGACATGTCGATGCCGACGAACTGCGAGTGCGGATACGCCAGCGCCAGTGCCAGCAGCTGCAGGCCATCGCCACAGCCGACCTCCAGCAGCCGGCAGTGCGATGGCGCGGCGCAGGCCAGCCCGTGCAGGCGGCCGATCGCGGCCAACCGCGACGGATGCATCTGCGGCAGCACATGGGCCGGGTATTCCAGGGTGTCGTAGGCGAACTCCGTGCTCATGCGGTGTCTCCCGTGCGTGCGCGGGCTGCCAGCACGGCCGCCAGCATGGCTTCGCGCAATCGGTGCGGAGCTACCGGTTTGAACAGCACCGGGATATGGCTGGCCATGATCGCGTCGACCCGCTCGGGCCGGGTTTCGCCGGTCACCAGCAGGCGCGCGAAAGGCGGGTGTTGTGCGTCGGCGCCGTAGTGACTGGCGATCGCTCCCAATACTTCCAGGCCGCTGTGCTCGTCCTGCAGGTGCAGATCACTCAGCACCAGGTCGGGCGGGGTGGTCCAGTCGGACAGCCGGGCGAGCGCGCCGGCTTCGTCCGACGCCGTGCGGATATCGCAGCCCCATTCCTGCAGCAGCACGCGCAGGCCTTCCGCAATACCGGGCTCGTCGTCGATCGCAAGCACGCGCAGGCCGCCGAGGTCTAGCGGGCTATCGATGCCGTCGCTGCTGCCGGGCGCGCGGACGGTGCCCGGCTCCAGCGTGATCGACACCCGCGTGCCGCGGCCCAGCCGCGATGCCAGGGCGATCCGGCAATCGACAAGGCTCGCAAGCCGCTGCACGGTCGCCAGCCCCAGCCCCAGTCCGCGCTTGCGTTCCCCGGTGCGGGTATCGGCCTGTTTGACCTGATAGAACTCCTCGAACACGCGGTGCTGGTGTTCCGGCGCAATGCCGCAACCGGTGTCCCACACCTCCACCCGGATCCTGCCGGAGGCCTGGTGCCGCACGCCGATCAGCACGCCGCCGGCATCGGTGTAGCGCAGCGCGTTGCTGACCAGATTGTTGAGGATGCGTGCCAGCATGGTGCGGTCGCAGTGCACCCATGCATCGGTCTTGCGCACCACCAGCCGCAGGCCGCGTGACTCCGCCAGCATGCGGAAATTGCGGCTGACCTCGTCGAAGACGCCGTCGAGGTACACGTCCACCGGTTCCGCACGCATGCTGCCGGCCTCCAGCCGCGATAGATCCAACAGCTCCGAGAACAGCTGGTCCAGCGAGGCCACGCATTCCTCGATGTGCACCATCCGCGCCAGCTTGTCGGGGTCGGTTTCGCCAGCGCGCAGGGTGGAGGAGAACAGCGTCAGCGCGTACAGCGGCTGGCGCAGGTCGTGGCTGGCGGCGGCCAACAGGCGCGAGCGCGCCTGGCTGGCCGCTTCCAGCTTGGCGTTCTTGTCGGCCAGCTCGATGGAAGCGCGCCCCAGCTCGCTCTGCATGCGGTTGCGCGCGCTGGCCAGCAGCTTGGAAGCCTGGTTGACGCCCAGCTGCAGCCGGCGGATCGCGCCTTCCCGTCGCAGCGGATGCACATGCACCGGCTCGCCGCGACCCAGCTTGTCCATCGCGACGCCCAGCTCGTCCAGCGGGCGCAGGACCTGGACCGCGATGTCCCAGCTGAGCGCCACCACCAGCCCCAGCGCACCCAGCATCAGCAGGCCGCTGAGCCACAGCGCCAGCACCAGCCCGCTGGCCAGTGGCCCGTGCGACAGCTGCCATGCGCCGTAGGCCAACAGGCAGAAGGCGATGAACACCGCCAACGTCAGTGGCATCACCACCCGCCACGCCCATTGCCGGAGCATGGAATCCCGCGGTCGAACCGGACTCGGGCCCGTCGGGGCCGGGGATGCCTGCACGTGCCAGCCTCGTCGTGATTGCCGGAGATATCGCGGCAAACGGATTGCGGCAGGGTCTGCGGCCATCGCAGGCGGGATGGAAGTCAGTACCGCCGGCGGCCATGATCAACTCCGCAAGCACCGGCGGGTGTAGGCTTTCCGCACCTCATGGGCAGGACCGTGCATGAACGCTTTGACGGCTGCACTGGAGTCGCGATACGAGGAGATGGCAGCGCAGTTGCTGGACATCTACCGGGACCTGCACCGGAATCCCGAGCTTTCGATGCAGGAGCACCGCACCGCGGGCATCGCCGCTGACTACATCGAGAAACTCGGCTATGCGGTCACCCGCGGCGTCGGCGTCACCGGCGTTGTTGGCGTGTTGCGCAACGGCGACGGCCCCACGGTGATGCTGCGTGCCGACATGGACGCGCTGCCGATGGCCGAGGACACCGGCTTGCCCTACGCCAGCACCGTCATCGCCGCCGATGCCGATGGGCAGACGGTGAGCGTGGCGCATTCCTGCGGCCATGACCTGCACGTGACGTGGGGGCTCGGTGCTGCGCACGTGCTGGCCAACGCGCGCGACGCGTGGCGCGGCACCGTGATGATCGTGTTCCAGCCCGGCGAGGAAACCGCGCAGGGCGCCAGCGCGATGGCCGGCGACTGGGAGGCGGCCGGATTGCCGCACGCCGACGTGGTGCTGGGCCAGCACGTGATGGTGGGTGCGGCCGGCACGGTGAGCTACCGCCCTGGGGTGATCCTGTCGGCGGCCGACAGCCTGAAGGTGAAGCTGTTCGGACGCGGTTCGCACGGCTCGCAGCCGCAGACCTCGATCGATCCGGTGGTGATGGCGGCCGCCACGGTCATGCGCCTGCAGACCATCGTGTCGCGCGAGGTGGCGCCGCTGGACAGCGCGGTGCTGACCATCGGATCGCTGCAGGCGGGGACCAAGGAAAACATCATCCCCGACGACGCCACCATCAAGCTCAACATGCGCACCTATGACGAGGGCGTGCGCACGCATATGCTGCAGGCGGTCAAGCGCATCTGCTGCGCCGAATGCGATGCCTC
>NZ_AUIV01000040.1 GCF_000423885.1 Thermomonas fusca DSM 15424 | reverse complement strand
GATCAACCCGGTGGCGATGGACGAAGGCCTGCGCTTCGCGATCCGCGAAGGCGGCCGCACCGTCGGCGCCGGCGTGGTGGCGAAGATCATCAAGTAAGCCCCTGCGTTTCCGCCGCTTCTGCCTGCAGAAGCGGGGTGGGGTGAAGGCAGGCGGCGCAAGCCGCCGTTGCCTTTTTCGGAAGCAACAAGTTTTTTCGATACGCCAGTAGCTCAATTGGCAGAGCAGCGGTCTCCAAAACCGCAGGTTGGGGGTTCGAGTCCCTCCTGGCGTGCCAATCGCGGGAAGCCCGTCGTGGATTCCCTGTAGAGGGATGACGTTTTGACCAGCCATACGCTGCCTACCCAGTCCGCCAGCGCCGGGGATATCGCCAAGTACGCCGCGGCCTTGTTGCTGGTGGCTGCGGGCATCTTCGTTTACTACTGGTTCGAGGGTTCCTGGCCGTCGGGCGTCCGCATTCTGGCGATCGTTGCGGGGCTGGTGCTTGGCGGCGTGGTGTTCTTCGGGACCGCCAAGGGTGTCCGCACCCGTGGCTTCCTGTCCGAATCCCGCTTCGAACTGCGCAAGGTGGTCTGGCCGACCCGGCAGGAAGCCACCCGTACGATGTGGGTCGTGATCGCCGCGGTCATCATCATCAGCCTCATTCTCGCTGCCTTCGACTGGGTGATCCAGCTCGTCGTGAAGGCGCTGCTCGGTTCGTGATGGAGACCCCAGTGAGCAATTCCGAAGTCCACAAGCGCTGGTACGTGGTTCACGCCTATTCCGGCTTCGAGAAGTCGGTGGCGCAGGCGCTGCGTGATCGCATCGTGCGCATGGAGATGCAGGAGCGCTTCGGCGACGTGCTGGTCCCGACCGAAGAAATCGTCGAGATGCGTGCGGGCCAGAAGCGCCGCTCCGAGCGCAAGTTCTTCCCGGGTTATGTGCTGGTGCAGATCGCGACGCACAACGAAGACGGCATCCCGCGCATGGACAGCGAGTCCTGGCACCTGGTCAAGGAAACTCCGAAGGTGATGGGTTTCATCGGCGGTACCGCCGACCGTCCGCTGCCGATCCGCGACGAGGAGGCTGACGCCATCCTGCAGCGCGTGCAGGATGGGGTGGAGAAGCCGAAGCCGAAGGTGCTGTTCGAGCCGGGCCAGATGGTCCGCGTGGTCGATGGCCCGTTCAACGACTTCAACGGCGTGGTCGAAGAGATCAACTACGAGAAGAGCCGCCTGCGCGTGGCGGTGCTGATCTTCGGCCGTTCGACGCCGGTGGAGCTGGAGTTCGGTCAGGTCGAAAAGGCCTGATTACCGCCTGCGGGCGGCGCTCCTCGAAAACCTGTTATCATTATCGGCTCCCTCGCGGGAGCTGGCTGCGTGTCGGTCGCCTCGGGCGGCAGATGGCACGGGCAGCAAGCATGAAGGGTGGCGGCGTGACGCCGGGACGCGTCGCCTCCAAATAAACATGATCCCGGTCCGATGGGGAGCCTGCAACCCAGGCGTTCGCACCCGGAGACAATCCAATGGCAAAGAAAGTAGTTGGTTACATCAAGCTGCAGGTGAAGGCCGGTCAGGCCAACCCCTCGCCGCCGGTCGGTCCTGCGCTGGGTCAGCGCGGCCTGAATATCATGGAGTTCTGCAAGGCGTTCAACGCGGCGACCTCCAAGCTGGAACCGGGCCTTCCGACGCCGGTGATCATCACCGCGTACTCGGACCGCACCTTCACCTTCGTCACCAAGAGCACCCCGGCGACCGTGTTGCTGAAGAAGGCGGCGGGCGTCACCTCGGGCTCCAAGCGCCCGAACACCGAGAAGGTGGGCAAGGTCACGCGCGCGCAGCTGGAAGACATCGCCAAGGCGAAGGAGCCGGACCTGACCGCGGCCGATCTGGACGCGGCGGTGCGCACGATCGCGGGCTCGGCCCGTTCCATGGGTCTGACGGTGGAGGGCTGAGACAATGGCACTGAACAAGCGACAGAAGGCGATCCTCGCCGCCACCGTCCCGGGCAAGGCTTATGCCATCGAAGAAGCCCTGAAAATCCTCAAGGACAACAGCAAGGCCAAGTTCGTCGAAGCGATCGACGTGGCCGTGCGCCTTGGCGTGGACGCCAAGAAGTCCGACCAGCAGGTGCGCGGTTCCACCGTGCTGCCGGCCGGTACCGGCAAGTCGGTGCGCGTGGCGGTATTCTGCCCGGCCGGCGCCAAGGCTGACGAAGCCCTGGCCGCTGGCGCCGACGTGGTGGGCATGGACGAGCTGGCTGAGAAGATGATCGGCGGCGACCTGAACTACGACGTGGTCATCGCCACCCCGGACGCGATGCGCGTGGTCGGCAAGCTCGGCCAGGTGCTGGGCCCGCGCGGCCTGATGCCGAATCCGAAGGTCGGCACCGTGTCGCCGAACCCGGCCGAGGCGGTCAAGAACGCCAAGGCTGGCCAGGTGCGTTACCGCACCGACAAGGCCGGCATCATCCACTGCACGATCGGCAAGGCCAGCTTCGAGAACGACGCGCTGAAGGGCAACCTGCAGGCGCTGCTGCTGGACCTGATCAAGGCCAAGCCGGCCACTTCGAAGGGTACCTACCTGCAGAAGATCTCGATCAGCTCCACCATGGGCCCCGGCGTGACCGTGGACCAGTCCTCGCTGACCCTGAAGTAATGCTCCATGCCGCGTCGCCCCGGCGACGCGGTGGTTCGAAATTTTGAAGGCCCCGCTCGAACCCTCGAGCGGAAGCCGTCAAAGACCGCAGGTGCGGTTCGCGCAGGGCAACGACGGGCATGGATGCTCACATGGCATGGAATCGCCGTTGCCGAAGGCGGGATCGCTTAATCCGCATCCGATCAGGATGCTGGCCTGCGCAGATGGTGATGCCCTTCTGGAATGTTGTTTTCAAGACACCTCTGGATGGCCACCACCGGGATGCAGTGCATCCCCGATGCCAAGGACCGGCATCGCCCAGGACCGTCAACGGCTGGAGCCGTGGGCGGAGTTCATAAGAGGAGTGACTATGGCTCTCAATCTGTCCCAGAAACAGAACGTTGTCGCCGAGGTGGCCGAAGTTGCCGCCAAGGCACACTCCTTGATCGCAGCCGAATACGCAGGCACCACGGTCAGTCAGATGACCGCGATGCGCAAGAAGGCCCGCGAAACCGGCGTGTACTTGAAAGTCGTCAAGAACACGCTGGCCGCGCGCGCCGTGGAAGGTACCGATTTCGCAGTCGCAAAGGACTCGATGGTTGGCCCCCTCCTGTATGCGTTCTCGACCGAGGAGCCCGGCGCCGCCGGTCGCCTGATCAAGGAATTCGCAAAGGGTAACGACAAGCTGCAACCGAAGCTGGTCGTGGTCGAAGGGCAGCAGTACGGCCCCGCGCACGTCGAAGTGTTGGCCTCGCTGCCGACCCTGGAACAGGCGCTCGGCATGCTGGCCCGCGTGCTGGCCGAACCGGCGGCGATGTTCGCCCGTGCGGTCAAGGCCGTGGCCGACCAGCAGGGTGGCGGCGACGCCGCTCCGGCTGCCGAAGCCGCCGCCGAAGCCGAACCGGCCTGAATCCCAGCGACCTGACAACGTTCCCACTCATACGAAACATATCCAGAGGTAATTGAAATGTCCCTGACCAACGAGCAGATCGTCGACGCCATCGCCGCCAAGTCGCTGATGGAAGTGATGGAGCTGGTGAAGGCCATCGAAGAGAAGTTCGGCGTCTCCGCCGCCGCCCCGGTGATGGCTGTCGCCGCCGCCGGCCCGGCCGCCGCCGTCGAAGAGCAGACCGAGTTCAACGTCATCCTGAAGTCGGCCGGCGACAAGAAGGTCGAAGTGATCAAGGCCGTCCGCGCCATCACCGGCCTGGGTCTGAAGGAAGCCAAGGACCTCACCGAGGCCGGCGGCACCGTGAAGGAAGCCGTGTCGAAGGAAGACGCCGAGAAGATGAAGAAGGACCTCGAGGCCGCTGGCGCGACCGTCGAAGTCAAGTAATCCGCTGTTGCGTCGCCTGGCAGAACACGCTGGCGACCACCGAAGGCTGGGGACGAAAGTCCCCGGCCTTTGGCCGTTGTAGAAGCAACCGTTCCAGACCGTTCGAGTTGGCAGTCGGAAGTAGCGGGAGAAGGCGTGCTGGTGCCGGCAATACCAGCGACTTCCCACTGCCAGTTTGATATTCCCCCGTTGGCCGCCCGCGGCCGCACATGACGAGGCGCACGCTCCATGACTACCGCCAAACAGTATTCGTTCACCGAAAAGAAGCGCATCCGCAAGGACTTCGGCAAGCGCCGTTCGATCCTGGAAGTGCCCTTCCTGCTCGCCATCCAGGTGGATTCCTACCGCGAGTTCCTGCAGGAACACGTGGACGCCTCCGCCCGCGACGACAAGGGCCTGCATGCCGCGCTGAAGTCGGTGTTCCCGATCTCCAGCTACAGCGGCAACGCCGCGCTGGAATACGTGGGCTACAAGCTGGGCGAGCCGGCGTTCGACGAGCGCGAGTGCCGCACCCGCGGCCTGTCCTATGGCGCGCCGCTGCGCGTCACCGTGCGCCTGGTCATCTATGACCGCGAGTCGTCGACCAAGGCGATCAAGTACGTGAAGGAGCAGGAGGTCTACATGGGCGAGATCCCGCTCATGACCGACAACGGCACCTTCATCGTCAACGGCACCGAGCGCGTCATCGTCTCCCAGCTGCACCGCAGCCCGGGCGTGTTCTTCGACCACGACCGCGGCAAGACCCACAGCTCGGGCAAGCTGCTGTTCTCTGCCCGCGTGATTCCCTACCGTGGCTCGTGGCTGGACTTCGAGTTCGACCCGAAGGACGCGCTGTACACCCGCATCGACCGCCGCCGCAAGCTGCCCGTCAGCGTGCTGCTGCGCGCGCTGGGCTACAACAACGAAGAGATGTTGAACGAGTTCTTCGACATCAACACCTTCCACATCGAATCCGAGGGCGTGCAGCTGGAGCTGGTGCCCGAGCGCCTGCGCGGCGAAACGCTGGACTTCGACCTGGCCGACGGCGACAAGGTCATCGTCGAAGCGGGCAAGCGCATCACCGCGCGCCACGTCAAGCAGCTGGAAGCCGCCGGCGTTGCCGCGCTGTCGGTGCCGGACGACTACATCCTCGGCCGCATCCTCTCGCACGACGTCATCGATCCGGCCACCGGCGAGCTGCTGGCCTCCGCCAACGACGAGATCAGCCTCGACACCCTGGACAAGCTGCGCAAGGCGGGCATCGCCAGCGTCGGCACCATCTGGGTGAACGACCTCGACCGCGGCCCGTACCTGTCCAACACCCTGCGCATCGACGGCACCAAGACCCAGCTGGAAGCGCTGGTCGAGATCTACCGGATGATGCGCCCGGGCGAGCCGCCGACCAAGGACGCCGCGCAGAACCTGTTCCACAACCTGTTCTTCACCTTCGAGCGCTACGACCTGTCCACGGTCGGCCGGATGAAGTTCAACCGCCGCCTTGGCCGCAAGGAAGTCACCGGCGCGCCGGTGCTGTACGACGCCAAATACTTCGCCGACCGCAAGGACGAGGAATCGGTGCGCCTGCGCAACGAGGCCACCCACAAGTCCGACATCCTTGACGTGATGAAGGTGCTGTGCGAGATCCGCAACGGCCGCGGGGTGGTGGACGACATCGACCACCTCGGCAATCGCCGCGTGCGCTCGGTCGGTGAAATGGCCGAGAACGTGTTCCGCGTGGGCCTGGTCCGCGTCGAGCGCGCGGTCAAGGAGCGCCTGTCGATGGCCGAGTCGGAAGGCCTGACCCCGCAGGAGCTGATCAACGCCAAGCCGGTGGCGGCTGCGATCAAGGAGTTCTTCGGCTCCTCGCAGCTGTCGCAGTTCATGGACCAGAACAACCCGCTGTCGGAAGTGACCCACAAGCGCCGCGTGTCGGCGCTGGGCCCGGGCGGCCTGACCCGCGAGCGCGCCGGCTTCGAAGTGCGCGACGTGCATCCCACGCACTACGGCCGCGTCTGCACCATCGAGACCCCGGAAGGCCCGAACATCGGCCTGATCAACTCGCTGGCGGTGTTCGCCCGCACCAACCGCTACGGCTTCCTCGAGACGCCGTACCGGAAGGTGGTGGACGGCCGCGTCACCGACGAGATCGAGTTCCTGTCGGCGATCGAGGAAAACGAATACGTCATCGCCCAGGCCAACGCGCCGCGCGACGACAAGGGCAACATCTCCGCGCAGTTCGTGGCCTGCCGCTTCCAGGGTGAAAACCTGCTGAAGCCGCCGAGCGAGATCCACTTCATGGACGTCTCGCCGATGCAGACGGTGTCGGTGGCGGCGGCGCTGGTGCCGTTCCTGGAGCACGATGACGCCAACCGCGCGCTGATGGGCGCGAACATGCAGCGCCAGGCGGTGCCGACCCTGCGTGCGCAGAAGCCGCTGGTGGGTACCGGCATCGAACGCGCACTGGCGCGCGACTCCGGCGTGACCGTGAACGCGCGTCGTGGCGGCGTGGTCGAGCAGATCGACGCCGGCCGCATCGTGGTCAAGGCGCACGAGTCCGAGATCTCCGGCGAGCACGATGCCGGCGTGGACATTTACTCGCTGGTCAAGTACACCCGCAGCAACCAGAACACCTGCATCAACCAGCGCCCGCTGGTGAACGTGGGCGACGTGGTGGCGCGCGGCGACGTGCTGGCCGACGGCCCGTCCACCGACATCGGCGAGCTGGCGCTGGGCCAGAACATGCTGATCGCGTTCATGCCGTGGAACGGCTACAACTTCGAAGACTCGATCCTGCTCTCCGAGCGCGTGGTCGAAGAGGATCGCTACACCACGATCCACATCGAAGAGCTGACCGTGCAGGCGCGCGACACCAAGCTGGGGCCGGAGGAGATTTCCGCCGACATCCCGAACGTGTCCGAGCAGGCGCTGGGCCGCCTCGACGAGTCCGGCGTGGTCTACATCGGTGCGGAAGTGCGCGCCGGCGACATCCTGGTGGGCAAGGTGACGCCGAAGGGCGAGAGCCAGCTGACCCCGGAAGAGAAGCTGCTGCGGGCGATCTTCGGCGAGAAGGCCTCGGACGTGAAGGACAGCTCGTTGCGCGTGCCCCCGGGCATGGACGGCGTGGTCATCGACGTGCAGGTGTTCACCCGCGACGGGATCGAGAAGGACAAGCGCGCGCGCCAGATCGAGGAAAACGAGATCAAGCGCGTCAAGAAGGACTTCGACGACCAGTTCCGCATCCTCGAGAACGCGATCTACGCCCGTCTGCGCGAGCAGCTGCTGGGCAAGATCGCCAACGGCGGCCCGGGCGTGAAGAAGGGCGACACCGTCTCGTCGCTGGTGCTGGACGGCATCAAGCGTTCCGACTGGCTGCAGCTGCGGATGAAGGACGACGACGCGGCCGATGCGATCGAGCGCGCCGCCAAGCAGCTCGACGCGCACCAGAAGGAGTTCGAGCGCCGCTTCGCCGACAAGCGTTCCAAGATCACCCAGGGCGATGACCTTGCCCCGGGCGTGCTGAAGATGGTCAAGGTGTTCCTGGCGGTGAAGCGCCGCATCCAGCCGGGCGACAAGATGGCCGGCCGCCACGGCAACAAGGGCGTGGTGTCGAAGATCGTCCCGGTGGAGGACATGCCGTACATGGCCGACGGCCAGACCGTCGACATCGTGCTGAACCCGCTGGGCGTGCCGAGCCGCATGAACATCGGCCAGGTGCTGGAAGTCCACCTGGGCCTGGCCGCGAAGGGCCTGGGCCAGAAGATCCAGCGCATGCTCGACGCACAGACGAAGGTCGCCGAGCTGCGCAAGTTCCTCGGCGAGATCTACAACCACGACAGCAAGACCCACATCGAGCGCGTGGACCTGACCCAGTTCAGCGACGAAGAACTGTTGGGCATGGCGAAGAACCTCACCGACGGCGTGCCGATGGCCACCCCGGTGTTCGATGGCGCCACCGAAGCCGAGATCAAGACCATGCTGCGGCTGGCGGATCTGCCGGAATCGGGCCAGACCCAGCTGTTCGACGGCCGCACCGGCGAGGCGTTCGACCGCCAGACCACCATTGGCTACATGCACATGCTGAAGCTGAATCACCTGGTCGACGACAAGATGCATGCGCGTTCGACCGGTCCGTACTCGCTCGTCACCCAGCAGCCGCTGGGCGGCAAGGCGCAGTTCGGCGGCCAGCGCTTCGGTGAAATGGAAGTCTGGGCGCTGGAAGCCTACGGCGCGGCCTACACCCTGCAGGAAATGCTGACGGTGAAGTCCGATGACGTGCAGGGCCGCAACCAGATGTACAAGAACATCGTCGATGGCGAGCACGAGATGGTCGCGGGCATGCCGGAATCCTTCAACGTCCTGGTGAAGGAAATCCGCAGCCTGGCCATCAACATGGAACTCGAGGAGCGCTGAGTTTCGCGACGGCGCGGCGATGACGCCGCGCCGACCCGCAGGACCCATTGCCCCCGACCCGGAGAATCCAAATGAAAGATTTGCTGAACCTCTTCAACCAGCAGCGCCCGACGCTGGACTTCGACTCGATCAAGATCGCGCTGGCCAGCCCGGACCTGATCCGTTCCTGGTCCTACGGCGAGGTGAAGAAGCCCGAGACGATCAACTACCGCACCTTCAAGCCCGAGCGCGACGGCTTGTTCTGCGCCGCCATCTTCGGTCCGATCAAGGACTACGAGTGCCTGTGCGGCAAGTACAAGCGCATGAAGCACCGCGGCGTGGTGTGCGAGAAGTGCGGCACTGAAGTGACCCTGGCCAAGGTGCGCCGCGAGCGCATGGGCCACATCGACTTGGCCTCGCCGGTCGCGCACATCTGGTTCCTCAAGTCGCTGCCGTCGCGCATCGGCCTGATGCTGGACATGACCTTGCGCGACATCGAGCGGATCCTGTACTTCGAAGCGTTCGTGGTGACCGAGCCGGGCCTGACCCCGATGGAGCGCGGCCAGCTGCTGACCGAAGAACAGTTCCTGCAGGCGCGCCAGGAGCACGGCGACGATTTCGACGCGGCGATGGGCGCGGAAGCGGTCTATGACCTGCTGCGCACGATCGACCTGCAGAGCGAGATCGTGCAGCTGAAGGAGGAGATCGCCTCCACCGGCAGCGAAACCAAGCTCAAGCGCCTGACCAAGCGGATCAAGCTGATCGAGGCTTTCATCGAGTCCGGCAACCGTCCGGAGTGGATGGTCATGACCGTGCTGCCGGTGCTGCCGCCGGACCTGCGTCCGCTGGTGCCGCTGGACGGCGGCCGCTTCGCGACCTCCGACCTGAACGACCTGTACCGCCGCGTCATCAACCGCAACAACCGCCTGCGTCGCCTGCTGGAGCTCAACGCGCCGGACATCATCGTGCGCAATGAAAAGCGCATGCTGCAGGAGTCGGTGGATGCGCTGATGGACAACGGCCGCCGCGGCCGCGCCATCACCGGGACCAACAAGCGCCCGCTGAAGTCGCTGGCCGACATGATCAAGGGCAAGCAGGGCCGCTTCCGCCAGAACCTGCTCGGCAAGCGCGTCGACTACTCCGGCCGTTCGGTCATCGTGGTGGGCCCGTACCTGAAGCTGCACCAGTGCGGCCTGCCGAAGAAGATGGCGCTGGAGCTGTTCAAGCCCTTCATCTTCGCCAAGCTGCAGCTGCGCGGCCTGGCCACCACCATCAAGGCCGCGAAGAAGCTGGTCGAGCGCGAAGAGGCCGAGGTGTGGGACATCCTCGAAGAGGTAATCCGCGAGCACCCGGTGCTGCTGAACCGCGCCCCGACCCTGCACCGCCTCGGCATCCAGGCGTTCGAGCCGGTGCTGATCGAAGGCAAGGCCATCCAGCTGCACCCGCTGGTCTGCACCGCGTTCAACGCCGACTTCGACGGTGACCAGATGGCCGTGCACGTGCCGCTGTCGCTGGAAGCACAGCTGGAAGCGCGCGCGCTGATGATGGCGTCCAACAACATCCTGTCGCCGGCCAACGGCGAGCCGATCATCGTGCCGTCGCAGGACGTGGTGCTGGGCCTGTACTACATGACCCGCGCGCTGGAGAACAAGGCGGGCGAGGGCATGGTGTTCGCCAACATCGCCGAAGTGAAGCGCGCCTACGACAACCGGGTGGTGCAGCTGCACGCCAAGTGCAAGGTGCGCATCACCGAAACCGTGCTGGCCGAGGACGGCAGCCGCAGCCAGCAGACCTCGATCGTGGACACCACCATCGGCCGTGCGCTGTTGCGCGAGATCCTGCCGGAGGGCCTGCCGTTCGCGCTGGCCAACACCGAGCTGAGCAAGAAGAACATCAGCCGCCTGATCAACAGCTGCTACCGCATGCTGGGCCTGAAGGACACGGTGGTGTTCGCCGACAAGCTGATGTACACCGGCTTCGCCTACGCCACCCGCGCTGGCGTGTCGATCGGCATCGACGACATGACCATCCCGCTGGAGAAGAAGTCGATCCTCGACGAGGCCGAGGCCGAGGTGCTGGAAATCCAGCAGCAGTACCAGTCGGGTCTGGTCACCGCCGGCGAGCGCTACAACAAGGTGGTCGACATCTGGTCGCGCACCAACGAGCGCGTGGCCAAGGCGATGATGGACACCATCGGCACCGAGAAGGTCCTGAATGCCAAGGGCGAGACCATCGACCAGAAGTCGATGAACTCGATCTACATCATGGCCGACTCCGGCGCGCGTGGTAGCCAGGCGCAGATCCGCCAGCTGGCCGGCATGCGTGGCCTGATGGCCAAGCCGGACGGCTCGATCATCGAGACCCCGATCACCTCGAACTTCCGCGAGGGCCTGAACGTCCAGCAGTACTTCATCTCGACCCACGGTGCCCGTAAGGGCCTGGCGGATACCGCGCTGAAGACCGCGAACTCCGGTTACCTGACCCGCCGCCTGGTCGACGTGGCGCAGGACGTGGTGATCACCGAAACCGACTGCGGCACGCTCAACGGCCTGACCCTGACCCCGATCGTGGAGGGCGGCGACGTGGTCGAGCCGCTGAAGGACCGCGTGCTGGGCCGCATCGTGGCCGAGGACGTGTTCCTGCCGGGCAACGACGAAGATCCGTTCATCACCCGCAACACCCTGATCGACGAAGCCTGGGCGCTGCGCCTGGAAGAAGCCGGCGTGCAGGTGATCAAGGTGCGCAGCACCATCACCTGCATGGCGCCGTTCGGCGTGTGCGCGCACTGCTACGGTCGCGATCTGGGCCGTGGCCATCTGGTCAACCACGGTGAAGCCGTGGGCGTGGTCGCCGCGCAGTCCATCGGCGAGCCGGGCACCCAGCTGACCATGCGTACCTTCCATATCGGTGGTGCGGCTTCGCGTGCGGCGGCGATCGACAACGTGACGGTGAAGACCACCGGCTCGGTGAAGTTCAACAACCTCAAGTTCGTCACCCACGCCGACAGCCACCTGGTCGCGGTGTCGCGCTCCGGCGAACTGTCGGTGCTGGACAACCACGGTCGCGAGCGCGAACGCTACAAGCTGCCTTACGGCGCCACCATCCAGTTGCAGGATGGCGGTGAAGTCAAGGCCGGGCAGGTGGTGGCCAACTGGGATCCGCATAACCACCCGATCGTTTCGGAAGTGGCGGGCTTCATCCGCTTTGTCGACTTCGTCGACGGCGTGACCGTCATCGAGAAGACCGACGAACTGACCGGCCTGGCTTCGCGGGAGATCACCGATCCGAAGCGCCGCGGCTCGCAGGGCAAGGACCTGCGTCCGGTGGTGCGTATCGTCGACAAGGACGGCAACGACCTCAACATCCCGGGCACCGACCTGCCGGCCCAGTACCTGCTGCCGCCGCGCTCGGTGGTGAACCTGCAGCACGGCGCCGCCGTGGGCGTGGGCGACGTGGTCGCGAAGATCCCGCAGGAAGCGTCGAAGACCCGCGACATCACCGGTGGTCTGCCGCGCGTGGCCGACCTGTTCGAAGCGCGCAAACCGAAGGATCCGGCGGTGCTGGCCGAGAAGTCCGGCGTGATCTCGTTCGGCAAGGACACCAAGGGCAAGCAGCGCCTGATCATCAAGGGTCCGGATGGCGAGGAGCACGAAGAGCTGATCCCGAAGTACCGCCAGATCATCGTGTTCGAAGGCGAACACGTGGAGAAGGGCGAGACCGTGGTGGACGGCGAGCCGAGCCCGCAGGACATCCTGCGCCTGAAGGGCGTCGAGGAGCTGGCCGCCTATCTGGTCAAGGAAATCCAGGACGTCTATCGCCTGCAGGGCGTGAAGATCAACGACAAGCACATCGAGGTGATCATTCGCCAGATGCTGCGCAAGGTCGAGATCGTGGACCAGGGCGACTCCAAGTTCCTCAATGGCGAGCAGGTCGAGCGCCAGCGCGCCATCGAGGAGAACGAGCGTCTGGCCCGCAAGGGCGAGATCGCTGTCAAGGTGGAGCCGGTCCTGCTGGGCATCACCAAGGCCTCGCTGGCGACGGAGTCGTTCATCTCGTCCGCGTCGTTCCAGGAGACCACCCGCGTGCTGACCGAGGCGGCGGTGCGCGGCACCCGCGACACCCTGCGCGGCCTGAAGGAAAACGTGATCGTCGGTCGTCTGATCCCGGCCGGCACCGGCCTGGCCTACCACAGCCAGCGCCGCAAGAACGCTTCGGGCCTGACCGAGGCGGAAATGGCGACCCTCGCCGGCGAACCTGCCGACGCCACGCCGGCGGAGTAATGCAGTTCCAGTCCCGCCCGGCCTGATCGCCGGGTGGGGCTTGCCGTAGCGATGGGCAGCTGGTATAGTCGCCCGGTTATTCGATGGCGTTTAGCCATCCAGATCACCAAATGAGGTCGCAGGAGGCGCCTCGTGTTGGGTCCAGGACGGACGGGATCGCAGATCAATCACCGCTGCCCGCGATGCGGGTGGGGTGGTTTTTCGGTATGGCTGCGTTTGATCGCAAGATCGAGCGCGGGCTATACTTTTTCGTCTTGGCTGGCTGGATTGCGACTTGGATCCGGCCCGCTTTGTCTCCGAATGGGCCCCAGGCCCGCCAATTGAGCCCCGAAATGGCAACGATCAACCAGCTGGTGCGCAAGCCGCGCAGCCCGGAAACCTACAAGAGCACCTCGCCCGCGCTGGCTAACTGCCCGCAGCGTCGCGGCGTGTGCACCCGCGTGTACACCACCACCCCGAAGAAGCCGAACTCGGCGCTTCGCAAGGTCGCCAAGGTGCGCCTTACCAACGGCTACGAGGTCATCTCGTACATCGGCGGCGAAGGCCACAACCTGCAGGAGCACAGCGTGGTGCTGATCCGCGGCGGTCGCGTCAAGGACCTGCCGGGCGTTCGCTACCACACCGTGCGCGGTTCGCTGGACGCCGCCGGCGTTGCCAAGCGCAAGCAAGCGCGCTCCAAGTACGGCGCCAAGCGTCCGAAGTCCTAAGCGGCTGGCCGCCCGGCATCGTCCGGGAACAGGTTCATCCACGCAGATAAACGGTGGGCTGCCGCCCGCCCTACGAGAGAAGCAACATGTCCCGTAAAGGCAATACTCCGCAGCGCTCGGTGCTGCCGGACCCGAAGCACGGAAGCGAAACCATCGCCCGCTTCATCAACATGGTCATGCAGAGCGGCAAGAAGTCGGTCGCCGAGAAGATCGTCTACGGCGCGATGGACGTGATCGGCGAGAAGAACCCGAACGCGCTCGAGCTGGTCGAGAAGGCGCTGGGCAACGTGTCGCCGTCGGTCGAGGTGAAGTCCCGCCGTGTCGGTGGCGCCACCTACCAGGTGCCGGTCGAAGTGCGCGCCTCCCGCCGCATGGCGCTGGCGATGCGCTGGCTGATCGAATCCGCCCGCAAGCGCGGCGAGAACTCGATGCCACGCAAGCTGGCCGGCGAGCTGATCGACGCGTCCGAGAACCGTGGTGGCGCGATCAAGAAGCGCGAAGAAACCCACCGCATGGCCGACGCGAACAAGGCGTTCGCCCACTACCGCTGGTAATTCCGGCGGCGTTCCAGGGCGGGTGGCCGCGATCCTTGCCATCCCGCCTCGCGGCCCCGAACAGGCCGTGAGACCCCGAAGGCCGCCGACAGGCGGCATTCGGTCATTCCGAAATCCGAAAAAATTGAGAGGCTCCCGTGGCCCGTTCCACTCCCATCGAGCGTTACCGCAACTTTGGCATCATGGCCCACATCGATGCCGGCAAGACCACTACGTCCGAGCGCATCCTGTTCTACACCGGCAAGAGCCACAAGATCGGTGAAGTGCACGACGGTGCCGCCACCATGGACTGGATGGAGCAGGAGCAGGAGCGTGGCATCACGATCCAGTCCGCCGCCACCACCGCGTTCTGGAAGGGCATGGACAAGTCCCTGCCGGAGCACCGCTTCAACATCATCGACACCCCCGGGCACGTCGACTTCACCATCGAAGTCGAGCGTTCGCTGCGCGTGCTCGACGGCGCGGTGTTCGTGCTGTGCGCCGTTGGCGGCGTGCAGCCGCAGTCCGAGACCGTGTGGCGCCAGGCCAACAAGTATCACGTGCCGCGCATCGCGTTCGTCAACAAGATGGACCGCACCGGCGCGAACTTCCTGAAGGTCCGCGACCAGCTGAAGGCGCGCCTGGGCGCTGCCCCGGTGCCGATGCAGGTGCCGATCGGCGCCGAGGACAATTTCGAGGGCGTGGTCGACCTGCTGAAGATGAAGGCGATCCACTGGGATACCGCCAGCCAGGGCCTGACCTTCGAGTACCGCGACGTTCCGGAAAACCTGAAGGCGCAGGCCGACGAGGCGCGCGCGTTCATGGTCGAGGCCGCGGCCGAGGCCAGCGAAGAGCTGATGGACAAGTACCTCAACGAGGGCGAGCTGTCCGAAGCCGAGATCGTCGAGGGGCTGCGTCAGCGCACCCTGAAGACCGAAATCGTGCCGATGTTCTGCGGCACCGCGTTCAAGAACAAGGGCGTCCAGGCCATGCTGGACGGCGTGATCAACCTGCTGCCGTCGCCGGTCGACGTGCCCTCCATCAAGGGCGTGGATGTGGACGACGAGACCAAGGAGCTGGAGCGTCATTCCAGCGACAAGGAGCCGTTCTCGGCGCTGGCGTTCAAGATCATGACCGACCCGTTCGTGGGTTCGCTGACCTTCTTCCGCGTCTACTCGGGCGTGCTCAACGCCGGCGATCAGGTGCTGAACTCGGTCAAGGGCAAGAAGGAGCGCATCGGCCGCGTGCTGCAGATGCATTCCAACAATCGCGAAGAGATCAAGGAAGTGCTGGCTGGCGACATCGCCGCGGCGGTGGGCCTGAAGGACGTCACCACCGGTGACACCCTGTGCTCGATCGACGCGCCGATCATCCTCGAGCGCATGAGCTTCCCGGAGCCGGTGATCTCGATGGCGGTCGAGCCGAAGACCAAGTCCGATCAGGAGAAGATGGGCAACGCCCTGAGCCGTCTGGCGCAGGAAGATCCGTCTTTCCGCGTGCGCACCGACGAAGAGTCCGGCCAAACCATCATCGCCGGCATGGGCGAGCTGCACCTGGACATCATCGTCGACCGCATGAAGCGCGAGTTCAACGTCGAGGCCAACGTCGGCAAGCCGCAGGTGGCCTATCGCGAGACCATCCGCAAGACCGACGTCAAGAGCGACTACAAGCACGCCAAGCAGTCGGGCGGCAAGGGCCAGTACGGCCACGTGGTGATCGAGCTGTCGCCGATGACCGAGGCCGACAAGGCGAACCCGGACGTCAAGAACGACTTCCTGTTCGTCAACGACATCACCGGCGGCGTGATCCCGAAGGAGTTCATCCCGGCGGTCGAGAAGGGCATGCGCGAAACCATCACCAGCGGCCCGCTGGCCGGCTATCCGGTGGTCGGCGTCAAGGTCAAGCTGGTGTTCGGCTCGTACCACGACGTGGACTCGTCGGAAATGGCGTTCAAGCTGGCCGCGTCGATGGCGTTCAAGGAAGGTTTCCGCAAGGCCGATCCGGTCCTGCTGGAGCCGATCATGAAGGTCGAGATCGTCAGTCCCGAGGATTACCTCGGCGACGTGATGGGCGACGTGAGCCGCCGCCGCGGCGTGCTGCAGGGCCAGGACGACAGCCCGTCGGGCAAGATCATCAACGCGATGATCCCGCTGGGCGAAATGTTCGGCTACGCCACCTCGCTGCGCTCGATGTCGCAGGGTCGTGCCACCTTCACGATGGAATTCGACCATTACGAAGAGGCACCGAACAACATCGCCGAAGCGGTCATCAAGAAGGCCTGACGGCCGCCTCGCGAGATCCGGGATCCACATTGGTCCCGGATCCCGTGAGCCAGCATTCCCGGGGGGTCGCGCAGGCGGCACCCCAGTCCCAAATCCCCAATCTCGGAGTTTCAGGCAATGGCAAAGGGTAAGTTCGAGCGCACCAAGCCCCACGTGAACGTGGGCACGATCGGTCACGTTGACCACGGCAAGACGACGCTGACGGCGGCGCT
>NZ_AUIV01000039.1 GCF_000423885.1 Thermomonas fusca DSM 15424 | reverse complement strand
TTCGGCGTCACCGAATGTCAGCTGCATCAGAAGTCATCCCGGAGGTGATGCCCTATTGTCGCCCACAGGTGGCGAGTTGTTCAGACTTTCCCTAGACCTGTGTCTCGCACACAGGTCAAGCTCGACTGACACACCTCCATCCATAACAAGGCGGCCGGCGCGTTGGAGGTCGGCCGCATCACGACAGGTCCGCCGGCAGCGCAGCGGATGTTGGCCGCTTCCTGGCCAGCTGCCGCTGCTTGAACAGCGAGTACAACGCCGGGATCACGACCAGGGTCAGCACCGTGGACGAGACCATGCCGCCCACCATCGGCGCGGCGATGCGACGCATGACCTCCGAGCCGGTGCCAGTGCCCCACATGATCGGCAGCAAGCCGGCCATGATCGCGACCACGGTCATCATCTTCGGGCGCACGCGGTCAACCGCACCCTCGATGATCGCCTCGCGCAGATCGCGTGCGTCCAGCGAGTGGCCCTCGGCCTGCCGCTGCGCAGCACGCGCTTCGAGCGCGTGGTCGAGGTAGATCAGCATGACCACGCCAGTTTCCGCAGCGACGCCGGCCAGCGCGATGAAGCCCACGGCCACCGCGACGCTGACGTTGTAGTTGAGCATCCAGATCAGCCAGATGCCGCCAACGAGCGCGAACGGCACTGACAGCATCACGATCAGCGATTCGGTGACGCGGCGGAAGTTGAGGTACAGCAGCAGGAAGATCAGTGCCAGCGTCACCGGAATGACGACGCGCATCTTTTCTGCGGCACGCTGCATGTACTCGTACTGCCCGCTCCAAGTGACGTAATAGCCCGGCGGGAATTGCACCTGCTCTGCCACCGCCTCCTGTGCTGCCTTCACATAGCGGCCCAGGTCGCTTTCGCGGGTGTCGACGTAGATGTAGGCGGCCAGCATCGCGTTTTCGGTGCGGATGCTGGGCGCCCCTTTCCTAACCTCGATCTTCGCCAACTCGCCGAGCGGCACTTGGGCACCGCCCGGCACCGGCACCAAAACCTGGGTTCCGATCCGGTGCGGGTCGTCACGCAGCTCGCGTGGATAGCGCACGATCGCGCTGAAGCGCTCGCGGCCCTGGAGGATGGTGGTAACCATCTCACCGCCCAGCGCGGCCGCCACCACATCCTGCACCTCGCCCAAGGTGACGCCATACTGGGCCAAGCTGCGCAGATCGGGGGTGATGTCGAGGTAGTAGGCCCCGGTCAGGCGTTCGGCGAACGCGCTGGTGGTTCCCGGCACTTTGCGCACCACCGCTTCGATCTCGGTGGCCAGGGCCCCCAACTGCTCGAGATCGCTGCCGAACACTTTGATTCCAACCGGCGTACGGATGCCGGTGGCAAGCATGTCGGTACGGGCCTTGATCGGCATCGTCCAGGAGTTCGCCACCCCGGGGAACTTCAGCGCCGCGTCCATTTCCGCAATGAGCTTGTCGGTGGTCATGCCATTGCGCCACTGGTCCTCGGGCTTGAGGTTGATGACGGTTTCGAACATCTCCAGCGGCGCCGGATCGGTGGCGGTCAGGGCTCGACCCGCCTTGCCGAACACAGATTCGACTTCTGGGAAGCCCTTGATGATCCGGTCCTGCTGTTGCAACAGCTCGGAAGCCTTGGTCACAGACATGCCGGGAAGCGACGCGGGCATGTACAGCAGCGTGCCTTCGTTGAGCGTCGGCATGAACTCGCTGCCCAGGCGCGACGCCGGCCACAGGCTGGCGAACAGGGCGACTACCGCGATCGCGATCGTGGCCATTCGGTGCCGGAGCACGACGTCGATCACCGGGCGATATGCCGCGATCAGGAACCGGTTCACCGGGTTCTTGTGCTCGGGCACGATCTTGCCACGCACGAACAGCAGCATGAGCACCGGCACCAGCGTCACCGAGAGGATCGCGCCACCGGCCATGGCGAACGTCTTGGTGAACGCCAGCGGCTTGAACAGGCGACCTTCCTGGGCCTCCAGGGCGAACACCGGAAGGAACGAGACGGTGATGATCATCAGGCTGAAGAACAGCGCCGGCCCGACCTCCCGGCAGGCGTCGATGATCACCTGGGTACGGCTGCGGGAACCGTCGGCGCGCTCGATGTGCTTATGCGCGTTCTCGATCATCACGATCGCCGCGTCGACCATCACGCCGATCGAGATCGCGATGCCGCCCAGGCTCATGATGTTGGAGTTCATGCCCAGCGCACGCATCGCGATGACCGCGATCAGCACGCCGACCGGCAGCATGACGATCGCGACCAGCGCGCTGCGCGCATGGAACAGGAACACCAGGCACACCAGCGCCACGATCAGGCTCTCCTCGAGCAAAGTCGTGCGCAGGGTCTTGATCGCACGCACGATGAGATCGGACCGGTCGTAGACCGCCTGGATACTGACGCCTTCGGGCAAGCCTCGTGCAAGTTCCGCGATCTTGTCCTTCACCCCCCCGATCACGGCCAGGGCGTTCTCGCCGAACCGCGCAATGACGATCCCCGCCACGACGTCGCCTTCGCCGTCCAGGTCGGCGATGCCACGGCGCTCGTCGGGCACCAGTTCGACCCGGGCGACGTCCCCAATCAGCACCGGGGCGCCGCCCTCGGCGCGCAGCACGAGGCTCTCTATGTCCTCGATGCCGCGCAGGTAGCCGCGTCCGCGCACCATGTACTCGGTCTCGCCCATCTCGATCACGCGGCCGCCAACGTCCCGGTTGCTCTCGTTGATCACCTCGGAGACACGGGAGATCGGGATGTCGAATTCGCGCAGGCGGACCGGATCGACGGTCACCGAGTACTGGCGCACGAAGCCACCGACGCTGGCGACCTCGGCGACGCCCGGGGCGGTGGTCAGTTGGTAGCGCAGGTACCAGTCCTGCATGGCGCGCAGTTCGTCCAGCGAATGGCGGTCGCTCTTGAGGACGTACTGGTAGACCCAGCCCACGCCCGTGGCGTCGGGACCCAGTGCGGGTGCCACGCCGGCCGGGAGATTCTTGGAGGCGACATTCAGGTTCTCCAGCACGCGCGAGCGCGCCCAGTAGAGGTCCGTCCCTTCTTCGAAGATGACGTAGATGAACGAGGCGCCGAAGAACGAGAAGCCGCGTACGTCCTTCGACCTGGGCACCGAGAGCAGGGCGCTGGTCAGCGGATACGTCACCTGGTCCTCGACCACCTGGGGCGCTTGTCCCGGATACTCGGTGAACACGATCACCTGGACATCCGACAGGTCCGGCTGGGCATCCAGCGGCGTGTTCATCAGTGCGTAGATGCCACCGGCGACGATCGCCAGTGTCATCACCAGGACCAGGAAGACGTTGCGGACCGACCATTCGATGAGGCGGGCAAGCATGTCAGTGCCCCTCGTGGCTGCTGGGGGAGGGCGGAGTCTTCTCCGGGGCGGCGGGCATGGAGTGGCCGGCGTGCGGATCAGCAACCTCATCACCATGGGCTGCGTGCGGGTCAGCGGCGTCCTCACCGTGCCCGGCGTGCGGATCCTCAGTGGTGCCCGAGGGGGTCCCGTGTCCTGTGTGACCTTCAAGTCCTTGGAGCGCCGACTGCAGGTTGCTTTCGGCGTCGATCAGGAAGTTCGCCGAGACCACGACCTGCTCGCCCTCGACGAGCCCGTCCAGGATCT
The DNA here is from genome assembly GCF_000423885.1 of Thermomonas fusca DSM 15424. GTDB lineage: Bacteria > Pseudomonadota > Gammaproteobacteria > Xanthomonadales > Xanthomonadaceae > Thermomonas > Thermomonas fusca. The sequence goes on along the minus strand of NZ_AUIV01000039.1, from coordinate 19,200 downwards.
CGATGCGATCGCCGCCGCGCCGCCCCAGGGTGACATCCCGCGGTGCGAAGCGACCGGGACCGGTCTCGACCAGCACCACTTGGCGTGTGCCACTGTCGAGCACCGCCGAGCGCGGCACGTTCAGGACCGGGCCGGCCCCGGGCTCCTCGAGCAGCACCGTCCCGTAGAGTCCCGGCCGCAGGTCGCCATCGGGATTGGGCAGCGCGATGCGTACGTCCACGGTGCGCGTCATCGCATCGATGACGGGCTGCACGAAGGTGACTTCGCCCTCGGCCACCTGGCCCGGCAGGGCCACGGTTTCAAAGCGGGCCGGCTGGCCGACCCTGATGCCCGCGGCCTGCGCCGCCGGCACCTTGGCGATCACCCACACCGTCGACAGGTCGGCCAAGCGCAGTATGGTCTCGCCAGGCTCGAAACGCGCGCCCTGGACCACCGGCTTCTCGATCACGACCGCGTCCGCGGGCGCCGTGAGCACCAGCCCCGTCTTGCCCAGCTGCGCGTCGCTGATTTCCCAGTTGCGCAGACGGGTGCGGGCGGCATCGCGCAAGCGGGCCATCGACGCCGCGCTCGCGGGATCGGACCCGGCCAGCCGGCGGGCGGTCTCGTCCGCCAGTCGGTATTCCTGCTGCGCCGCGGCCAGCTCCGGGCTGTAGACGGACAGTAGGGGCTGCCCTGCGCGGACCCGCATGCCGGTCTGGTCCGCGTACAGCCGCTCCACCCAGCCTTCGAAGCGGGGCGCGATCGCATACTGCCGGGTCTCGTCGACCTCGACCGTGCCGCTGGTGCGCACGGTGCCGGCCAGGGGCCCGCGCTTGACCGCTTCGGTGCGCACGCCCAGCGCCTGCACCTTGTCCGGCGGCAGCACCACCGTGCCCGGCGCCGCCGGCGGCGCGTCGTCGGCATAGACCGGAACGTAGTCCATGCCCATCGGATCCTTCTTCGGCACCGGCGAGGTGTCGGGGAGCCCCATGGGATTTCGGTAATAAAGCACCTTGCGCTCCGCGGCAGGCGCCTCGGCGGATGTAGCTGCGGTCGGCGAATCGTTGGTCGCGCGGCCGGCCATCCAGCCTGTGGTGAGGGCGGCGAGTGCGACGCCGATGGCGAGCGACAGGGTCTGGACACGGGTCATCGGATATCTCCTTCGATGGCGCGCACGGCGGCGGCGCCCAACAGTTCGTCACGCAATGCATCGACCCGTGCGAGGTCGGCGCCCTGCCATTCATTGAGTGCTTCCAGCAGCGTCCCGAAGTCGACTTCGCCGACCTGGTAGCTCGCCAGCGCCGACTGCCAGGTGGCGTCGGCCTGCGGCAGCAGCGTGTTCTGGATCAGTTGCCGGCGTTCGCGGGCGCTGGTCCACTGCGACCAGGCGGAAGCGCCTCGCTCCTCGACGGCCCGCAGCGTGGCGTCCCTGCGGGCCAGCGCGGCTTCCTCGAGCAGGCGCGATTCGCGCTCGCGCTCGCGGCGGGCGCGCTGCTGGAACGGGATCTCCACCTCGAGCATCAGCTCGGTACTCTGGATGCCGTTGCCCAGCTGCATCGCACCCACGCCGACGGTGATGTCGGGAAAGCGGTTGCGACGCTGCAGCACCACATTCGTGCGCGCGGCCTCGGCGCGGGCCTGCTGCGAACGGACCGCGGGGTGCGTGTCGGCGGCGTCCAGAGCCTCGGCAAGCGAAGCGCTGCGGACGGCAAGGCGCGGCGCCTCGTCGGGAGCCGCCAGCGGTGCATCGGACCGGCGCCCCAGCACCGCGTTCAAGGTGGCGGCCGCCTCCTGCTTGGCCGCGAGGCGTTCGATCCGCTCGCGCTGCAGGCTGGTCTGCTCGACCTGGGCGCGGATGGCATCCTGCTGTGGCGCGCGGCCAAGGGCGTAGCGCACTCCCGCGATCTCTTCGACCTGGCGGAGCAGGGCGATGCGGCGATCGAGCACGGCTACCGCTTGATCGGCATGCCAATAACGTGCGTAGGCCGCCTCGGCGTCGGACAGCAGGTCGCGCGCCGCGGTGATGCGATCGAGCCCGATCGCGACCGCGTCCTGGCTGGCCGCAGTCCGCATCAGGTCGCGCTTGCCCCAGAGCGGGAAGCGCTGGCGCAGCGCGTAGTTGACCTCACGCTCGGCACCGACGGTGCGCCAGGGTTTGTCCGGATCGAGGCCGCGAAATCCCACTGAGGCCATTGGGTCGGGCAGGGCGCCCGCCGGCAGGATCCGCGCTTCGGCAGCCTGGGTTTCCAAGCCCATGGCCCGAAGCTCGGGGTTGTGTTCGAGCACCCAGGTCCGGATCGACTCGAGACTGTGTCCCGGGATGGGCTCGGTTGCGGTCACCGGCAGCGCCAGCGCCCACAAGGCGCCGGCGAGCACGCAGGCGAGCAGGCGCCGCCGCGGTGGCCGCTGGCAGGACAGCGGGTGGCAGTGCAGGCGGCTGGCCTGCCACAGGTAGAACGGAGATGCCATATCAGTGTCCTTGGGCCGACGCGACGCAGTCGCTCGGCCGGGGCAGGAACACATGCCGTGACGCGCACGGCACGAACGCACAGCACTGCACCGCACAGGCGTGCGGCGCAGTCAGCGTTCGGGCATCAGATCAGCAGGAGGGCCGCGGGATGCGCGGTGGGTCGGTGCCAGGCAGGCGTGGGTGGCGAATCGACCCATGTGGACGTAACCCCGGGGCCACCGTCCGCGACTTCCGCGACCGCGAACCAGGAGAACCACACGCCGACAAGCAGCGGCGGAACCGGCGGGATGCGTCCGCTGTCTGCCGAGAGGTCGCCTTCGCTGCAGTGCGCGGTACACAGTGCCTCGTCAGCCGAGGGAAGCTCGGCGCCACAACCGTGACCGTGGTCGTGGTGGGTGTCCGCGTCGGCCGCGACTGCGGCGGTTGTGGCCTTGAGATCCAGACAGCCGCCATGACCGGCCAGTGCGAACTGGGACCAGAGCAACGCCACCATCGCGAGGAGGGCAGTGCGCTTGAACCAGTTCCGATGGCGAAGGCGGATCATGGTCGGAGCTTACTCTTTAGTCTGATCCGGTGCAACTGATCCAGATCAATTTCTGGTCAGGAACAGAGACGGCGGGGGAGTTCGTGCCGATGCTCGGCGGGGGAGGGACCATCAAGACTATGCGCCATCGCGCTCAGGCAGCCGCGGGGCTGAGCGTTCCCAGCACAGAAACGACGATCAGGATCAGGATGGCCAGTGCTGCTTCAGCCGCGACACTCTGCCGCAGGGCGCGCACCTCCTGCACAGGATCGCCGCTTTCCAAGGCGCGTCCCAGGCGCGGCACCAGCGTCCAGCGGTGCAATGCACCCAGACCCAGCATGCCTCCGAACAGGGCAAGCTTCACCAGCAGCAGGTTCCCGTACGTGCTCTCGAGCAGTGTCGACAACGACCATGCGGTGAGATCACCGTAGTGCGTGATGCCGGACACGATGAGCGCAGCGACGAAGACCGTGCCGAGCGTCGAGAATCCGTGCAGAAGATCATGCGTCGTTCGAAGGTGCCCACTGCCGGAGACCGCCTCCCTGCGCAGGAGCAGGCCCAGGAACACCAGTACCGCGGCAACCCAGCCGCCTGCCGCGAGAAGGTGGACCAGGCCCGCAGCAAGCCGCAGCGCACCGGACGCGCCTTCACCGGCGGCGGCGTGGCCGTTCCATGCCAGCGTAGCAAGTGCGCCGCCCGCCAGCATTGCCAGCCGCGGAAAGGCGGACTCCACCTTTCCGCGGCGGCGCTGCCATCCGAGCACGACGATCAGGATGACCAGCAATGCGCCTCTCGCTGTCGCTGCCAGGCCTGCGGACGTCTCGAACAAATACCAGCCCAGCGATGCGCGATCGACGTCGGCAACCGGCATCCCCAAGATGCTCGCGGTCTTGACCACGACGTCGGTCCCGGTGAGCATGAGACCGACGGCGGCACCCAGCAACAGAACTCCCCTGAGCGGCCAATCGCTCAAGGCGTCGGCGATGGCGGTTCGATGCGAACCGTACCATCCGAACAATGGCACCCCGAACAGGACCATCAGGACCAGATACTCGAGGAACCGCAACACGTACGCCGCCGGGTCGAACATGTCGGGATCCTCAGCGCACAGTGAAGCTGAAGCTGCCCGTCATCGGGTGGTTGTCGCCCCCAACGGCGCGGTATTCCACGCGATAGGCACCCGCAGCCAGTGGCTTGGGCAGCTTGGCACGCAGCGTCTTGCCGTTGTTGACGATCTCGGTCGTGAAATTCTCGACCGGCATGGTGGAGCTGCCGTGCTTCATGAGCAACTTGAGGCGCGAGGCCCGCGGAATCAGCGTTTCGTTGAATACCAGATCAATCTGGCTCGGCGAGGCCACCACCGCATTTGCCGCCGGCGTGGACTGCTGCAGCGCGGCGTGGGCGTGGGCAACTTGCAGCGAGAACTGGCCCGCTGCGATCGCGAAGACGAGCGCCATGGAGCGAAAAACGTTTGACAAGTTCATATCGATGATCCTCGTTGCGAAGGTGGTGCAATGCCTCCGTTCGGCGGCATTGCTTGGTGGCTGTTCAGTGCTGTGAGAACGGCTCAGTGGTTCCGTCGTGCCGGACCAGTTCGACCGTGTACGGCTGCTGGCGCCCGTCCGGCACCTCCATGCCGGGCGAACCGAGCGGCATTCCCGGCAGGACTAGGCCGCGTGCGTCCGGCTTCTCTGCAAGCAGGCGCTTGATGTCCTCGGCCGGGATATGGCCCTCGATGAGGTATCCGCCGACCTCGGCCGTATGGCAGGAGCCCTTGGCATAGGGAACACCCAGGCGCTCCTTGACCGGACCCAGGTCGTCCATGTCATGCACATCCACGGTGAAGCCTGCTTTTTTCACGTGGTCGATCCAGCTGCCGCAGCACCCGCAGGTCGGGGTCTTGTGGACGGTCATGCGGGGCAGGGCAGCGGGAGTCGCGTCGGCTGTTTCCTGGACGACCTGTGCAGCGGGCGCGATGGTGGATTGCGTGGGTGTAGCCGCCTGGGTGCAAGCACCCAGGCCCGCCACCGCAAAGGCAACCCACGTCAGGCGGTTCAATCTGTAAGCCTTCATTTCGGAGTCCCCGCTCAGCGTTTGGTTCGCGAGGACCAATGGATGTGGACGATGCGCCAGCCGTCCGCGGTCTGTTGCAGCACCATCGTCTCGGTGCTCTGGACGGTCAGTGGCTTGCCGTCCTTCTTGGCGTGCAGCTCGCTTTCGGTGCCGACCCAAGCGAACTCGCCCGCGACCCGTGCACGCTGGCGGAGCAGCTGGCGATGCGCGCCCTTGAGGAATGCCGCATCGCTGACGGCGTGGTGGCCCATGTATTCCTCGCGGCTGCGCTCGGCGCCTCCGGATTCCAGGATGAGGACGTCGGCTGCGAGCAGCGCTTCGACCGTGGCCATGTCACCGCTGGACAGCGCGCCGTGGAAGCGTTCGGCCACCGCGACCGCGGCTGTTGCGTCGGTAGGAACATCCACGTCCGCGCTGGCCGCGGCGACGGGGTGATGTTGTGCATGGGACTGCGTCGCCTTTGCCATCGCTGGCGGCACGATGGCGAGCGCCAGGGCGAGGGTGATGGAAGTTGTCATTGCGTTCATGCAGAGACTCCAGTAGATCGATGGTTGTGTGCTTGCCAGCCGTCACAGTCAGGCGTGGTTCGGGTGTCGGGTTTCAATGTGCGTTTGCCTGTCAGAACCAGATACGAACGCCCGCCACGATCCGGGTGTCGTCGATGTCCCCGGACTGCGCGCGACGCTGATCCGCGGTTCGGCCATAAGCGCGTTCCCAGACCACGCCGAGGTAGGGCGCAAACCGGCGATGGAACTCGTAGCGCAGGCGGAAACCGGCTTCGACCTTGCTCAGTCCGCTGCCGATGCCAACCGCCGGATCGTCCTTGCTCCATGCTTCGCCCTCGACCAGCCACTGGCCGATCAGGCGGTTGGTGAACAGCGTTTCGTATTCGGCTTCCGCGCCGAGTCCGACCTGGCCGGACTGCCCGAGATAGGCGGTCGCCTTGATTTCAAACTTGTACGGGGCAAGGCCGATGGCCAGAGAATGGCGGTGGGAACGGATCATGGCGTTCATTCCTCCACCCGCACTTCGCGGAACATGCCGGCTTCCATGTGGTAGAGCAGGTGGCAGTGGTAGGCCCAACGGCCAAGGGCATCGGCACGCACCCGGTAGCTGCGCCGGGTGCCGGGCGGCATGTCGATGGTGTGCTTGCGCACCATGAAGTTGCCCGATTCGTCCTCGAGGTCGCTCCACATGCCGTGGAGATGGATCGGGTGCGACATCATCGTGTCGTTGACCAGCACGATCCGCAGGCGCTCGCCGTAGTTCAGGCGCAGCGGCTGTGCGTCGGCGAACTTCACGCCGTTGAACGACCAGGAGAAGCGCTCCATGTGTCCGGTCAGGTGCAGCTCGATCGTGCGCCCGGGCTCGCGCCCGTCGGGGTCGCGGAAGGTGCTGCGCAGATCGGCGTAGGTCAGCACACGGCGACCGTTGTCGCGCAGGCCGATGCCCGGGTCATCCAACCTGGGCACGGGCGCCATCGTCTGCATGTCGACCAGGGGATTGCCGGTTTCGGTGACAGGGTGTTCCTGCATCCCGCCGCCACCGTGGTCCATGCCGGCCATGCTGCCGCCGGCTGTCGCATTGGAGGACATTGACGACATGTCGTGGCCGCTGTGATCCATTCCGGCCATGGCACCGCCGGCCATCGACGACATGTCGTGGCCGCCGCCACCCATTCCGCCATGGCCCATGTCGTCCATGCTGAGGATCGGCTTTGGGTCGACGCTCGGAATCGGCGCGCGCAAGCCTTCCCTGGCCGCGAGGGTGCCGCTGATGTAGCCGGAGCGGCCGCTGTCCTGGGCGAAGATGGTGAATGCATCCTGCCCGGTGGGTTCGACAATGACGTCGAAGGTCTCGGCGGTGGCGATGCGGAACTCGTCAACGGTCACCGGACGCACGTACTGGCCATCGGCCGCGACCACGGTCATCTTCAGGCCGGGAATACGCACGTCGAAGTACGTCATCGCGGAGCCGTTGATGAAGCGCAGGCGCACCTTCTCGCCCGACCGAAACAGCCCGGTCCAGTTGCCGAGCGAGGTCGTGCCGTTCATGAGGTAGGTATAGGTGTTGGCGTTGACGTCCGACAGGTCGGTCGGCGTCATCCGCATCTGGCCCCACATCTTGCGGTCTTCGACGGTAGCGGCCAGGCCGTTCTGCTCCACGTCGTGGAAGAAATCGCCAACCGTCCGCTTGGAAAAGTTGTCGAAATCCGAGCGCTTCTTGAGCCGGGCGAACAGGCGCTTCGCATCAAGATCGGTCCAGTCGCTGAGCATGACCACGTAATCGCGGTCATATGCGAACGGTTCGGGTTCCAGCGGCTCGATGATCAGCGGCCCGTAGAGGCCGGCCTGCTCCTGGAAGCCGGAATGGCTGTGGTACCAGTAGGTGCCGCCCTGCACGACGTCGAAGCGGTATTGATACGTCTCGCCGCGGTTGATGCCGTTGAAGCTGAGCCCGGGCACGCCGTCCATGTTGGCCGGCAGCAGGATCCCGTGCCAGTGGATCGACGCCTGGCTGCCATGGATGGAGCCGGCGGGCAGGGCATTGCGGACCCGCAGGTTGACGGTGGTGCCTTCGCGCCAGCGCAGCAGCGGTGCCGGAATGGATCCGTTGACCGTGATCGCGGTGCGCGTGGCGCCGGTGAAGTTCATCGGCGTCTCGCCGATGGTCAGGTCGAAGTCGGTGCCCGAGAGCACGTTGGGTACGCCCTCGGCCTGGACGGCCCAGCTCGAACGGGGCCAGAGGCCGAGTGCCGCAACGGCGCCGCCGGCGGCTAGTCCCTGAACAAAGAGGCGGCGCGACGGGACAGACAGCCCCTCGGCACGGCCGAAAGAATCGGAAGACATGGAAACTCCGGGAAAAGGTCGAAGGCTCGCGAAGCGAGCATTACTCTGTCAGTGCGGAACTCACGGACAGATCCAGCGGCGCCGATGACGGCGCGCCGCGACACTTAGCCGATCGGAGGTCGCAGGAGGTTGGCCCGGGCCGCGGATGCGTGCCCGGACAGGAAAGGTTCGGCGGTCTGCCGGTAGCCGGTGCTGAGGTCGGCAAGCATCGACCAGGCAGGTGCCGCTGAGCAATGGTGCATGCATGCGCAGCAATCGCCCGCCCGGCAGCAGTCATCCGCTGGCGATGCGTCGCCGGCCTCATTCGTAGCCTGCGGGGGGCCGTGATCCACGGCCGCTGGAGCGGTCGCTTCGGCCCCGTGGCAGGCGGTTATTGCCTCTGCTGCTGCCTGCACCGCAGCCACGTCAGACAGATCGCCGGAGTTGCGCAGGTGCTCCAGATGCATGGACGCGCCCGCGACGCCCGGACCGTTGGCCAAAAGCGCAACGACCAGGAACAACCGCATCAGGAGCGCACGCAGAGCCATGCACCCGATTATACATCCGCATGTAAACGTGGAATGAATGCAGCGATACCAGGCGAGTGCAGTAGCCAGCTTTCGACCCATAGTGGCAATTCGTGAACTTCCGAGATCGGCTCCTTGAGCCCACCTTCCTTCTAGGGCATCCTTAGGCGGTGTCCCTCCGTGCCCTCCATCGCCGTTTGAGCCTCTGGATCCACCGCCCCATCGGGCAGTTGGCCGGCCTGCTTTTGCTGGTAGCGATGGTCTCGGCAGGTTTGCCGACCGGGAACGTCCATGCGCATGCCGGCGGTGACCACGACCATTCGGCGCAATCGGTCGCAGGTGGTTCATCCGGACAGGAAGAGGGGCCTGCATCACCGGATCCAGCTGATCTGGTGCTTCACGCCCATGACGTCGCCACGACCGTCACGGCGTTGCCAACGTTTCCCGCCTTGATCCTCAGCGCGGTCGTGCCCATGGCACCCAGCGTTCCCGTCGCTACATCGCCGCCGCCCACTGCGGCCCGAACACCTCCGCACCGACCTCCGATCGCTTGACGCCCTGAGGCTGCCTTTGGCGGCCTGCTTTGCGCTGTCTGTCGATTACCCGGAGGTTATCCGTGAATTTGCGTTGGCTGATGGCCCTGGCGTTTGCCGGGGCCCATGGCGTTGTCCTGTCCGGGCACGCTGCTGAACCGTTGCGTCTAGAAGAGGCTGTCGCACGCAGCCTCGCTGCGAACCCGTCTTTGGCCGCCGAGGCGGCCGAGCTTCGCGCCGTCCAGGCCCGCGCCGAGCGTGAGGGGCTGCCCACGCCCTACGTCGCGGGAGCCGACCTGGAGAACGTCGCCGGCACCGGCGCATTAAGTGGCGTGCACTCGGCCGAGACCACGCTGCGCCTGGGTCGGGTGATTGAACTCGGCGGCAAACGCGCCGCCCGGCAGGCGCTGGGTGCGGCGGAAGTCGCGCGCCAGCGCAATGCATCCGACACTGTGCGGATTGACATCGCCAGCCGCACGACCGCGCGCTTCATCGAGGTCGTGGCCGACCAACAGCGGCTGGAGTTCGCCCGCGAGCAGGTCAAGCTGGCCGACCGCACCCGTCGCGAAGTCGCCACCTGGGTCGCGGCCGCGCGCAATCCCGAGTCAGACCTGCGGGCTGCCGAGATCGCGGTCGCCGATGCGGAACTCGAACGCGAACACGCCGAGCACGAGCTGGCCAGTGCCAGGATGACCCTGGCCGCGAGTTGGGGTGCCTTCGAGCCTGACTTCACTGCGGCGACCGGCGACCTACGCGAGTTGCCTCAGGTTGAATCGTTCGAGACGCTCGCCACACGCCTGCCGATGACACCGGCCCAGCGCAGTGCGCTGCTGGAGGCCGAGGAGATTGCTGCCAGGCGCCGTGTCGCCCAAGCCAGCGCCAAACCCGACATCAACGTCAGCCTGGGTGTGCGTCGCCTCGAGGCGCTGGGCGACCAGGGGCTGGTGATATCGGTGTCGGTGCCGCTCGGCAGCAAGCCGCGCGCCTCGCTCGCCATCGCTGAAGCCGATGCTCAACTGGCCGCGTTGGAATCGCGTCGCGATGCACAGCGCCTCGAGAGCCACCAAGCCCTGTTCGAGAAGTACCAAGAACTGATGCACGCGCGTACCGAATACGAGGCGCTGCGCACGCGGATGCTGCCCAAGGCCGAGCAGGCGCTTGCTGTCACCCGCCGCGGCTTCGAAGCCGGTCGCTTCTCCTTCGTCTCGCTCGCGCAGGCGCAACGCACGCTGTTCGACCTGCGCGCACGCAGCGTCGAGGCAGCCGCCCGCTATCACACCCGTCTGGTTGAGGTCGAACGCCTCACCGCCGTCGCCACGGAAGCCACACCATGATCGTCCGTCTTGTCTCCATCGCTTCACTCGCCTTGCTGCTCGCTGCCTGCGGTGGCGCCCCCGCACCTGAATCTGGCGAAAGCCATGATGAAGCCGCCGCTGCAGAATACGAGCGCGGCCCGCATCGCGGCCGCATGCTGCGCGATGGCGACTTCGCGCTGGAAGTGACCATCTTCGAGACCAATGTGCCGCCGCAGTACCGGTTGTACGCCTACCAGGGCGGCAAGCCGCTGCCGGCCTCGAGTGTGCGGGCCACCGTGCAGCTCAAGCGACTGGACGGCGAAGTCAACGATTTCACCTTCAAGCCGGAAGGCGACTACCTCACTGGCAGTGGCGAAGTCACCGAGCCGCATTCGTTCGATGTCGAGGTCAAGGCGCAGCATGCCGGCAAGTCGCACCGCTGGGCATTCGCGTCCTACGAAGGGCGCACAACGATCCCGGCGGCGGCTGCGAAAGAGGCCGGCGTCGAGGTCGAAGCCGCCGGCCCGGCGGTGGTGCGCACCACGATCCGCCTGATGGGCACGGTGGCGCTGGACGAAAACCGGCACGCCGAAATCAAGGCGCGCTTCCCTGGCATCGTGCGTTCGGTGTCCGTGCAGCAGGGCCAGAGCGTGCGCCGCGGCCAGACCCTGGTCGTGGTGGAAGGTAACGAGAGCATGCGCACCTACCCGGTGGTCGCGCCGTTCGACGGCGTGGTGCTGGTGCGCAACACCAACGTGGGCGACGTGGCCGGCGACAACACGCTGGTGGAGCTCGCCAACCTGTCCGAGGTGTGGGTGGAGCTGCGCGCGATCGGCGCGGATGCGGAGAAGCTCGCGATCGGCCAGGAAGTCGAGATCAACTCGGCCACCGGCGACAGCACGACCGGCGGGAAGATCCAGACCCTGCTGCCGCTGGCGTCCGGCCAGAGCGTGGTGGCGCGCACCAGCATCGACAACGCGCAAGGCCGCTGGCGTCCGGGCATGACCGTGTCCGCCGAAGTGGTCGTCAGTGCGCGTGAGGTGCCGCTGGCGGTCAAGGAGTCCGGCCTGCAGCGCTTCCGTGACTTCACCGTGGTGTTCGCCCAGGTCGGCGAGACCTACGAGGTGCGGATGCTGGAACTGGGCGAGCGCGACGGCGAGTACGCCGAAGTGCTGGGCGGGCTCAAGCCAGGGACGCGTTACGTCGCCGAGCAGAGCTTCCTGATCAAGGCCGACGTCGACAAGTCCGGCGCCAGCCACGACCACTGAGGATACCGCCATGCTTGAACGCATCATCCGAACAGCGATCGCGCATCGCTGGCTGGTCCTGCTTCTGGTGCTGGGCGTCTCCGCGCTCGGCGTCTGGAGCTACGGTCGCCTGCCCATCGACGCGGTTCCCGATATCACCAACGTCCAGGTGCAGGTGAATACCGAAGCACCGGGCTACTCACCACTGGAGGCGGAGCAACGCGTCACGTTCCCGGTCGAAACCGCGCTCGCGGGCATGGCCAAACTGCAGTACACCCGATCGATCTCGCGCTACGGCCTGTCACAGGTCACGGTGGTGTTCGAGGACGGCACCGACATCTACTTCGCGCGTCAGCAGGTCGCCGAACGCCTGCAGGCGGCAGCCTCGCAACTGCCCGAAGGCATCGAGCCGACACTGGGTCCGGTGGCGACGGGCCTGGGTGAGATCTTCATGTACACGGTCGAGGCCGAGCCCGGAGCCAAGAAAGCCGACGGCACCGCCTGGACGCCAACCGATCTGCGCACGCTGCAGGACTGGGTGATTCGTCCGCAACTACGCAACCTCAAGGGCGTCACCGAGGTGAACACCATCGGCGGCAACGTCCAGCAGTTCCACATCACGCCGGATCCGGCCAAGCTGATCGCCTTCAACCTCACTATTGGCGACCTGCTCCAGGCCGTCGAGCGCAACAACGCCAGTACCGGTGCCGGTTACATCGAGCGTGGCGGCGAGCAGAACCTGATCCGGATTCCCGGCCAGGTGGGCGACGAAGCCGGTCTGCGCGAAATCGTGGTGGGAATGCGTGACGGGCTGCCGTTGCGTATCAGCGATGTCGCCGACGTGCACATCGGCTCGGAGCTGCGCACCGGTGCTGCGACCAAGGACGGCCACGAAGTCGTTTTGGGCACCGTGTTCATGCTGATCGGCGAGAACAGCCGCGAGGTGGCGATCCGCTCCGCCGAGCGGCTCAAGGAAATCGATGCAGCGCTGCCCGACGGCGTGAGCGCCAAGGCGATTTACGATCGTACCCAGCTGGTGGACCGCAGCATCGCCACCGTCCAGAAGAACCTGCTGGAGGGTGCACTGCTGGTCATCGCGGTGTTGTTCCTGCTGCTGGGCAACATCCGTGCAGCGCTGATCACCGCCGCGGTCATCCCGGTGGCGATGCTCATGACCATCACCGGCATGGTGCAGAACCGCGTGTCCGCGAACCTGATGAGCCTCGGCGCGCTGGATTTTGGCCTGATCGTCGATGGTGCGGTGATCATCGTCGAGAACTGCCTGCGTCGCTTCGGCGAACGCCAGCATGTCCTGGGTCGGCTGCTGACGCGCGCGGAGCGGTTCGACCTGGCCGCCACTGCCAGCGCGGAAGTGATCAAGCCCAGCCTGTTCGGTCTGTTCATCATCGCGGCGGTGTACCTGCCGATCTTTGCGCTGAACGGCGTGGAAGGAAAGACGTTCCACCCGATGGCGATCACGGTGGTCATGGCGATCACGGCGGCGATGGTGCTGTCGTTGACGTTCGTGCCGGCAGCGGTGGCGCAGTTCGTCACCGGCAAGGTGGAGGAGAAGGAGACCCGCGCCATGCGCGCGATGAACCGCTTCTATGCGCCGCTGCTGCACAAGGCCTTGGCGATGCGCAAGCTGGTGGTGGCCGCCGCGGCAGTCCTGGTGGTCCTGTGCGGACTGCTGGCGACGCGCCTGGGCACCGAGTTCATCCCGAACCTGGACGAGGGCGACATCGCGCTGCACGCATTGCGTATTCCCGGCACCAGTCTGACTCAGGCCATCAAGATGCAGGAGCAACTGGAATCGCGGATCAAGCAGTTCCCGGAAGTCGACAAGGTCGTGGGCAAGCTGGGCACTGCCGAAGTCGCCACCGACCCGATGCCGCCGTCGGTCGCCGATACCTTCATCCTGCTCAAGGATCGCAAGGACTGGCCGGATCCGCGCAAGCCCACGACCCAACTGGTCGGCGAACTCGAAAAGGCCGTGCGCGCCATCCCCGGCAACAACTACGAGTTCACCCAGCCGGTGCAGATGCGCATGAACGAGCTCATCGCCGGCGTGCGCGCGGAAGTGGCGATCAAGGTGTTCGGCGACGACCTGGAGGAACTGAGTGGTGTCGGCAAGCAGATCGAAACCCTGGCCAGCACCATTCCCGGCAACGCCGACGTCAAGCTGGAGCAGGTGACCGGCCTGCCGTTGCTGGTCATCACCCCTGACCGCGCCGCGCTGGCGCGCTACGGGCTGGCCGTGGCGGACATCCAGGAAACCGTGGCCGCCGCGCTTGGTGGCGCGAATGCTGGCCAGCTGTTCGAAGGTGATCGTCGCTTCGACATCGTGGTGCGCCTGCCGGAGGCGAAGCGTCAGGACCTGAAGGTGCTGGCGTCGCTGCCGATCGCGCTGCCCACCGCGGTCGGCCGCCCGGACGATGACTCGGTGCCGCACTTGCCGGGCGTGGTTCCGCTCAGCGCCGTGGCCGACATCGAAGTCCAGCTCGGACCGAACCAGGTCAGCCGTGAGAACGGCAAGCGCCGCGTCGTCATCACCTCCAACGTGCGTGGCCGCGACCTGGGTTCGTTCGTCGAGGAGTTGCAGGACAAAGTGGCTGCGGATATCGAGCTTCCGGAAGGCACCTGGGTCGAGTACGGCGGCACGTTCGAGCAGCTGATCTCGGCCAGCCAACGTCTCACCGTCGTCGTGCCCGTGGTGCTGGTCATGATCTTCGGCCTGCTGTTCATGGCCTTTGGCTCGGCGAAGGACGCGGTCATTGTCTTCACCGGCGTACCGCTGGCCCTGACCGGTGGCGTACTGGCCCTGTGGCTGCGCGGCATTCCGTTCTCGATCTCGGCAGGCGTGGGCTTCATTGCCCTGTCCGGCGTGGCGGTGCTCAACGGCCTGGTGATGATCACCTTCATCCGCAAGCTGCGCGAACAAGGCGATCCGCTGCACGAAGCGGTGGTGGACGGTGCATTGACGCGCCTGCGCCCGGTGCTGATGACGGCACTGGTCGCGAGTCTGGGTTTCGTGCCCATGGCGCTGAACGTGGGCACCGGCGCGGAAGTGCAGCGTCCGCTGGCTACGGTGGTGATAGGTGGCATCGTTTCCTCCACCCTGCTGACGCTGCTGGTCCTGCCGGCGCTGTACCGCCTGATCCATCGGGACAACGACGTCGGGAAGGAGGCGACGCCGTGAACCGCTCGCATTCCAGTTCCATCCCGAAGGTTCTTTGGCATTTCCCAACGCATCGCCCGCCATCCGGCGGGCGCTCCCGATCCTCGCGCTGCTGTTGTGGCTGGCTGTCGCCTTGGTGCACGTTGTCACCGGTAGCGATCAGGCGTTCGTGGAGCAGTACATCGGCCGCCAGCGGCTCGTGTTCACCTACCTCGATGCCAAGCATATGGTCACCGGGTACGACCACCTGCTGTTCTTGTTCGACGTTTGTTTCTTCCTGTACCGCATGCGCGATGTCGGCGCTTACGTCGCCTTCTTCGCCATCAGGCATAGCCTCACGCTGCTGTATGGGGTGCTGGGTGGGGTGCATGTCAGCTCGTACCTCATCGACGCAATCATCGGTCTGTCGTTGGTCTACAAGGCACTCGAAAAGCTCGGCGCGTTCGAGTGCTGGTTCGGCTTCCAGCCCCACATCAAGGCGGCGGCGCTGGTCTTCGGAATCTTCCACGGCCTCGGCCTGGCCACCAAGCCGCAGGATCTCGAGCTGTCGCAGGCCAAGCCCTCCACCTGGGCCCAGCTGGCCGATACCCGGCGCTTTTCAACGACGTGTACGACGCGACACCAAGGCCCTCAGGGCCGAAGAAGGCGGCCACGAAGCCATCAGGCAAGAAGTAAGGGCTTGATTCTGCGCACAGGAGACGTTTCATGATCGAGATCCTTCATCACCGCAGTTTTCGCCACCTGTTTCTCGCCCAGGTCGTTGCCCTCGTTGGCACAGGCTTGGCTACGGTGGGGCTGGCACTGCTGGCTTACGACTTGGCCGGCGCGCAGGCAGGCGCGGTACTTGGTACCGCCTTGGCCATCAAGATGACTGTGTATGTGACCTTGGCGCCGCTGGCCGGCGCCCTGGTCCCGCCGCGGCTGCGCAAGCCGGTGCTGATCGCGCTGGATCTCATTCGCGCGGCGGTGGCGATCATGCTCCCGTTCGTCACCGAAATCTGGCAGGTGTACGTGCTGATCGCGCTGTTGCAATCGGCATCGGCCTGCTTCACGCCGCTGTTCCAGTCGTTGATTCCGGAGATTCTCCCCGAAGAGCGCGACTACACCCGCGCACTGTCGCTGTCGCGCCTCGCCTATGACCTTGAAAGTCTGCTGAGCCCGGCGATCGCAGCCGCGCTGCTGACTGTGATCAGCTTCCATGGCTTGTTCGCTGGCACCTCGGTGGGCTTTGTCGCGTCCGCGTTGCTGGTGCTGACAACCGCTTTCCCCATCGCTGCGGCAGCGCGGGCCGCCGGCAGTCCCTACGCCCGCGCGTTCCGCGGTATGCGCATCTATTTGCACACGCCGCGTTTGCGCGGCCTGCTCGCCCTGAACCTGTGCGCCGCAGCCGGTGGCGCGATGGTGTTCGTAAACACGGTGGTGGTCGTGCGCGGCCCGCTGCACGGCGGGGAACGTGAAGTCGCCTGGGCGCTGGCCGCGTTCGGCGCCGGTTCGATGGCGGTGGCGCTGCTGTTGCCAAAATTGCTTGACCGCATTCCGGACCGGCGGGTGATGCTCGCAGCCGCAGTGACCATGGTGGGCGTGCTGCTCGCGGCCACCGGGCTGTGGGCGACCACGCAAGGATCGCTGGGCTGGACGCTGCTGCTCCCGCTTTGGTTTGTTTTCGGCACCGCCTACGCGGGACTGGTGACGCCCGGCGGGCGCCTGCTGCGGCGTTCCGCGGAATCCGACGACTTGCCGTTCCTGTTTGCCGCGCAGTTCTCCTTGTCGCACGCATGCTGGCTGCTGGCGTATCCGTTGGCCGGTTGGGTCGGCGCCCGCTTCGGACTCGGCAGCGCGCTCGCCGCCTTGAGTGGGGTGGCCGTGGTCGGGCTGCTGTCCGCCAAGTGGATGTGGCCGCGCCATGATCCAGATGTGGTTGAACACAGCCATCCTGAACTGGCTGTTGACCATCCACATATCGCGGAGCATCAAGCTGGCGATGGAAGGCATGCGCATTCGTACAGGATTGACGTACTGCATGGACGCTGGCCGCAGTGAGCCGTGCACCGCCACCCATGCGTAAAGCATTCGCAGATTGATCGGTGCCCGAGATCGGCGTCTATGCCGCGTTGTTCGCCCTTGCTTTCGTCGCCGCGACGATCCTGACACTGCAGTCGGAGGCGATGCTCACCCGCCTGTTGGGGGCGAACTATTCGCCGATGTGGCTTATCACAATCGGCAGCGTGGGCAACGTGCTGGGTTCGACGGTGAGCTGGATCCGCGGACGCCAGATCGAACGGCCGAGGCATCGCCGCTGGTTCCCGATCAATGAAGCCCAGCTTGAACGGGCGCAGCGTTGGGGCCAGCGGCACGGAAAATGGTCGCTGCTGCTCTGCTGCTCTGCTGGGTGCCGGTGGTGGGCGATCCGCTGAAGCTTATCGCCGGGATTCCGCGAAAACCTTGGTCTATCTATCTCGTGCTGGTGACGATTGCCAAGTGGGACGGTACTGGCATTGGCCGCGGTGGTTCTCGGTTCTTGAGCAGAGGCGTGCGCCAATCGCACACCAAGTTTCTTCGCCTGCAGCTGGCCGCTCCACTCAGTCTCAGAGCGCAACTTCGAACATGTTTCGGATAAGATTGATTTATCGGGGGTAGGGAAGGTCGAACTCGCGACTCAAGCCGTTGGGACAATGCAGTCCGTGGCCTAGTTCAGGCTTCTCGTCAGAGTCGGTGAAAATGGGGGTGGAACGCTTGCCACTATTGGTAGTATGAACTCCTTTCTCTTGGGTGCCTTAAGCATCTGCTTGGTAGTGCCGCCTCGCTACATTCCAGCTCAAAGGTGCCTCAATGCCAGAAACAACTCCCGTCATCCCAATACCCGGAAGTATCACGCTTCGATTTCTAGAGCTGTGTCAGTTCCGTCGTCTCGGAAAGGTTCAGCTGGAGGTCAACGAGAAGACCACCATTCTGGTCGGAGCGAACAACAGCGGGAAAACCTCGGTACTCGCCGCTCTCCGCCACTTCCTTGCGGACGGCTCCCCTTTTGGCGCCTTCGACATCAGCCTCTCGCAATGGCCAACACTGCGAGCTCTTGGAAAGGCATGGGAAGCGCTGGCGGATGACCCCTTAACCGTAACAGGAGACGAGGAGCAGTGGGAGCAGCAGCTTCAAACTCTTCTCTCGGCCATGCCGACGTTGGACGTCTGGTTCGATGCGGAGGCGGGCATGTACCACTTCGTCGCACCATTTCTTTCCAAGTTCAGTTGGAAGGGCGGTGCCGTAGGTATCCGGCTGCGCTTGGAACCGGCGTCGTCCGTTGAAGAGCTAAAGCAACTAGCTTGGACATATCGAACGGCGCGCGAACCCGTGAAGGACATGGGCGCGGACTCTCTTGCTTGGCCCATAGATCTTCTCGACTTTTGGCTCCGTGATTCTTCGAAACTCGGCCAGGTTCGCGCATACAAGCTCGATGCAGAAAACAACCCGATTACTGGCTTCAAGACCTACGTTACCCAGACGCTAGCTGCAGACGCCAGTCCTATTGAACGGAAGCATCTCTCCAAGATCATCCGGGTGGACTTTGTTGCCGCTCAGCGCGGGCTGGGCAGCGAAGAAGCTGAGTCGCGATCCGCATCCGGCCCTCATCGAGTTGGCATGTTCTCCAACCAGCTCCTCAAGTTTGCCCGTCAGCACTTGAACGTCGCCAGCACAGGGCATGGTCACCGAGCGGACCTCATCAAAGCCGTGGCGGAGGCGCAGAGAGACCTTGACAAGAAGATTCACGAAGCCATTGCCGATTCGGTTGAGGAAGTGAAGGAGCTTGGCTATCCAGGTCTGCACGACCCTCAGGAGATTCGCTTTCGCACGCGCATCCAGACGGCTGACTTGCTAGACCATGGAACCGCAGTCCAGTACAGCATGCAAAAGGAGTCGCTCGAAGAACTCCTCCCTGAATACTCCATCGGACTCGGCTACCAGAACCTCCAGTCTCTCAGCTACCAGCTGGTGTCATTCAAGGCCGCCCGGCTAAAACCGGAAAAGGGGTCTCCTGCACCGGTTCACCTCGTGATGATTGAAGAGCCTGAGGCGCACCTTCATGTCCAAGTGCAGCGCATCTTTCCCGACAAGGCGCACAAGCTCATAAGCCCAACCGGGGCAGACGCTTCAGCGCTCAAGAGCCAGCTACTGATCAGTACCCACTCGAGCCATCTCGCGCATGCCGAGGACTTTGACCGCCTCCGGTATGTCCGGCGCATTGCAAAGAGCGCGGGGTTCTACCCCGAAATCACGGACGGTTGTGAAAGAGCTGAGAACTTCTGATCCTGCCTGGCGACCCTACGTCGCATCCTCGGGTTGTGGAATCGCTCGATGTATTCGAACACATCGGACCTTGCAGCATCGAGTGTCGGATACGTCATGCGGTAAACGCGCTCGCGCTTGAGCAGGCCGAAGAAGCCTTCGCAGGCTGCGTTGTCACCGCAATGCCCCACCGCGCTCATCGAGCACACCAACGCGTTGGTCGCCAAGTAACGCAGGTAATCGCCGCTCCGGAACTGGCTGCCACG
>NZ_AUIV01000038.1 GCF_000423885.1 Thermomonas fusca DSM 15424 | reverse complement strand
GTCGCCGCTTCTCGCAAAAAATCGCGTTCCTTCTTCACCCGCGTCAGTTCGCGCTTGAGTTGCACAAGTTCCTCATCCCGAGGCGTCCCGGTGCCGCTGAAGGCCACCTTGCCCTGGCTCTGGGCTTCCCGCTTCCAACGGGTCAGCAAGTTGTCCCGGACCCCGAGCTCCCGGGCCACCTGGGCACAGCTCACCCCAGGCTGACTAGCCTGCTCAACCGCACCGCGCTTGAACTCCGCACTGAACTTCCTTCGCTTCGACATGAACACTCCTCATGGCCCTGCATTGGCCTTCTCGTAAGTGTCCGTGAAAACGGGGGTGAACCCATCAGCTCTTCGATTACCTCGAGAGTGGTCAGCGCCCGATTCTGGTACTTGGCGATCGCCTCTTCCAGCTTGTCGGTGAAGTGCTTGGCCTGCAGAGCGTTCTTGGCGCCGCGGGCCTTGACTTGGTCGGCAATAAGCCGCTCTAGGAGCTCTGCCGCGAGGTTCTTTGTGGGCATAGCCTGGATCTGGGCCAGGAACTGTTCGTCCAGGAGCGAGATATCCGGCTTACCCAGGCCCAAGGTGCCGAACACGTCCTTGACCCCTTCAACCAGCACACCCTTGGCCACCAGCTGCCGCAGGGCGGCCTCCTTCTCCATCCGGGATCGAATCTCGCCGGCCCGGGTCAGCTTGATAAGGCACACCCGGACTGCTTGGAAGAACGCGATTTCCTCGCGCAGCGCCATGGCGGGCGCCAAGGTGCCGGCCAAGGCCTGAGCCTTGGTCAGCCTGGCGACCTGGTCCAGATAGGCGCGCACACCGCGATTGCGGCCCCTCTCGTCGGGTTCCGGGTCCACCTGCAGGATGTGCTCCATGGCCGGCCCCAGACGGGCCAGGGCCTTCTTGGGATCGTGCGTGCCGGCGTAGTCGAACCCGTGGAAGAACTCCTTGCGGATGACGTCCAAGCTGTCGAGCAGGATGCCCAGGGCCTGCCCGGAGGTGTCCACCGGTTCGCGGTCGGCTCCGGCATCCTTGGTGTACTGCTTGATCGCCTTCTTCAGCTCCTCGCCGATGCCGATGTAGTCCACGATCAAACCGCCAGGCTTGCCGCGCCAGATGCGATTGGTCCGGGCGATCGCCTGCATCAGACCGTGGCCCTGCATGGGCTTGTCCACATAGAGGGTGTGCACGGGCGGCGCATCGAAACCGGTCAGCCACATATCGCGCACGATCACGAGCTCGAGCGGGTCATCGGGATCCTTGAACCGCTTCTCCAGCAGCTTTCGCTGCGGCTTGTCGGTCCGGTGCGGCTGGAAATGCAGCGGATCGGCCGAATTGCTGGTCATCACAACCTTGATCCGACCCGTGTTGATGTCGTCGCCCTTCCAGTCGGGCCGCAGCTTGACGATCTCTTCGTACAGCCGGACCGCCGCTTCACGGGAGATCGCCACGATCATGGCCTTGCCCGCCACCGACTCCAGACGCGCCTCCCAGTGCGCTACCAGGTCAGCCGCCAGGGTCGCCAGCCTGCCCTCGGCCATGGCCAGCGCTTCGAGGCGAGTCAGGCGGCTGACGGTCCGGCTTTGCTCACCCTCGTCCTCGTCGTCAGTGACCTCCAGGAACTCATCCATGAGCGCCTGCTTCTCGGCCTCATTGAATCGAAGCTCGATGATCCGGCTCTCATAGCTGACCGGAACCACCGCCTCGTCTTCCTGGGCGGCGATCATGTCATACACATCGACGTAGGTGCCGAACACCGCCTCGGTGTCACGGTCGTCCAAGCTGACCGGGGTGCCTGTCATGCCCAAATAGATGGCGTTGGGCAGGGCGTCGCGCATGTACTTCGCCAGGCCGTACTTGGTCTGGCCCGTCTGGGTGTCGATATCCGCACGGAAGCCGTACTGGGTCCGGTGCGCCTCGTCTGCGATGACAATGACATTGGCTCGGTCGCATAGCACCGGCACAGAGGTCTTCCCGGCTTCCGGTGCGAATTTGTTGATCGTGGTGAAGAAGACGCCGCCTGCCTGGACCCCGAAATCTTGTCGCGAAGGTCTTCCCGGCTGTCCGCCTGGGCCGGGACAGCGCGCAGGGACCAGCGGCTATCCGCGAAGGTCTCAAACAGCTGCCCGTCCAGATCGTTGCGGTCGGTCACCAGCACGACGGTAGGGTTCTTGAACTCTGGCCTATCCCGCAACGCCATCACATAGAACAGCGCCAAGAGGGACTTGCCCGATCCTTGGGTGAACCAGATGACGCCGCCCTTGCCGTCCTTTCGGTGCAGCAGGGCGTCGGATGCGCGCTCCACCGCTTTGAGCACACCGTGGTACTGGTGCCACTGGGCAATGATCTTGGTCGTGGCACCGCCGTGGGCACCCCCGTAGGCCACGAAACCCTGGAAGAAGCTGAGCAGGGTGTCTTGCGCCAGCAGGCCCCGAATGAGCACCTCGAGCTCCAGCTGTCCCTTTCCCACCTTCTTGCCATCGAGCAAGCGCCAGCGGGAGTGACGGCCCAGGTCCGCGGTCAGTGAGCCGTAGCGCGCCACGGTGCCGTCGGAAATCACGCTCAGCAGGTTGTAGTAGAACAGCTGCGGGATGTCGGCCTTGTACGTCTGGATCTGATTCCAGGCCGAGCCGATATCCGCATTGAGATCGGCCGGGTTCTTTAGCTCGATCACCACCAGCGGCACGCCGTTGACGAACAGCACGATATCGGGACGCCGGATCTTCTGGCCGTGGATCGTGAACTGCCGCACCGCGAGCAGGTCGTTCGGGCCGGCAGGGTCGATGGCGCGGACGCGCAGCACGGTGCGTCGGCCATCCGCTTCGATGCGCTCCACGGGCACGCCGTTGCGCAGCCAGTCGTAGGCTTCCTTATTGGCATCGACCACGGACTGGCCGCCATAGCTGGCCAACTTCCCGACGGCCTCGTCGACCTCTCCTGGGCTGAGCCCGGGATTGAGTCGCTCAACGGCGGCGCGTAGGCGCGGCTCCAGAACAACATCCGAGTAGCGCGATCGCGCTTCGGGCTCGGAGCTGGGAGATACCGCGTCGCCTTCGACGCAGGTCCAGCCTAAGCCGGCCAGCCACTCCAGGCAGGCATCCTCGAGGTGGTTCTCTTTCATAGCATCCTCATGGCAACGCCTTCACCAGTGGCCGAAACACCGCGTCCATGCGGATGATCCGATCCGCCATCCAGTCCGTGAACTCGTCCCAGCGAGCTTCCTGCTGAAGGGGACTGTCGTTACGCCACGAGACGATGCGGGACTGATGGCGAAATCGCCTTCCAGCCCTTGGCACGCATCCACCGCGAAGGCTACCGCACCTGGGCGGCCGAATGGGTCGAAGGCCGCTTGCTGCATGAAGGCGTGGCGGTCGGCCCCGACGAGAAGGCGGCTATCTGGTCGGCGTTGGGAAGCCTCGCCGGTGCGCCGCTGGAGCAGCGCACGATGACGGGGCTTTCCGTGCTGCTGCAATCGAACACGCTGCGGCAGGCGCTGTCGCCCTATGTGCTCGGCGGTGCCCACGGCAAGCTGCTGGACGCCGACCATGACCGGCTCGGCATGGCCGACGTGCAGTGCTTCGAGATGGAGGAGTTGATGCACAGCAAGGCCGCCGTCATGGCCGTGCTGCACTACCTCTTTGCGCGCTTCGATGAACGCTTTGACGGTGCGCCCACGCTGCTGATTCTCGACGAAGCGTGGCTGTTCTTGGATGACCCGGTGTTTGCCGCGCGCATCCGCCAGTGGCTCAAGACACTGCGCAAGAAGAACGTCAGCGTCATCTTCGCCACGCAGTCGCTGGCGGACATCAAGGATTCGAGCATCGCGCCCGCGATCATCGAAAGCTGCGCAAGCCGCATCTTCCTGCCGAACCCGCAGGCGACCGAGCCGCAGATTCGCACGATCTACGAGGGCTTCGGCCTCAACAGGCGGCAGATCGAAATCGTCGCCACCGCGCAGCCCAAGCGCGACTACTACTACCAATCCCGCTTTGGCAACCGTTTATTCGACCTCGACCTGGGGCCGGCGACGCTGGCCTTTGCGGGCGCCTCCACGCCGCAAGACCAGCGTGACATGGACCGTGTGCTGCTGGACGCCGGCACGCCCGGCTTCGCAGGCGGCTGGCTGCGCCATTGCGGCCTTGATTGGGCGGCCGATCTGCTGCCCTCGTTCCCCGGCCTCGCGCCGGGTTCCCTCTGTACTGCTGACCACCTATTGGAGAACCAGCCATGAAGATCCGTGCGCTTTCCATTTCGCTCGCCGCCGCGCTGTCGGTATCGCTGCTGGCCGTACAACCGGCATCTGCCATCACGGTGTTCGATCCGTCCAACTTCGTCCAGAACACGCTGACCGCGATCCGCACGCTGGAGCAGATCAACAACCAGATCCAGCAGCTCCAGAACGAAGCGCAGATGCTGATGAACCAGGCGCGCAACCTCGCCAGCCTGCCGTCCAGCGTGGTGAACCAGTTGCGCGCCAATCTGGCGACGACCGAGCGGCTGATCGCTCAGGCCCGCGGCTTGGCCTACGACGTGACGAACCTCGATCGGGAGTTCGCGCGGCTGTATCCCGAGCAGTACGCCGCCACGATCAGCGGCGACCAGATGTACCGCGACGCGCAGGAGCGCTGGAGGAACACGCTCAACGGCTTGCAGACCACGATGCAGATGCAGGCACAGGTGTCGCAGAACCTGGGCGAAGACGAAAGCGTGCTGGCCGACCTCGTGGGCAAGAGCCAATCGGCCGAAGGCGCGCTGCAAGCGATGCAGGCCATGAACCAATTGCTGGCCTTGCAGGCCAAGCAGTCGATCCAGTCGCAGCGGCTCCAGATCACGCAAGACCGGGCGGCGTCGCTGGAGCTGGCGCGGCAGGCGGCAGCCACGGAGCGCGCCCGCGAGGTGCGGCGGCGCTTCCTGGGCGACGGCACGCCGTACACGCCGCAGTCCGTGAACTTCTACGGCAACTGACGGGAGGCCGCCATGCGATGCGTCCTCGTCCTGTGTGTCGCGCTGCTGGCCGCTTGCGGCGAGCAGCCGGCCGACCACCTTGCCGATGCCCTGGCCGCCGATCCCGTGCGGCTGAAGGCATTGGGCGCGCAATGCGCGGCCGACCGGCAGGCCACGGGCGAGGACGCTTGCCGTGCCGCCGCCGAAGCCTTCCGGCGGCGCTTCTTCTCCGGCCAGGCCGGGCCGGATGAATACCAGACGCTGGCCGACCTGCCGCCGATTCCGCCGAGCTTCGAGGAACCGGCCGATGGCATGGCGCCGGCGTCGCCGGCCGAACCGGAGGGCACGCCATGAATGACGTGACCATCATCGACCAGTTCCTCAATATCTTCTCCGCCTACATCGACTCGGGTTTCGGGCTGTTGCAGGGCGAAGTGGCCTTCCTCACTGCCACGCTGATCGTCATCGACATGACGATCGCCGGCCTGTATTGGGCCATGAGCCATGCCACCGGCCAGGGCGAGGACGTGATCGCCAAGCTGCTGCGCAAGGTGCTCTACGTCGGTGCCTTCGCCTACATCATCAATAACTTTAACTGGCTGGCCAGCATCGTGTTCCGCTCGTTTGCGGGATTGGGCATCACCGCCACCGGCTCGGCCATCACGATGGAGAACTTCTTGCAGCCGGGCCGGCTGGCGAAAACCGGCATCGACGCTGGGGCGCCGATTCTGGAGCAGATCGGCGAGATGGCGGGCTTTCCCGAAGTGTTCGTGAACCTCGACCCCATCGTGGTGATGTTCCTCGCGTGGCTGGTCGTGGTCTTGTGCTTCTTCGTGCTGGCGATCCAACTGTTCATCACGCTGATCGAGTTCAAGCTGACCACGCTCGCCGGATTCGTGCTGGTGCCATTCGCGCTCTGGAACAAGACCGCGTTCCTCGCCGAAAAGGTTTTGGGCAACGTGGTCGCCTCCGGCGTCAAGGTTCTGGTGCAGGCCGTGATTGTCGGTATCGGCTCGGGCTTGTTCGCTCAGTTCCAAGTCCATCCCGCCGAGCCGTCTATCGACCACGCGCTGGTCATCATGCTGGCCTCGCTCACCTTGCTGGCGCTAGGGATCTTCGGCCCCGGCATCGCCACGGGCCTCGTCTCCGGTGCGCCGCAGCTCGGCGCTGGCGCAATGGCCGGGGCTGCTGTCGGCGCTGCCGGCACGGCCGTCGCCATCGGCGCCGCCGCGACGGGCGTGGGTGGCGCCGTGGCTGCTGGTGCGCGCATGGCCCCGGCTGCCGCCAAGCTGGCCGGTAGCGGTGCGCGCGCCGCCACGTCGGCGGCCAGCAGTGCGAAGTCGGCGTTCCAGGCCGGTTCCGCCGCCGCTGGCGGCGGCGCAAAGGGCGCGATGGCGGGCCTGGGCAACGTCGCCAAGACCGGCGCGCAGGCAGCCGGGCGAGGCGCGGCATTCCGCGCCTCCGCTGCCGGGCAGCGCATGGCCGCTCCGTTCCGTGCTGGCTGGAATGGCTCGACGGCCGACGCTGGCGCGTCAACCGGCCAAGCCTCCGCAGGAGAAGCCCCCGCAGGCGGCGCCACTGCACAGACGCCGGAACAACCCGCCTGGGCCAAGCGGCTGCATCGCCGCCAGCAACTCACCCACGCCGCGACCGCCGCCGCGCACACGCTGCGCGGCGGCGACGGTGGCGGCTCGGGGCAAGGCCCGAGCCTGCGCGGCTCCGACGACTAAAGCGATTCATAAGGAGAACTGACCATGCGATTCGGAAAACCGCAGGTGCGCTATGCCGACACGCCGCAGCCTGCCACGCCGTACCAAGCTGCCGGCCAGGTGTGGGACGACCGTATCGGCTCGCCGCGCGTGCAGGCGAAGAACTGGCGTCTGATGGCCTTCGGGTGCCTGACGCTCGCGCTGCTGATGGCCGGCGGCCTGGTGTGGCGCTCGGCGCAGTCCATCGTGACGCCCTACGTCGTGGAAGTGGACAACGCGGGCCAGGTACGCGCGGTCGGCGAAGCCGCCACGCCGTACCGGCCCAACGATGCGCAGACGGCGCATCACATCGCGCGTTTCGTGACGCTGGTGCGCTCGCTGTCCATCGACCCCATCGTCGTCCGCCAGAACTGGCTCGACGCCTACGACTACACGACCGACAAGGGCGCGGCCGTGCTCAACGACTACGCACGGGTCAACGACCCGTTTGCGCGCATCGGCAAGGAGTCGGTGACGGTACAGATCACCAGCGTCGTGCGCGCAAGCGACACGTCTTTCAACGTGCGCTGGACGGAACGCCGCTACGTCAACGGTGCCGCGGCGGGCTTGGAGCGGTGGACGGCCGTGGTGTCCATCGTACTCCAGCCGCCACGCACCGAAGAACGCCTGCGCAAGAACCCACTGGGCATCTACATCAACGGCCTGTCGTGGAGCCGCGAGCTGGATTCTTCTGAAGGAGCCAAGCCATGAATGATCTTTTCCGTAAATCCGCTTTGCCGGTGATCTTGCTTGCGTTGGCGGGCTGCGCCACGCAGGGCAAACCGCCGCCCGTGATCTCGCTTGATGAGCCAGTGCAGGCCCAGCCACTGCCCGAGCTGCCTGCGCCGGTGGAGGTGGTGGCCGTGCCCGAGGTACTGCCGATGCCGGCGCAGTTGAAGCCATTGCCCGAAGCCGAGGACGCCAAGCCCGCGCCGGAGCCGGCCGACGAGAAGGTGCGCGTCTCGCGCGCCAATGCCGAGGCCCGCGTCGCGCCCACGCGCGAGGGCTATGTCAACGCGATTCAGGTGTGGCCCTTCACCGATGGCGCGCTCTACCAAGTCTATGCGGCCGTGGGCCGCGTGACCGTGATTGCCTTGCAACCGGGCGAGGAGCTGGTGACGGTGGCCGCCGGCGATACCGTGCGCTGGATCGTGGGCGACACGTCCAGCGGCAACGGCGCCGACCTGCGCGTGAACGTGCTGGTCAAGCCGATCCGCTCGGGCCTCAAGACCAATCTCGTCATCACCACCAGCCGCAGGACGTACCTGCTGGAGCTGGCTTCGACGGAAAAGACGTGGATGGCGTCGGTGTCCTGGGAGTACCCGCGCGACCGGATGCTGGCTTTGCAGCGCCAGGCGCAGGCGGCCAGCGCCGCCGCGCCTGTCGATACCGGGCTGTCGCTGGAGAACCTGCGCTTCCGCTACGCGATCAGCGGCAGCAATCCGCCGTGGAAACCACTGCGCGCCTTCGATGACGGCGAGAAGGTCTATATCCAGTTCCCTGCCGGTATCGCCCAGGGTGAATTGCCGCCGCTGTTCGTGATTGGCGCTCAGGGCGACGGGCAACTGGTGAACTACCGCTTCCGCTCGCCGTACTACATCGTGGATCGCCTGTTCGGCGCGGCCGAACTGCGCCTGGGTGGTGACAAGAGCGATGTCGTGCGGATCGAGCGCACGGACGGCGTTGCACGGAGGAACTGACCATGAGCCAGGACGACGCTCCCGACCTTGCCACGCCGCAGCCGGGCAAGGTCACGCCCGAGGCGGTGGCGCTGCGCGCCCAGCCGCGCCCGGTCACGCGACTGAACCGGCGCACGCTGGCCATCCTCGTCGGCGGCCTGTCGGTCGCCGTGCTCGGGGCCACGATCTGGTCGCTGCAACCGCAGCGGCGTGGTGCCAATGAGCAGACCGAGCTTTACAACGTCGATCGCGTGTCGAAGTCCGAAGGGCTGGACGGCCTGCCGGCCGATTACTCGAAGCTGCCGCCGAAAATCCCCGAGCTGGGGCCGCCGCTGCCGGGCGATCTCGGCCCGGCCATCGTGAACTCGCAGCAGCCGGCCGTGGCTGCTTACGCGGCTCCCGGCCACGATCCCAATGACGCCTTGCGCAAGGAGGCGGAAGCCGCGGCGGCTTCGTCGGTGTTCTTCCGCTCGGGCGGTCAAGGCCAGGCCGCCACGGTGGCACAGACGGCGCCGGGTACGCCTGGTGGTGCAAGCGCGCTCGCGGCCTTCGACCCGCTCGCTGCTAGACCGGCCTCAACGGCGGCCCAGCCTGCCGACCCGACCGCCGTGCAGAACCGGCAAGGCCAGAAAGAGGCGTTCCTGAAAGCCGGTTCTACGGAAACCCGCAATTCTGGCAACCTGACGCTTCCGGCTTCGCCTTATCAGGTGATGGCCGGCACAGTGATCGCCGGCGCGCTGGTGACGGGCATCAAGTCGGACTTGCCCGGCGACGTGATCGGCACGGTGACGGAGCCGGTCTACGACACTGCCACGGGCAAGTTCCTGCTGATCCCTCAAGGGTCGCGCATCCTCGGGCGCTATAACAGCCAGGTGAGCTATGGGCAGAGCCGCGTGCAGGTGGTGTGGAACCGGATCATCCTGCCCGACACGTCCTCGCTGACGCTCGACAACCTCGTGGGCACCGACCCGGCCGGCTACGCCGGCCTGGAAGACGACGTGGACTGGCACTGGAAGCGCATCGTCGCCGGTGCGGTGCTGACGACGCTGCTGGGCGTGGGCGCCGAACTGGCCGCGCCGGAGAACCGCCAGGACGGCAACCGCATCGTCATCGCCGGGCGCGATAGCGCCCAGGACAGCATCAATCAGGTCGGCCAGGAGATCACCCGGCGCAACATGAACATCCAGCCGACCCTGACCGAGCGGCCTGGCCTGCCGGTTCGCATCATCGTCAACCGGGATCTGGTGCTACGGCCCTACCAGCCGCTGTTCTTCAATCGGGGAGCTTCGCAATGAGCACGACCAACAAGCTGCGGCTCGGGCCGCTGCCCAAGACCGAGAACGTCAAGCTGACCTTTGCCTGCCCGGCCAGCCTGAAAGCCGACCTCGATCGCTACGCCGCGATGCACGCGCAGACGTATGGCGAGGCGGTCGATGCAGAGAAGTTGATCCCGCACATGCTAGAGGCGTTCATGGCGGGGGATAGAGGATTCAAGAAGGGAGGCACGGACAAGACCGCGCCCCCCTAAACCAAGCTAATCGTGTACTCAGCTCGGCGAATTGCCGAAACGGCTGCCCGGATCGATCAACAGGTTGTTGTCACCCTTCGTAGTGGGAAGCGTCAGGCATGCCTCGAAGCCTGAACCCTGTCCAGGCCTCGGCGACCTTAGAACCAGCGCACTGTCGGTGCGCTGTGCAATCGCCTGAACAATCGCCAACCCGAGACCGCTGCCATCCCTGAGCTTTCCCACACGCTCGAATCGGTCCGTCAAACGGGCAAGAACGTCGCCCGGCACGATCGGTCCATCGTTGGCGACCGTCAGCACGCCATCGTTGGTCAGCGAAACATGGATGGGCGTACCGTCCGCGCCATGGCGCAAGGCATTTTCGACGAGGTTGCGATAGAGGATGGCGAATACGTCGGGGTCGAGGTCCGACATCAGAGGATCGGGTGGCAGCACCAGGGAGATTCGATCCGCGCTCGTGGTACGAGACAACTCGTCGGTCAGGATCCGCGCCACGTGCCGCAGATCCGAGGCGTGCTCCAGACGCAGCCGCCCGCCTTCGGCCCGCGCTAGTTGCATCAAACGTTCGGAGAGTCGCGTCAGGCGCTTGAGCGTCGATTCGATATCAGTCGCGCGGGTCTTAGCCGCCGGGTCTCCCGTTTCCAACCGCAAGCGCTGGGCCTGTGCGATGGCGCCCGCCAGCGGCGTGCGCAGTTCATGGGCAGCATTGGCAGCGAAGCTGCGCTCGGCCTCGAAGGCGGCGCCGAGCCGTCCGAGTAGGCCGTTCAGGGTGTCGGCCACCGGCGCAACCTCTGTCGGCAGTTCATCCACTGGAATCAGCGACAGATCGCGTACCCCACGTGCCGCCAGCCGTTCGCGAAAGCGGCGCAAGGGGGCCAGGGTCGTACGCACGGTCAGCACAATGGCCAGCAACGCAACGGGCAAAAAAATCAACAGAGGCAGAACCAGGCCCATCTGGATCTCACGCGCCACAACCACGCGATGCGCCAGCGGCTCGGCAACAGTGAGCCGGACAGAGCCCTGCAGCGCTTCTTCGCTGTAAAAGCGATGAGTTGTGGACTGAGTGAATCCGATACCGCCCCACGGAAGAAAGACCGCTGGGCTGGCGTCGTGCGACAACAACAGGATGCGTCCTTGGGCATCGCGCACGGCGTAGGTGAGGAGTTCGTCGTGCTCGCGGATTTCGGCCAGGCGCTGGGTCACCCCTTCTTCCTCGCGCCCGAGGATGTCGGCGACGGCCAGCGGCAGGATCCGCTGAGCCGCTTCCTGGAGAGCCGAGTCAAAGACCTCCTCCATGGCATGGCGCGTAATAAGCGCTGTCATTGAAGCAGCACCGATCCAGAGCGCCGTCAGCAGGACGCCCAGCGAGAGCCCCAAGCGCCGCTGCAGGCTTCGGGGCATCCTCATGCGTGCCCCAACCGATAGCCCAGTCCGCGTTCGGTCACGATGATCTCGGCGCCCAGTTTCTTGCGCAGGCGGCTGACATGCACCTCAATGGTGTTGCTCTCCACCTCGGTGTCGAAGGCATAGAGCTTTTCTTCCAGTTGTGTCTTCGAGAGCAACTGGCCAGGCCGGGATAGAAAGGCCTCGAACAACGCCCATTCGCACGCCGTCAGCGGCACCAAGTGGCCGTCTCGGCGGATGCTGCGTGCGGCCAAGTCGATCTGTAGCGGCCCATGGGTAAGGATGGGATTGGGATTGCCGCTGTACCGCCGCGCGACCGACCCGATGCGCGCCGACAGCTCTGCCAGATCAAACGGCTTGACGAGGTAATCGTCGGCGCCAGCATTCAGCCCCTCGATCCGGTCCGACACCTGATCCAGCGCCGTCAGGATGATGACCGGTGTGACCACGCCCCGCGCGCGCAGGCGCCGCAGGAAGGGAATGCCCCGGCCATCCGGCAGCATCAAATCGAGCAGGGCAAGGTCGTAGGGCACACCCGCGATCGCGCTGTCTCCCGCATCCAGGCGGCGCACCCAATCCACAGAATGGCCATCGCTCGCAATCTGGTCGCGCACGGCTGCACCGAGCACGTCATCGTCTTCAATCAGCAGGACACGCATGGAACCTTTCCTCTATAGGGGCCAACGCAACGGCATACCTGACGACAACCTGAAGATTTTTTCTTTCAGGGCTCAGGCTGCGGTCACGTTGGCAGAGCATCCTCAAGCCATCAAGGATAAAGGAGCTCACCATGAAATCATTCCTACCGATTGCCGTGATCATCGCGTTGACCGCCTCTGGCGCCGCTTTGGCCGATGACGATTGCCGCCGACCCATGGCCGAATGGCAGTCCCGCGAAGCCGTGACGGCCCATGTTACGGCCCTGGGCGTCACGGCGGAGCGCTTGCGCATCGACGATGGCTGCTACGAAGTCCATGGCCGGGATAGCGATGGCAATCGGGTCGGCCTGAAGATCGACCCCACCTCGCTGGCCATCCTGAAGCTGGAGGTTCGCTTCCGCTCCGGCGCCGATGCGGTGCGCTACCTGCCTGCTGTACGCGGCCAGGCGGCCAAGACGAGCAAACCCGCGGACGACAGGCTGCAACGTGCGCCTGTCCCGGTGACGCCAGAGGGCTCACGCTAGTGGAGCGCGCTATGTACCTTGCCGGGCCCATGCTGGCCACCCTGGCTGTTCTGTACGCCGCCGTGCTCGGTGCTCAGACCTATGCTCCCTACGGTGCAGACATCGCACTGGGTATTGCACTCGGCGCGGCATCCATTGCCGCAATGAGTCTGACCTTGATCCTGTCCACACGCCCGCGTTGGGCCGAGCCCCTATTTGGGGGGCTCGATCGGATGTATAAGGTTCACAAATGGCTGGGAATTGCCGCACTGGCCCTGATGATCGGCCACAACACCTTCGAGCCCGAGCTAGAAAATGTTGTGCGCGAAACGCGGCTGGGAGAATTTGCTTCGGACGTCGGTGAAGTCGCATTCAATGGCCTCATCGGGCTGATCCTGATCAGTTGGATCAAGCGGATTCCCTTCACTCGGCTGGAGTTGCCCTGGTCGATCTGGCGCTTCACTCACCGCTTCACCGGGCTTCTGTTTGCCGTCGCCGCACTCCACCAGTTTGCCGTCGACAAGCCCTCCGGCCTGGACGGCACGCTGGATCTATACCTGAACGCATTGAGCCTGGCCGGGTTGGCTGCTTGGTTGTTCATGCAGTTCGTCGCACCGTACCTGCGTCCGCGTGCCTTTGTGCTGGAGAACATCGACCGGCACGGGTCGGTCGCGGAGGTCACGCTGCGCCCGGAAGGTCGTGCCCTGCGCTGGCGACCGGGTCAGTTCGCTTTCCTGTCGGCCCCCGATGCGGGGATGGCCGAGGCTCATCCTTTCACCATCGCGAGTGCTCCGCGTGCGGATGGTCACCTGCGTTTCGGCATCAAAGCCCTGGGTGGCTGGACCCGGCGCCTGCCCGAACGTCTGGCACACGGTCAGCGCCTGCGGGTCGAGGGGCCCTACGGTCGCTTCGTTTTCCGCAAACGCGCGCGGCGCCAGGTCTGGCTGGCCGGCGGTATCGGCATCACCCCTTTCCTGGCCTGGGCCGAGGCATTGACCGATACCGACCAGCAGGAGATTGCTCTGGTCTGGGTGGTGACAACGCGGACCGAGGCTTTCGCCGCCGAGCGCTTGGCCGCCATCGCCGCGCGCCATGCCGGCCTGACGGTGCATATCGTGGCCAGCGCCGAAGACGGGCGCTTCACAGCGCAACGGTTGACCCAACTGGTGCCTTTCCCACTGCACGAATCGGAGTTGTTTTACTGCGGACCGACAGGGCTGCGCGATGCCGTCGTATCTGGGCTCCAAGCGGCGGGACAGCGCCCGCGCCGCGTTCATCACGAGGCGTTCGAGCTGCGCTAGACGGCCCCACACCTCCACCAACGACATCGCCTCATTTGCAAAGGAATCATCATGAAAAAACTCGTCTCTTTCCTGGTTGTATCCACCGCCCTGGCACTGCCTGGCCTGGCTGCGGCACGTCCGGTCACCCTGACCACCACACTCAAAAACTATGGGGGCGATGGCGCCTATCTGGCGTTGTACCTGACCGATGCGAACGGCGCCTATGTACGCACGCTGTGGGTCGCGGGCAAAAAATCAAAGTACTACAAGCACCTGACGGACTGGCATCGCGCCACCGGCGGCAAGGGCCCGCAGATTGATGGCATCACCGGCGCCAGCGTGGGCGCAGGCCGCAGTCTGAAGGTGACGGTGGATCTGGCCGACGCCCTGTTCGATGCGGGCTACAAGTTGAACGTGGATGCCGCCGCCGAGGACATGCAGGACAGCCCGCGTGATGTGTCGGTGCCGCTGACAACCGCAGGCGCTGGCAAGCCCGTTGCGGGGCGGCGCTATGTCGCCGATTTCAGCTATGGGCTCTGACGCTGATTGGAGGCCTGCGCGATGATGCGAATCCTGCACCGCTGGCTGGGCTTGGTGCTGACCGTCCTGCTGCTGGTCACGGCGCTGAGCGGCGCGGCGCTGTCGCTGTTTCCGGCGCTGGAGTCGGCCCGCACCGTGCAGCCGGAAGCCACGCTGACCGTGGCCGATCTGGCCGCGCGGGTGCAAGCGGCGCACCCGGGTCTGGAACAGATCAGGCGCGCGCCCTCGG
Source organism: Thermomonas fusca DSM 15424 (assembly GCF_000423885.1). Classification (GTDB taxonomy): domain Bacteria; phylum Pseudomonadota; class Gammaproteobacteria; order Xanthomonadales; family Xanthomonadaceae; genus Thermomonas; species Thermomonas fusca. The sequence continues at coordinate 8,596 of NZ_AUIV01000038.1, read as the reverse complement.
GACAGATCAGCGCATGGTGGTTCGATGGCGACCAGCCGGGCTCGGCGGTGATCAACCCGGCCACGGGCCTCGACGTGGCCAGCGCCGATCCGGACTCACTGCGGCGCTGGCTCACCAACCTGCACCGCTCGCTCTTTCTGGGCGACGGCGGTCGCTGGATGGTGGCGACGGGCGCGCTGGCGATGCTGCTGCTGGCCCTCTCCGGCGCGGTGCTGGTAGCCCGCCGCACGGGTGGCTGGCGACGCTGGTTCACACGCCTGCGTGGCCCGCTGCTTGGCCGCTTGCACACCGACATCGCGCGCGTGGCGGTGCTGGGTCTCGTGCTGTCTTCGGTGACCGCGCTGTGGATGGCGGCCGAAACCTTGGAGCTCGTCACGATCGACACCGCCAGCCTGGAAACGCCAGCCGCGGTCAGCGGCCAAGCCGGCCTGGCGCTGACCGAGATGCCCGCGCTGCGCGCCACGCCGGTGGCCGAGCTGCGCGAGTTGAGCTTTCCCGCCGCAGACGATGCACAGGACATGTTCACCCTCAAAACCGAGCGGGGCATGGGGCATGTGGACCAAGGCACCGGCACCCTGCTGGACTGGCAAGACCTGGGTTTGAGGCAGCGTGCGTCGGAGACGGTCTACATGCTGCACACCGGGCAGGGCGCCGCCGCCTTCGGGCTCATCTTGGGCCTGATGGCACTGGGGGTGCCGGTGCTGGCGGTGACGGGGGTGCTGACCTGGCTGCCCGGATGGCGCAACCGCCCCAGACTCCAAGGCAACACAGCGCCCACGCAGGCCGACACCATTGTGCTGGTGGGCTCCGAAGGCGGCAGCACCTGGGCTTTTGCCGCCACGCTGGCGCGCGCTTTGCGCGACGCCGGGCAGTTGGTTCACGTGGCCCCCATGGCGGGCTTTGCGCCCGCACGCTATCGCCAGGCCCGGCGCTTTGTAGTCCTCGCCGCCACCTATGGCGAGGGCGATGCCCCAGCCTCGGCCAAGGGCTTTCTCGATCAACTCCAAGCCTTGAAGACCGTGCCCACCGCACCGCTGGCGGTTCTGGGTTTTGGCGACAGCAGCTTCCCAGCCTTTTGCGCGTTTGCCCGCGCCGTGGATCAGACTGCCCAGGCCAAGGGCTGGCCTGCCTTGATGGCCTTTGACACTATCGACCGCCAATCGCCGCAGGACTTTGCCCACTGGGGCCGCGCCCTGGGCCAGGCGCTGGGCATCGAACTGGAACTCGCTCACCAAGCGGCTGTGCCGGCCACCCAGACGCTGACCCTGTTGGCTCGCAGCGATTACGGCGCGGCCGTGCAAGTACCGATGTCGATCTTGCGCTTTGCGTTGCCTACGGCTTCCTTCTGGCAGCGCCTGACGGGCCAGCACTTCACGCGCTTCGAACCCGGCGACTTGCTGGGCATCGTGCCCGAAGGCTCAGCGGTCCCGCGCCTGTACTCGCTGGCCTCGGGCGCGCGCGATGGCTTCATCGAAATTGTCGTGCGTCGGCATGTCGGCGGCCTGGCCTCGGGCCAACTCACCCAGATGGAGCCGGGCCAGACGGTTCGCGCTTTCTTGCGGCGCCATCCGGGCTTTCATGCAGGCCCGGGCCGGGCGCCGCTGATTCTGATTGGCGCGGGCACCGGCGTGGGGCCTCTGGCGGGCTTCATCCGCAACAACACGTCAGACCGTCCCGTGCACCTGTTCTTCGGGCTGCGTCACCCAGACAGCGATTTCCTCTATCAGAACGAATTGTCGAGCTGGCAGACCGATGGCAAGCTGGCGCATCTGTCCATCGCCGTCTCACGCGGGGAGCGGCCGCAGTATGTGCAGGACGTGCTTCGGCTGCAGGCACCACAGGTTGTGGCGGCTATCCGCCAAGGCGCCAGGATCATGGTGTGCGGCGGGCGGGACATGGCCCGTGGCGTGACGGAAGCACTGACCGACATCTTGAAACCCGCTGGGCTGACGCCCGCCATGCTCAAAGCCGGGGACCGCTATGTCGAAGACATCTACTGAACTGATCCGCCATGCGTTGAATGGCCCCACCATGGGCACGCGCTGGTCTGCCCTGTTTTTCGCCGTGCCGGGATTCGACACCGGCCCGGTGCAGGCAGCCTTGCAGCAGGCAACCGACGAGGTGGACGCACAGATGTCCACCTGGAATCCGGACAGCGACCTGATGCGCCTGAACCGGGCGCCGGTAAACACACCGGTTGTGGTGCCTGATGAACTGGCTCAGGTACTGGCCCTGGGCGTGGCCATCGGGCGCGCCTCGGGCGGCGCCTTCGACATCGGCATGGGTGATGCAGTGCAAGCTTGGGGTTTCGGCCCGGAGGCCGTCAATGAAGAAGGCATTCGCCGTGCCCTGTCCGCGCCACGCCGCCCTGCGCACGAGACGCTGGAACTGGCGGGTAGTCGGGTGCGCAAACGCGAGGCCATCACGCTTGACCTGAATGGCATCGCCAAGGGATACGGAGTGGATCGACTGGCGCAGACCCTGCGCAGCTTTGGCATCACCGCGGGGCTGGTCGGCATCGACGGCGAGATGCGCGCGCTGGGCCTGCGGCCCGGTGGCGAGGCATGGACGATTGCGGTCGAGGCGCCCGATCCAGACTGCCGCGCTCCGAATTCGATCCTGCGCCTGCAAGATGGCGCTGTCGCCACCTCGGGCGACTACCGGCATGGCGTGACGGTGCAGGGCCGCCGCTTGTCGCACACAATGGACCCGCTGCGGGGCGCGCCGCTGCTGTCTTCGCCAGCGTCGGTCACCGTGCTTGCCCCGACCTGTGCAGAAGCCGACGCCTGGGCCACAGCCTTCATGGTGACAGGCTCCGAAGCCGGGTTGGCACTCGCGGCGCGGCAGGGACTGAGCGTGTTGTTCCTGATACGGGATGGCAGGGGTGGGCTACTGTCAAAAGGATGCGGATTGTTCCAGGTTGAGGACCGAAGTCGGCGCACTGCACAATCCATTTGATGCTGAAACCGACGAGCTACGAATGCGGATTCGTGGGCTATGATGATGTGGCAGGCTCGTCGTTGCTCAGCAATCCAGCACGACGCAGCGCGATGTGTCCTTCTCTCCCGATGCTCCTATGTAGCTCCTAGCCTACGAAGCCGCCATTCTGCAAAGCGGCCTTGAAAAGAGCTAACCTGCTGTCCCATATACGGTTTCAAGCCCTGCGTGATCTGTACGAAGGGCTTGACACCGGAACTTTTTTGCGCCGTAATTCTCGCCCTGTCCCGGTTGTCCGCTGCCAAGTACTCCGGGTTCTGTTCGGGTCGGAGACCGGCCTGGCAGTTAGGCCGCTTTGGGTCGGGAGCGCGTAAGCTTCCCCGGTTGGTAGACACCCAATAAGTAGAACTTTCTGGCATCTTTTCCCCGCCAGGAGGTTGTATGAAGAAGTCGAAGTTCACCGAGACCCAGATCATTGCCGTACTCAAGCAGGGCGACGCCGGGGTGCCGATCAAGGACCTGTGCCGCCAGGCCGGGATCAGTTCGGCGACCTACTACCAGTGGAAGTCGAAGTACGGCGGCATGGAGGCGTCCGAGCTGCGGCGCGTGAAGGAACTCGAGGCCGAGAACTCCAAGCTCAAGCGGATGTACGCCGAGCTGGCCCTCGACAACGCCGCGATGAAGGACCTGATCGCAAAAAAACTGTAGGGCCGGCGCAGAAGCGCGAGGCGGTGCGCTTCCTCCTGGAGGAGCACCAGCGGCCGTTGCGCCGGTCCTGTGACATGGTCAGGCTATCCCGGGCGGCGTGGTACCGGCCGCCGCTGGACTGGACGGTCCGCGACGCCGAGATCATCTCGGCACTGGCCGAGCTGGTCAAAGACCGGCCGGCCCGAGGTTTCTGGAAGTGCCGGAAGCTGCTGCGGCGCCGCCGGCCGGAATGGAACCACAAGCGCATCTATCGGGTTTACAAGGCCATGGGATTGAACCGCCGCCGCGCTGCCAGGCGCCGCCTACCCAAACGCGAGCGCGTGCCGCTGTATGTGCCGCGTACGCCGGATTCGGTGTGGTCGGCGGACTTCATGTCCGACGCGCTCGCCTGCGGCCGCCGGTTCCGGACTTTCAACGTCGAAGACGACTTCAACCGCGAGGCGCTGCACATCGAGGTCGATACCTCGATCTCGTCGCTGCGCCTGGTCCGGATCTTTCAGCGGCTTCAGCGTGAGCGTGGGCTACCGCAGGTGCTGCGGACCGACAACGGCCCGGAGTTCCTGGGCGAGGCCTTCACCGAGTGGGCCAAGAACCAGGGCATGGCCATCCAGTACATCCAGCCCGGCCAGCCGAACCAGAACGCCTACATCGAGCGGTTCAACCGCACGTTCCGGGAGGAGGTGCTCGACCAGTACCTGTTCCGGCGCCTCGAGGACGTCCGCGAAGCCGCTTGGTGGTGGATGCTCGAGTACAACGAGCAACGCCCCCACGATTCCCTCGGCGATATGACGCCCGCCGAGGTCCGCCAGCAGTACGAGGAAAGTTCTACTTTTGCTTTGTGTGCTTGACGGGGAAGCTTACGGCGGAAGTGGCCGGCTGCCCAGGCTGCCCGCGGGCAGCACCAGCGACTTGACCAGCCTCGAGCGGTACCGACAGTTTAGTCAGCCGGCACACGCAGCTGGCGGGCCTACCTGGTCTTCTTTCGAAATGGGGTTACGTTTCCAATCCTGGGATGTGTCTTTGGCCTTGCTCTGCTCAAGGCAATTTGAAGCGCGGCGATTGCGCTGTCCTTTATCTTCGCCTGCTGTTCAAGTTCAGACACGCGCTCTTTAAGGCTTTTGACAACCTCCTTCATCGATCCAATTCTCACCGATCTAGAGCCTTCGGACAGAATTCGCGATCTGATATCAGGAAGCGCGCAGCCCGCGTGTCCGACGTAGGTGCGGCTTCGACCAGACTCCATTGCCGCCGTAGTTGGGTTCAGCACAAGCTTGCCCTCACGCTGGCGCGCAACCAAATCTGGGTGCTTGGGCCTCCCTTTCTGAATTCTTGTGATCGCCTCGGAGAAGTCTTTCCTGATCCGTTCGAGGTCAATGCGCGACATTTTCGCCCCCAGGCTTACTTCTGCGCGCCCCTTCAATCGCACCGAGAAAATGCTCCGCAATTTTCATGCGTTGCTCAACCACCCTGAACTCCTGCTCTCTGCCCTCTTCACGTGCGTCGGTCATGGCCCGGGAGTACTCTTCGTACGACTCTCTCCAGTACTGCTCGTGATCAAGGCGGACATACAGGCATTCACATCCTGCGCACAAGGACGGGGTTCTGACGGCAAGATTTGGTCTCTGATTGGACCATGAAGTTTCATTCGCGACCTTCCTGCACCTGGACCTCTCCGGCATCAGCGACATAAGGCAGCTGCCGTGGGGAGCGTTCCAGATAGCAATTTCGTGCGTCTTTACGTAGTTCGTCAGCTTCTCATCTAGCGTCTTTCCCGGCTGAGATCTGATTGTCTTGTTCATCTGCTGCCTGTGCTCACTAACCAGTCTCGCCAGCGGGCCGGCCACCTCCTGCGCACCGCTAGTGAGTTCCATCAGAATGTCTACGCCAGCCTGTACATGGGCAGCTTCAAATGAAATCTTCAGCGATGGGTCGTTGCCAATGTATCCGCGTAGCGTCATGACCTCGGACGCGTGCTTGAAATGCTCTGATATGGCTGGAAGCAGACGCGGGTCCGTTCGAAACAGATGCTGTGCGAATGTCGGCCTCCATCGGTGCGCTCGAAACTGCATGATTAAAGCGACTTTCTGATCCTTCGACGGGGCGATGTCAGATAAATCAACAAAGTCATACATGAACTCGCGCTGCCAAACCGTGAGTGTTGACGATGTAAGCAAGCCCACGGATTCCGGTTGTCTTGGCAGCCCCCTTGAGGCCGAGAAGGTTAGGAAGACGTTCTTGATTCCGGCAAGCTCTCTCCATGGCTGCGAAATCCTGGCTGCATACGACAGCGCTTGTACAACAGGTGGAATAAAGGGATCGCCAACCGGTCGTGCGCCAACTACCCATCGGGTACTCTCCTTACGCCCCTTCGCAGTCTCACCCGCAACATAGAAGACCTCAAAGAGGCCATCCTCTGTGATCTCCCTCTTGATGCAAGTTGGCAGTCCATCTTCCCCCAATGCCTCTGTTCGGATGCTGCAAAGCTCGTGGGCTCGCATTCCCGTCAGCGCTTGGGTTAGGACTGCTGCCGCTCGGAGGACGCTTACAATTAGCCGCCGAAGCTGCTGGACTGGCGTCAGTTCGACGTCGCGTCCGTCTAGCGGCGTGTAGGGCCTCTGTCCCACTATAGGAAAGCCCCAGGGGACCAAGGTGCCTGGGTCGCTTTTGAACGAATATGTTCTCAGCGCCTCGTGCAGTGGTTCGGAGTACGAGACGTAGTCAGTTCCGGATTCGCCTTTTTGCACTACCGCATAGTCATCGACCATATCCAAGGCCAGCATCTGTAAGCTGATGATGTCCTCGGCGAAACCTTCCAAATATCGTTGCGCGACAGAGACTACGGGGATGAAGACTTCGTCGGGGATGGGCTTGAGCCTCCCTAGCCGTCTCAAGCCCATGCTCTCCTGAACGACTTTGTTCGCACTCGGCTCATTGTCAAAGGGGGGCTCTGTCATAAAGCTGGCGCCAGCCCGTTCCATTGCACTGCGGCAGTCGTAAATCTTTCGCATAAGGATGATCTGCCGGTGTCCGCTGGCAACCGTCATCTCTCGCTTACGGCCACAGCGACCTTTGCGAACCTCATGATCGGCCCCGTAGTCGTTCATCAGCCAATCGACATAGTTCCACGACATCTCATTGTCGATATCGCTGATTCTTTCGAGGCCCTCCTGATGCATCCACTCGATCAGGTTCGATAGAGACGACCGCATGGTTGCCATGGAGCCTGGACCGAGACGCTCGGTTCCCCGTGGGGCGTTTATTTCACTGCTGATGAACTCCATCAGGTCATTCAGCAGTTCTTTGGGGCCGTGATCCCAGAGGTTTGAACCATCGCGTCGCTGCACCTTTCGCCAATCTAGTGTGGATCCAGCACTCTTCTGGCCCGGCGTGTTGTGAACCTGCCTCCATTCAGGTTGATTGAACGGCGAGAGTGGCGTAACCATTCGCACCGAACCGGTCTGAAGCCCTGTGCTCCTTCTTGATCTTTTCATGTCGTCGGTCTACTGGAGAGGCGGAAGATTGGATAACTTCATTCTCTCGGCCTTGGAGAGAGCGTCTTCGGACGTGATCGCTGGCAGCCAGATTTCATCAAGTGCATTGAGAATTGGTTCGAACCTTGCTTTCCACGCTTCCGGGCCAACGTCCGTTCTTGCGCGTATGGCCAGCTCTCGGAGCTGAAGCATCCGGGCAAGCGCATATCCCTCGTCCCTGTCAGGTTGTGTCAAGGGGCAGGTGGGGCAGAAGCCGTAGGCCGAACAAAGCCGCCCTTGCTTCTCAGAAGGAATGGGGCTGTTGAATGGATCCAAGCAAAGGAAGCCCGGCGTTGCAGAGCGCCGATCCCTGGTCTTTCCTTCGGCTCGTTCATCAATTGCACCTTGTGTTCTCAACCATCTCTCTCTGGCCGCCATAGCCCCTGCAAGAGCGCTCTCGTCTTTCCTCTTGGCATCGTCACTCCTGTATGCCGGGTGTGAAGTTAGCCAGTTCACGTGACCTAGCAGCATCTCCACGGCGACGGGGTTGCCTGGAAAGACGTTTCTTGCAAGATCGGCTCCTGTCGCACGAATTATCCTGGTACCCACATTTCTATTCATTCCTAGCGTCTTGCAGAATGCTGGCGCGTGCTGATTGAATTCCGGGCTATCGCGTTTGATTGGATCAAAGATCGGTTTAATGATCTGCCTTGATCCTCTGTCCCTCGGCACAAATGCGAAGATGTTCTTCGTCTTAGTATTCGCGGCTGTTCGAGCAGCTTTTGTCCAGTGGATCAGAAAGGTAACAATGGTCGCCGGGTTGTCCCGGTCAGCCGTAACCGGGAAGGACCTAGGCTGGATGTGTCCACTCGCCCGCGGCTTCGCGGGCATGAAGATGATCCGCTCCTGCCCGAGATATGTGGAACGTCGGATGTTCGTATTCGAGAGCTCAAGCAGCGTCTGCTTGTTGAAGTTCGTGATAGCTGCAAGAAAGTAGATGAATGGTGTTAGGTCTTGGGCACTTGGATGCATCGCTTTCCGGACGCGCGTATAACCCGCCCGATCCACCAGCTTGAACAGCTTCTTGTCCTTGCTCTTGAGGAAATTCCTCTCAGGGAGAATTGCATACTTCTTCTTCGCAGTGACCTGCCCCCAGTAGCCGTACCAGCCATTACTGGGAGAGCCCGGGGTTGAAGGGTACTGCGGTGGGGTTGGTTTGGGTTCGATGATTGGCGGCAAACTGGGCCGGCGGGATGCGTCCGCAACTGCTGTGCGGTCGGACTTGGTTGTAGTCGCGGCGCCACTCGGCGAGGACGTCGCGGGATTGAGCCAGCGACGTGAACCAGTGCTCGTTGAGGCACTCGTCCCGGAACTTGCCGTTGAAGCTCTCGATGTAGCCGTTCTGCATGGGTCGGCCAGGCTCGATCAGCAGGTGTTGGATGCCGTGCTGCTGCGTCCATGCGATGAAGGCCCGGCTGGTG
>NZ_AUIV01000037.1 GCF_000423885.1 Thermomonas fusca DSM 15424 | reverse complement strand
TCATCGCATGGACGCAGCAGCACGGCATCCAACACCTGCTGATCGAGCCTGGCCGACCCATGCAGAACGGCTACATCGAGAGCTTCAACGGCAAGTTCCGGGACGAGTGCCTCAACGAGCACTGGTTCACGTCGCTGGCTCAATCCCGCGACGTCCTCGCCGAGTGGCGCCGCGACTACAACCAAGTCCGACCGCACAGCAGTTGCGGACGCATCCCGCCGGCCCAGTTTGCCGCCAATCATCGAACCCAAACCAACCCCACCGCAGTACCCTTCAACCCCGGGCTCTCCCAGTAATGGCTGGTACGGCTACTGGGGGCAGGTCAATCGGACAAGGCAATGCGCAATTGCCCGTGATAGCCATTGGAAGCAGACCTGACGCTATCGCGGGCTTGCTCCAGCGCAGTAAAGATGCGCGGTACGTGTTCCAAGAGCAATCGACCTGCACGGGTCAGTTGCGTGCTGCGGGTAGTGCGAACGAACAGGCGCGCACCAAGTTCTTCCTCCAGTTCCTTGATGGTGCGAGACAGCGGCGATTGGTCGATGTGTAGCCGTTCAGCGGCACGAGCGAAATGAAGCTCCTCCGCGACAGCGATGAAACATCGAAGGTGGCGCAATTCCACTTATGCCCTTCCTAGCGTGTCAGATCGTCCACGTTCTATGGGGTGCGGTCTGATGCTTCATTCATATGAGCACACCAGGGACGCTGTCCCTCCGAACCGAAAGTGTCTCGGTTGCGATGCAAGCAGTCCAAATTGAATTAGAGAAAAGCTAGTGATATGTTACTCACTAAAGTATCAAAAAACAATGACTGAATCGATTAATAGGCGAGGCAAGTCCCCCTCCTTTCGGCGGGAGGAATATCTGCGATTGTCAACTGATGTCTTGCAATGTCTTCACGCAGGATTCGCCTGATCTCTGCGATTGACGCAGCGGTCTCCTGCACGCTGTGCCCGGACACGATGATCCTTTCCGATGCGGCCCCCTCCAGATGGGCACTTCTGTACGGAACCAGGCCGTCGTCGGAGTCCGCAAGAGAACCATCGGTGTTCTGCCTGGCGATAATCGAGTGATATGACACCCGATCCGAGATAGGAAGCTCTGCTGCGGCTTTGACAAAGGGATCCTTTTCGTCGAGCTGATCAATGCTGTTGGGAATGCGCTCCAGGAGCGTTTCCTGGGTTGTTCCCATGGTGTCGGCGCGAGCCGGAATGGCGCCAGCGAGCGCTTCCAGCAGCTTCAGCGGCAAGCGGACCAATCCGGCCACCCAGCGCCCAAACCCTTGGCCGGCAACCACGGTTCCACGGTGGGGCGTGGCGATGAATATCACCCGCTCAACACCTCGAAATGGCTGAAATTGCAGGAGAGGGTCAATTTTGGCGCGGCTCTTGCCAAAACGATCCAGATCGATCCTCGGATCCGATTCGGCCCATTTCAACAATTGCTGATCCGACGTGGAGACCATCAACCGCGCGAGCACTCCGCCCATGCTGTGCCCAACCAACACCAGCCCGTGTGAAGCTGCGGTTTTATCCTCCGGGTCGAAGTGATGCAAAGCGGCCAGCAGAACTTGTCGGATTGCCGCATGATTGGCTGGCAGCGGCATGTTCGTGGGGTAATAGACCTGCCAGACTTGGAAGGCGCACCGCAGTTCTTCGTCGGCCAGAAGTTCATTGGCCACGTTGACCCAAGCCTCGGGGCTGCTCGCCAGTCCATGCAGCATCACGATGATGCGCCGCTGTGGATCGAATGGCTGCATCAGATACAGGCGCGGCTGATCGATTCCACGGTCACGCCCAAGCAGACCCAACAACGATTGCCGATTGAACTCCGAGCGTGCCAGCCACAGACCATAGCCAGCTGTGAAATTGCCAGCCAGCGGAACGCGTTGCCCATGGAGCGACAAATAGTCTTGGACCAGCGGGTCATACACCGCAACGACGAGTTCGTGCGAGGCCAGCAGCTCCTCCATAGAGCGCACGTCGAAGCGGAGCACTACCGTCACGTTGGGGGTGGGCATTTCGTTCCAGGCGGTGGATTTCTTCGAAAAATCATCTCCGGTGGGTAACCCGTTGTGATTGGTTAACGACTGGGCATCGGTTACGGCCACCAGTTCAGCGCCCAGGCCATCCCTACGGTAGATGCCGCGCAGACCTTGGAATCTCAGTGCACTGGCAGGCAACAACTCACGCGGCATTGCCACGCCGTTCGGCAGGCGAGCATTCAGGTCAACTCGCAAAGCCCAATCACCCAAACGCAGCACACCTTTGGCCTTCACAGCCTTCGCATCCGGTGTCCCTTGGCGTACGCCAAACAGCTGTGCGACCGTTTTTTGTACTGCGTAGTTGTACCAGTCGCGCACCTGCGTCTGCCGCTCCTCAAACGCGCGTTCGCCGGGTACACGCCTGGTAAAGAAGAGATAGGCATACGCATACCGTGCCGTCTCGATCCAAGCTGAAGTGGAGGAGGATTCGGTGTAAGGAGCCGACATTGAAATGGACACGGCATGCTGCAACCAAAGCTCAGCCAGAGCCGATGTCTTGGTCTCTTCGTCCATGTCCTTGACTGCGGCTATCGCCGCAATACAAGCAAGTGAGGTGCTCTTTGCGCAGGCCCGTTCATCAATTTCGGCGACGCGGAGGGCCTGCACAGTCAACGCACTCAGTTTTCCCGTGCCGAGGACATCGCCCCGCCGTAGCGCAACGTATTCATCCGGTGCCATTGCGCGTACAGTCACAGAGGGCTTGAACTCGCTGACAATCGCGCAGCCGCCAAGTGCGAACACGGCAACGATCACGATCGACCACCGCAAAGAGAATGCAAAGGCCACCTGTCTCACACCTTGATGCTGCACCGGCGTTGCCGACCTCAGCCGCGACCGTAATTTCAAGCGGCGGTATAGCCGCCATCGACCACCAGCGCGCTGCCGCACATGTAGCTGGCGCCCTCGGAGAGCAGGAAGCAGGCAGCGTGGGCGATCTCTTCGGACTGGCCCAGGCGCCCGATTGCGTGCATGCCCTTGAGCGCCGCCAACGTCGCCTCGTCCAACACTTTGAGCAGCGGCGTATCGATATAGCCCGGGTGGATGGAGTTGATGCGGATGCCCTGCGCCGCGTAGGCCAGCGCCGCTGAACGCGTGAGGCCGGTGACACCATGCTTGGCGGCGACGTAGGCTGGGGCGGTAGCGCTGCCAACCAGGCCGAGGATGGACGACATGTTGACGATGGCACCACCACCGGCGGCCAGCATGGCCGGAATCTGCGCCCGCAGGGCATATTGAACACCAGAGAGATTGACGTCGATGACGTGCTGCCACTCGTCCGCCGCCAGTTCTCCCGCAGGTTTGAGCGTACCGCTGATACCGGCATTGTTGAATGCCAGATCCAGGGCGCCGAAATGTTCGAGTGCGCACTGCACCGCTGCTTGTGCGTCGTCGGGACGGGCGGTGTTGCCGGCGTGCGCCACGGCGCGGCCGCCGGCGGCGTCGATGGCCTCCACCACGCGCCGTGCGGCCTCAAGGTCGATGTCGGAGACAACAACCTGAACGCGGTTGGCGGCCAGCAGACGGGCCGTCGCCTCGCCGATGCCGGAGCCACCGCCGCTGACGATGGCGCTGTTGCCCTTGAAGCTGTATTTCATGGTGAAGACTCCATTTTGAAATGCGGGTTGAATCGGTGGCGCAAGCGCCTCACGGCGGCGCGGCGCGCCTGCGTTCGGCCAGCATGAGTGCAATGGCGCAGGACGCCAGGCGCGTGGTGCGCGAGTCGGAGCGGCTGGTGAGCACGATGGGCACACGCGCGCCCATGACGATGCCGGCGCTCTCGGCACCGCCCAGGAACTCAAGCTGCTTGGCCAGCATGTTGCCGCTTTCCAGATCAGGCACAACAAGCACGTCAGCCTGCCCTCCCACGGCCGACCGGATGCCCTTGACTTGCGCAGCCTCGGGCGAGACCGCGTTGTCGAAGGCCAGCGGCCCGTCGACTAGGCCCCCTGTGATCTGGCCGCGGTCGGCCATCTTGCACAGGGCTGCCGCATCCAGCGTCGAGCGCATGCGAGGGTTCACCGTTTCCACCGCCGCCAGGATGGCGACTTTGGGTTCGGCCACACCGATGACGTGCGCCAGATCGATGGCGTTGCGCACGATATCGGCCTTGTCCTCAAGCGACGGAGCGATGTTGATGGCGGCGTCGGTGATGATGAAGGGCCGGGGGTAGCTGGCCGTCTGCATGATGTAGCAGTGCGTCAAGCGGCGCTCGGTGCGCAGGCCAGCCTCGGGGGCCAGAATGGCGCCCAGGTACTCGTCGCTGTGCAAGCTGCCTTTCATCAGTGCCTGCACCTCGCCCTTGCCAGCCAGCCTGGCGGCGGTGGCCGCGGCAGCGTGGCTGTGCGGCACATCAACGATCTCACTGTCCCCCAGATCCAGCCCGAAATCGGCTGCAACGGCGCGCAGCTTGGCAAGCGGCGCCACCAGCACTGGCGTGATGATGCCGGCATCGCGTGCGTCCAGTGCACCGCCCAGGCTGAGCGCGTCGCAGGGGTGCACGACGGCAGTGCGCACCGGGGCCATGGCTTTGACATGGGCGATGAGACGCGCGACACCGCTGGGAGCAACGGCACTAACGTGTTCAGAAGTTTGTTCGTTCATGTGATTCCTTTGCGGTGCGGTTGGCGTACCAGCATCACGGGAACCGGCGCGATGCGCGCGATCTGCTCCGCGTCGCTGCCGAGCAGCAGCCGATCCACGCCGCGACGCCCGTGGGTGCCCAGGATGACCAGATCACACGCACTCGCCTCGGCCTGCTTGGCGATTTGTTCCGATACGCGCTCGGCACCGCTTTCAAGAAGCACCGTCTCCACGGCAAGTCCGTCCTGACGCAATCCGTTGGCGGCCTCATCCAGCAAGGCCTGGCCGGCCGCCATGAAGCGCGGACGGACGTCTTCCATATAGACCTTGGGACGTTCGAAGCCCTTGGTGTGATGAGCCGGCTCGACGACATGCAGCAGGATCACAGTGGCGCCACTCAGGTGGGCCAAGGCGCGCGCATGATCAAGGGCCAGAAGGGATGTAGGACTGCCGTCCAGCGGCACCAGAAATCGGGAATACATGGAACTCCTCCAAGAGCTGTGGACTGCCCGCGTTGGAAACCACCCGCTGGCGCCGCGGGTTCCCTGACTCATGACATGTGCTGGCCGCCGTTCATCGCCACGTTGCTGCCAGTCATGAAAGCAGCGGCCTCACTGGCTATGAAAGTCACCAGTGCCGCGATTTCGGCCGGCTGACCGAGGCGACCAACCGGAATCGCATCAACGATCTTCTGGCGTACGTCCTCGCGCACGGCCATCACCATCTCGGTGGCCAGATAACCTGGCGACACGGTGTTGACCGTTACGCCCTTGCGAGCCACTTCCTGCGCCAGCGCCTTGGTAAAGCCATGGACCCCGGCCTTGGCCGCCGAATAGTTGGTCTGCCCGAACTGGCCCTTGCTGCCATTGATCGACGAGACGTTGATGATGCGACCCCAGCCACGCTCGACCATCGGATCGATGAACGGCTTGGTGACGTTGAACATGGAATCCAGGTTGGTACGCAGTACGGCATCCCAGCCGACCTTGTCCATCTTGCGCAAGGTCGCGTCGCGGGTGATACCGGCGTTGTTCACCAGGATGTCAATACGATGTCCATCGACATGAATGCGCCGCGCCAGCTCCTGCGCCGACTCGTAGTCGGACACATCCACCCCGTAGGCCGCAAATCCGTAGCCCTGCGCCGCCTGCGTGTGCTGCCACTGGTCAATCGTGGGGTTGCCTGGCGTATGCGTGACGATCACGCGGTGGCCGGCATCGTGCAGGGAACGGGCGATCGCAGCGCCCAGTCCCCGGTTGCCTCCGGTCACCAAGGCCGTTCGTTGAGGGATGCTCATGGCAACCTCTTCACTTCTTGGCTTTGCCCTGGGGCGCAGTGGATGGCGCGGTCCAGGGCTGGGCCCATTGCTGGCAAAGCTGGGCAAAAGAGGCTGTGTCACCACTGGCGCCGAATGCCTCGGAGACGGATGCCTGCCAGGCCGAGAGCGATTGGCGCAAGCCATCGGCAAAGACTGCCTGGCTTTTCGCGGCGGCCTGGCCGACCGCTTGGGTATCGCCCATGCGGCCCTGGGACAGGCGCCAGAACACCTCGGTCGGCAAGGTTGCAAGCGCCTGCCAGTCGGCCGCCTGTTGGAGGTTCTGGATGCGCGAGGTGGTCTCTAGCATGCTGCCAGCGCTGATCTGTTGCATGGCTTCCAGCCAGTGATGGCCGCTTTCTTGCAGCAAACGGGTGATCTGAAGCTGCAGTTCGGCATTGGCCTTGTAAAGTTGGATGGGCAGTTCACTGTTCATTTCATTGCTCCACGGTCATTAGATGCCCCATTAGGGCGGGTATGGGCCATCCCGCAGGAGTGTCCCGGTCGAAGTCGGGTGGCTGAATTGAGGCCTCGGGGCGTCATGTCATCGCATTGCCACATAGGTTCCCGGCGCATCACCAAGCGGTGTTTGCGTGCCGCTCATCGCAGGCGGCGTCACACGCCCGGTCGAGCGCCGCGCCAGCCATTGCTGCCAGGCCGGCCACCAGGAGCCCTCGTTCAGTGGGGTTTCGGCGCGCCATGTTTGTGGATCAACGTAGCGGGCGCCGGTGCTGCGAGTCGCCATCTGGTAGCTGCGCCGCGGGTGCCCCGGCTCGCTGACCACGCCGGCGTTGTGCCCGCCACTGGTGAGGACGAAGGTCAGCTCCGCATCACTGAGCAGGTGCATCTTGTAGACGGATGGCCAAGGGGCGACGTGATCGCGCACCGTGCCGACGATGAGCATCGGCGCTTCGATGTCGGCGATCGCCACCGGCCGTCCGCCGACCTGGTAGCGCCCCTCGGCCAGATCGTTGTTCAGATACAGGCGCCGCAGGTACTCGCTGTGCATGCGATATGGCATGCGCGTCACGTCGGCGTTCCAGGCCATCAGGTCATTGAACTGCTGGCGTTCGCCCAGCAGGTACTCGCGCACGCGGCGGGACCAGATCAGGTCGCGCGAGTTGAGCATCTGGAAAGATGCGGCCATCTGCTTGCCGTCGAGATAGCCTTTGTCCCACATCCCGGCTTCTAGCCAAGCCAACTGGCTGTCGTCGATGAACAGTGCGATTTCGCCCGACTCGCGGAAATCGGTCTCCGACGCCAGCAACGTCAAGCTGTGCAGCCGATCATCGCCGTCGCGCGCCATCGCAGCAGCGGCGATCGTCAGCAAGGTGCCGCCCAGGCAATAGCCAACCGCCTGCACCTTGCGCTCGGGCACGATGGCCGTGACCGTGTCCAGCGCATCCATGACCCCCAGCCACCGGTAATCCTCCAGGCCAAGGTCACGATCGACCACGGTCGGGTTCTTCCATGAAATGATGAACACCGTGTGCCCTTGGTCGACCAGGTACTTCACCATCGAGTTGTGTGGCGACAGGTCTAGGATGTAGTACTTCATGATCCACGAGGGCACGATCAGCACCGGCTCGGCATACACATCGGGTGTCGTGGGTGTGTACTGGATCAGCTCGATGAGGTGGTTGCGGAACACCACCTTTCCCGGCGTGACCGCCACGTCCTTGCCAACCTCGAAGCCTTCGACCCCGGCCGGCGCATCCTCAAGCGCGAGACGCTGCGCATCGTCGAAGAAGTTCATGGCGCCGCGCCACAGGTTGGCGCCGCCGCTGGCTCTGATGGCTTCCAGCACTTCCGGATTGGTCCAGACGAAATTCGAAGGCGACCACATGTCCAGCCACTGCCGCCCCGCGAAAGTGACCATGTTCTCGTGATGGCGCGACACGCCACGCACGCCGGTGGTGGCGTTGTGCCACCACTGCTGCTGCAGCAAGAACCCTTGGTGAATGACGTTGAACGGCCACTGCTGCCAGGCCGGAGCCGCGAAGCGCCGATCCTGCTCCAGCGGTTCGATGCACGTTGGGCAGCCCTGAGCGCTTGCAGCGTGCGCGGCGTAGCGCGCCAGGCGTTGCTGCTTGTGCAGCCCTTTTTCGATCAGGCTGCGCTGCTTGCCCGGTGAAAGGCTCAGGTGCAGCGCCCAGTCGTACCAAGCCAGCAAACCCGCAGCCGGCGACAGCCCGCCAGTGGCGCGCGCCCGCCAGGCGTTCGCCAGCGTATCCAGGACATCGGGGTGAAAGATTTCGGATGGTGCCGGCACGGACTTGTCAGACGTGGCAAGGGGGTTCATGTTTGATCATCTCATTTAGCAAGTGACTTATTACTATCTTATCGCTTGCAGGAAAAGATGCAAGCCTTGCTGGCCATGTGGGATGAATTTCCACTGGCGCCCCGGCGAATCAACTTCCCGCACCCTCAACGAACTAGCCGACTTGTCAGTCGAATGCCTCGTCAACCGCTTGAATGGCGCGCTCGCTTCTTGAGATTCATCAAAGTCGGTCGTTGAGCGCACCGGATGGACAAGAGCTGGCCCTTACCGCAACAGCCTGTCTGCTTTCTGATCTTGCGTCCTGGTTAATTTGCGTGTTAGGATAGTAATAGGTCACTTACTTTATGGAGTCTGAGCGATGAGCGAACGTCCTCAATATCTGTCCGCCGAAGAGCGGCGTGCAGCCACGGTGCAAGCCGTGGTCGACTTGGCAGCGGAGCAAAACCCGGCCGATATCACGACCACGGCCATCGCCGATCGAATGGGTTTGACGCAGGGCGCGTTGTTTCGTCACTTCCCTAACAAGGACGCGATCCTGGAGGCAACGATGACCTGGGTCGGCGAGCGTCTGCTGGTACGCGTGGACAAGGCGGCCGAAGGCGCTAAGTCACCTGCCGCGGCGCTCGAAGCCATGTTCATGGCGCACATCGACTTCGTGGCCAAGCATCCCGGCGTGCCGCGCATGCTGTTCGGAGAGCTGCAGCGCTCCGGCGAGACACTCGCCAAGCGGATGGTGCAGACCTTGATTCGTCAATACGAACAGCGCCTGCGCCGTTTGATGGAAGCCGGCAAGGTGCAGGGCGAGTTGGATGCGGATCTGAATGTGGATGCCGCCGCCGTGTTGTTCATCGGCACGATCCAGGGACTCGTCATGCAGTCGCTGCTGGCCGGCAAGGTCAGTCGCATTCGGCGAGACGCGCCGGGCGTGTTTGCCATCTATCGGCGTGGCATCGAAAGCACCAAATGAAGGATCCGTCTGCTCCGCAAGCGCGACTGCGACCTCCAAACCCTTCGATAAATCGGGAGCAACAAACATGACGGCACACAGCGGACGCGCGATCTGGATGCGTGTGATTTCCTTGATTGCCATCGGATTTGGCCTGCTGACCCTCCAGGAAGGTGGCGCAGTGCTGTTTGTCGACGGTGCGGCGCGCCAGGCAGCCGGCCACTATGTGCCGTTCGTGCTCTGGTTCAATTTTCTGGCCGGTTTCGCCTACATCGTCGCGGGCGTTGGCTTGTGGATGCGCCGGCGCTGGGCTATGTGGTTGGCGGTTGCCATCGCGGTGGCGAGTGCGCTCGTGTTCCTGGCTTTCGGAGTGCATGTGGTTCTGGGTGGCGCCTGGGAGCGGCGGACGGCGGCGGCCATGACGCTGCGCACGCTGGTGTGGGCGGGCATAGCGGCCATGGCTTGGCGCCGGTCAGCGGCGAATGTGCCGACCGCGCGCGAGCACTGAACATATTTATCTAGCGGAAACCCTTCAATGACCACTCCAAACCTCTCCATCAAAAAAATTCGTTGGGCCGTGATCGCTGTCGTCGTGATCGCTCTTGGCGGCGCACTGGCGTTCTGGCTATCGCGCGACCGTAACAAGGAAGATGCGTTGCGCCTCTACGGCAACGTAGACATCCGCGAGGTGCAACTGGCCTTCCGCCAGCCCGGGCGCGTGATGCAGATGGCTTTCGATGAGGGTGATGCCGTCCGCGCCGGCGCGCGCCTGGCCGCGCTCGACGCGCAACCGTATCGGGACGCCCTTGTGGCGGCACAGGCCCAGGTGCAGGTGGCGCAGGCGGAACTGGCCAAGCTGCGCCGTGGCCTGCGGCCGCAGGAGATCACCCAGGCACGCGAGGCGCTTAAGAAAGCTCAGGCGCTCGTCACCGAGGCCGAGCGCAATTTTCAGCGCCAGAGCGGCCTGCTGGCATCGGGCGCCAGCAGCCAGCGTACGGTCGATGCCGCCCGCACCGCAAGGGATCAGGCCGCCGCGGGCGCCGAAGCAGCCAAGGCCGCCTTGTCGCAAGCAATCGAAGGTTTTCGCAAAGAGGACATCGCCGCGGCAGAGGCTCGTCTGGCGGCCGCGCAGGCAGCAGCAGCGCAAGCCACTACGTCCCTGGCGGACACCGAATTGACGTCGCCCAGCGACGGAACCGTCATCGCGCGGGTGCGCGAACCCGGCAGCATGGTCGCGAGCCAGAGCACGGTCTACAGCCTGAGTCTGGATAAGCCTGTGTATGTGCGCGCCTACGTGGGTGAGCCGGATCTGGGGCGCATCGCGCCCGGCACGGCGGTGCGCGTCAAGAGCGATTCTTCGGAGAAGGTCTATCGCGGCCAGATCGGCTTCATCTCGCCGCGCGCCGAGTTCACGCCCAAGACGGTGGAGACAACGGACTTGCGCACGGATCTGGTCTATCGCCTGCGCATCGTCATCGACGAAGCCGATGCCGACGCCGCCTTGCGCCAGGGCATGCCGGTGACGATAGCGGTCGATGCCAAACCAGTCTCTGGCGCGCGCGTGGGGGAGCGTTGAGATGCAGGCGAACACGGCCATGGCCACCACGCCTACAAGCGCCAGCGCCGATAACGCCGCCGTCGTCATCGAAGGCCTGAACAAGCATTTTGGCGACGTAAAGGCCCTGCGGAGCTTGAGCGCACGCATCCACTATGGGCGGCTGACGGGACTGGTCGGCCCCGATGGCGCCGGTAAGACGACGCTGATGCGGATTCTGACCGGGCTCCTGGTGCCCAATGCTGGCCGTGTCACTCTGGCCGGCTTCGACGTGGTCAAGGACAACGACGCGATCCACGTCGCCAGCGGCTACATGCCGCAGCGCTTCGGCCTGTACGAAGACCTGTCGGTGATGGAGAACATGCGGCTGTATGCGCAGTTGCGCGGCATGGATGCGGATCGCAACGCCGCGCTGTTCGCCGAATTGCTGGATTTCACGCGCCTCGCGCCCTTCACCAAGCGCCTGGCCGGCAAGCTCTCCGGCGGCATGAAACAAAAGCTCGGCCTTGCCTGTGCGCTCATGGCGCGACCCAAGGTGCTGCTGCTGGACGAGCCTGGAGTCGGGGTGGACCCGGTCAGCCGCCAGGATTTGTGGCGCATGGTGCAGGCCCTGACCGATGAGGGCATGGCGGTGGTCTGGTCCACCGCCTATCTGGACGAGGCCGAGCGTTGCGAAAGCGTGCTTCTGCTCAACGAAGGCCAGTTGCTCTTCGACGGCCCACCGCAAGAGCTGACCGCGCAGCTCAAAGGCCGGAGCTTCCGTCTCGAAGATGTCGGCACCGAACGCCGAGCAGTCCTGACGAAAGTCCTGGATTTGCCCAGCGTCAGCGATGGTGTGATTCAGGGCGCTGGTGTCCGCGTGGTGCTGCGCGAGGGCGCGACCGTGCAGGACGTACAACAGCTGGCGGATCAGGCCCAAGTGAGCCTGGCCCAAGTGCCGGCCCGCTTCGAAGACGCCTTCATCGATCTTCTCGGCGGCGGCCCCGGCGGTACATCGCAGCTCGCCGAGCGCCTGTCGCCGGTCGAGCTGGGTTCCGACATTGCGGTGTCTTGCCGCAATCTCACCAAGCGCTTCGGCGAATTCACGGCCACCGACAACGTCAGCTTCGAAGTGCAAAAGGGTGAAATCTTCGGCCTGCTTGGGCCCAATGGCGCCGGCAAATCCACTACCTTCAAGATGCTGTGCGGCCTGCTCAAGCCCACTGCGGGCGAGGCGCAAGTGGTGGGGCACGATCTGCGCCGCGCCACCGGCGCAGCCAAGAGCCGACTCGGCTACATGGCGCAGAAGTTCTCACTCTACGGCCTGCTTTCGGTGCGGCAGAACCTGGAATTTTCGGCCGGCGTCTACGGGCTGGAAGGTGAAACCCGGCGCGAACGCATCGAGGAAATGATCGCCACCTTTGATCTGGGCGGCTGGCTGTCCTCGACACCCGATTCCCTGCCGCTGGGGCACAAGCAACGCTTGGCATTGGCCTGCTCGCTGATGCACAGGCCCCCGGTGCTGTTTCTGGACGAACCCACTTCAGGGGTAGATCCCATCACCCGGCGCGAATTCTGGACCCACATCAACGGCCTGGCGCGAAAGGGCGTGACCATCATGGTCACCACCCACTTCATGGACGAGGCCGAGTATTGCGACCGCGTGGCCATGCTGTCGCGCGCGCGCCTGATTGCGCTGGACACGCCCGACGCACTCAAGCGGATCGCCATCAGTTCGGAACGTCCTGATCCGACCATGGAGGATGCCTTCATTCATCTGGTGGAGTCCGCCGAACGTGAAATGGAGGTCGCCAAATGAGCGTCGCTGCACCTCACAAAAATGCGGATAGCACCGCGCAGGCTGATTTGCGCCGTTTCGACCTGCGGCGCCTCATCGCTCTGGTCACCAAGGAAAGCTACCAGGCGCTGCGCGATCCCTCGACGCTGCTGATTGCGTTCGTGCTGCCTGTGGTGTTGCTGCTGCTGTTCGCGTATGCGGTGTCGCTGGATGCGAAGAATGTCCGTGTCGGCGTGGTGCTGGAGTCGCCCGGCGCTGCGGCGCAAGAGCTTGCGGCGGCCTTTGCCGGTACGCGCTTCCTGGATGCCTATTTCGCCCATGACCGGCGCGAAGTGGCCGATCAACTGATCTCCGGCGACCTGCGCGGCTACGTGGTGATCCCGCAGGACTTCGAGCAGCGCCTGGCGCAGCGTGGCAGCGAACCGCTGGTGCAGATCATCACCGACGGCTCCTACCCCAACACCGCGAACTACGTCGAGAACTATGCGCGCGGCGTGGTCCAGACCTGGCGCGCCGGGCTCGATGTCGCGGCGCCGCCGCAGGCCGTAGTGCTGGAGCCGCGCTACTGGTTCAACCCTGAGCTGGAAAGCCGTCAAGCGCTGATTCCCGGAGCCATCGCCATCGTCATGACCATCATCGGCACCATGCTAACGGCGCTGGTGGTGGCGCGCGAATGGGAGCGCGGAACCATGGAGGCGGTGCTGTCCACACCGGCCTCGGTGGCCGAAATCCTGATCGGCAAGCTGCTGCCGTACTTCGTGCTCGGCATGCTGTCCACGCTTGGCGCCGCGGCGCTGGCGGTGTTCGTGTTCGGCGTGCCGATGCGGGGCTCGCTGGCAGCGCTGCTGCTGCTGTCGGCGGTGTTCATGGTGCCGGCGCTGGGCCAGGGTCTGCTGATCTCGTCACTGGCGCGCAACCAGTTCCTGGCGGCGCAGATCGCGCTGTTCTCGGGCTTCCTGCCGGCTTTCATGCTGTCGGGCTTCCTGTACGAGATCGACGCGATGCCCGCACCGATCCGGGCCATCACCCGGGCGGTTCCGGCGCGCTACTTCGTCGATTCGCTCAAGACAGTGTTCCTGGCCGGCGACATCTGGGCCGTCTTCCTGCCCAACCTGGCGGCCATGGCGGCGATCGGTGCGCTGTTCTTCGTGATCGCCAAGCGCGCCACGCGCAAAAACCTGGAGTGAACCGATGTTCTTCGCTGCATTCTCGTTCACCCGCCTGCGCGCCCAGTTCATCAAGGAAGTGCTCAGCGTGCTGCGCGACCCGCGCAGCCGCATGGTGGTGTTCGCGCCGCCCATCCTGCAACTGCTGGTCTTCGCCTTTGCCGCGACGCTGGAGGTGCGCAACGTCGACATTGCCGTCTACAACCAGGACGCCGGGCGTTGGTCACACGAACTGGTGCAGCGCCTCGACAGTGCCCGCTTCATCACCCACGTCCGGCATGTCGACAGCCAGCTGCAGCTGCACGAACTGATCGACCGCGGCGAGGTGATCGCCGCGCTCGCTATTCCCGTCGATTTCTCGCGCGCCATCGCCGCCGGTGACAGCGGCCGCGCGCAGGTGCTGGTCGATGGCCGGCGCAGCAACTCGGGCCAAATCACTGTGGCCTATCTGTCCACCATCGCTGCTGAGGTCGGCGCTGAGGTCGTGCCCGACGCGCAAGCGCCGACGCCGGTCGTCGTGCGCCACTGGTTCAATCCGAACCTGGTCTATCGCTGGTACATCGTGCCCGGCCTCACGGGCATCCTGGCGCTGTTCAGTTCGTTGATGATCACCTCGTTATCGATAGCGCGCGAACGCGAGCTCGGCACCTTCGACCAGTTGCTGGTGTCGCCCACCTCGACGCCGGAAATCATCATTTCCAAGTCCCTGCCGGCGCTGGCCATCGGCACGCTACTGGGCCTGTTCATGATCAGCGCGGGCGTCTTCCTGTTCGGCATCCCGTTCACGGGCTCGTTCGCGCTGCTGCTTGCCAGCCTGGTGCTGTTCATCGCCTCAGTGGTTGGCATCGGCCTGATGATTTCCGCCGTCAGCATGACCCAGCAGCAGGCCATCCTGGGCGCGTTCGCCGTCGGTATTCCGGCGGTGCTGATGTCCGGCTTTGCCACGCCTGTGGAAAACATGCCCGTCGTCCTGCAATGGCTGGCTCAGGCCATTCCGCTGACCCACTTCCTGATCATCGTCGAAGGCAGCTTTCTCAAGGCCATGCCGACCGGTGACATTCTCGCCAGCCTGTGGCCGCTGGCGGTCATCTCCCTCGCCACGTTGACCATGGCCACCGTATTCGTCCGAGGACGCCTGCAATGAAATCCAAGACCCGCACACCCTTTCTTCGCGCAACCGCCACCGGCCTGACCCCTGGGCGCGTACGTCCCCTCGCGCTGGCACTGTCCTGCGTGCTGCTGACTGCCTGCGCAACCGTGGGCCCCGACTACCGCGAGCCACCGCCGGTCGACATCGGCAGCGGCTGGACTCTGCCGTTGGCAAGCGCATCCCAATCCGCAGACTTAAGCCAATGGTGGTCTGCACTGGATGATCCCGTCCTCGATCGCCTGATGGTCACGGCGCTGGCACAGAACCTGGATCTGCGCCAGGCTGCGGCACGCATCGATGAGGCGCGCGCCCTGCGCGATCGTGTGGCCGGCGAAGCATTGCCCACCGCCGCCGCTGGCGCGAGCGTCAACCGGCGCCGTCAAAGCGAGAACGGCCCTTTGCCCGTAGGCTCCATCCCCGGTCTTGACGCCACGCAGACCATCTACGACGCGGGCTTCGACGCGGCCTGGGAGGCCGACTTGTTCGGGGCCAAGCGGCGCGCCCTGGAAGGCGCCAGCGCCCGCCTGCAGGCGACCGAAGCCGAGGCACAGGGCGTACGCATGCGCATCGTGGCCGAGGTCGCGCGCACCTGGTTCAACGCCGTCGGCGCCCGCTATGAGTTGCACGCACAACAGGCCACGCTGGACACGCTGCAGCAGACTTGGGAGTTGGTGCGCCTGCGGCATGCGCTGGGCGACGCGTCGGCCGCCGATGTAGAGGCAGCGTACGCCCAATGGACGGCAGTCAACGCGCTCATCCCGGATATCGAGGCGCGCCAGCGCGCCGCGGTGCTCAGCCTGGGCGTGCTGCTGGGCGCACCGCCGGAGCGGGAGTTGGCACTGCTTGATGGCCCCTTGGCGCCGAGCACGCTGCGGGCGCTGCCGGTGGGCGAGCGCGCCGACATGCTGCGCCGACGCCCCGACGTGCTGGCCGCAGAACGACGCCTGGCGGCAAGTTCCGCCGACATCGGCGTGGCCACGGCCGAGCTGTTTCCCAAACTCTCCATCGGTGTGGGTGGCGGGTTCCAAGCGCTCAGTACGGGCGATTGGTTCGATGCCTCCAGTGCGCGCTTCTCCATCCTGCCGCTGATTTCCTGGCGCCTGTTCGACGGCGGCCGCGTGCGAGCCGAAATTCGGGCACGCGAGGCCGCCGAGCGCCAGGCTGCGCTGGCCTATGAGCAGGCCGTGTTAGCGGCGCTGGGCGACGCCGAACGCGCGCTGGTCGACTACCACGGCGGGCTGGATACTTTGGCGCGCCGCGGCATGTCACTGGATGCGGCGCGCACCAGCTACGGCCACGCCAGGACGCGCTACGCGGCAGGCGACATCGCGCTGGTCGAACTGCTGGCCGCCCAGCGCAGCCTGCACGAGGCCGAAACCGCAGCCGCGCGGGCACATACCAACGCCGCCGTGCAATTGGTGGCGCTGTACAAGGCCCTTGGTGGTGGCTGGGACGTATCCACGGCGGCACCGACCGCAACCCATTCGCTTCGTGGCGCTACCGCCCCCCTCGCGTTTTCAAGCCGTTGACTCAACACAAGGAGACCGTCATGCAAATCAACGTTGGAAGTCTCGACCGCATTGTCCGCATCGTCGTCGGACTGGTTCTGCTCAGCCTCCCGCTGTGGCTGGATTCATCCTGGCGTTGGCTGGGACTCATCGGAATCATGCCCCTCATCACCGGCCTGGCTGGCCGCTGTCCGGGCTACCGTCTGCTTGGCCTGAGCACTTGCCCGATACAAAAGAAAAAACCGGAGTGAGCATCCCATGAAACTGCATTTTCTGGGCGCTGCGCGCGAAGTCACCGGGTCGTGTTTCTTGGTGGAAGGGCTCAACGTACGCTTCCTGGTGGATTGCGGCATGGTTCAGGGCGGCCGCACGGCGGCGGCCCGCAACCATGAGCCATTCCCGTTCGACCCGGCGTCGATTGATTTCGTGCTCCTGACCCATGCCCATATCGACCATAGTGGGCTATTGCCAAAACTCACGCGCGCCGGGTTCAAGGGGGCCATCTACGCCACTCCCGCCACGGTTGATCTGCTGGGCGTGATGCTGCCCGACAGTGCCCACATCCAGGAGAGCGATGCAAAACGCAATGCGCAGCGACTCCGCGGAAAGGACGCACTGCCGCCTCTGTATACGCTGCAGGATGCCAGCGACTGCTTGCAGCAGGTGCGAGGCATCGAATACGACCGGGAGTTCGCGCCCCGCGTCGGGGTGCGCGCCCGTTTCCGCGATGCCGGGCACATTCTTGGGTCGGCCATCATCGAGGTCTGGGTCACCGAATATGGCTACCCGACAAAGCTCGTTTTCAGTGGCGACCTCGGCCAACCGGCGCGCCCGATACTGCGCGACCCGACAACCATCGAGGACGCCGACATCCTCGTCATCGAGTCCACCTACGGCAACCGCCAGCACAAGGATTTCTCGGCGACCGAAGAGGAAATGATCGGCATCGTCGAAAAGACATTGTTCGAACGCGGCGGCAATGTCATCGTTCCGGCCTTCGCGGTCGGCCGAACCCAGGAAATCCTTTATCACCTGCACCGACTCACCTGCGAGGGGCGGCTGCGGCAACCGAAGGTATTCGTCGATTCGCCAATGGCCACGCAGGCCACGCGCATCACGCGAGAACATCTCGAATTGTTCGACGAACAGGCGAAACGGTTGGCAGGATGGCACGCGCGCGGCGAGAACCTCCCATACCTGAGTTTCACAGCGAGCGCTGAGGAGTCCATGGCGCTGAACCGGATCCGCTCCGGGGCCATCATCATTTCTGCCAGCGGCATGTGCGATGCGGGGCGTATCCGGCACCACCTGCGCCACAACTTGCCGCGCCGGGAATGCAGCATCTTGTTTCCCGGTTTTCAGGCGCAGGGGACGCTTGGTCGGCGCCTGATCGAGGGTGCCGAACGTGTACGCATCTTCGGTGAGGACATCCCGGTACGTGCGGCGATCCACAGCGTGGACGGCCTCTCCGCGCATGCCGACCAGAAGGCGTTGCTGGATTGGGCTCGGGGTTTTGTTCAACCCCCGGCGCAAACCTTCGTGGTGCATGGGGAACTGTCCGCCGCGCAGGCCTTCGCCGAACTCTTGCAACAGCAACTCGGCTGGCAGGTTACGGTGCCCGAATATGGTCATGTGCTGCGCTGGCCGGATTTTCTGGCGGTCGAGCGATGACCCCGTCGGCAAATCCTGACGAGCGCCTGCGCGCCATCCTCGATTCACCCACTTACCGCCTCGCATACGAGGACATCGACTTGCTTGGCCAGGAAGAACTGCGGCCATTGCGGCTGCAGCTCGAACTGCTCAAGCCCGAACGCATCCTGCACGAACAAGGGATCCATTCGACGGTGGTGGTCTTCGGCAGTGCCCGCATCAGCGACGCCGAAACCGCGGCTGCGCGCCGCGACACGCTGGAGCGACAGACACGCGCCGCGCCGTCCGATGCCAAGCTGGCGCGGGAACTCGCCCAGGCCCGACGCCGGGTGGATCAAGCGCGCCACTATGAGCAGGCGCGACGCTTCGCAAGCCTGATCTCTGCACGATTTCAGCAGCAGAACCGCCGTGACTTCGTCGTCGTCACTGGCGGCGGGCCGGGCATCATGGAGGCGGCCAACCGTGGTGCCTTCGAGGCTGGCGCACGCTCGATCGGCCTCAACATCACGCTGCCGCACGAACAAGCGCCGAACCCTTATATGTGTCCGGAGCTGGCGTTCCGGTTTCACTATTTCGCGGTGCGCAAGATGCATTTCCTGCTGCACGCAAAAGGTTTGGTGGCCTTCCCCGGCGGCTATGGAACGCTTGATGAGCTGTTCGAGGTGCTGACCTTGATCCAGTCCGGCAAGATGAAGCGGATTCCGGTGATTCTTGCGGGGCGCGCATTCTGGCGCCGCGCCGTCGATTTTGATCTTCTGCTCGACGAAGGCTATGTATCACCATCGGATCTCGACTTGTTCACCTGCGTGGACGAAGCCGAGGAAATCATCGACGCCCTCGAACGCTTTTACGTCGATCGGGCAGTGGATGGCGGGCCAGCGTGATGCGGATGGGCAAGCAGAATGCGCGCCTGCGCGGCACCAAGACGCCGCGGCCGATATGGGCCGCCACCGCGTTGCTGCTTGCCGGCGCGGCGCTCGGTTCCAACGCTGCCCGCAGCGCGGAACTCCCGCTCTCGATTGATCTTTCCCACTGTCCGCCCGAGCAATCCCTGCGCTGGAGGGGCGGGACCTTGCGCCTGGAGAACGATTTGTTCACCGGCACCGACCGCAACTACACCAATGGGGTGGCGTTGACCTTGGTGTCGCGCGATCTGCAAGGTGCGCTCCGCCCGGAGTGCCTGCCCCGGCCGATCGGTTGGTACGCCCGTTTCATCGGTTGGGCTGATCCCGAGTTCTGGCGAGACTCCGGCGCCCAGGCATCGTCGCAAAACCTTGTCGTTCGCTTTGGCCAGTCTATGTACACACCCGAGGACAAGACGCGTACCGATCTGATTGCCGACGATCGGCCGTACGCTGGCCTGCTCTACCTGGGCCTGGCGTGGAATCGCCGAATCCACCCACAGGCTGCCAGCTATGAAATGCTGGACGTACGCGAACTAACCCTGGGCGTGATCGGCCCCTGGTCGCTGGCAGAGAAGTCGCAGGATCTGGTGCATCGGGTGCGTGGCATCGAGCGATTTCGCGGCTGGGACAACCAGTTGCGCAACGAGCCTGCGTTCCAGATGGCCATGGAGCGCAAGTTCAAGTCGTACACGGAGGGTGCCGTCCAGCCAGGATGGGACAGCGACGTGATCGGCAGCTATGCCCTGCGGATCGGAAACATTGAAACCGCGGCCAGCACCGGGGTGGAATGGCGGGCCGGCTGGAACATTCCGAACGACTTCGGCAGCTATCCAATCCGCCCTGGCGCGGAAAACCGGCCACCTTCAGCGGTTGCCGATTTGCGCACGACAACACCGCAATCGGCCTTGGCGCCCAAACCCGGCGCGCATGTCTTCCTGAACCTCGAGGCCAAGGCGGTCGCCTGGGACTTCTCGCTCGACGGAAACCTGTTTCGCCACAGTCACCACGTCAGCCGTCGGCCCTGGGTCGTTCAGGCGGCCATCGGCATCAGCAGCCAATGGATTGTTGCCGGGCACGGCGTGCGGCTTGCAGTCATGCGCGTCTGGAGAACCCGCGAGTTCGACCAGCAGATCGGCCGCCACGCCTTCGGATCGATTGCCCTGAGCATCGAATTTTGAGCATGCCAGCCACCATCAGCCCGTTTGCAAAACATTCATCAACGACCCCCATGGAGAATCCCGTGAGCCACCCCTTGAACACCCGCTCGCTTTTCACAGTCGCCTTGTCCGTGGCCTTGGCCATTACCGCAACAGGACTTGGCGCACAGTCCGTAGAGGCCACGAAACCAATGGCACTGCGCACCGTCATGGAGAAGCTTGGCCGTGACATGCAAGCCGTCACTGGCGCGATTTCCAAGGAAGAATGGGCGCTGGTCGCCGAGTTGGCGCCAAAAATCGCCAAGCACGCCGAACCGCCCCTTTCGGAAAAGATGCGCATCCTCGGCTGGCTTGGCACTGATGCCGGAAAGTTTCGAGACTTCGATGGCCACGTCCACGACGCCGCGACCGCCATGGGGGATGCCGCGAAGCGGGGCGACGGCCAGGCCGTGATTACAGCGTTTTCCAAAACGCAGCAAAGCTGCCTGGCCTGCCACCAAAGCTTCCGGCAATCGTTCGTGGAGCAGTTCTATGGGAAACGCTGACAGGGATTTTTCACAGACCGGTTCGCATAAGACATCACGATCGAGAGAGTCACGATGAGCAACTCACAGCCGAGCCTCATCCTGGTGCTCAACTGCGGTTCCTCAAGCATCAAGTTCGCAGTATTCCCTGTTGATGCCGACCCATTGCCGCGCACGCCGCTCTGGAACGGCAAGGTTCAAGGTATCGGCGGGCCTGCACCGAATTTCGGCGAATCCGGCGTGGAGCCGTTTCCGGTGGAACTGGATGCCGAGCATCCGCACACCGCCGCCCTGCAGTTTATTCAGGAACGCATCAGCAAACGCCTTGATGGCCGCCGCGTAACCACCGTGGCGCATCGCGTAGTGCATGGTGGGAGCCGCTATTGGGCCCCCACCCTTGTCACCCAGCAGATGCTGGACGACCTGCGCAGCTACATTCCGCTGGCCCCACTGCACCAACCGTTCCCGCTGAAGGCGATGGGACTTTTGCTGGAGCAGCGCCCGGACATCGTGCAAGTGGCCTGTTTCGACACTGCCTTTCACCACAGCCTGCCGAAGGTGGAGCAGATCCTGCCGCTACCGTATTCAGCCTGGGAACGCGGTCTGCGCCGCTACGGTTTCCACGGGCTTTCGTACGACTACATGAGCCACGCTCTGCCCGAGCGCCATGGTGATCTGGCACGAGGCCGCACCATTGTTGCGCACCTCGGCAGCGGGGCCAGCTTGTGCGCTATGCAGAACCTGGAAAGCGTCGCCACCACGATGGGCTTTTCCGCGCTTGACGGCCTGATGATGGGCACCCGCACGGGCTCGCTCGATCCCGGCGCTTTGCTCTACTTGATGGAGGTCGAAAGACTTTCGCTGGAAGAAGTGGGCAGCACGCTTTACAACCAGTCCGGCCTTCTCGGTGTTTCCGGGATTTCGGCCGAACCGCGCGTGGTGGTAAAGCACGAGAATGATCCCGGTGAGGCTGGCGAACGCGCCCGCATCGCGCTGGCGCTCTACGTGCGCCGCATCGTGCGCGAGATCGGCGCGCTGACCGCAGTCCTGGGCGGCCTGGATCTGCTCGTGTTCACTGCCGGTGTCGGTGAGCACAACGCCTTCGTGCGCGAGCGCGTCTGCCGCGACCTGGCCTTCCTCGGCATCAAGCTCGATGCCGATGCCAACACCATTAATGCCCCCGTCATCTCCACCACTGGCAGCCGCGTGCGTGTCGCGTTGGAGCCCACCAACGAGGAATGGGTCGCAGCACGCTGTACGCAGAAACTCATGATCGCCGGGTGATGTCCCACGCAGGGTTCATCGGCACCAAAGAAGGACAATCGTATGACCACCGGTTCCATCATTCGCCAGCGCTGGTTTGCCGGCCACGGCCCCATCGTCCATCACGAGGAGACCGTCGCACGTGTAGATGCATTGGTAGCCGGTTTGATCGCCGATGGCCGCGTTGCCGATGAGGCGACAGCCTACACCTTGCTTGCTGCCGCCGACCGCTTGGGTTGCGTGGCAATGAACGTGGTCGCGCACATGACCTATGCGAAGCGCATTGACCTGTCCGGCGCGCTGCTGGCTGAGGAGGACTTCAAGCTGACGCCAGAAGGCCACACCGGTGGCTCGCTGAACATGGTGCAGGCCTTCGTCGGCTACCTGCTCGCCAACGCGCTCACCGGCAGCACGCGCGGCTGGATCATGGGCCAAGGCCACTGCGTCGCCGCCATCGAAGCCGTCAATGCGCTCACCGGCGACATCTCGCCCGCGCAGCGGGGCCGTTACGACCGCAGTGAGGAAGGCCTG
Organism: Thermomonas fusca DSM 15424; assembly: GCF_000423885.1. Classification (GTDB taxonomy): domain Bacteria; phylum Pseudomonadota; class Gammaproteobacteria; order Xanthomonadales; family Xanthomonadaceae; genus Thermomonas; species Thermomonas fusca. The sequence continues at coordinate 3,129 of NZ_AUIV01000037.1, read as the reverse complement.
TCGCGCCTGTGCGCTGATTTCTATTCCTATGCCATCAATGCGCAGGGCCTCCCGGCTGTGCCGCTGGGCAGCCATGCCGGCCCCAACACCGCCGGCGCCGTGTCCGAAGGCGGCTACCTCGGCTTTGCCGAACTGCAGTACATCCACATGCCGCTGCCTGGCGAATCGCTGGTTGCCTTTCTCAGCGACGGTGCCTTCGAGGAACAGCGCGGCCCGGACTGGGCACCACGCTGGTGGCGCGCGCAGGACAGCGGCTTCGCCGTGCCGGTGATGATTCTCAATGGCCGCCGCATCGAGCAGCGTACTCAGATCATGCAAGAAGGCGGTGCGCAATGGCTGGCTGAAGACGTGCGCCACAACGGCTTTGATCCAGTGATCGTCGATGGTCGCGACCCGTCCGCGATCGCCTGGGCGATCCTCAAAGCCGAGGACACGCTGCATGCCTTCGCCGCCGATCCGGATCGGCGCTATCCGGCGCCTCTGCCTTACGTGATCGCCGAGACCGAGAAGGGCTTCGGCTTTCCCGGTGCAGGCAGCAATGCCGCGCACAACCTGCCGCTGAGCGGCAATCCACACACCGATGCCGCCATGCGCGGGCTGTTCAACGAGAGCGCGGCGGCGCTGTTCGTTCCGCCTGTTGAACTCAACGCCGCACTCGACGCCTTCGCGTGCCATGCCGCCCAACAACGTCCGCTGGAGAGCGCGAATCCGATGGCGCATCGCTATCCCGCCGCGCCCAAACTGCCCGAGCCATGCTGGGAGACACCAGGCAGCGAAGGCAGTGCAATGACGGCTCTGGATCAGTGGTTTGTCGAATTCGCCAAGGCCAATCCCGATCTGCGCATGCGTATCGGCAACCCTGACGAATTGGCCAGCAACAAAATGGGCGGCACGTTGGCGCTGCTCAAGCACCGCGTCAACGAGCCCGAAGCCGGTGTGCCTGAGGATTTGCACGGCGCCATCATCACCGCGCTCAACGAGGAAGCTGTGGCTGCGGCAGCACTCGGCAACAAAGGCGGACTGAATCTGGTCGTCAGCTACGAGGCCTTCGCGGTCAAGATGCTTGGCCTGATACGGCAGGAAATCATCTTCGCCCGCCACCAGCGTCAGGCCGGCCGGCCAGCTGACTGGCTGTCGGTGCCGCTTATCGTCACCTCGCACACTTGGGAGAATGCGAAGAACGAACAGTCGCACCAAGATCCGACCATCGGTGAAGCCCTGCTGGGCGAAATGTCTGACACCTCGCGCGTGCTGTTCCCGGTGGATGGCAATACCGCCGTCGCCGCACTGCGTGACGTCTATGCTGGACGCGGCCAGCTGGCTTGCCTGATCGTCTCCAAGCGCGACGTGGAGAATCGCTTCGACGCCGAATCGGCGCAACGTCTGATCCGTGACGGCGCAGCCCATCTGATAGGCAATCCCGCCAATGCCGAGGTGCAACTCATCGCGCTGGGCGCCTACCAGTTGGACGAGGCAATCAAGGCACAGCAGCACCTCGCTGAGCTGGGCAAGTGCGCCTGTGTCACCGTCGTCCTGGAACCCGGCCGCCTGCGTATTCCACGCGATGCCATCGAAGCTGAATTCGTCGATGACGACGTAACCGTTAGCACACTGTTCCCATCGGGCCTGCCGCGCGTGATTGTCACGCACACTCGCCCGGAACCCATGCTTGGCATTCTGCGCCGCATTGACAGTGGCCCCGCCAAGACTCGCGCCCTTGGCTACATCAGCCGCGGCGGTACCTTCGATGTCCCTGGCATGCTGTTCGCCAACCGCTGCACCTGGGCACATGTGGTGGATGCAGCAGCGACCGTAGCCGGTTGGAGTCGCGAGGTGCTGCTCGATCGCGCACAGCGCACCGCTATTGATGGCATCGGCGATCCAAGTGATTTACTGATCCGGTGAGCCAGGTGCGCGAGCCCTATGCCAGCCATCAAGTGTGCCGACAGCGCTGCCCGGTAGTATGTCTCTGCGATGGCGCGATGACCGTTCTCTTGGAGTAGCTTCAGCCGATCGACACCCCCCGTCCCCGCCCCATATCCCAGGACACACCGGCGTCTTTGATCGTCGCGGCGATCTGCTGTCCCAGCCGTTGCTCGATGACTGGCCTCCACGGCACCAGGCTGAAACCCATGCCGTCATCGAGCATGGCGTAGCGTCCGCTGGCCAGCTTGACGGAGCGCCGGTAGATGCCCGCCACGCGCTGCCCGTCGGCCACCGGGCGATGCTCCAGGCCGGTTTCGGCCGCAATGTCCTTGGCGGCCTGCGCCAATTCCCGATTGCGCAGCGTGCCCAACAGGTTCCGGGCTAGGATTACGCGCTGCCCGCGCCGCTCGACCAGCCCCTGTTCGGCCAGGAAGTCGGCGCGCTGCTGCATCGCCTGTTTGGCCTCGCTGCCGAAGCCCAGGTCGCCCAGGCCAGAGCCGCCGCCGATTAGTTGCTGGTCGAGCCAAGTGGCCCCGATCACGCGGGCCTGCCGCTCGATAGGCAGGTGCGATTTCAGTTCCACGGCCACGCCGCCCAGGCGCTGCGCGTCGTAGCGGCGGCCCTGCTCCGGCAGATCGTGCGGCACCTTCCATAGACCTTCGGCCACGCGCTCCACAATGCCGGCCCGGCGCAGGGCTTCCAGCCGGCGGACGTGGGCCGCGACGACTTCGTGCGGATCACGACCCGGCACAGCCTGACCCTGCGCGACGGCCAGATGATGGTCAGTGCGGTACAGGCCACCGCTCGCCAGTGCGGTGATGTTCCTGTCGGCTGCGCGCACGTCGGCCGATCCCTTCACCTCCACCACGGCGCCGGTCGGATAGTTCGCCAGCTCGTCGTGGGCGTTGAGCGCGACGTAGTGGGCCTTGCCGTCCACGCCGTCGATGACCAGATAGCCCCGATCGCGCAGCTCGTCGGCCAGCCCCTTCGCGGCTACGCGGCCGAGGATGGTGCGGCCGTCGTCGCCCGGCTCGAATACCGCCAGCTCACGCGGCTCGCCGCGCATGGCCCGTTGCATGGTGCGGATGATGTCGCCACGCTCGCCCAGGGTGCGTATTTCGGCCCATCGTGACCGCCCATTTCGCTAAGCCGTGACCGGTCGTTTCGGTAAGGCGTGACCGCTGATTTCGCTTGATCGTGACC
>NZ_AUIV01000036.1 GCF_000423885.1 Thermomonas fusca DSM 15424 | reverse complement strand
CCCTGCGGTGAGATCGACAGCCGCTGCTCGCTGATCGCCGGGCGCGTGATGTAGCGGCACAGCTTTTCCAGCTTGTGGCTTTCGTGTGCTTCCGCGGCAACGCCGGCATGCAGCGAGAAGCCGCCGACCTTGCCGGCGTCGCCCTCCAGCGAGCCTGCGTCACCGGGCAATGTTTGCAGCGTGACGACCTTGCGGCCAGCGTCGCGACCGGTGGCGATGCGGTAGGTCATCGAACTCATCCGCAGCGCGTCCATGCCGTCGTCGCCTGCCGCGCTGTCGGACAGGTACACGGATTCGTCTTCGCCTTCGAGCCAGCCGCGGCGCGACAGGTGCCGGCACACGCGATGCGCGATGGTGTTGGCGAGCTGCGTCAGTTGCGCAGAGGTGGGCGCACGGGTGCGGCGCAGGCGCGGCTTGCGCCGCGGGGGCTCGACGTTCGCGTCGTACACGCCGTCGAGCCACAGCATGTGGAAGTGAACATTCAGGTTCAGCGCGCTGCCGAAGCGCTGGATCAGGGTCACCGCACCGCATTGCGCCGTATCCCGCGGCACGCCGGCCTGATCGGCTAACCAGCCGGCGATGACGCGCTGCACGATGCCCAGCACCGGGCCGATGGCCTCAGGCTTGCTGGCGAACAGGAAGCGCAACGGGTAGGGGAGGAACAACGGGGTCAGGTTCACTTCCTGATCGCTCAGAATGCGGAGGCCCAGCAGAGATGCGGGCCTTTTCGATTCAAATCATGCGAATGTCCGCTTCGGGTCGTCAGAGGTCACTGGCAGACTTCCCTTCCCGTCAATGAGCAAGTAAGGAGGCAACTGTTGAACACCACTACCCACTTCCTTTCGGAAGCAATCCAGCTAGCGAGCGACAACGTCGGCGGTGGTGGCAGGCCCTTCGGTGCACTAGTCGTTCGAGACGGCGTCGTCATCTCCCGTGGGGTCAACGAGATCCTGGCCACAAACGACCCGACATCGCATGCCGAGGTGAACGCTCTTCGGGCCGCCAGCCAGTCGCTCGGAACGCCCAACCTTGCCGGCTGCGAGGTCTATGCCAGCGGCCAGCCCTGCCCCATGTGCATGGCGGCGATACGGATGGCCGGTATCACCCGGGTGCGTTACGCCTACTCCAATGAGGACGCCGAGCCCTTCGGACTCTCCACCGCCGCCATCTACGCCGATCTGGCCAAGCCCTTCGCGGAGCAGTCCATGTACATCCGCCATGAACCGATCAGCCCAGAACCGACCCTTTACAGGGCCTGGAAGGATGCCCAGCAGGGCTGAGCGGATCAGCCGCCGCGAATCAGACTTTTCTGACCCATGGAGTGGGACTTGGCTGATGCCCTCCCACCGAGTGACCAACGAAACTGTGCTCGTTGGCAACGCACGGGACCGGCCCACCGGCTAGGACATCCACCCGTCGCGCGCCCCGCCAGGGATGACGGGGCCGCCGACCGCGCTGAGACCGTGGTTCCGCCTCACGAAGCCCTTGAGCTATTGGATGGAAGTGCCCGCCGCACAAGCCCGTTAGTAGTAATAATACTAACTGGCTATCATGACCCGTCTCAAACGGTGAGCCCACCGTCTCCGAGACTGCTGCCATGCTCGATCTCCCGCCTCCCCTCCTGCCGCCTGGCGTCATCGGACCTGCCGATGCTGACGCGCCAGAGCTTGCGCTTCCCTTGCTGTCGAACCGGGTGACCTGCGGCTTCCCGTCGCCGGCCGAGGACTTCTACGGTGAGAACGACGCGCTGGACCTCAACCGACACTGCATCCTCAACCCCGTCTCGACCTTCTTCATGAAGGCTGACACCGGGGACTCGATGATCAACTTCGGCATCTACCCCGACGATACGCTGATAGTGGATCGCAGCATCACGCCACGACACGGCCACATCGTGATCGCCATCTGGGACAACGGCTTCACCTGCAAGCAGCTGCGGCGGAGTGGCAGGCGATTCGAGCTGCATTCCGGGCATCCTGACTATCCCCCGATCCTGGTTCCCCCCGACATGGAGCTGGAGATCTGGGGCGTCGTGACCTGGAACTTCCGTCAACTCCTGGGGAGCAGGCGATGAGCATCCCGCAGAGCTGGAAACACAAGCTGAAGCCGCTGGAAGGTGCCCGCTGGCCCCTCCGCTGCGGCCATGTGTTTGCCGCCGACGATGTCCTGCGGCTGCAGGCAGGTCTATGGCCGCGCGACATGGACGACCGCTGGGCGATCTGGCTGGACGGCGATGTGCTGCGGTGCTGGCGTTCCTGGACTGGCACCTGCATCTACGAGGCCCGCGTGACCCCACACGCTGACGGTTCGGCTACCGCCCTGATGCTGGACGTGCTGGATGAGCCGGAGACCTACGTCCGGGCCACCACCGAGGAAGCCGAACTGCAGCGCTTTGAGGGCGTCCTGAGCCTGATCCGCCAGCTGCGTGGCGAAGCGGAATCAACCGTCCATCTGCCCGTGGGCTGATGGGCGCCCACGGAGCGATGACGCATGTTCGGCTTGGTGGACGGCAACAACTTCTATGCCTCCTGCGAGCGGGCGTTCAAGCCCGAGCTACAGGGCGTGCCCGTCTGCGTGCTGTCCAACAACGACGGCTGCGTGATCGCCCGCAGCCAGGAGTGCAAGGATCTCGGTATCGGGATGGGCCAACCCATCCATGAGGTGCCGACGGCCTTGCGCCGGCAGCTGCGGATCTTCTCGGCCAACTTCGGCCTCTACGGCGATCTGTCAGGCCGGGTGGTATCGATCCTGCGGGACCAGTTCGCCCGGGTGGAGGTGTACTCCATCGATGAGTCGTTCGTGGACTTCCAGGGCATCCGGGCGGAACAGCGCGAGCAGGTTGCAGCCGAGGTGCGCGCTCGTATTCGCCAATGGGTGGGCATCCCCTGTTGCGTGGGGATCGGGCCAAGCAAGACGCTGGCAAAGCTGGCCAACAAGGTCGCCAAGAAGACGCCTCACGGCGTCGTGACGGTCCTGCCCGGCGATCCGGTGCTGGAGGGCTTCCCCGTGGAGGATGTCTGGGGTGTCGGCCGCCGACTCACGGCAAGGCTGGGTGCCGAGGGTATCCTGACCGCGGCAGACCTGTGCCGCGCCGATTCTGAGACGCTCCGTGCGCGCTACGGCGTCACTCTGGCCCGCACCCAGCGCGAGTTGCAGGGCATCCCCTGCACGGACCTGGAAGAAAGCGAGCCGGACCGGAAGCAGATCGTGGTCAGCCGCTCGTTCGGCCGGGAGGTCGTCGCGCTGGACGACCTGCAGCAGGCCGTGGCGACCTTCGCCCAGCGCGCCTGCGAGAAGCTGCGCGCCCGCTCCCTGCAGGCCAACGGAGTCTGGGTCTGGTGCAACACCAACTCCTTCAAGCCGGATGCCCCGCAATACCACCCTTCCGGCGCCATGCCGCTGATCGCACCCACATCCGACACCCGCGAGGTGCTGCGCTTGGCGCAGCACCTCGTGCGGGCGATGTATCGACAGGGCTATCGCTACAAGAAGGCCGGCGTGGGCCTGCTGGACCTGACCCACGGCGACCACCAACAGGCGGACCTATTCGCCCAGGCTGACCCGCGCTCCAAGACCCTGATGGGCGTTATGGATCGCGCCAATGCGCGCTTTGGGCGCGGGGCGCTGGGGTTGGCGTCGAGTGCGTGGCGCCCGCGCAAGGGGGCGCTGGAGAGGCCGACGTGGGGGATGAATCAGGCGGCGCTGTCGGGGCGGTACACGACGAGTTGGGAGGAGCTTGCTGTCGCCAAATGAGTGTAGATGGGAAAGCGCGCGCGTCCTGACAAAAAGCAACACAGTTCACGAACGAACCTAACCTCGCATGAAGCCTGAGGGTTGATGGCTCGGACTTAGGTGGCGCTGCCATATGTGACGCCGCCCGCCTCATTGCCTCGAAATATCTTGCTCATGGCGATAGGTTTGTCCAAGATGATCGGCAGGGACTGCATTCACACATCTCGACTCAGAAACCAAGATTCCCGACCTAAATCCAGACCGAGTGCAACAAGGCATGAATAGCTACGAGAGAACGGTTCGGACCATCAACGAAGTAAAAACCCTGAAATCGCATATGGAGTCCCTCGGCAAGATCCTCGCAACTTCTGAAGACGACCATCTTCGCGCACTTATTGCCCAAGTTGTTTTTGCGTTGCAGCATCAGCTTCAACACAGCACATCAAAATCCATTCCGACATCCCTTATGTTTTACCCGATTCCGCAAACAATCCAACTCTTGGACTACTGCAAATTCCAGAATCAACAGAAAAAACCGGAATGGCAAGTGCTCGCCGAACGCAATGGATGGACACCCAGGCAACTAAAATCCTAGCAACACGCCATGCGCGGATTTAAATCCAAACCCGAGGGGATGAGCATGGTAGATCATGTGATCCCCGACCAGACGGCATCTGCGTCACCAGCCAGCACCGACTTATAAATTCAACTTTGGGCGCAACCATATCCCCGGGTGCTACATGCCTGTCCATGACGTCCACCTCCCAGTCAACCACATTCACCACGCACTTGCGCTTCGCGAAGCGACTCATGCGCTACACAGCAGCATTGGCGGTAAAATAGTGATGGATGATGGTTATAAGAAGATATATTCACTTCAGCGTCGTTTTGAGGAACTTTCTACAGAATTCATCCTCCATGGCTCTGGAGTTTTTGTCAGGAACTTCAGAGCCATTGGCGAATTTAATTCCAGACTCAAAGACCCGAGGTACCTGCTATTGAGCACCCCTCAAGTAGTAGTCCTGAGAGATGGGAACACTATGGAACAGCTGCGACTGCTTGATCTTCGAGTTATGGTTGGACGACAACTGGTGGATATACAGCACGGAATTGGCACTGCGAAAGACATTTCGGGAAGGGCAGCACTTTATCGTGGACTTGCTCAAGCTCATGTTCTTGGCCTAGGCATTGAGCTGTCTCGAATTGAGCCGTGCCTACTAGACTCTCCTTTTCATGAACGAATGCACCTCCGCGTTACGGATGCAACGATTGAGTGGCTGTGGAAACAAGATCTAAAGAAGGTTCTGACTCCCACTGAGTGCCTAGTCAGCAACTTCGGACAGCCGTAATTATTATTATTTTGTTTGGATAAAATAATTTCAAACCCACACTACAACTCTGAAGCAGGCAGTTCTGCTTCTCGTCTGGGCGCTTCGGTTCAAGCGCCCCGTGGAGGTCAACGCATGTGCGATGACACCAAGGAGACGATTGTTCAGGTGCTGACCGTTGCGGCCGTGATCTTCGCGGCCATCTTCGGTAGGACCAACACTCGGATCTGACTCGCCACGTTGCTGGCAGCACAGAAGGCCCGCCCTCACCGGCGGGCCTTCTGCGTTTATGCCGCTGATTCAAGGAGCAGGAACATGCATCTGGTGGAAACGATGGCCTATGCCGGCGAGAAGCCCTGGCACGGCCTTGGCAACAAGCTGGCCCCGCAGCAGCCCATCGAGGTGTGGCGTCAGCAGGCCGGGATGGACTGGAAGATCGAGGAGTCCGAAGTCCGCTACATCACCGGCAACAACAACCTGGGCGTCATCAACGCCTTCCCGGAGCAGAAGGTGCTGTACCGCTCGGACACCCGTTCCCCGCTGGCGGTGGTCAGCAAGCGCTTCAAGGTGGTGCAGCCGGGCGAGATCCTGGAGTTCTACCGTGACCTCACCAGCCAGAGCGGTTTCGAGCTGGAGACCGCTGGTGTGCTTCGGGAGGGCCGCAAGTTCTGGGCGCTCGCCCGCACCGGTCAGAGCACGACGCTCAAGGGTCGGGACAAGGTGGATGGTTACCTGCTGCTGGCCACGGCCTGCGATGGCACGCTGGCCACCACGGCGCAGTTCACCTCGGTCCGTGTGGTCTGCAACAACACCCTGCGGGTGGCACTGGGCAACAACAACGGCGCGGTGAAGGTGCCGCACCGCAGCGAGTTCGACCCGGAGGCGGTGAAACGCCAGCTGGGGATCACGGTGGCGTCCTGGGATGGCTTCGTGGCGCGCATGAAGGCGCTGGTGGAGCGCCCGGTCGATCCGGATACCGTCGAAGGGCTGCTGCGCCGGGTGCTGACCTACGCCGCTCCGGATGGGCGTCCCGACATCGTCAACGAGCAGGCGCTGGCCAACGTCCGCGCGCTGTACGAGGGCGGCGGGCGTGGGGCGATGCTGCCTTCCAGCCGCGGCACGGCCTGGGGGATGCTGAACAGCGTCACCGAGTTCGTCGATCATCATCGGCGGGCGCGCAGTGACGACCACCGCAGGGATGCCGCCTGGTTCGGGCAAGGGGCGCAGCTTAAGCAGCGGGCGTGGGACGAGGCGATGAAGCTGGTGGCGTAATGGATCGCCCGCCACTGCAGCCAAGGCCGGCCGCAGGGTCGGGCAAGCTCGCCGACGTTGTTCCGGATCCTCTGGACATCGCCTACATCGCCATTGGGGCAAAGCGGGCCCTCGCAGAGTGGCGCGAGGGCCCGCCAGCGCCCTTCCCGTTCGAAGGGGAGCTTGCCTACATCGAGGCATGCATCGGGCAGGCCCCCGCCTTGCAACGCGTCTGGGAGGCTGTCCAGGACCGCTGGGACTTTGTCTGGTGCTATGAGGTGGCTGAGCCGTTCGGCCTGGCCTATGGCAGGCACCTGTTGCAGGGCGGCGGGCCGGACGCCGCCGCCGGTTTGCTGCATGACCTCGTGGGCGATGCGTTGCTCCCGCCCTCCGCCTGACCCCCAACCTCTTGGGACGACACACAGCGCCCGGCCTTTGGTCGGGCGTTTTCTTTTGGAGAACACCGATGAAGAAGCAAAGCGCTCTGCGGCTGGTCGACACCCGCACCATGGATCGCGAGCAATGGCTGGAAGTCCGCAAGGGAGGCATCGGCAGCTCGGATGCCGCTGCCGCCGTGGGGCTGTGCCCGTACAAGAGCCAGCTCGAGCTATGGATGGAGAAGACTGGCAGGACGCCGACCGAAGCGGCCCCGCCCGGGATGGACGATCCGCGCTACTGGGGCACGCTGCTGGAGCCCTATGTGGCCGTGGCCTATTCGCAGAAGACCGACCGCAAGGTACGGCGCTGCAATGCCGTGCTCCAGCATCCGACGTTCCCTTTCATGCTGGCGAACATCGACCGGGAGATCGTCGGGGATCCCGAGGTCAAGGTACTGGAGTGCAAGACCGCGGGCGAGTTCGGCTCGCGCCTGTGGAAGGAGGGTGTGCCCGAGTACATCCAGCTGCAGGTGCAGCATCAGCTGGCCGTGACCGGGCATGCGGCAGCGGACGTGGCCGTCCTGCTGTGCGGCCAGGCATTGGAAATCCACCGGATCCAGCGGGACGAGGATCTGATCGCCCGCCTGACCCTGCTGGAATGCAGGTTCTGGGAGTACGTCACCAACGACACCCCGCCGCCAGCAGATGGCAGCGACTCGGCAGGCCGCGCGCTGCGGCAGCTGTTCGTTGGCAACGACACCAGCCTGGACTTCACCGCGAACGCGGAGCTGTGCGCCACGTTCGATGCCCTGGCCGAGATCAAGGGCGAGCTGGAAGCGCGCGAGCAGGAAGCCGAACGCCTGAAGCAGACCCTGCAGCAGGCGATGGGAGATGCCTCCCGGGCGCTGTTCGCCAATGGGGCCATCACCTATCGACGCGCGAAGGACTCGCGGGTGCTGGATACCAAGCAACTGGCAGCCGATCACCCCGCGCTCGCCTCCCGCTACACCACCACGCGACCCGGTGCCAGGCGGTTCCTGCTGGCCCAACACACGCAAGACGAAGCAAGGAGAACGACATGCTAAAGGGCTTGGCGATTACCCCGCCCGTGGTCGGGCGGATCTCGATTGGCCGGGTGGTGGAGCGCAATGGCAAGCGCCTGCCGGAGAAGGACGACCAGTTCACCCTGACCAGCCAGGTACAGAACCGCGAAGGCTGGGTGCTGCACCCGCTGGACGAGGCCCTGCGCAAGGACGCCGGGGGCAAGCTGCGGGCGATCCCGGTGCGGCTGCTGTTCAACGATCCGGCCCTGAACCTGCGGGCCGACTACTCGCTGTTCGACCGGACGACCGGCAGGCCGGTCTGCGTGGGCAATGGCGAGAGCTGCCGGCGGATGACGCCATCCGGGGTGGAGTCCTTGCCCTGTCCGGGGCCGCAGGAATGCGGGTTCTCGAACGGCGAGTGCAAGGCCTACGCACGACTCAACGTGCTGATAGGCGATGGCGAGGAGGACGCGCTGGGCAGCTTCGTGCTGCGCACCACGTCCTTCAACACCATCCGCACGCTGGCGGCCCGGATGGCCTACTACAGCGCGTTGTCGGGCGGCCAGCTGGCCAGCCTGCCGCTGGAGCTCAAACTGCGGGGCAAGTCCACCACGATGAGCTACCGGGCACCGATCTACTACGTGGATCTGGTGCTGCGGACGGGCTTCACGCTCGAGACCGCCATTGCCGAAGCACGCGAGCGTGCCGTGCGCCGAACCGAGGCCGGAATCGATCTGGTGGCGATGGAAGCTGCAGCCAGGCAGGGATTTGCCAACGGCGCGTTCGAGGATCTGGAGGAGGACGTGCCCGCGGTGGTCGAGGAATTCTTCCCGGAAACCACCGTGACGCCGGGGCCCACGGCCGTGCCCAGTGGCCTGAAGGGCAAGCTGGAGGCAAAGGTCGGCCAACTGCCGCAGGAGTCGGCGGCATGAGGCGCAGGCGCCACCTGCCGCCACCGGCACTGCTGGAAATCGACGAGCAGACGTTCTGGGAGAAATATCGCCCCATCGTCGAGCCGGCCGAGGGGCAGGCCATTCGTGGCCCGGAACATCTGGCCAACCTGATGGCGACCACGCTGTGGACGATCGTGGACACCGGCGAGTCGGAAACCCTGTACGCGCTTCCGGGGTGCCACGTGGTCAATCGGCTGGGATACGTCGTCACTGAACGGCCATGGCCACACAGAAGCGTAGTGGCGGTTTACAGCCAAGGCGTAGCGCAGGGTGAGCGGCAAGACGGGCGAGGCACGTAGTTCTGCTGCCCAGTGCAGCAGCAGGTGTTGGACATGCAGCGGGGTGCCCATCGAGGCACCCCGTTGTCGTTATCGACGACAGGAGAAATCGCAATGGAACAAGCAGAAGCGCTGTATGTAAGGAGCCCAACGGGGCGCTACGCCCGCGCGGAGCCCGAGACCGTGCTGGCGACCGCACGCCAGATCGTCGGCGTCCGGATGCAACGTGGGGAGATGTTCACCGATCCGCAGGTCGTATGCCGCTACTTCCAGGACAAGCTCGCAGGACAGGAGCGGGAGATTTTCGCTGCGGCCATGCTGGACACCAGACACCGGCTGATCAGCTACGTCGAGCTGTTCTACGGCTCCATCGACGGCGCGGAAGTGCATCCGCGCGAACTGGTGAAGCAGGCCCTACGCAACAACGCTGCAGCCGTGATCGTGGCCCACAACCACCCCTCTGGAGACGTGACGCCATCAGCGGCAGATCGCGCAGTCACCGAACGGCTCAAGCAGGCCCTGCGGCTGGTGGACATCCGCCTGCTGGACCACGTCATCGTCGGCGGGCGGGACATCGCCAGCATGGCGGCGATGGGGTGGTGACAGGAAATCTCCACCTTCCCCCGGTTCGATGAAAGTGTTCGGCCAGGCGGGAGCTCAGGCTCCCGCCTGGCCTACCACCTGTTTTTTTTCTAGGAACCCGCACCGTCCGTGCACACTCGCCATTCAGTAGTACCAATCCTTGTAGCGAACTGGCAATCGGCCCAACTCGGACTTGACCTGTCGGATAGCGGCATGTATGCCAGACACTGCGGCTGCTTCCTAGCCAGATCGGTATTGAGCTGTATCAAGGCCGTCGTCGAATTGCAGCTACCCCACTTCGTCCGCATGCTTTGTAAATGCAGGCGCCCTACCCTCACGCCAAGGATAGGTCGCCTCATTCCAAACAATCCGGAAACGACTCTTTTGATTTACTCTCGATAACAAGACCCCGAAGTCCAACTACCCTCGGAGCCGAGAATGGCCTGGAAACCAAGACCGCGCACTTACGTGTGCCCAAAATGCAAATGGAAGAAAACTGCCGCTCCTCTCGGTGATGTGATTTTGGAGGGATTTGATCACTTCAGCAAGTGTCCGAAATGTGACAGTACGGAGCTCGTGATACGTAAGCCAAGCGCACTTGAGCTGGCTATACTGAAGTGCTTTTGGTGGCGGAGATAACAGACCCCACGACCTCAGGCTCCGTCGTGCAGCAGCTCGCGCACTTCAGCGCGGATGTGTGCTTGACGTATGATCTTCGATATAGGTTGGCTGTTGATTTTTAGATGGGCCCCGCTGGCGATGCGACTCAGTTGGCTAAGGCAACGAGACATAGCGCATACCCTCAGAGACTAGACACCTCCTAGGGCCCGGATGGCAATGTGTTTTTTGTGGTTCGCTACGAGGAAGGCTAGATTTTGCCTTCTTGAGATGAGTAAATTTTAAGTCGGAATAACAAGGGGATCCAATGAGTCACCAGGAACTGAGTATAGCGGACAAGCTTCAGCACGAGCTCACCGAAAAAATCGAAGACGCGTTCAACTACGTCATCAAATCTAAGAATGAGGAGTACCGGGACAACCCGGGCGCCATTCCAACCAGAGATCAGGTGCCGGGGCTTATCGCAAAATTTGCCAACATCAATTCGGTGGTTTCGGGGAGTGCAAGCTTGGTCCCTGGCCCATTCGGAATGCTCGCGGTGGTGCCTGAACTGGCCATCGTCATCAAGAATCAGATCGAGCTGATCTACGACATAACGCGTGCCTACGGCCAAAAGGAGCCGGCGGATCCCAGCTTGCTTCTGGCAATCTTCGTTCAAGCCATGGGCACCAGTGCTGGCACGCTGATCGTGCTCCACGGTGGAAAGTATGTCGTCAGGCGCGCTTCGCTTTCAGCACTCCAGAAGGTGATTGTGATCCTTGGTGGAAAGATCACACAGCAAGCGCTTAAGTCTGCGGTGAGCAAGTGGCTGCCAGTCGTTGGCGCAGCGGCCATGGCCGCATGGACTAACTACATGACTCGCAGCATTGGCAACAAAGCTGTTGAAATCATGAAGGTGGGTGTCGTTATCGATGATCCAGATACGATTGATGTGGAAGTCGATACTGCAGGCACGGCTGAATCTTCAGTGACGAATCCTGGTGAGGAGGAGTCCTTGGAGTTCTACAAGCTTCAAGTTCTCATCGGGCTCGCGAAAATTGACGGACACGTGAGCGATGAAGAAGCCAGTTACCTTGAGAACGCGCTCGACAGTTCCTCCCTCTCTGCTGCGCAGAAGCTTCGACTCACCGCACAGCTCGGTGGCGCCGCAACTACTGCAACTGGCCTAGATTCTCTGGCTAACGCTCCAGATGAGGCGATTTCGCTTCTGTCGGTGCTGACTGCTCTCGCCAAGCAAGATGGCAACTTCCATGTGACGGAACGGATGTACATAAAGCAGATCGGGAAGCATCTTGGTTTCTCACCCACCGACATCGATGAGGTCATGGCCTCGCCCTGACGGATTCTGGCCATTATGGCTGTCATGAACTGCGCCAATTTCGTTAGTTCTCGCAGATCGGATCATTCGGCGGGGAGTACCCCGCCGAGATTCACAAGATCGCACGATTTCTGAATGCTCACTTCGCCGCTGGCACACAACTGGCAAGCACCCGACTCGGGTGCTTGCCAGCGCTTTGCTTGCTGTAGCTCAAGTCCTTAGAAACCGTTCGAAATCGGTAAAACGCATCGACTCCTGTACCGCGTCATGCGGAACCAGCAGGTACTTCCAGGGCTTTCCGCCCACCAGCGCGGCATGGCTTGAAGCATGGCGGCACCATTGCACTGCAGCTTCGGCTTTGGCCAAGACCTCAGAGTCGGTCATCTCGTCGCGGGCCTTGGTCTCCACCATGTAGATACAGGCATCGGTTTCCGCCACGAAATCAGGCACGTACTCGGGCTGTTCGCTGCCTCGCTTGTAGTACATCTGGAACTGCCCCTTGGCGGGCTTCAGCCACTTCAAGGCGTCACGTTCCAGAATGACGGAGAAGCGACGCTCGGTGTCCGAGTCGAACTTCTGCAGCGGGTAAAGACACTTCGTGAACCCACCGAACAGCATCTGCTTGATTCGGCTGACCTCGGCCACAGTGTTGCGATAGTTTGCCGGCTGCTGACCTGCCACCACGGTGTAGTTGCATGGCCTCAATTCGGTGAAGCCGCGGGTGACCCGCACCTCGTATGAGGTCGCGCGTTCCCAGAAATGCGCCTGCATCTGCGAGTGGATCTCTCGGGCGATGACGCTGCGCCCCTGGTCCAACACGTTGACGACTTCACCCTCCGAGAGGTAGCTCTGCAAATGGCGGACCATTTGCCCGGCCAGATCGTACAGCAGGTCGGCTTGGGTGAAGTAGTCGATATCGTCGTAGTTGACCAGCTCGCGGACGATGTAATCTTCGGGCCGCGCTTCCTGGCTACCCCGTTCCGAGGTGAGCGTGGACTGCTCGTTCGTGCGCAGGTTCTGGATGACGATCTCACGTTCGCCAGGCTGCAGGCGCAATGTGCTGACATCGAGCGTAAACGCGCTGTAGCCTGTGGTCACCTCGCCAGACGGCACCACCGTGATCCTCGGGATGTCGATGGTCTTCTGGATATAGGCCTCGGCAGCACGTGCGACGACGGCCGTGACGTCGACCTCGGGCTCCTCGCCGGCGAGCAAACCGGTCTGCACCGGCGGCAATTGTTCGCGAACCTCGGCCTCGATGCGTTGCAGCAACTCCGGCGTAACGAGTGCGCTGGTACTTGGCACATCTGCCGGGCGCGCGCTGTAGGTGGCGATCACCTCCATGACGCGGCGGGCGACACGTTGCTCGCCTTCTGTTGAGAACAAAGGGGCCGGACTGTTTGCTTCAAGGCTAGTCGCGGCGCCAGTGTTGACGGACGCGCTAGGGGTGCCGTCTGTGGCACCACCCGTGTTGCCAGAGACGGGGCCCGTCAGCATGTGGTCGATGATCGAGGACACCGCAACGCTCGCCTTGCGGTCGTCAGCCTTTGGCGCGTCCAAGATGATCTGCTTGAGTCGGATCGGGGAGTCGCCTCGGTTTGCTTCGTCCACTATTTCCTGGAAGCGGTCGTGGGCCACGATGCTTAGCCGATCCACCGCTTCCACACCGGTGCGCTTGCCGTAGGGCAGACGCAGGCCGCGACCGATCGACTGCTCGATCAGGGTACGGGCGTTGGCTGCGCGTAAGGGCACGATGGTGTACAGGTTGGTGACGTCCCAGCCTTCCTTGAGCATGTTGACGTGGATGACGATCTCGGTCGGCTCGTCCGGAGATTCAATCGCCAGCAGCTTCTGTACAACTTCCTCGCCCTCGGAGCCCGACGTGCTGCTGGAATCGACCTGGATCACCTTCCCGGCGTAGCGGCCCCCGAAGAAGCTTTCCCCTTGCAGCAAGGCCAATAGATCGGCGGCATGCGTGGTGTCGCGGGCAATGACCAGCATGAAGGGTTTGACCTGCGGAAGCCCAGTCTCTCGCGCGTAGGTCTGCAGTTCGACCTTGGCGGTTTCGTGCAGGCGTATGCCGTCCTCCAGCTTGATCTTCTCGACCTGTGGCGGCGTGAGCGATGCGGCGTCGAATCCGCGCTGGGTGGCGACGGCCGGCTCCTTGACGAACCCATCCTCCATCGCCCGAGCCAGCGGATAGTCCATAACCACGTTCTTGAACGGGATCGGCCGGGGATTGGCGTCGACGAAGGGAGTGGCAGTCAGTTCCAGGCCGAACAGTGGCTTGAGTTCGTTGATCGCGCGCATACCGGCCTGGGCCCGGTAGCGGTGCGATTCGTCCATCAGCAGGACGAGGTCGTCCAGGTTGGCGAGGTGGTTAAAGTAGCTTTCGCCCAGCACCTCGCGCATGCGCTTGATCCGCGGCTCCTTGCCACCGCGCACTTCAGAGTTGATCTTGGAGATGTTGAAGATGTTGATGCGGACTTCGCCGAACAATTCACCGCCGATGATGTTCTGCTGGTCGTAGTTGTCACCGGTGATGACCCGTGGCGCATTGATGGCGAACTCGCCGATGCCCTTGAACACGTACTTCGGCGTGTTGGGGGTGAAGTCTGCGATCAGCTTGTCGTAGATCGTCAGGTTGGGCGCCAGCACGAAAAAGTTGTTGATCCCGTGGGCCAAGTGCAAATAGGCGATGAAGGCGCCCATCAGCCGGGTCTTGCCGACGCCGGTGGCCAGTGCAAAGCACAGCGACGGGAACTCGCGCTCGAAGTCCTCCAACGTGGCGAATTCCGCCTTGAGCGTGGCCAGGATCGAAGCGACGTCGCGGTCGTCGTGCTCCAGCATGGCGGGCGCCGTGGTCAGTGCCTGTTTCAGGCGCGCCAGCGATTCGGCCTGCGGCGGACGCAGTGACAGCCGGCCAGTGACTGCATTGTAGATGCGAGCGCTCATGCCTCGTCTCCGCCGAACAGGCCGTCCTGGTTCGCTGCCTGGGCACGCCTGGCGCGCCTTGCGGGCGGCGGACTTGTCTGCGCAGGAGGCTCGGGTTTTGCCAGGGGCAGGTTGGCCACGTTGAGGCTGTAGTCGTCGTGGCCCCACTCGCAGCGCGCCAGCACCATCTTTGGGATCTTCTTCAGGGTCAGATTAGGCCAGCGGTTCGCCGCCTCATTGGCGGTGATGCCGTGGAAGGCGGCGCAGCAGATAAGCAGGCTGCTCTCAACCCCGACTTCCTCGGCAATGGCTGCCAGCTGGCTGGCAGACAAGTTCTGGGTGGTGACGTAAAGGAAGTCTCGCTCGCTGGAATGGCCGTGCTGCCACCAGCGGGTGTCGGAGGGTGCATAGGTGAAGCCCTCCAGCTTTGCAATGGCTTCTGCCAGCTGCGCGGGGTTGTATTCGGGGTTGATGACCGGGTTACCCCAGCGGTCTTCGACAATTAGGCTTGGGGCAAGCTTGAAGTAGCGGAAGCCGCCGCCGCCTTTCCATTTAACCGCTTTGGTAATGCCCGTCTCATCTTGACCGCAAATTACACGCGTTAATCGCGGGGCAACGTGGGTATGACACTGCTCGCCTAGCTCTACAGAAATCCAGCGTCGCCGCATCTTGTGGGCTACAGCGGCTGTAGTTCCTGAGCCCGCGAATGAGTCCAGAACCCAGTCGCCTTCCTCAGTTGTCATTTCCAAGAAACGTCGTATGAGCGCTTCTGGCTTTTTCCCATTCTTGAAATCAACTCCGCCTTCTGGCCCGATTCCATTCCACGAAATATCGACCCAAACGTCGGTAATCAACTCCGCAGGAATAAGCTCCTCATCGATCTTGATTATTCGCTTGTCATAGAAAACTAACTGACGCCCGTTGGCGATGTAAAAGTCAGGAAGATCTTCCCCAGGATGGACCATCACAACATCTTTCATCGCTCTAGACTGTTCAATAGTAGCTCTACGCTTCAGGGCAGCCCCGCCTCCAATTGCCACCAATTGAAAGACCTTGTCCGCATTCTGTACGGCAAACCTCGCCACCGCGTCATCAAAGAACTCCACCTCTTTTTTTGCGGCTGTCGGGGATGAAAAGCCGAGCGACTTTGCTGTTGCCTCTGCAATACTTGTCCACTCCCAGCGAGAGTAATGATCATTCCTGTTGAGCAAAAATTTGTTGTATCCAGTATCGTAGTCTTTAGGAATCCAGAGCTTCTTGAGCGGCTTAGTAGCTTTCTCTTTTGCGTAGATTAGAGCGTAGTTGGCCGTCGAGAAAACGGTAGCTCCAGTGGCCTTGAAGCCAGACGGATCGTTTGTCGTCATCGAAATCGTGTTGCAATAGTTTTGTCGCCCAAAAACCTGGTCCAACAAAACTTTGCAGTAGGCCATTTCAGAATCATCCAGATGAACGATTAGTACTCCGTCCTTTTTTAGAAGCTCCTTTAGAATCTCAAATCGATCTCTCATGAGGCCAAGCCATACGGAATGCTCGACTCCGTCGTCATAGTGCTGAAACGCTGCTCCAGTGTTAAATGGAGGATCGATATAGATCGCCTTGATCCGACCAGTAAACTCCTGCTCCAACGCCTTCAGCGCCAGTAGGTTGTCCCCAAAGATCAGCCGGTTCTCGAAAAGGTCGTTCTCGGTCACGCGCTGCTTGGCGTGGTACGACTTGTCTGGGTCTTCCAGCAGGATGCGAGGCTCCAGCTTGGGCCGCTTGTCCTTGCCGATCCAGGTCAGTTCGAGTTTTTGATTTGCCATCGCCTTTCCATTGCGAGCCGGCACTCAGACCGGCGTGTTGAAGTTCAGACCAGCGACCACTGCATGGTGAACAGGGGCACCTCTTCGATATCCTGCTGCAGCTGGCCCTTGATCGCCATGATCAGATCGTCGCGCTGGCTGGCAATCTCGTCCTGGCGGGTGTAGAGCTCGCTGATCACGCGGGTGCGTTGCTTCTGCAGCTTGCTGCGGCGTTCCTGGTGTTCCAGGGTTTCCGGCAGGCTAGCTGCCACGGCCGCGGCGCGCGCCGCGTCCTTGATCTGCACGTCCAGCTCGCGGATGTCGGCTTCCAGCTTGAGTTTGAGGTCGTCGGCCCAAGCTTCCAGCTTATCCACTTCCTGCTTGAAGTAACCGAGGTTGCGGGCATTGATCTCCCGCAACAGCGCATCGCGACGTTCGGCCATGTCCTGTTCGAGCTGTACCGGGACCTCAGCCACCTGCGTGGGCTGATCACTGGCGGGAAGTCGGAGAAGCTTGTCCGGATCATCTGCTTCCAACGGACTGCCGCCTTCGGTGACGGCCGAGACCAGCAAATGCTGTTCTTCCTGCCCCAGAGCCTTGACGTTCAGCAGACGCGCAGCCAGCCAACCATGTTCGCCGCGGTGGGCCTCTAGTGTGCTGATCTTACCGGCGTAAGCACCGTAGTCGAATCGCAGGTTTGCCACGGGCAGATCCCGCGACTTCCCCTGTTCCAGTACCCAGCTGGCCAATGGATGTCCGGGGCGATAAATATGCGCTTCCTCGCTGCGCCGGGGAAGCTCGTAGCGCCCCAATGGCACTTCGGTCAAGGAATTGTCGGGCAAGGCCCGAAGTTCGAAGCCTGCCTCGTCGAATGCGGCCACGTTAGCCAGCTCTTTGCGTGTGACTTCCATCAACATCCGCTCGTAGCGCCCCAGGGCGTCCTGGCTGTCCTGCGCACGGATGCGCAGCTTGTCCTGCACTTCCTCATCGAAGTGCTCCAGCAGCAGCTGGCGGGTCTGCAGCATGCGTTGGTCGATTTCCTCGAACAGGTCGCGCTGCAGGGCCTCAAAGCCTTCCTTGATGGCTTCTGGGTCGCGGCAATCGCGGTAGATATCGGCGATGCGACGTTCGAAGTCGACGCCCGAGCCGATCGCGCCCAGAACTTCATCGCTGGCGCCGAAGACGCCATCGAACAACTGGAATTTCTGGTCCAGCAGTTCATAGACACGGGCATCGGCCTCGTTGCTCAGGTCGACGAAATTGACCACCACCACGTCGTGCTTCTGCCCGTAGCGATGGCAACGTCCGATGCGCTGCTCGATCCGCTGTGGGTTCCACGGCAGGTCGTAGTTGATGACCAGCGAGCAGAACTGCAGATTGATGCCCTCGCCGCCGGCTTCGGTGGCGATCATCACCTTGCCTTGGTCGCAGAAGTATTCGACCAATGCGGCACGGGTGTCTGCTGTCTTGGACCCGGTGATCCGATCGGTGCCGGCATGCTGTTGCAGCCATTCCTTGTAGATCTTCTGCGCCTGCGGACCGCTGTTGTCGCCATTGAACAGGACGATGCCGTCGCCATAGGGCGTATCTGCCAGCAGCGACAGCAGGTAGGCTTGGGTCCGCTTGGACTCGGTGAAGATCAAGGCCTTGCGGTTGGCACCCAGGCGATCCAGTTCGGCGAATGCCCGGTCCAATGCCTGCAACAGGGCAGCGCCCTTGCTGTTTTCGCGCAGGTTGCCGGCCAGTTGCTGGAATCCGCGCAGCTCGGCCACTTCGTCTGACATGGCCTGCCGCTGCTCGGGCGTGATGGCCTCGATGTCCTCGCCCCTCTCTGAGTACGAAGCCTCGACCTCGTCCTGAGCGCTCAACTGCTCCTGAGCAATGTCCAGTGCCTCGTAGTCATCATCCAGAGCCTCGCCTAGCAACTCGATAACCGGGGCCTGATCCACCACGCCTTGCAGGCGATCCGCCATCTTGCCAAGTGCGCCGGCAATGGCCTGCGGCGAGGATGCCAGCAGCTTCCAAAGCACCATGGAGATCAGCTGGCGCTGGCCATCCGGCAGAGCCTGCAGTTTGGGCCGACGCAGGTAGTCGCTGACCAGCGCGGATAGGCGATGCTCGTCTGCGGTCGGAGTGAATTCCTGCACGATCGCCCGGCGGGCGGTATAGGAGATGTAGGGTTGCACCTGCCGGCGCAAGGTGCGCTTGCAAACTGGTTCTATGCGCTTGCGCAGCGCTGCCATCGCCGCAGGCCCGCCACCGCCGAATTGTTCTTTGAAGCTGTCGATATCGCCGAAGACCCGGTCGTCGATGACGCTGACCAGGCCGTAGAGCTCAAGCAGCGAGTTTTGCAGGGGCGTCGCGGTCAACAGCACCTTGGAAGGCACGCCAGCCAAGGCAGCCCGGATGGTGCGGGCGGTGACATTGCCCTTCTTGTAGACATTGCGCAGGCGGTGCGCCTCGTCCAGCACCACCAAGTCCCATGGCAACGCCTTGATGCTGTCGGCCTTGCCGCGGGAGAATTCATAGGAAGAGATGACCGGACCGCTGCACTGGTCGAAGGGATTCTCGACGCCCTGCTTGCGCAACGCATTGAAGCTCTTGGTCTCCAGGATCGTGGCCTGCAGGCCGAACTTGTCTTGCAGTTCCTGATGCCACTGCTTACGCAGGTTGGCGGGGGTGATGATCAAGATGCGCCGCTTGCGCTCGGCCCAGCGCTGGCTAATCACCAAGCCCGCCTCGATGGTCTTGCCGAGGCCGACTTCGTCGGCGAGCAGCACTCCACGCGACAACGGGTTGTTGCAGGCGAACAGGGCGGCATCAACCTGATGGGGATTCAGATCCACCTGGGAGTTGACCAGGGTGCTGGCGATGGTGTCGACCGAGTCGCCCGCCCCTTGGCGGGTCAGCATCCAGGCGTAGTACTTGGCCTGGTAGGGGGTGATGGCAGCTTGCTGGGCCGTGCCTGCGGCCTCAATCAGGCTCAAGACCGGGCCTCGACGGATCGCATCGGCAAGTGGACAAATGAACGGAGTGCAGTCACTGGCAATGCCCAAGTTTAAGTGGTTGATCCGGAAAGGAGATCAGGCTCAGCCCCTGCCGATCGATTGCACTATCTGCGCAATGCCATATCCCCTGCATGGATTCTAGGTCGAGGAAGTCTCAGATGGCGAGACGGATCACGGGGAGTCTCGTTTTCCGGCTGGGGAAGTTGCTGTCACAATGCGGCCAACAGGGGGAACAACATGAGCAACGGCCTGCTTGCGCGTGCCAGGGCAAAGCTTGAACGCGAAGTCCTGGAGATCGAACGGCGTACCGACCTGACCGACCAGCAGAAGGTGGACAAGATCATCGTGATCTTCTCCATTGGCTGCGG
This sequence comes from Thermomonas fusca DSM 15424, assembly GCF_000423885.1. Lineage (GTDB taxonomy): Bacteria > Pseudomonadota > Gammaproteobacteria > Xanthomonadales > Xanthomonadaceae > Thermomonas > Thermomonas fusca. Next base: position 5,984 of record NZ_AUIV01000036.1, on the reverse strand, counting down.
CGCCATCGCGGTGCAGCCCATCCCTTTCGCGGACATCTTCATTCTTACGCCCCTGCAGGCCTACATGGGCTCGCGGCTCGCGGCCATACGAGGCCTGAAGCTGAGCGAACAGGAATCCACGGACCTGATCAAGCAGTTGATGGGTGTCATCGGAATGGGCTTGGTGGCTCAGCAGCTGGGCATCGCCGCCGCCAAGATCTTTTTCCCGATCTTCGGAGGCGTGGCGACGGTTCCGGTGGTCTTTGGGCTGACGTATGCGATTGGCACGGTCATGGACAAGTACATCGTCGCCAAGCTGGCCGGACGCACGTTGACTGCTGATGAGATCAAGCAGGCCTGGAAGAACGCCAAGAAGTCGGGCGAAGCCGAGGGCAAACGCCGGGAGCAGGAGATCCGTCGAGATGCCAACAACAGGTAAAGCGGCAGTCCACTACATCCGCAGGAACTTCGACGAAGCCGCCATCCTGGCAGTCGCAGCAAAGCTTGCATTCGAGGAGAACCCAGACTTCTCCGAATCTGAACTGGCTACCATTGCGGCAATGCAACGGGCGCATCCGCAGGCCGGCGACTCCACAGAGGAGCTGGGCAGCTGGTTGAGCGCGATGAACGATGACCAGATCCAAGGCGTGGTGAACAACACCAAGGGCGTACTCCACGAAATGGAATTCGTCCGTCTTGAGAACGACGATGGCGATGCGATCCACGCCGCCCTGTACGGCAGCACCAATCATCCCGGTACTGACGTGCAGTTCGTCGACATCGATAGCGGGGAGTCCTGGTCGGCTCAGCTGAAAGCCACAGACGACGCCAGCTATGTCCAGGACTGGATCGACAGCCATCCAGACGGCGAGATCCTGGTCACCTCTGAACTAGCCGATCGCATGGATCTGTCACCCTCGGGCTTGAGCAACGAACACCTGACAGCACGCACTGAAGATGTCGTGGATCAACTGCTGGAAGCTGGCTCCGACAGCGACGTTTGGGACTACTTCCCTGCCCTGACTGTGGCGTCCATTGCGCTGGTGGTCTGGGAACTCTGGACTCGCCACTGCAAGGGCGAGATCACACTGAGTCAGTTCAAGTGGATGACTGCCAGGGTATCTGGATTGAAGGCAGGCAAACTTGCCCTACTCTCAGTTGCAATGATGATTCCCGGCATCAATGTGGTGACTGGCGCTGGCTTGGTTGCCAGCCTGCTGTTCTCTGCTGCCCACGCCGTCAAGGCCGTCTCGGCAGCTAAGCGTTTGCCTTAGATGCAACGCCGCTTACGGAAGACTCAAGCAGTCACCCAATCGTCCGCTGCATAGCGATGCAGCTTGACGCCTTTTGGCTACTTGGCTCCGCGATATAAGAAGGCATCGGCTTGCGCCATGCCATTACTCACCCTGCCTGTAGATTTCTACGCATCACCACTAAGGGTATGTGGAAGGACTAGATTGGACAACTTGGTTACGCATCGCCTGATCACTCACTGGGATGAGTGACAGGAGGGGAAAGCCTTCGTGCACTTACCGTTTCCCCCGTAGACCCCAATTTGAAGCCGCCACCTAGCAACCCGCGAGCAATCGCGGGTTTTCTTTTTCCTTGGACAAAAGGTTAGTAGGACAATGGCAAGCTTCCATTTCCAGATCAAAAGCGGTCGCAACGGCTATGACCATTCACACTACGTGGCGAGGAAAGGATTCCATCGCAAGCGCGGAGACTTGGTTGCTGCCGGGCACGGCAACCTTCCTGCGTGGACAGAGGACGACCCCGCGCAACTTTGGAAAGCGGCGGAGAAGTACGAGCGCAAGAATGGCGCCGTCTATCGCGAATCAATCATCGCGCTGCCGAAGGAGTTGACTCTGCAGCAGACCCACGCGCTGGTCGGCGACCTGGTACAGAAACTTGCACCCGGGAAGCCTCATCAGTTCGCCATCCATGCCCCCAAGTCGTCGCTTGAAGGCGAGGTCATCCCTCACCTGCATCTGATGACGTCGGATCGCGCAGACGACGGCATCGAACGTCCAGCCGAGCGGTTCTTCCGACGCTACAACGCCCAGCACCCTGAACAGGGAGGACGGAAGAAAACCAGCGGTGGCCGCAACCGGTTGGAGATCCGCAACGATCTAATCCAAATGCGAAAGACAGTGGCTGACACCATCAACCATCATCTGGCCATCAACGGACATGACGAAAGAGTCGATCATCGCTCCTTGCCCGAACAAGGTGTGCGGAAGAAGCCAGAAAGGTACTTGGGACCAGCAAAGATCAAGGACATGACAGATAGGGAGAAAGCTGCATACGTTTCAGCCCGGAAGAGCGGCGCGAGCTGAATTGCACAAGCAGGCCTTCACGACCCAACCCACGCTCACCTTACGCTCATCGATTTTATTTGCTTCTTCTTGCGTTGATCCATGCCATAACCTCGGCCCTATCCCAACGTTTCGTATTTGGTCCAATTTCTATTGATTTTGGAAAGCCGTTCTTATTTTCGTAATTCGAAATGGAAGTTGGACTTGAGAGGCCGAGGAGCCCCAAGACTTCTTTTTTATTAATCAAGACGATGTCTTCTTCGTGCCGAGCATCTGCCTTGGGACTGTCTGCCTTGTGAGCCTTTTCCTTGGGAGCCTCTTCCTTGGGAGCCTCTTCCTTGGGAGCCTCTTCCTTGGGAGCCTCTTCCTTGGGAGCGTCTGCCTTGGGAGTGTCTGCCTTGGAAGCCTCTTCCTTGGACCCATCATCCGCCTGCGGTCCTACCCGTTGAGGCGCAAGCCTCAATGGGTTGGCAGCCATCACAGGCATTTCCCCCGATGACGATCCACTCGGAATTTCTGAACAAACCTCGTGAGCGAAATCAGGCTGAGCCCTCAGCCAAATATCTGCCAGACGCCTCCCCGCAGCTGGATCTACCAAAAACTCTTGAGCACGGCGGGCACCTTGGTCATCTTGGTCACCTACGCCACCCTGATCGCCCCGGGCCTGATTTGTCTTGAGCCGTTTTGCCTCATCAATCAATAGCGCGACCAAGTCTTTCGATTCCACCCTATTAACTGGAGCAGAAATATCGGCTATCGCCGATTGGACCTTTTGAACAGGATGATGTTGCTGCTCCAGCCGGGGAGCAACTTCAAGAGGCGGACTGTTGGTAACTTGCTCGGCCGGGAATGCGGGCACTATCGGCATAGACCACACTTCTTGCGTAGCCGGCTTGAATGGATTTAATCCGCGCTTCAGCAACATTGCAGCGAACAAGTACGAGGGCAATTGGTCGTAGTCGATCCCGATAGCCCCTGGCCTTTCATACCTCAGCCCATCGCTGAGCAATATTCGCTCCAAACTGCCATGGGATTGAATGTTCTCCTCTTCACTCCACCAAGGCTCAACACCATTCGCCCTCAGATATCCCCTGAAAGTGTCCGAGGTCATCCACGCATGTGGAGCCAGCATGTTCGTTCGTTCCGAGTCGGAGATCTGAAGAATAATTTTTTCGTTTTCGACAAGCTTCCTAAGCTCCGTGTGCAACTTGAGGAAGAGCTCTGCGCGCCGCTTCCGATCAACCAAGAAATGATGCTCGTGATAGAAATATGGAAGCATCGACTCCTTGGCTTCCGCAATTTCCCAAAGCACAGCCTCGTATTGCAAGGGGGCAACGGGGTAAGTCAACTTGCCTATAACTTGCGCATATTTTCCCAGGAGTCCTCGCACATCCATCTTCGACAACACCGACCTAGGCGTTCCGGTATTGTCCAATGAGACAAAACCCGCAATCAGATCCCAACCGCGACGGGCACTGACAAGCGGAATTTTGGCGTAAACGACCAGATTGATGGCGTCAAACACCTCGACCTTTCTTGCGGCCAGCACCTGGCGAGGCTGCACGAAAAATTTATCAGCCCTATCGAGCATGATCACTCACAGACAAACAATGGGATGCCCAAGCATCCATCATGCCCCTTCGCTTCTCAAGAGCATCGCCGCGCCGATAGGCAGCTTCGGTCTTGTTCGGCAGAACATGCGCCAGCGCCATTTCAGCCAAGTCACTCGGGTACTGGGTGTGCTCCCCAACCCAATCACGGAAAGACGATCTAAACCCGTGCGGGACGGCTACCATCCCCATCCTCCGCATCACGGCGGTCAGACTCATGTCGGAAAGCTGCCCGCCTTTGCTGTTACAAAAGATCAGCCCAGATCCGGTCGCTGCCGCGTGCACTCGAGCGTCACGCAGGACCGCTAACGCTGCAGCACTCAGCGGAACCCGGTGCTGACGCTTCGCCTTCATTCTTGCTGCCGGTATCGTCCAGGTTGCCTGCTCCAGGTCGATTTCAGTCCACTCAGCGCCTCGCACCTCACCGCTTCTGGCTGCCGTCAGGATCAAAAAGCGAAGTGCTATCGCACTGACCCCTTGAACCCCCTCAAGCTTCTTGAAGAAGCCGGGTACCGAGGTCACAGGCATGGCCGGGAAGTGCTCGACCTTCTTGACCAGGCTCTGTGCCGGAAAGACCTTGTCCAGGTGCCCTTTCCAACGCGCCGGGTTCTCCCCGTCGCGGTGGCCCCGGACCCTTGCCCAGTCAAGGATGCTCTCGATGCGCCCCCGCAACCGGGAAGCGGTTTCGGTCTTCAGTTTCCAGATGGGCTCCAGAACTGCGATGACGCTCTGCTCAGTGATGGCATCGACAGGCATCTGCCCCAGAAGCGGGTAGGCATACGCTTCCAGCGTGCTGCTCCACTGCTTCCGATGCTTCGTGTTCTTCCACGAGTGCTCCTGATAGGCAATGAAGGCCCTCGCGACCTCCTCGAACGTCTTCCTTGAAGCCTGACGAACCTTCAGGTCTCGGGCAGCCTCCCGTCTCTTGTCGACAGGATCGATCCCCTTCAGGACCAGCTCTCTCGCCTCCCTTGCCTTGTCCCTCGCCTGAGCCAAGGTGACTGTGGGGTAGCCCCCGAGCCCGATGTGACGCCTCTTGTCACCAACCAGAATTCGCAGCACCCATGAGCGCCCATCGGCCTCGTTGACGTACAGGTACAGCCCCGTCACTCCACCCACCGCATGGTTGCCTGGCCTCTTCAGCCGGCTAACCTCCAGCGCACTCAGCTCTTTGGCTCTTCTGGGCATAGCTCATCCATCGCTCCTACCATTAAACCTACCATAAAAAAAACGGTTGGCTTGGCTTGGTTTGGTAGCTTTTGAGTACCCAAAATCTCACACCAGCAGATTTTTCAATGACTTACTGGAATCCGTTGTGAGCGATTGGGTGCGTTTGGGAGCCTTTGGGAGCGGCGGAGACGGACACCGCTTCCGCCATTCTCAATCGCAAGTCATTGATTTAAATGACTTTTGATTTTCAGCGAGCGAGTAGCCCATACCTCAGCCCATACTCCGGCCGCTAGTCACCCTTTCCGACTGGCACCCCTCGCGCGCGTGCGCGATGGCTTCCGAAACGCCGGCATACCCCCCTCGCGCCTAGTGCCATCTGTTTCCCTTGTCCTCGCGCGTGCGCGCGAGCCCGCGCGCGCGTAGTGCTCGCATTACTCCTGGCGTTGCCTTCTTGCCGACGCCATCCGTCGGGTAGCGTCATAGGGCCACGCGCGTGGGCGTCCCAGCCGATAACCCAACCCCGGCACAGGTCGCCGCCGCTGGGGCAGCATCCGAAAAAGTTACGGATTAAGCGGAAGCAAGTGACGGGCGCGGTGGCCAATGGATCGGCCAGACTTCAGAGCCGCCCCCCTCGCGCGCGCGCGTCCCCGTCTTGTCTCCGGGTAGCAGCCCCAGCCGCCTTGCCAGCTCCAGCGCGCGCATGGACGAATCGCACAAGGCCGCGTTCGGCAAACGGTCGCCGGCACTTTGATTGCCTTGATTCTTTTTCAATCCGCCGGCCCTCGCGCGGCACGCTCAGTGTCAGGGAATGCCTACCCCAGCGCACGGCATCCGCCGACTGTTTCGCCCTGTTCTCAGGTGCAACCTGTCCGGGCTGGCAACGTGCAACGCCGAAAGGTCATCCACGTGC
>NZ_AUIV01000035.1 GCF_000423885.1 Thermomonas fusca DSM 15424 | reverse complement strand
CCGGTCAGCGGGTTGAACGTCTTCCCGCAGCCCCGGCAGCGGAAGCGCTGAACGCCAGCGGCTTGACCATGACGAACGATACGAGTGTCCGAGCAATGCGGGCACTTCGTCGGGACGCGATCGGACAGCAAACGCGCCACCAGCCCCTGAGACCGCTGGCCCTGCAGCTTTGCCAGAACCTGCTCCTGCTGGGCCGGTGTCAGCCGTTCCGCTTCTGCCAGCCAACGCTTGAGTTCACGTGCGCGCATCCCGGTCTCCCGCCGCCCGAAACCTTCGAGCCGTGACGAAACCATGCAGGTAGGCAGGCTCACAGATTGAGACGATCAACAGCCAACGCGAACAGCGCCTTTTTTTTGGTGCACTGCGCAGGTGGCGCAATACGCGTGTCTGGAGCCCAAGGCGTCCCGCGCAGCGCCAACCCCGCCGTCATGGCGAACCCGGCATGCCTGTTCCATACCCTGCCGGATGGGTTATAAGGAAACCAAGGGGCGCGTCGCGCCCCGCTGATCCCCGGAGGGAAGGTACATGCGCAAGATGATCCTGGCAGCGGCGCTGGCGTCGCTGTCGTTCGCGGCGACCGCTCAGCACTCCGCCACCTCGCCGGTCGGCAAGTGGAAGACCTTGGACGACAAGACCGGCAAGGTCATGACGATCTCGGAGGTCTACGAGGCCAAGAACGGCACCCTGGCGGCGAAGATCGTGGAAGCGGTGGGCGTTCCCGCCACCTGCACCACCTGCAGTGGGCAGCACCAGAACAAGCCGATGGTCGGCATCGTCACCCTGTGGAACCTGAAGGCCAACAAGGACGGGACCTGGGGCGGCGGTAACGGCTACAAGCCGTCGGAAGACCGCAACTTCACCGCCAAGTCGATCAAGCTGGTGGACGGCGGCAAGAAGCTCGAAGTGAAGGGCTGCGTGGCTTTCATCTGCCGCACCGCCACTTGGGTGCGGGTGGATTGACCACCCTCCGCGCGCCATCCGGACGGCCCGTTTCCCGGGCCGTTTCCGGCGCGTTGCGCCAGTGGGGACGCGCGATCTTCGCCGGTCTGCTGCTGGTCATGGCCGCCGCCGTGCCCGCCCAGGAAGCGCCGCTGGGGCGCTGGAAAACCATCGATGACGCCACCGGCAAGCCCAAGTCGGTGGTGGAGATCTACCGCGCCCGCGACGGCAGCCTCGCCGGTCGGGTGGTCGACATCCTCGATCTCAAGGACGGGCCCAACCCGCCCTGCAAGGCCTGCAAGGGGCCGCTGCACGGCAAGCCCATCCGCGGGCTGGTGATCCTGTGGGGCCTGCGCCCCGATGGCGACGGCGGCTGGTCGGGCGGGCGCGTGCTCGACCCCGAGAACGGCAAGGATTACCGCGCCAAGCTTGCACTGCTGGAAAGCGGGCGGGCGCTGGGCATGTCCGGCTGCATCGCGATGTTCTGCCGGCAGCAGGTGTGGCAACGCGAGTGAGCAGCAAAGGCGGCCGGTAGCCGCGGCAGCGCATGCGATAATCGGCGCCCCCTCAAGCGCCCCACGCCCATGCCCCGCTCCGCGCTCGTCACCAACGCCCTGCCCTATGCCAACGGCCCGCTGCACCTGGGGCACCTGGTCGGCTACATCCAGGCCGACATCTGGGTGCGGGCGCGGCGGATGCGTGGCGACACGGTGCACTACGTCTGCGCCGACGATACCCACGGCACGCCGATCATGCTGGCCGCCGAGAAGGCCGGGACCACGCCCGAGGCCTTCATCGCCGCGATCCAGCAAGGCCATGAGCGCGACTTCGCCGCCTTCGGCGTGGCCTTCGACCACTACGACTCCACCAACTCGGCCGCCAACCGGACCTTGACCGAACAGATCTATGCGCGCCTCGATGCCGGCGGCCACATCGCCCGCCGCAGCGTGGCGCAGTTCTTCGATCCGGCCAAGGGCATGTTCCTGCCCGACCGCTACATCAAGGGCACCTGCCCGAACTGCAAGGCCGCCGACCAGTACGGCGACAACTGCGAGGTCTGCGGCGCCACCTACGGCCCCACCGACCTGATCGAACCGAAGTCGGTGGTGTCCGGCGCCACCCCGGAGATGCGCGACTCCGAGCACTACTTCTTCGAGGTCGGCCGCTTCGAAGCCTTCCTGCGCGACTGGCTGGCCAGCGACACCATGCTGCCGGGGGTGAAGGCCAAGCTGATGGAATGGCTGGACGCCGAGGGCGGCCTACGCGCATGGGACATCTCGCGCGACGCGCCCTATTTCGGCTTCGAGATCCCGAACGCGCCGGGCAAGTACTTCTACGTCTGGCTGGACGCGCCGATCGGCTACCTGTCCAGCTTCCAGAACCTGTGCGCCAAGGCCGGCGTCGACTTCGACGTCTTCCTGAAGCCCGGCAGCGACGCCGAGCTGCACCATTTCATCGGCAAGGACATCGTCAACTTCCACGGCCTGTTCTGGCCGGCGGTGCTGCACGGCGCCGGCATGCGCGCGCCCACCCGCCTGCACGTCAACGGCTACCTGACCGTGGACGGCGCCAAGATGTCGAAGTCGCGCGGCACCTTCATCATGGCGCGCACCTATCTCGATGCCGGGCTGGATCCCGAGGCGCTGCGCTATTACTTCGCGGCGAAGTCCTCGGGCGGCGTCGACGACCTCGACCTGAGCCTCGCCGATTTCACCGCGCGGGTGAACAGCGACCTGGTCGGCAAGTTCGTCAACCTGGCCAGCCGCTGCGCCGGCTTCATCGACAAGCGCTTCGGCGGCAGGCTGGCGGATGCGCTGCCGGATCCGGGCCAGTACGCGCGCTTCGTCGCCGCGCTGGAAGGCGTGCGCGAAGCCTTTGAACGCAACGATGCCGCCGCCGCCATCCGCCAGACGATGGCGCTGGCGGACGAGGCCAACAAGTACATCGACGACCGCAAGCCGTGGGTGATCGCCAAGCAGGAAGGCGCGGATGCCGAACTGCAGAGCGTGTGCACGCAGGGCCTGAACCTGTTCCGCGTTCTCGCCGCCGCGCTGGCGCCGATCCTGCCGCGCACCAGCGCGCAGGCCGCCGCCTTCCTCGCCGCACCGGTGAACGGCTGGGGCGACCTCGACGCCCCGCTGCTCTCGCACGGCATCAACGCCTACACACCGTTGTTCACCCGCATCGACCCGAAGCAGATCGAGGCGATGGTGGACGCATCGAAGGACACGCTGGCCGCGCCCATGCCCGCGGCAGCCACCAAGAAGACGGAAGCGAAGCCAGTGAAGAAGGAAGAAGCACCCACCGCCGCGCCGGCCGCCGACGCCGGCAGCTACATCGGCATCGACGACTTCGCCAAGCTCGACCTGCGCATCGGCAAGGTGCTGGAATGCGGGTTCGTGGACGGCTCCGACAAGCTGCTGCGCTTCCTGCTGGATGCGGGCGAGCTGGGCCAGCGGCAGATCTTCTCGGGCATCCGCGGCAGCTATGGCGAACCGGAAAGGCTGGTTGGCCGCAGCGTGGTGTTCATCGCCAACCTCGCGCCGCGCAAGATGCGCTTCGGCCTGAGCGAAGGCATGATCCTGTCCGCCGGCTTCGATGGCGGCACGCTTGCGCTGCTGGACGCCGATGCAGGTGCGCAACCCGGGATGCCGGTGCGCTGAGCGCAACACCGGACTCACTGTAAAGGTCCATACTTCCACGCACCGGTTTCGCCCTTTGAAAGATCGATGAACACCAGCAGCATCAGGAGCGACCACGAAGCCCTCTACGCCAGCATGGACGAGCTGCGCCGGCTGCTGGCGACGGGCGTTGCGGAGAGCGCCGATGCCCTCTTCGTGGAGCTACGCAAGCTCAGCGCCACGATCAAGCTGCACCTGGCGATCGAGGACCGCATGTTGTACCCGGCACTGGCCAACGCCAGCGATGCGCAGGTCGCCGTCATCGGCAAGCGCTTCCAGCACGAGATGGGCGGGCTGGCAGCGGCCTATGAGGACTTCGCCGCGCGCTGGGACACGACCATACGGATCGGCGCCGAGCCCGAGCGCTTCCGGGACGAAGCCGCCTGCCTGCTGGATGCGCTGCATGCGCGCATCCAGCACGAGGACCGCGAGCTGCTGCCTCTCGCCGAGTCGCTGTGAACGATCCGGCCTGCGCGCACCACCGCGCCGCTTGGCCCGCGCCAGGCAACGGCAGCGCACCATGACCGATCTCGTCGAACGCCTAGACCGCCTGCTGCCGCAGACCCAGTGTGGGCAGTGCGGCTTCGACGGTTGCCGCCCCTACGCCGAGGCGATGGCCCGCGGTGAAGCCGGCATCGACCATTGCCCGCCCGGCGGCGATGCCGGCGCGCGTGCGCTGGCTGCGGTGCTGGGCGTCGCGCCGCGGCCCTATGATCGCAATCGCGGCATGCACAAGCCCGGCGAACTGGCCTTCATCATCGAAGCCGACTGCATCGGCTGCACCAAGTGCATCCAGGCCTGCCCGGTGGACGCCATCCTTGGCGGCCCCAAGCACATGCACACCGTGCTGGACGCGCTGTGCACCGGCTGCGAACTGTGCGTGCCGGCCTGCCCGGTGGATTGCATCGTGATGCAGGCCGGCGTGTAGCGCCGGTGACTCAGTCCGTCCTGCAGCTGTCGCAGATCCGCTCGACCGTGTAGCCCTTCGCTTTCAGCTGTTCCACCAGCCCGTCGCTGCCCAGCAGGTGCAAGGAGCCCACCACCACCAGCGTGTTGTCCTTCTTCGACTCGGACAGGCGCTTCTCCACCTGCGGCAGCCACGCGCGGTTGCGCTCGACGTCGAGCAGGCGGTAGCTCTCCGGGGTCTTTTGCGCCATCTCCGCGCGCATCTCGCTGTCCAGCTTGGCCACATCGCCCGCGCGCCACCAGGCATGCATGTCGTTCATCTGGCGGACCGCTTTCTGCGGGTCGGACAGGAATTCGTGCATGCCCTGCGCCTGCTCGGCATAGGGCACTGCGTCCATCGCGCGCATCTGGTCCTCCACCGTTTCCAGTCCCGCTGCCGGCTTGCCGGCCTCGCTGGCGCGCGCCATCAGCTTGCGGTCCAGCCCCAGCTCCTGGCTGAAGCCCATCGCGCGGGTGACGCCCAGCACCAGGCCCAGGCTCACCGCCCACGGCTCGCTGTGCTCCAGCGCCTGCACGCTGCCGCCGCCGGCCGACACCAGCGTGGACAGCTTCTCCAGCGTGGCCTTGGGCAACACCGTACTCAAACTCTTGCCATCCTCGTAGGCCATGTACTTCTGCATCACCGCCATCGCGTCAGGCGAGGTCAGCGCCGCCGGGTCGACCTCGAACAACAGCGAAGCGCTGTCGTCGAAAGCGCGGTCCACTTCCACCGGCAACGGGTAGTCGTCGGGCTTGAGCAGGTGGAAGGAGCCGAGCAGATAGACCGAGTTGTCGGCGTCGGACACCTTCCACAGCAGCGGGCGCTTGATCGCCTGGTTTCGGGCGGTCGCGGTGGGCTGGTCGGCATGGGCAGCGGGGAGCAGCAGCGCGCACAGCGCCAGGGCGAGCAATCGGGATTTCATCAGGCGTCCTTGGAGGATGATTCGGGCTTGCGATAGGTTTTTTCGCCGGCGTCCACCCGCAAGTCCAGCCGGTTTTCCGGCGGCGGCAGCGGGCAGGTGGCGAACGGGGTGAATGCGCACGGCGGGTTGTAGGCGCGGTTGAAGTCGAGCAGCAGGCGACCCTGCGCATCCGGCATCGGCGCGTCGATGAAGCGTCCGGCGCCGTAGCTGCCGTGGCCGCTGGTGCGGTCGGCGAAGACCAGGAACAGCGTGCCTTCGCCCTGGTCCAGCGCCTCCAGCCGGAACGGCGTGCCGTTGCGGGTGAACTCGACCACGCCGGGGTTGGGAATCTCGTCGGTGGTGCCGATGATGTTGGCGATCGGCAGGGTCTTGCCGGGCGTGTGCGGGATGAAGCGCGCCTGCACCCGCCACTGCGGGCCACCCGGCCAGTACTGCAGGCCGGCGAAATGCACCCGGCTGTCGGCATCGCTGTGCTTGACCCGCAGCGCCAGCCGGCCACCCCGCTCGATCACCGTGGCCCGCCCCTTGCCGTCGTCGAACCCGATCACGCTGGGGCCGCCGGCGTCGACATCACTGCGCAGCGCGCCGCCCTTGCCGGGCTCGCCATCAATGGTGACCGCCGCATCGGCCACGAAGCGTGCCTTGCCGTCGCCCACGCTGAACACGCCCAGGTGCGGCGGGCCCAGCAGCAGGCGGATGCCGTTGTCGGCGGCGCTGCCGACGCGGTGCGCGCCCGCATCCAGCCAGTGCAGGCCGATCAGGCTGGCCCAGCCATCGGGCCTGGTCAGTTCCGCCAATCGCCGCGCGCGCCACGCCTGTTCGGACGCGGCGAACTCGGCCGCGGCCTTCGCCTTCGCGGCTTCTTGCGCCGCGCTGGGCTCGCTGGAGCGATTGCAGGCGGCCACCGCCAGTGCGGCGACGGCGAGCAGGATCAACGTCCGCGCAGGAACCATTTGTCCATCTCCGCCAGCGAAAAACGCGTCCACGTGGGGCGGCCGTGGTTGCACTGGCCGGACCGTTCGGTGGCTTCCATCTCGCGCAGCAGCGCGTTCATCTCGGGAATGGTGAGCCTGCGGTTGGCGCGCACCGCGCCGTGGCAGGCCATGGTGGCCAGCAGCTCGTCGCGGGTCTCGGCCACCCGGCGGGTGTTGCCGTGTTCGCGCAGGTCGGTGAGCACGTCGCGCAGCAGTGCCTCCACGTCGCCGTGGGCCAGCAGCGCCGGCACGCTGCGCAGCAGCAGCGACTGCGGGCCGCTGCGCTGCACCTCGAAGCCGAGCTGCGCCAGCGTGTCGGCCTCGCGCTCGGCGATATCGGCCTCGCGCTCGGACACCGCAAGGCTGCCCGGCACCAGCAGCGGCTGGGTACGCAGGCCGGCGCCGTCGTGCGCGGCCTTCAGCTTCTCGTAGCCGATGCGCTCGTGGGCGGCGTGCATGTCGACCACGATCAGGCCGTCGGCATTCTCGGCCAAGATGTAGATGCCGTGCAGCTGGGCGACGGCGAAGCCGAGCGGCGGCATGCCGCCGGGCGCGTCGTCCGGCATCGGCATCGGGGGCGTCATCGATACGGCCACTGCGTCCTCGCGCGGCGCGTACAGCGCGGCATACGCGGCGGGCGCATCGCCCACGCGCAGGCCGATGGCCTGCTGCTGCGGCGCCTGCGGCATCGCCCAGCGCGGCGCATCCACGCCGCTGGCCATCATCGGCGGCGTGGGCGCGGCCATGCTGCCGGCGCGGGTGTCCGCCAGCGCGGCGTGCAGGGTGCGGTAGACGAAGTCGTGGACGAGGCGCGATTCGCGGAAGCGCACCTCGTGCTTGGCCGGATGCACGTTGACGTCCACGCCGCGCGGGTCGAGTTCGAGGAACAGCACGTAGGCCGGATGGCGGCCGTGGAACAGCACGTCGCTGTAGGCCTGCCGCACCGCGTGGGCGATGTTGCGGTCGCGCACGCTGCGGCCGTTGACGTAGAGGTACTGCTGGTCGGCGCTGGCGCGGTTGTAGGCCGGCTGCGCGATCCAGCCGTGCAGGCGCATGCCGGCGCCGGCGTGGTCCACGCGCAGCGCGTTGCGTGCGAACTCCTCGCCCAGCGCCTCGTGCAGGCGCACGTCGCTGAGCAGGTGGCCCTCGCCCTTCCAGCGCCGCGACGGCTTGCCGTTGTGGCTCACCCGGATCTCGACGTCCGGCCGCGCCAGCGCCAGCGTGCGCAGCCATTCCTCGATATGCGACAGCTCGGTGCGCTCGGCACGCAGGAACTTGCGCCGCGCCGGAACATTGAAGAACAGGTCGCGTACCTCCACCGTGGTGCCGTGCGGATGCGCGTTCGGCGCGACCTCGCCCAGCCTGCCGCCATCGATGCGCAGCTCCGCACCGTGCTCCGCATCGCGTTTGCGCGAGGCGAGGCGGAAGCGGCTGACCGAAGCGACCGACGGCAGCGCTTCGCCGCGGAAGCCAAGCGTGGCCACCGCTTCCAGATCGTCGATGCTGGCGATCTTGCTGGTGGCGTGGCGGCTGACTGCCAGGGGCAATTCCTCGGGCGCGATGCCGCCGCCGTCGTCGCGGATGCGGATCAGGCGCACGCCGCCTTCTTCCAGGTCGATGTCGATGCGTTTGGCGCTGGCGTCCAGCGCGTTTTCGACCAGTTCCTTGACCACGGACGCGGGTCGTTCGACCACTTCGCCGGCGGCGATCTGGTTGATCAGGGTATCGGGGAGTTGACGGATGCTCACCCGGAGGATTCTAGCCGGCCACGCCCGTTGTATCCGCTGCGCGGCGGAACGTATCGAAGGCGGAAAACCGTCGCCGCGTCAGGGACTGCCGCCGGCGCCCACCGCGGCGATGTCCAGCGTCCGACCGCCCGACGGGATCTGCGCCGACTGGCTGGCCTGCGCGCGCGCGGCATACAGCGTGCCCGGCGGCGGCTGGCGCGAGAAGTAGCGGTCGACACCGTCCAGGATCGCACTGGCGAGGGTGCGCTGGAAGGTCGGGTCGGCCAGCCGCTTCTCTTCATCCGGGTTGGAGATGAAGGCGGTTTCCACCAGCATCGCCGGCATTTTGTCGGAGGTGCGCAGCACCGCGAAATTGGCGCGCTCGACGTCCGGCTTGTGGTTGTTGCCGACCCGCTTCAGGCCGCCCAGCACGTGCTCGGCGGCGTCTTCGGACGCCTTCATGTTGCCGCTCTGGGTGAGGTCCAGCAGCACCGAGGTGAGGGTGTTGTCGGCCACACGCACGCGTTCGCCGCCGATGATGTCGGCCGCGTTTTCCTTGTCCGCCAGCCAGCGCGCGCGCTGCGAGGATGCGCCGCGGGTGGACAGCACATACACGGACGAGCCACGCGCACCGCGGTTCTCGGCGGCATCGGCATGGATCGACAGGAAGATGTCGGCGCGGTTGGCGCTGGCGCGACGGGCGCGGTGGTTCAGCGGGATGTACACATCGCTGTCGCGGGTCAGGAACGCCTTCAGCCCCGGCGTGGCGTTGACCTGCCGGGCCAGCTCGCGGGCGATGGCCAGGGTGATGTCCTTCTCGCGGGTGCCGTTGGGGCCGTGCGCGCCGGGGTCCTGGCCGCCATGGCCGGCATCGATGGCGACCACCAATGGGCGGGTGCCTGCCTGCGACAACGGCCGCGGCGCGGGCATGGCCGGCGCGGCCTGCTGCACGGAGGGCGTGGCGGCGGGCGGAGGTACGGGCGTCGCGGCGACCGCGGGCTTGGCCGGCGCCGGCTGCGTCGGCGTCGCGGCGGCAGCGAAGGCGGCGATGGGATCGGCGGCGGCAGGCGTACCGGTCGCTGGCGACGGGCCGGCGGTGACGGGCTTTTCGATCGTGGCGATGGCGGGCGTCGCGGTGGGCGCGGCGGCGGTCGTCGGTGCCGGATCGCCCGGCCATTCCAGCACCAGCACGGTGCCGGACGCAGCGGTATCCAGCGTGGTCGGGATCGCCCTGACCTTGCTGGCCAGGTCGAACACCACCCGCACCGTGCCCGGGACGGGCTGCCCGGTGCGCACGGCCTTGACCATGCCGGCGGCCGCCGGCAGCGCCAGGCCGCGCGCCAGATGGCTGGCGGGGAAGTCCACCGCCAGCCGATCGGGATTGGAAAGCGGAATCAGCCGGTACTCGCCGGCCTTGTCCAGATGGAGTTCGGCGCGCGTACCGGTGGCACCGGTCTCGATGCGCAACTGCTTGATTTCAGAAGCATTTACCTGAGAACAGGCGAACGCGGCCAGCAGCATGGCTGCCGGCAAGACGCGATTGCAGCGGTTCCCCATCGGACGCATGGCCGGGAGTTAAGCACCTGTCGAGAGCAGACGCAAGCACTTTTCCCTGAATAATCCGTGACCTGCAGAACTTTCCTCGACCCGTGCAGAGCTTGCACCCGCAACTTCAGGCCATGCTGATCGCCGCCAGCCACTGCCGGCCCGTCGCGGTCCGCGCATCCAGCCGGCAGCGACGGCCATCGCCGTCCACCGCCAGCGCGATGTCCAGGTCCACCGGCGGCAGCGCGCCCTGCCCGCGCTCCGGCCACTCCACCAGCCACAGCCGGGCTTCGGCCGGGTCGAGACCGAGGAACTCCAGTTCGCCCGGATTGCCGATCCGGTACAGGTCCAGGTGCAGGGCCAGCCCGCCGGCGGGCAGCGCGTACTGCTCGACCAGCGTGTAGGTGGGACTGCGGATGGTGCCGGTAACGCCCAGCGCACGCAGCAGCGCGCGTGCGAGGGTGGATTTGCCGGCACCGAGATCGCCGTGCAGCTGGATCACCGCGCGCTCGGGCAGGGTCTGCGCCAGCCGCGCACCCAGCGCTTCGGTGGCGGCGGCATCGGGAAGAAGGAAATCGGACATCCGGCTATCGTCGCACCGGATTGGCCAACCTGCGCAACCACGGCAGCAGGTCTGAAGGCAGCAGGCCGCGCTCGCCATCCTCGCGCGCGGCCGCATCGCCCGCGGCGGCGTGGAGCAGCGCACCGGCGACCGCCGCGTCATGCGCATCGAAGCCCTGGCCGCGCAGCGCCGCGACCACCCCGGTCAGCACATCGCCCATGCCGCCGGTGCCCATGCCGGGATTGCCGGCGCAGATCACCGCGGACGGGTGGCCCGCGGCCTGCACGATGCTGCCGGCGCCCTTCAGGACCGCCGTGCAGCCCAGCCGCACCTGCAGGGCGACGGCCGCCGCGAAACGATCGCGCTGCAGCTCCGCGGTGGTGCCGCCCAGCAGGCGCGCGGCCTCGCCCGGATGCGGGGTGACGATGTCGTCCGCGTGCAGTGGGGCGCCCGTCGACGCCAGGAGATTGAGCGCATCGGCATCCAGCACGTGCGGCTTGTTGCAGGCCAGCGCGGCATGGAACAGGGCACGGCCCCATTCGCCCTGCCCCAGCCCCGGGCCGAGTGCCAGCACGTCCGCGCGCGCCAGCAGCGGCAGCAGTTCCGCCGTGCCTTCCACCGCATGCACCATCGCTTCCGGGCAACGCGCCAGCAGCGCCGGCACGTGCGCCTCGCGGGTCGCCACGCTGACGAGGCCCGCGCCACTGCGCAGCGCCGCCTGTGCGGCCAGCAGGATCGCGCCACCGCTGCCGGCATCGCCGCCGATGCACAGCACGTGGCCATTGCGGCCCTTGTGTCCATCGCGCGGGCGCAGCGGGAAGAAGCCGGCCAGCGCGTCGGCGCGCCAGGCCAGCGCAGTCGGCGCGATGCCATCGAACGCCGACGCCGGCAGCTCCAGCGTCGCCAGCTCCAATTCGCCGCAGCGGTCCAGCGCCGCGCCGGTGCGCAGGCCGCGATGGCGGGCGAGGAACTGCAGAGTGCAATCGGCATCGATCGCCGCGCCCGGCGCGCTGCCGGTGTGGGCATCGATGCCGGTGGGCACGTCCAGCGCCAGCACCGGCGCGGGGTGCGCGTTGATGGCGTCGATCAGCGCGGCGGCGGTCAGGTCCGGCGCACGCGTCAGGCCGATGCCGAACAGGGCATCGACGATCAGCTCGGCATCGCCCAGTTCGCTGCCGATGAGCCCGCCAGACGCGAGATAGTCCGCGCAGGCGCGCCGCGCCAGTTCACTGGCCGGCTCGGCCAGGCGCAGCACACGCACCTCGCGGCCGGCCTCGTGCGCATGCCGCGCCAGCACGTAGCCGTCGCCGCCGTTGTTGCCGGGCCCGCAGGCGACCACGATCCGCATCGCTCGTGGCCAATGTTTCAGCGCGCAGCGCCAGCCGGCCTGCCCGGCGCGCGCCATCAGCGCGAAGGCATCGCCATCGCAATGGACAGTGCCGCGTGCCTCCAGCGCACGCAGCGCGGCGGGGTCGAACAGCGGCAGCGGAGCGTGCATGGCGGCGGTTCCCGGGTGCGAATCTATAATTTGCGCCATGTCCACGCCCGACTACAACGCGCTTGCCGCGCGCATCCGCGCCCTTGCGCACGCCGCCGGCTTCCAGCGGGTGGGCATCACGGGGGTGGAGCTCAAGCAGGACGAGGCGCACCTGCTCGACTGGCTGGGCCAGCAGCTGTACGGCTCGATGGAATGGATGGCGCGCCACGGCGCGATGCGCGCGCGCCCGGCGGAGCTGCTGCCGGGCACGATCCGGGTGATCTCGGTGGGGCTGGACTACGGCAAGGACCCGGACGCCGCCTGGGCCAACCTGCGCGAGCACGAACGCGCCTATGTGGCCCGCTACGCGCTGGGCCGCGACTACCACAAGCTGATGCGCAACCGCCTGCAGAAACTGGCCGAGGTGGTGCAGGCGGAGATCGGCCCGTTCGGCCATCGCGCCTTCACCGATTCCGCGCCGGTGCTGGAACGCGCGCTGGCGCGCAACGCCGGGCTGGGCTGGATCGGCAAGCACACCTGTCTGATCGACAAGGAAGGCGGCAGCTGGTTCTTCCTCGGCGAACTCTTCGTCGACATCCCGCTACCCATCGACCCGCCCGCCACCGCCCATTGCGGCAGCTGTACCCGCTGCATCGACATCTGCCCCACCGGCGCGATCACCGCGCCCTACCGGCTGGACGCGCGCCGCTGCATTTCCTATCTCACCATCGAACACGAAGGCAGCATCGACGAGGAGCTGCGCCCGCTGATGGGCAACCGCATCTACGGCTGCGACGACTGCCAACTGGTGTGCCCGTGGAACAAGTTCGCCAAGCGCAGCGACGAGCCGGACTTCCGCGCCCGCAACGACTTGGACAAGGCCAGCCTGGCCGAGCTGTTCGCGTGGGAGGAAGACGAATTCCTGCGCCGCAGCGAGGGCAGCGCGATCCGCCGCAGCGGCCACGAGCGCTGGCTGCGCAACATCGCGATTGCCCTCGGCAACGCGCCGACCACGCCGGAAGTGCTGGCCGCGCTGGAAACCCGCCGCGACCATCCCTCGGCGGTGGTGCGCGAGCACGTGGAATGGGCGCTGCGCCGCCACGGCGCGGGCTGAGCGCGACCTGCCGGCCATCGTCGCGCTGGCCTTAGAATGGCCGGATGAACGACGATCTCCTCCGCGCCACCTTCCACGGTTTCGAACAGATCCCCCTGCGCGAGTACGCCGAGCGCGCCTACCTCGACTACTCCATGTACGTGGTGCTGGACCGCGCCCTGCCTTTCATCGGCGACGGCCTCAAGCCGGTGCAGCGCCGCATCATCTATGCGATGAGCGAGCTGGGCCTGAACGCCTCCGCCAAGCCGAAGAAATCCGCCCGCACCGTCGGCGACGTGATCGGCAAATACCACCCGCACGGCGACTCCGCCTGCTACGAGGCGATGGTGCTGATGGCGCAGCCGTTCTCGTGGCGCTATCCGCTGATCGAAGGCCAGGGCAACTTCGGCTCCAGCGACGACCCGAAATCGTTCGCGGCGATGCGCTACACCGAATCCAAGCTGTCGCCGATCGCCGAAGTGCTGCTGGGCGAGCTCGGCCAGGGCACGGTGGACTGGACGCCGAATTTCGACGGCACCCTGGAAGAGCCCACGTGGATGCCGGCGCGGCTGCCGCACCTGCTGCTGAACGGCACCACCGGCATTGCCGTGGGCATGGCCACCGACGTGCCGCCGCACAACCTCAACGAGATCGTCAGCGCCTGCGTGCGCCTGCTGGACGACCCCGACGCGACGGTCCGTGACCTGTGCGAGCACGTGCGCGGCCCGGACTATCCCACCGCGGCGGAAATCATCACCGCACCTGCCGACCTGCTCAACCTGTACGAGACCGGCAACGGCAGCGTGCGTGCGCGCGCCGTATTCGTGAAGGAACACGCCAACATCGTCATCACCGAGCTGCCGCACCAGGTCAGCCCGAGCAAGGTGATCGAACAGATCGCCGCGCAGATGCGGGCCAAGAAGCTGCCGTGGCTGGAGGACATCCGCGACGAGTCCGACCACGCCAACCCCACCCGCATCGTGCTGATCCCGCGCAGCAACCGGGTCGACGCCGAACAGCTGATGGGCCACCTTTTCGCCACCACCGACCTGGAGAAGAGCTTCCGGGTCAACATGAACGTGATCGGGCTGGACGGCCGTCCACAGGTGAAGAACCTGAAGATGCTGCTCAGCGAATGGCTCAGTTTCCGCCAGACCACCGTCACCCGCCGGCTGAAACATCGGCTGGACAAGGTCGAGCGTCGCCTGCACCTGCTCGAGGGCCTGCTGGTGGCCTTCCTCAACCTCGACGAAGTGATCCGCATCATCCGCACCGAGGATGAGCCGAAGGCGGTGCTGATGGCGCGCTTCCGGCTGTCCGAGGACCAGGCCGACTACATCCTCGACACCAGGCTGAAGCAGCTGGCGCGGCTGGAGGAAATGAAGATCCGCGGCGAGCAGGATGAACTGGCGGCCGAGCGCGAAAAACTGCTGACCACGCTGGACAACAAGGCCAAGTTGAAGAAGCTGATCAAGGACGAGTTGCTGGCCGATGCGAAGAAGTTCGGCGATGCCCGCCGCAGCCCGTTGGTGGCGCGCCAGGCCGCACAGGCGCTGGACGAGACCGAGCTGGTGGCAAGCGAGCCGATGACCGTGGTGGTCAGCGACAAGGGCTGGGTGCGCGCCGCCAAGGGCCATGACATCGATGCCGCCGGGCTGTCCTACCGCGAAGGCGACCGCCTGCTGGCGGCGGTTCGCTCGCGCAGCACGCAGCAGGTGGCCTTCCTCGATTCCACCGGTCGCAGCTACTCGACCTCGGTGCACACCCTGCCCAGCGCGCGCGGCAATGGCGAACCGCTGACCGGGCGCTTCTCGCCGGCGCCGGGCGCCAGCTTCGAGGCGCTGGCCAGCGGCGGCAACGACGAGCGGCTGGTGATCGCCTCCAGCCATGGCTACGGCTTCGTCACCCGCTTCGAGAACCTGACCAGCCGCAACAAGGCCGGCAAGGCGCTGCTGTCGCTGTCCGAAGGCGGCCACGTGCTGCAGCCGGCGGCGGTGGCCAGCGTCGAGGTCGACCGGATAGTTGCTGTCACCAGCGCCGGCCATGTGCTGGCCTTCCCGGTGGCCGAGCTGCCTGAACTCGACAAGGGCAAAGGCAACAAGATCATCGAAATCCCCAAGGCCAAGCGCGGCACCGAGAGAGTGGTGGCGATCGCGGTGGTGCCGGAGGGCGGCAAGCTGTTGGTGCAGTCCGGCGCGCGCACCATGACCTTGGCCTTCCGCGACCTCGATCCCTACCTCGGCGCCCGCGGCTCGCGCGGCGGCCTGCTGCCGCGCGGTTGGCAGAAGGTGGACGGGCTGGGGGTCGAACCGTAACCATCATCGACGGCGAGACGGCCGGGCGTTTCGCGTAGCCGCATTTCGAGCGGCGTAGCGAAATGCGCGGCGGTAGGCGCCGTCGAGCAAGGAGACCCGCATGCACCCTGATTTCTGGCACCAGCGCTGGCAGCAGAACCAGATCGGCTTCCACCAGTCCACGCCCACCCCGCTGCTGCAGAAGCACTGGCCGGCGTTGGGCGTGCCCGCCGGCGCCCGGGCTTTCGTGCCGCTGTGCGGGAAATCGCTGGACATGGCCTGGCTGGCGGCGCAGGGACACCGGGTGCTCGGGGTGGAGCTGTCGCGGCTGGCGATCGAGCAGTTCTTCGCCGAACACGGCCTGCAGCCCGCCATCGAGGACAGCCGCTACGGCACGCATTTCCGCGCCGGCGACATCGAGATCATCTGCGGCGACGCCTTCGGCCTGGACGCAGAGCTCCTGGCCAGCTGCAGCGCCGTGTTCGACCGCGCCGCGCTGATCGCGCTGCCGCCGGCGTTGCGCCGGAGCTACGCGGGCGAACTGCAGGCGCGCCTGCCCGCTGGCTGCCGCGGCCTGCTCATCACCCTGGAGTACCCGCAGGCCGAACGCGATGGCCCGCCGTTCGCGGTGCAGGAGCAGGAAGTGCGGGAGCTTTACGCCGACGCTTGGCGCGTTGACCTGCGCGAGCGTCGCCCGATTCCGGCCGACCACTCGGGTTTCGTGAATGGGGTTTCCAGCCTGCAGACCGCCGTCTACGCGCTGCAGCGCCGGTGAAAGCCCGCCACGCGGGTTGATCCGGATCAATTCGCATCCCTGCCAATCTGCCCTAAGCTGCGCCCATGCATTCCCAGCACATCGCCTTCGATGCCGGCCTGTTGCGCCGCTATGACCGACCCGGTCCCCGGTACACGTCGTACCCGACCGCGCCGCAGTTCACCGCGGACTTCGGCGAGGTCCAGTTGCGCGAGGTCGTGCAGGCCAGCAACGAGGAGCCGATCCCGCGCCGGCTGTCGCTGTACGTGCACGTGCCGTTCTGCTTCAGCCCCTGCTTCTACTGCGGCTGCAACCGCATCATCACCCGCGATCTGGCCCGCGGCGAAGCCTACCTGGCCCGGCTGCACCGCGAGATCGCGCTGGTCGCGCCGATGTTCGACCGCGACCGCGAGGTGATCCAGCTGCATTTCGGCGGCGGCACCCCCAACTTCCTCACCCCGCAGCAGCTGGGCGACGTGGTGGATGCGCTACGCCGGCAGTTCCATTTCGCCGAAGCCGGCGACCGCGACATCTCCATCGAGATCGACCCGCGCTTCTGCGAGCCGGGCTGGCTGCCGGAACTGGCCAAGATCGGTTTCAACCGCGCCAGCCTGGGCGTGCAGGACTTCGACCCGAAAGTGCAGGAGGCGGTCAACCGCATCCAGAGCGTGGAGGAAACCCGTGCGGTGGTGGACGCCAGCCGCAAGGCGGGCCTGCGCTCGGTCAACATCGACCTGATCTACGGCCTGCCCGGGCAGAACCTGGAAGGCTTCGGCAAGACCCTGGACATCGTCACCGAGATCCGCCCGGACCGCCTGGCGGTGTACAGCTACGCGCACATGCCGCATCTGTTCAAGCCGCAGAAGCAGATCGACGAGAAACTGCTGCTGAGCGGCGAAGAAAAGCTGGCGCTGCTGCAGCTGGCGGTGGAGAAGCTCAGCGCCGCGGGCTACGTCTATGTCGGCATGGACCATTTCGCCCTGCCCGACGACGACCTGGCCCGCGCCCAGGCGCGCGGCGGCCTGCACCGCAACTTCATGGGCTACACCACCCACGCCGACAGCGACCTGGTGGGCCTGGGCGTCTCCGCGATCAGCCATATCGGCAACAGCTTCAGCCAGAACCCGCGCGACCTGCCTTCGTGGGAAGCGGCGATCGACGCCGGCCGCCTGCCGGTGTTCCGCGGCATGCGCCTGAGCGAGGACGACGAGCTGCGCGCCGACCTGATCCAGTCGCTGATGTGCCAGGGCGAGATCCCGATGGCCGCGCTGGAACGCCGCTACGGCATCCGCTTCGAGGAGTACTTCGGCGAGGAAATGGAGCGCCTGCGGCCGCTGGCCGAGGACGGACTGGTGCGGGTTTTGCCCGGACGCATCGAAGCCACCTCGCAAGGACGGCTGCTATTGCGTAACATTGCCATGTGCTTCGACCGATACCTGGCCCCGCCCGAACCCGACGCCCGGCCGCGCTTCTCCCGCGCGATCTGACCCGTCCCCGCGATATCGACGCCAGACCGGTTCCGGGGCGTTGCCCCAGCGGGTGCCCGCGATGAGCAATCTGCCGTTTCCGCGGCTGGGCCCGCAGGTCCTGTCCGACGATGGCGACGAACTGCAGTTCTGCACCACCTGCGCGTTCTCCCACGCCTGCCTCTCGCAGGGCATGGACAAGAGCGCGCTGAAGGAACTGCACGTGCTGGTCGAGCACATCGGCCCGTTCCACGCCGGCGACTACCTGTTCCGCGAGGGTGACCCGTTCGAGGCCATCGCCGCGGTGCGCGCCGGCAGCGTCAAGACCTGCGTCACCGACCGCGAAGGGCACGAACACGTGCTCGGGTTCCACTTCCCCGGCGAAGTGATCGGTCTCAATGCCATCGACGGCCACCGCTACCCTTGTGACGCGATCGCGCTGGACACAGTGATGCTGTGCCGCTTCTCGTTCCCGAAGATCTCGGTGCTGGCGACCCGCGTGCCCGGCGTGCAGCGCGAGCTGTTCCGCCTGCTCAGCCGCGACATCGGCCGCGCCGCCCTGCTGGCCGGCGACTGGAGTGCCGACCAGCGCGTGGCGGCATTCCTGGTCGGGATGTCGCGGCGGCTGTCCGCGCGCGGGTTTTCGTCCACGCGCTTCCAGCTGACCATGGCCCGCACCGACATCGCCAACTACCTGCGGCTGGCGCCGGAAACGGTGAGCCGCGTGCTGCGCCGGATGCAGGACGACGGCGTGCTGGCGGTGGAGCGGCGCGAAGTGGAACTGCTCGATTCCAGCCGCCTGGAAACGCTGGCGGCGCCGATCCTGCGCGAGTGAAGCGGCTAACCGAAACACTCCCAATCGCCTGATCGGCGCGATCCTCGCAGGCAGTTGACGCAAGTCATGGTGCAGCGCGGCGGATCGGCCGACGATGCCGTCGCTCGTTCAATCGCTTGTTCAACTCCCGGGAGAGACGCAATGTCCATCACCAAACGGCTATGGCTGGGCTTGGGGGCCCTCCTGGCCGCAAGCTTCGCCGTCATGCTTTGGCTTGGCGTGGATCTGATCCATACCAAGCCCCCCATTCCAGATCGCGTCGTTGCGGCCAACGGCCAGGTGCTTTACACCAAGGACGACATCCAGAAGGGCCAGCAGGCCTGGCAAAGCATCGGCGGCCAGCAGCTCGGCTCCGTCTGGGGCCATGGCGCCCTGATCGCGCCCGACTGGTCGGCCGACTGGCTGCACCGCGAAACCGTGGCGATGCTGGAACTGCAGGCACGTGCCGATACCGGTCAGTCCTACGACAGCATGGACGAAACCGAAAAGGCCAAGATCCAGGCCAGCGTCAAGCCGCAGATCCGGACCAACACCTACGACGCGGCCAAGAACGAAATCGTGGTCAGCAACCAGCGCGCGCAAGCGATCAGCGCGGTGGCTGCGCACTACGAGAGCCTGTTCTCGAACGATCCGGCCACGCACAAGCTGCGTGAGGCCTACGCCATGCGCGAAGGCACGATGCCGGATGCGGACAGCCGCCGTGCGATGACCGGCTTTTTCTTCTGGGCCGCATGGGCCACGGGCACCGACCGCCCCGGCTACGAAAACCGCACCTATACCAACAACTGGCCGTATGAACCGCTGATCGGCAACAAGCCGACCTCGGACAACTTCATCTGGTCGGTGTTCTCGATCCTGTTCCTGATCGGCGGCATCGGCCTGCTGGCCTGGCACTACGCCGCCTACCATCGCAAGGAAGATCTGCCCACGCCGCCGGAGAAAGACCCGCTGCAGGGCATCACCATCACGCCCTCGATGAAGGCGACCGCCAAGTATTTCTGGGTGGTGGTGGCGCTGTTCCTGTGCCAGATCCTGCTGGGCGCAACCACAGCGCACTTCCAGGTGGAAGGCCAGGAAGCCTATGGCTTCGCGATTTCCGAAATCCTGCCCTACTCGCTGACCCGCACCTGGCATACCCAGCTTGCGGTGCTGTGGATCGCCACCGCATGGCTGGCCACCGGCCTGTACATCGCGCCCGCGGTTTCCGGCTATGAGCCCAAGTACCAGCGCCTTGGCGTGAACTTCCTGTTCGTCTGCCTGTTGATCATCGTGGTCGGCTCCTTCGTCGGCCAGTGGTTCGCGGTGATGCAGAAGATGGACATGAAGTACAACTTCTGGTTCGGCCACCAGGGCTGGGAATACGTCGACATCGGCCGCTTCTGGCAGGCGTTCCTGTTCATCGGCCTGCTGCTGTGGCTGCTGCTGATGGGCCGTTCGCTGTGGCCGGCGCTCAAGCGCAAGGACGAGATGTCCTCGATCGTGGGCCTGCTGTTCCTGTCCACCGTCGCCATCGCCCTGTTCTACGGCGCGGGCCTGATGTGGGGCGAGAAGAGCCACATGTCGGTGGTCGATTACTGGCGCTGGTGGGTCGTCCACCTGTGGGTGGAAGGCTTCTTCGAAGTGTTCGCGGTGGCGGTGCTGAGCTTCCTGTTCGTGAAGCTGGGCCTGCTGCGTGGCAAGTCGGCGACGATCAACGTGCTGTTCGCCACCATCGTGTACATGGCCGGCGGTGTGCTTGGCATGTTCCACCACCTGTACTTCTCCGGCACCACCACCGCAGCGGTAGCGCTGGGCGCCAGCTTCTCGGCGCTGGAAGTGGTGCCGCTGGCGCTGATCGGGCTTGAGGCTCACGAGACCTGGAGCCACAGTCGCGCCACGCCGTGGATGGAACGCTACCGCTGGCCGATCATGTTCTTCCTCGCCACCAGCTTCTGGAACCTGATCGGCGCCGGTCTGTTCGGCTTCCTCGTCAACACCCCGATCGCGCTGTACTACATGCAGGGCATGAACCTGACCGCACTGCATGGCCACACCGCGCTATTCGGCGTGTACGGCATGCTCGGCATCGGCCTGATGCTGTTCTGCCTGCGCGGCCTGCGTCCGCAGGTGCAATGGCCAACCGGCCTGCTGCGCGGCGCGTTCTGGTGCTTCAACATCGGCCTTGGCCTGATGGGGCTGCTGACCCTGCTGCCGCTCGGCGTGCTGCAGCTCAACGCGGCGCTGGAGAACGGTTACTGGTTCGCCCGCTCGGCCGAGTTCATGAACCGCCCGATCATCGACATGCTGGTGTGGATGCGCATGCCGGGTGACATGGTGTTCGCCAGCGGCGCGATCCTGCTGGCCCTGTTCGTGGCCATCAAGTGGCTGAAGCCGAAGCTTGCGGCGAACTGATCCTTCGCCTCAAGCGACAAGACCACGGGGACGGCCAAGGCCGCCCCCGTTTTGTTTGGGCGCGTCGACCGTGCACCCGGGCTTCAGCCCGGCGACCCGACGAGCGCGGCCGGTTGGCTCCGCTCCCGCAAAGGTGCCGCGGCGGCGCGGGGCGCGATGCCGGTCTTCCCTCGCCCGTTGCCGACCGGCGGCCCCGGCGATCTGACCTGAATCAAGGCGACTGTCACCCGCGCGCGCGACACTTCCGGCATGGACAGGAACCTTCGCAACGACCCCGCCGGCGGCCTTTCACCCGCCCTGCTGGCGGAAGCGCCGCACCGACTGCTGTTCTTCGTCGGCGCGGTCAACGTGCTGCTGGCGATGAGCTGGTGGCTGCTGTGGCTCATCGACGCGCGCTGGGGCGCCATCGGCCTGCCCACCGGCACGCCGTTCGGCGGCTGGATGCACGCGTTCGTGATGCAGTATCAGTTGCTGCCGCCATTCATGTTTGGTTTCCTGCTGACCACCTTCCCGCGCTGGACCGGCACCCCGGACCTGTCGCGCTGGCATTACGTGCCGGTGGGGCTGGGCCTGCTGGGCGGGCAGCTGGCGGTGGTCGGCGGCATGCTGTCCGGGCAGGCGGCGATGGTCCACATCGGCGTGGTGATGTCGCTGGTCGGCTGGACCTATGGGTTGTCGCAGCTACTGCGGGTGCTGCTGGCCGAGCGCCGCGCCGGCAAGGGGCCGACCTGGCACGCCTGGTCATGCTTCGCCGCGTTGTCGTTCGGGCTTGCCGGCCTGCTGCTGATGGCGGCGCACCTGCACGGCGCCGGGCCGTGGGCGGTGACGGTGTCGATCAAGTTCGGCACGTTCGGGCTGCTGCTGCCGGTATACGCGACGGTGGCGCACCGGATGTTCCCGTTCTTCGCCGGCAATACCGTGCCGGGCTATCGGGCGTGGCGGCCGATGTGGGTGCTGGCATCCCTGTGGGCGCTGCTGCTGGCGCATCTGGCGCTGGAACTGGCGCATGCCAACCGCTGGCTGTGGCCGGTGGATGCGCTGCTGGCGGTCGGCAGTGCGCTGGTGCTGCTGCGCTGGTGGCCGCGCGGCAAGGCGCCGGGGATCCTGTGGGTGCTGTTCCTCGGCTTCGCCTGGCTGCCGGTGGCGTTCGCGCTGTATGCGGTGCAGAGCGCCCTGTATGCCGCCGGCGGCGAATTCGTGCTTGGCCGCGGGCCGGCGCATGCGCTGTTCATCGGCTTCTTCGGCAGCCTGCTGGTGGCGATGGTGACGCGGGTGACGCAGGGCCATTCCGGCCGGCCGATGGCGATGCCGGCGGTGGGCTGGTTCGCCTTCGCCGCGCTGCAGCTGGTGGCGGTGACGCGCGTGGCCGCCGAAGTCACCCCGGATTCCTATTTCTGGCAGGTGGTCGCCGCTGCCGGCTGGCTGCTGGCGTTCCTGCCGTGGGTGCTGCGCTCGCTGTCGATCTACCTGCATCCGCGCGCCGACGGGCGCCCGGGCTGAGGACCTGCGCATGTCGCCGATGATGGAGTTCTACCCGCAGGTCAAGTGGACGCACGTGCACGCGGTCATGTGCAGCGGCGCGATCTTCGCGCTGCGCGGCGGTGCCGCCCTGCTGGGTGCGCGCTGGCCGCGCCACTGGCTGCCGAAGTACACCAGCTACACCGTCGACACGATCCTGCTGACCTCGGCCACCATGCTGTTCTCGATGCTGCCGAAGGCGATGTTCGCCAACGGCTGGCTGTCGTTGAAGCTGGCGCTGCTGGTAGTCTATGTGGTGCTGGGCGTGCTGGCGATGCGCGAGAAGCGCAGCCGCACGCAGCGCGCCGCCTTCTACGTGGCCGCGCTGGCCACATTCCTGTTCATCTACGGCATCGCCCGCGCGCATCATCCCGCCGGCTGGCTGCTGCCGCTGCTGGGCTGAGTTCCCCGGAGCCTTCGATGCAATCCGCGACGCCTTCTTCCGCCGCGCAGCCGCGCGTGCCCGACGCCTGCTTCCTCGGCCCCTACGGCGAAAACGATTCGCTGCTGGAAAAACTCGTCGTCGAGTTCCTGCGCGACCACGTCTACTGGCGGCGCAATTTCCATCCCGAAGACCCGCCGGCGATCTCCACCGCGGCGGCGCAGCATCCGGAATACCAGGCATTCGAGGCGCGCATGCGCCGCGAGCTGCACCAGCTGTCCGCGGCGCTGAAGAAGTCGGTGCCGTTCCACAGCCCGCGTTACATCGGCCACATGGCCTCCGACCTGCTGTTGCCCGGGCTGGCCGCGCAGATCCTGACCCTGCCCTACAACCCCAACAACGTCTCCGAAGATGCCGCGCCGGTGACGGTGGAGCTGGAGGTGAAGGTGGGCCTGCAGCTGGCCGGCATGCTTGGCTACGTCAACGACCCGGCGCGCGCGGACTGTGCTTTCGGCCACCTGACCTCGGGAGGCACCCTGGCCAACTATCAGGCGCTGCGACTGGCGCTGGCGCAGAAGGCATTCCCGGTGGCGCTGCTGGCGGCGGGCGTGCCCGAGCTTGATCTGCCCGAAGACGTCTGGAGCGCGTTCAACCTGCATCCGCACCAGGCCACCGCGCTGGTGGACCGCTGGGGCCAATGGCTGGCACAGGCAAGCACGGGCGAGCGCCGGCGCTGGCAGGCGCGCGTGCAGGGCGAGCGCATCGAGCAGCGCGGGTTGGCGGGTTTCTTCGCCGCCCATCCCACCCTGAAGCTGCCGAAGGTGCTGGCGCCGATCACCGCCCATTACTCCTGGAGCAAGGGCTGCAAGCTGCTGGGGCTGGGCCGCGCCCAACTTGAACTGCTGCCCGAGCGCGGCATGCGCATCGACGCCGACGCACTGGAAGCCACCATCGAGCGTTGCCTGCGCGAGCGCCAGCCGGTGCTGTTGGCGGTGGCGGTGATGGGCACCACCGAATACGGCACGATCGACCCGATCGACGCGGTGGTGGACGCACGCCAGCGCTTCGCCGCGCGCGGGCTGGGCTTCGCGGTGCACGTCGATGCCGCCTGGGGCGGCTACCTCGCCACCCTGTTCCGCAACGAGGACGGCAGCCTGCGCTCGCGCGAGGAGATCGCCGCCGGCTTCAGCGCGTTCCCGTCGGCGGAGGTCTATTCCGCCATCGCCGCGCTGGGCGATACCGATTCGGTGACGGTGGACCCGCACAAGCTCGGCTACCTGCCCTACGGCACCGGCGCCTTCATCTGCCGCGACCACCGCGCGGTGGCGCTGCTCTCGGAGGAAGCCGACTACGTGTTCCACGGCCAGGCGCCGAAGGATTACATGGGCCGCTACCGCAGCCTCGGCCAGTTCATCCCCGAAGGCTCCAAGTCCGGGGCGGCGGTGGCCGGCGTGTACGTCACCCACAAGGTGCTGCCGCTGGACCACGCGCATTTCGGCCGGCTGCCGGCGCAGACCATCCGTTCCGCCGAAGCCTTCCACGCACGTGCGCTGCGCTTCGCCGACGACCTGCGCGACGTGGTCCGCGCGGTGGTGCCATTCGCGCCCGACAGCAACCTGGTGTGCTTCGCGCTGAACCCGACCGGCAACCGCGATGTGGCGGTTGCCAACGCCTTCGTCCGGCGCGTGCATGACGAACTGCGCATCGATCCCAGCCGGCCGCTGCAGGACAAGCAGTTCTTCGGCTCGGTGACCACGCTGCGGCCCGACGCGCTGGGCGAGACCGAGACCCGCCGCATTCTCGACGCACTGGGGCTGGATCCGGCGACGCTGGGCGAGGATGGCGGCGACCGGCTGATGATCCTGCGCCATACGCTGATGAACCCGTACCTGATCGACCACGAGAACGGCATCAGCTACATCGACCGCTATTTCGAGCACCTCGGCGCGCGGGTGCGGGCGCTGCTGGCGGCGGGAAATTGAGGATCGGCCGCGGACGCGGGATCATGGGCGCATGAACACGCTCACGACCCGCTCCGATTCGGCCGCCCGCGCCTGGGTGCGCAACGCCCTCGCCCTGCTGGAACAGGAGGCCACGCGCTCGGCCGACACCCACCTGCTGCGGCTGGATTTCCCCGGTTTCCCGGACATCGCCTTCTACTTCAAGGACGAGGCCAGCCATCCCACCGGCAGCCTCAAGCACCGGCTGGCGCGTTCGCTGTACCTGTACGCGCTGTGCAACGGCCGGCTGCAGCCGGGGCAGACGGTGGTGGATGCCTCTTCCGGCAGCACCGCGATTTCCGAAGCCTGGTTCGCGCGCCTGCTGGGACTGCCGTTCATCGCGGTGATGCCGGCCTGCACCGCGCCGCAGAAAATCCTCGACGTGCAGGCGCTGGGCGGGCAGTGCGATCTGGTCGAAGACCCGGCGCAGGTGCACGCGCGCGCCGCCGAGCACGCCGCCAACGGCGCCTGCCATCTGGATCAGTTCGGTCTGGCCGAACGCGCCACCGATTGGCGCGGCAACAACAACATCGCCGAATCCATCCTCGGCCAGCTGCGCCGCGAACCGCAGCCGGAGCCGTCGTGGATCGTCTGTGGCGTGGGCACCGGCGGCACTTCCGCCACCATCGGCCGCTACCTGCGCTACCGGCGCATGGACACCCGTCTGTGCGTTGCCGAGCCCGCCGGCAGCGGTTACGTGCACGGCTGGCGCGAACGCAGCCGCGACGCGGTGGCCAGCCGGGCCACGCGGATCGAAGGCATCGGCCGCCCGCGGGTGGAGCCTGGCTTCATCTTCGACGTGGTCGATGGCGTGATCGAAGTCGAGGACGCCGCGTCCATCGCCGCCGCACTGCAGCTGGAAGAACTGCTGGGCACGCGCTACGGCGGCTCCTCCGGCACCAACTTCGCCGCCTGTCTGCAGCTGGCCGCGGACATGCGCGCACGCGGCGAGCGCGGCAGCATCGTCAGCCTGCTCTGCGACCGCGGCAAGCGCTACCAGCAGACCCTGTTCGATCCCGGCTGGCGCGACGCGCACGGCCTCGACATCGCGCCATGGCAGCAGTCGCTGGCCACGGCACTGGCCACCGGAACATTCACCCCACCCGACGGTTCTTCATGAGCTTCCACGACCTGCGCGCCTACCTTTCCGCACTCGAACGCCACGGACGCCTGCAGCGCGTCGGCGCGCCGGTCGACCCCGAACTCGAAACCACCTCGCTCAGCCTGCGCGCCTTGCGCGAAGGCGGGCCCGCGCTGCTGATGGAACATCCCGTCGGCAGCGACCATGCCTACCTCGGCAATCTGTACGGCCATCGCGACCGCATCGAGGCAGCTCTGGCCGGACGCCCGCTGGCCTCGCTGCGCGAACTCGGCGAGCTGCTGGCGGCGATCCGCGAACCGCGCTGGCCGTCCAGCCTGCGCGACGCATTGAGCAGCTGGCCGGAGCTGGCGCAGCTGGCGCACGTGGCGCCACAGAAGGTGCGCGAAGCCGCGTTCCAGCACGAAACGCTGGAAGGCGATGACGTCGACCTGTCGCGCCTGCCGATCCAGCGCTGCTGGCCGGAAGACGCGGCCAAGCTCATCACGCTTGGCCTGGTCGTCACCCGCGGCACCCGCAAGCCGCGCCAGAACGTGGCGATCTACCGCCAGCAGGTGATCGGCAAGAACCGCATCATCATGCGTTGGCTGCCGCACCGCGGCGGCGCGCTGGACTTCGCCGACTGGAAGGCCACCCATCCCGGCAAGCCGTTCCCGCTGCTGGTGGCGATCGGCGCCGATCCCGGCACCCTGCTGGCGGCGGTGGCGCCGATTCCCGACACGCTGTCGGAATACGAATTCGCCGGCCTGCTGCGCGGCGAGCGCACCCGCGTCTGGCCCAGCAAGCTGACCGGGCTGGACGCGCCGGCCGGCTGCGAGATCCTGCTGGAAGGCTTCATCGACCCGGCCGAAACCGCGCTGGAGGGCCCGTTCGGCGACCACACCGGCTACTACAACGCGCAGGACCATTTCCCGGTGATGACCATCCAGCGCATGCACCTGCGCAAGGATGCGATCTACCAGGGCAGCTACATGGGCCGCGCGCCGTTCGACGAGCCCTCGGTGATGGCGATGGCGCTGAACGACGTGTTCGTGCCGCTGCTGCGCAAGGTGTTCCCGGAGATCGTGGATTTCTACCTGCCGCCGGAAGCGTGTTCCTACCGCATCGCGGTGGTGTCGATCCGCAAGCAGTACCCCGGCCACGCGCGCCGGATCATGATGGGCATCTGGTCGTACCTGCGCCAGTTCACCTACACCAAGTTCGTGATCGTCACCGACGAGGACATCGACGTGCGCGACTGGTCGCAGGTGATCTGGGCGATCTCCACCCGCGTCGATCCGGTGCGCGACAGCGTGCTGATCGACAAGACGCCGATCGACTACCTCGACTTCTCCAGCCCCACCCCGAACCTCGGCTCGAAGCTGGGGCTGGACGCCACCAACAAATGGCCGGCGGAAACCACGCGCACGTGGAGCAAGCCGATCCAGCTGGATGCCGCGGTGGAAAAGCGCGTGGATACGCTGTGGCGCGGGGTGGCGGCCGGCAAACAATCACCGGCCGCCGCAACCCCGTAGCGAAGCAGGCCCCGCTCGAACGAAACGGCTCAGTTGGCCGCTTCGCTCCAGTCATGGTCGTCGAACAGCTGCGGATACTGCGCCAGCGCTTCCTGCATCGGCGCCAGCTCC
>NZ_AUIV01000034.1 GCF_000423885.1 Thermomonas fusca DSM 15424 | reverse complement strand
CAAGCGGGGCTTGCTGGCCGTCCTGCCGACCGCCATCGCGTCGGATGCGGTGCTGTGCACCGACGGCAGCGCCATGTTGGCAAGTGCGGCAAGGGATCTGGGAATTGAGCACCACGCCCTGAACACCTTGCGCGGCGAGCGCAAGCGAGGTGCGTGGCATGTCCAGAATGTCAATGCGCACCACAGCCGACTGAAGGGCTGGATGGCCCGATTCCGGGGCGTGGCGACGTCCTATCTGCCGAACTACCTGGGGTGGTTCCGGGCACTGGAGCGGAATGCCCAAGTCGGCGCAGGACCCGCGTCATTGCTCAGGTTGGCGATGACATGACCTCCATGTCCACAATCAACGCGAACAGCGCCTTTTTTTTTGCCTGCGATCCGGGCCGGTTTCAGCGCGGCTCCTGCCGCAGCATCGAGCCGAAGCTCAGGTACCAGGAATCGGCACCGCTGCTGTTGCGGCCGAAGCCCAGGAACACCGGCCCCAGCGGTGTGTCCAGCCCGCCGAACACACTGCCGGCGACCACCGCGCTGCCGCTGCCGAAGGCGCTGCGGGTATTCCAGACGTTGCCGGCTTCCACGCTGGCGCCCATGTACAGCGGCAGCGAGAACAGCCGGCTGGTATCGCCGGTGCGGCGATAGAACACCGCCCGCGTCAGCGCGGCCTGGCTGCCGACCAGCGAGCGTTCGGCGAAACCCGACAGGTTCAGGAAGCCGCCCAGGAAGGTCTGCGAACGGAAGCCGCTGGCGTCGTCCTCCAGCGCGCTGGCCACGCGCGCGCCCAGCAGCAGGTGATAGCGCTTCCATGCCAGCACCCAGTCCAGCGACGCGCGCGCCACTTCGCCGTCGGCGCGGGTGCCGGCCCAAGGGTGCAGGGACAGCAGTTCGAGGTTGGCGCGGCCGCCGCGGGTGGGGAAGTCGATGCTGTCCAGGCTGTCCCAGGTGGCGCCGGCACGCAGCCCGGCGAAACTCTCCGAGCCCACCTGCACTAGCCCGGCGCCGCCCACGTCCAGACGCGCGCTGTCGCGCCCGCCGACCAGCGCCAGCTCCATCCGCCAGGTCGGCTGCGGCGAATAGCCCAGGCCGATGTCGAACTCGCGCCGCCGCAGCCGGTATTCCGCCAGCTGATCACCCTGCCGCCACAGCGGCATCGATTCGCTGCGCACTTCCAGCGCCGGTCGCAGGTAAAACGCACCGCGCGTGCCGAACGGTTGGTACAGCTCGCTGCGCAGGCCGGTGATGCGACCCAGCTGGATGAGGTTGCGCCACTTGCCGCCAATCCGGTTGACGTCGCTGAACACCAGCTCCGCCGACAGCAGGTAATCACTGCGGCCGTTGAAGTCGTCGTCCAGCTGCAGCCCGACCTTGCCGGATGCGGTCCACGCCTTCTGCTGCGGCTGCACCACCAACGCGGCCCTGCCGTCGCGCGGCAGCAGGCGGTAGTCGATGGTTTCGAAGCGGCCGTCGCCGTAGGCATTGCCGATCGCGCGCTCGGTCGCGGCCACGTCGAAGGGTTTGCCCACCAGCGCCTCGGTGGCCCATGCCACCCGCCGGGTGGCCGAGGGCGTCTGCCCGGGCTCGACGTCGAGGAAGGCGACCAGCCCCGGATCGAAGTCGCGATGGCGCTGGCGCGCGCGCAATGCGGCGTACTCCGCGACGGGCAGCGCCAGCGCGCGCAGCCGCGGCAGCTGCGCTTCGGCGGCACGTTCGCCGATCGCCACCGCTTCGGCCGAGCGATGGAAGTCCGCGGCGGTGATGTCGCCCAGCACCGGCTTCAGTAGCACGTCGGCATCGCCCAGCGTGGCCAGGCTGCGCGCGGTCTTCTCCGCCATCAGCGCGGTGATCACCTGGTCCAGCACCACCGCCGGGTTGGTCAGCGCGTCTTCCTTGAGCAGCTGCGAACCCACGTCCACCACCACCATCGGATGCGCAGCCATCGCGCGGACCTCGTCCACCGGCACGTTCTCGGCCATGCCGCCGTCCACCAGCAGCTGCTCGCCCACCTTGACCGGGGCGAACGCGCCGGGCACCGACATGCTGGCGCGGATCGCCACCGCCAGGTCGCCATCGGCGAACACCTTCTTCCTGCCGGTGACGATGTCGGCGGCGACTGCGCGGAACGGAATCGGCAGCTGGTCGAACCCTTCCGCACGCCAGGTCGACAGGGTCAGCCGGCGCAACAGCAACATCAGCTTCTGCCCGCGCACCAGCCCCGCGGGGATGCCGAGGCGGCCGTCGCGATAACCGATCTCAAGGTCGATCAGGTGGCGAAAGTCCTCCTGCTTGCGCTCCATCGGCAGCTGCGCGCGCGGCGGGCTGTCGACGAACATGTCGTTCCAGTCGATGGTGGCCAGCAACCGCTCCAGCTCGGCGGCATCGAAGCCCGCCGCGTACAGCCCGCCGACGATCGCGCCCATGCTGGTGCCGGCGATCGCGCAGACCGGGATGTGTTCGCGCTCCAGCACCTTCAGCACGCCGACGTGGGCGGCGCCACGCGCGCCACCTCCCCCCAGCACCAGGCCCACGCAGGGCGCATCGGACGGCGCCACACCCGGCTGCGCCGGTGCGCCCGCCGACCACAGCCCCAGCAACAGCACCGCCACCACGCCCCGCATGCGCATCCGCCCCATCGCCTGTTCCAGATCCCCGACCATCCGGCCGATCCGCAACTTTACTGTCACCCTGCAGCGCGCATCATGACCACCGGCACATGAGTCGCATTTGCGCTGGCATTTACTATACCGACGGGTATATGATCCCCGCTCTTTTCGCCCGACCTCCCGCAGCCGCGCATCTCTGCCTGCAGGCGCAAACGCGTCGCCGACCTTCCCAGGAATCTCCCATGACAGCCCAGTCTTCCCGTCGTCCGCCCCGCCCGGCCCTGCGCTGGATCCTGATGCTGGTCGGCGTCGCCGTGGTGTTCGGCGGCGTGTTCCTGTTCAAGGCGTTCTTCGCCAAGCAGACCAACAATTTCTTCGACAACATGCCGCAGCCGGCGGCCGCCGTGTCGGCCACCACCGCCAAGCCGCAGCGCTGGGCCGAGGGCGGCGAGGCGGTAGGCACGCTGGTGGCGGTCAACGGCACCGACGTCACCACCGAAGCCGGCGGCGTGGTCCGCAGCATCGAGTTCGAGGCCGGGCAGCCGGTCGCCGCTGGCGCGGTGCTGGTGCGGCTGAACACCGCCAATGAAGCGGCCACCCTGAAAGCGCTGGAAACCTCGGCCAGGCTGGCCGAAACCCAGGCCCACCGTTGGCAGCAGCTGGGCAAGGACAAGCTGGTTTCGCTGGACGAAGTGCAGCAGCGCACCGCTGCCGCCGCCGCCGCGCGCGCGCAGGTGGAAGCGCAGCGCGCGCTGATTGCGCAGAAGACCATCCGCGCGCCGTTCGCCGGCGTGCTTGGCATCCGCAAGGTCAACCTCGGCCAGTTCCTGGCGCCGGGCGCGCCGGTGGTCAGCCTGCAGCAGCTCGACCCGATCTACCTCGAATTCAGCCTGCCGGAACAGCTGATCGGCCAGATGGTGGACGGCACCAGCGTGCGCGCCACCGTCGATGCACTGCCCGGCCAGTCATTCGAGGGCAAGGTCACCGCGGTGGAGCCGCAGGTCGATACCAATACCCGCAACTTCCGCGCCCAGGCCACCCTGCGCAACCCGGACGGCGCGCTGCGCCCGGGCAGCTTCGCCAAGGTCGGCTTCGACCTCGGCAGCGAGCGCGAGGTGGTGGTGATCCCGCAGACCGCGGTCAGCTTCAACCCCTACGGCAACGCGGTGTTCGTGATCGGCAAGGTCAAGCGCAAGGCCGGCGAAACCGACATGCAGGGCAAGCCGCTGACCGGCGACAAGCTGGTGGTCACCCAGCGCTTCGTCAAGACCGGCAACACCCGCGGCGACCTGATCGCGGTCACCAGCGGCCTCAAGGCCGGCGAACAGGTGGTCACCTCCGGCCTGCTGAAGCTGCGCAACGGCGCCGAAGTGACGATCAACAACGACGTGCGCCCGGCCGCCGACGCGCAGCCGGAAGTCGAGAACAGGTAAGGCCGGGACTGCCCATGAAATTCACCGATATCTTCATCAGGAAGCCGGTGCTGGCGATGGTCGTCAGCCTGTTCATCCTGCTGTTCGGCCTGCGCGCCTTCAGCGAACTGAACGTGCGCAAGTACCCCGAGATGCGCAACGCGGTGGTCAACATCAGCACCACCTATTTCGGTGCCGACGCCGACCTGATCCAGGGCTTCATCACCACCCCGCTGGAACGCGAGATCGCCAGCGCCGAAGGCATCGACTACCTGTCGTCGACCAGCTCGGCCGGGATCAGCAACATCCAGGCCTACATCCGCCTGGACAAGGACCCCAGCGAAGCGCTCACCCAGATCAGCGCCAAGGTCAACAAGATGCGCGGCCAGCTGCCGCCGCAGTCGGAAGACCCGGTCATCGATCTGCAGCAGGGCGAGCAGATCGCCGCGATGTACGTGTCGTTCGCCAGCCAGACGCTGGACAACAACCAGATCACCGACTACCTGACCCGGGTGATCCAGCCCAAGCTGGTGACGGTGGACGGCGTGCAGCGCGCGGACATCCTCGGCGCCGGCACCTTCGCCATGCGCATCTGGCTGAAGCCGGAAAAGATGGCCGCGCTGCAGGTCACCGCCAGCGACGTGTCGAACGCGCTGCAGTCCAACAACGTGCTGGCGGCGGTGGGCTCCACCAAGGGCCAGATGGTCGCCATCGACATGACCGCGCGCACCGACCTGCGCAATGCCGACGAGTTCCGCAAGCTGATCGTGCGCGAACAGGACGGCGCCATCGTGCGGCTGGGCGACATCGCCGACGTCGCACTGGGTTCGGAAAGCTACGGCACCTCGGTGCGCATCAACGGCGAGTCGGCGACGTTCATGGGCATCTACGTTGCCCCGGACGCCAACTCGCTGGACGTGATCAAGGCGATGCGCAAGGTCTGGGACAACGAGATCGTGCCGCAGCTGCCGCAGGGCATGGAAGCGAGCATCCCGTACGACAGCACCGAGGCGATCCAGGACGCGATCGACGAGGTGATCCGCACGCTGATCGAAGCGCTGCTGATCGTGATCGTGGTGATCTACCTGTTCCTGGGCTCGGTGCGCAGCGTGCTGATCCCGGCGCTGACCATCCCGCTGTCCCTGATCGGCGGACTGTTCCTGATGCTGCTGATGGGCTTCACCATCAACCTGCTGACCCTGCTGTCGATGGTGCTGGCGATCGGCATCGTGGTGGATGACGCGATCATCGTGCTGGAGAATATCCACCGCCACATCGAGGAGGGCATGAGCCCGTTCGACGCCGCCATCCGCGGCGCGCGCGAACTGGCCTGGCCGGTGGTGGCGATGACCACCACCCTGATCGCGGTGTACCTGCCGATCGGCTTCCAGGGCGGCCTGACCGGCGTGTTGTTCACCGAGTTCGCCTTCACCCTGGCCGGCGCGGTGCTGCTGTCGGGCGTGATCGCGCTGACGCTGACGCCGATGATGAGCTCGAAGATCCTGCAGCCGCACGATCCCGACCATCCCAAGAGCAAATTCGAGAACTGGCTCGACAGCCGCTTCGAAAAGCTCCACCACGGCTACCAGCGCAAGCTGCACAGCGCACTGGAAACCAGGTCGGTGATCGCCGCATTCGGCCTGATCGTGCTGGTGAGCTGCGTGTTCCTGTACATGGGCGCGCCCAAGGAACCGGCGCCGGTGGAGGACGAGGGCTTCATCTTCTCGGTCGCCAGCGCCGACCCCATCGCCACGCTGGACTACGTGGAGCGCTATACCGAGGAAGTCACCAAGATCGCCAAGACCGTGCCCGAAGTGCAGGACTACTTCCTGTTCAACGGCGGCTTCGGCGGCGGTGGCGGTGCCAGCCCCAGCGCGATGGCCGGCTTCGTGCTGAAGCCGTGGAGCCAGCGCAGCCGCTCCACCAACGCGGTGTTGCAGCAGGAGCTGCAGCCGAAGATGTCGCAGGTCACCGGCCTCAACATCTTCGCGCTGGTACCGCCCTCGCTGCCCAGCGCCGGCGGTGGCGGTGGCGGCGGCGAGT
Source organism: Thermomonas fusca DSM 15424 (assembly GCF_000423885.1). GTDB lineage: Bacteria > Pseudomonadota > Gammaproteobacteria > Xanthomonadales > Xanthomonadaceae > Thermomonas > Thermomonas fusca. Next base: position 22,966 of record NZ_AUIV01000034.1, on the reverse strand, counting down.
TCGTGATCGGCGGCGTGGGCGAGCTGTCGCAGCTGTCCGAGCTGGCCGACGCGATCCTGCAGAAGGCGATGGCCAGCAAGCGCTTCATCTTCCTGGACAAGGACCTGAAGATCGACAAGCCGCGCATCGAGGTCAACATCGACCGCGACAAGGCGGCCACGCTGGGCATCGACATGCGCACGCTGGCGGCCGACATGTCGGCGATGCTGGCCGGCGGTTATTCCAACCTGTTCTCGATGCAGAACCGCGCCTACCGGGTGATCCCGCAGGTGCAGCGCAGCGACCGCCTCAACGCCTCGGCACTGGAGAACTACTACACCCGCACCCGCGACGGCGATCTGATCCCGCTGTCCACCATCGTCACCCTCGAGGAAAGCGCGCAGCCGCAGTCGCTCAAGCGCTTCCAGCAGCTCAACGCGGTCTCGATCACCTTTGCACCGCGCCCCGGCGTGAGCAAGGGCGAGGCGCTGGCGATCCTCGATGCGGCGGCAAAGGAAGTCCTGCCGCAGGGCTACAGCGTGGACTACGCCGGCGAGTCGCGGCAGTTCAAGCAGGAAGGCTCGGCGATGCTGATGACCCTGGCGCTGGCGCTGGTGGTGATCTTCCTGGTGCTGTCGGCGCAGTTCGAGAGTTTCCGCGACGCGCTGATCATGTTGCTCACGGTGCCGATGGCGATCTGCGGCGCGCTGCTGGCGCTGAACGTGCTGGCGCTGCTGTCGCAGGTGCTGCAGTTCGCCGGGATCGAGGCATTCCCGGGCATGAGCATCAACATCTACACGCAGGTGGGTCTGGTCACGCTGGTCGGCGTGATCTCCAAGCACGGCATCCTGATCGTGGAGTTCGCCAACAAGCTGCAGATCGAGCAGGGGCTGTCGAAGCGCGAGGCGATCGAGGAAGCCACCGGCATCCGCCTGCGCCCGGTGCTGATGACCACCGCCGCACTGGTGTTCGCGATGATCCCGCTGCTGATGGCCAAGGGCCCGGGCGCGGCGTCGCGCTTCTCTATGGGCGTGGTGATCGCCTCCGGCATGACCATCGGCACGCTGTTCACCCTGTTCGTGCTGCCGGCGTTCTACCTGTACCTGGCGCGTGACCACGCGCACGACACCGGCAAGGAAGCGTCCTCGCTGCCGCCGCCGGAACCGCAGCACGGCTGATGGCCGCCGGCTGATGCAATGCAAACGCCCGGGGAAACCCGGGCGTTTTTTTGTGGGTGCACGCAGCCGCATTGGCTGATATCGCGCGTGGCGAAGCACTTTGTCACGGCTGCGAAAAATTCTGGAGCGCCGCTGTGCCGGGCGGCAGGTTCGAGCAGGCCATGGATGGCCTGCGGCCGCGAATCGCAGCCGGACGCGAAGCCTGAGCGGCGAACCTGCTGCCCGGCACAGCGGCGCATGCGGGAAGACCCGCTCGCCCCAACCGGCCTACGTGCCCAGCACCGGCACCCGCAAATGCCTTGCCAGCAGCATCGGATCGACGCCCGGCGCATGCGGCAGCACGCCCCAGCACGGCGCCGGCAGGCGTTCGCGCAGCATCGCGATGTTGTCTTCCACGCGCGCCATCGCCGGATCCACATGCGAGGCGATCCAGCCCGCCAGGTGCGCGCCGTCGTCCACGATCGCCCGCGCACTCAGCAGCGCATGGTTGAGGCAGCCCAGCCGCAGCCCGACCACCAGCACCACCGGCAGTCGCAGCGCGCGCACCAGATCCACCTGCATCATCGAGGCCGACAGCGGCGCGGCCCAGCCGCCCACGCCCTCGACCACCAGGGCATCGACCTCCGTCGCCAGCCGCGCGTGCGCGGCGAGGATCGCGGTCAGCCGCACCTCCGTCCCGGCATCGCGCGCGGCCAGCTCGGGCGCCAGCGGATGTTCCAGCGCGAACGGATTGATGTCGGCGTAAGTCAATCCCGGCGCACCGGCGGCCTGCAGGGCCAGCGCGTCCTCGTTGCGCCACTGCCCGTCGATGCGCTCGCAGCCGCTGGCGACCGGTTTCATTCCCGCCGCGCGCAGGCCGTGCCCGCGCAACACGTGCAGCAGCGAGCAGCTGGCCAGGGTCTTGCCGATGCCGGTGTCGGTGCCGGTCACGTAGATCGAGAACATCGCGCGCTCCGCCCGTCGTGGTGGGCTGCGATGGTAATCGCAGCGGACCTGGTTGCTACACTGCGCGCATGAGCTTTACCGCCACCACCCTGACCGGCAGCAAGCCGGAACAATACGCCCAGCTGCTGGAGCAGGCGCGCGCGCTGCTGCACGGCGAACGCGACCGCACCGCCAACGCCGCCAACCTGTCGGCACTGGTCTACCACGCGCTGCCCGACCTCAACTGGGTGGGTTTCTATTTCTTCGATGGCACCGAGCTGGTGGTGGGTCCCTTCCAGGGCCTGCCCGCCTGCGTGCGCATCCCGCTGTCCAAGGGCGTGTGCGGCGCTGCCGCCAGCACCCGCACCACCCAGCGCGTGGAAGACGTGGACGCGTTCGCCGGCCACATCGCCTGCGATTCGGCCAGCCGCTCCGAGCTGGTGGTCCCGCTGTACCAGGGCGATGCGCTGCTGGGCGTGTTCGACATCGACAGTCCGATCCCCGCGCGCTTTTCCGTTGAAGATCAGCATGGCCTGGAAGCGATCGCCCGGGCATACCTGGAATCGCTTGGATGAACGTGAAGCTGCGCAACATCGGCCCCAAGTCCGCGGCATGGCTGCGCCAGGTCGGGTTGCGCACGCGCGAGGATCTGGTCGAGGCGGGCACGGTGGGCGCCTTCATGAAGGTGCGCCGGGCCGGCTTCAAACCCAGCCTCAACCTGCTGTACGCGCTGGAAGGCGCGCTGCTGGACTGCCATTGGCAGGAAGTGTCCGAGGCGCGCCGCAGCGAACTGGTGCAGGCCGCCGAAGCCGCCATCGCGCTGCTGCCGCCGCCGCGCGGACGGCCCGCCGCGGCGCCGGTGACCACCACCCATCATGAGGAAGCGGCGGCGCCGGCGTTCGCGCTGTTCGACGACGACCGCCACGGCGGCTCCGCCGATTGACCCAAGGCAAGGGTCCGGCCGCGGCGGCAGGCTACAATGCCCGCGCTTGAGGTGACCTTGCGGAATGCTCCGCGGGTTGAAACGGGAAGCCGGTGACGAAGCGCGAAGGCGCCTCCAGTCCGGCGCTGCCCCCGCAACGGTAAGCGCGACAACTCCGGCATCGGCCACTGTGCATGCGCACGGGAAGGCGCCGGAGGGGAGCATCCTGCGATGGATGCGCCGCGCGCGAGCCCGGAGACCGGCCACAGGCATGTCTGATGGCGATGCGGAGGGCGTCGCGCGGCCCGCGCGTGCGCCTGCGTCCGCCTGTGTCCGTGGTTTCCCCCGCCGTTGCCGTCGCCCACCATCCCAGGGCGCGCGGGCGTGCGCGCCGGAGAACCTACGAACATGAAGTTCCATCGCGATACCGTCTTCCGCCTTAGCCCGCTGGCGCTCGCACTGGCGCTACCCGGCCCGGCACTGGCGCATGGCGACGATGCCACCGATCTCGACAAGGTCGTCGTCACCGCCACCCGCACCGCCACCACCGCCGACGCCGCGCTGGCGGCGATGGAAGTGATCGACCGCGCGCAGATCGACGCCAGCAGCGCGCGCTCGCTGCCGGAGCTGCTGCGCGGCCGCGCCGGCATCACCCTGGTCAACCAGGGCGGCCTGGGCAAGCTGTCCACCCTGTTCCTGCGCGGCACCGAATCCGACCACACCCTGTTCCTGATCGACGGCGTGCGCGTGGGTTCGCCGGCCTCCGGCCTGACCATGCTGCAGGACCTGCCTCTGGCGCAGATCGAGCGCATCGAGATCGTGCGCGGCCCACGCTCTTCGCTGTACGGCGCCGATGCCATCGGCGGGGTGATCCAGATCTTCACCCGTCGCGGCGCGCGGGAAGGCATCAGCGGTCGCGGGCGCATCGCCGCCGGCAGCCACGGCCTGCGCGAGGCCTCGGCCGGCCTCGACCTGCGCGGCAAGCGCGGCGGCGTGGGCGTGGATATCGCCCATCAGCAGACCGACGGCATCAACGCCTGCCGCGGTTTCTACGACCCGGCCACCTGGGCCGGCGCCGGCTGCTTCATCGTGCCGGGCACGCACCTGGACCGCGACGGTTACCGCAACAGCAGCGCCAGCCTGCGCGCCGACTTCGCCGCCAGCGATGGCTGGCAGTTCGATGCCCGCGCCACCCGCGCCGAAGGCCACAACGACTACGACGGCGACTACGTGGACAACTCCGACATCGTCCAGCAGACCGTCGGCGGCAGCGTGCGCTGGACCCCGGCCGGGGATGTGCAGTTGAAGCTGACCCTGGGCCGCAACAGCGATGATTCCGACAACCGCCTCGGCAGCACCTTCAGCAACCGCTTCACCACCACCCGCGACAGCGCCAGCCTGCAGGCCGACCTGACCGTGGCGCAGGGCCAGCTGCTGAGCGCGGGCTTCGACTGGCTGCGTGATCGCGCCAACATCGTCGACCCGTGGTCCCCGTTCGCCGCCGCCCGCGGCAACCGCGCCGTGTTCGCCCAGTACCAGGGCGACTTCGGCGCGCACGACCTGCAGCTGTCGCTGCGCACCGACCGCAACGACCAGTTCGGTGCGCACGCCACCGGCAGCATCGCCTGGGGCATGGACATCGCCCCGGGCTGGCGCCTCACCGCCAGCCACGGCACCGCGTTCAAGGCGCCCAGCTTCAACGAGCTGTACTACCCCGGCTACAGCAATCCGCTGCTGCGTCCCGAGGCGTCGCGCAGCAGCGAGCTGTCGCTGCAGCGCAACGGCGACGGCTGGCAGGTGCAGGCCAACGCGTACGACACCCGCATCGACGACCTGATCGCCTGGGACGCCAACTCCGGCAAGCCCGGCAACGTCGAGCAGGCGCGCATCCGCGGCCTGGAGCTGACCGCCAGCGTGACGCTGGGCGAATGGGACCTGCGCGGCCAGCTGGGTTGGCTGGACGCGCGCAACGCCAGCGCCGGCCTCGGCCATGACAAGCGCCTGGCACGCCGCCCCACCCGCAGCGCGCGCCTGGATCTGGACCGCGAGTTCGGCAACTGGGGCTTCGGCGTGTCCGCCATCGGCGAGGCAGCGCGCTGGGACGATGTCGGCAACAGCCTGCGGGTGGGCGGCTACGGCACCCTCGACGGCCGCCTGTCGTGGCGCTTCGCACGCGCGTGGACGCTGCAGGCCAACGTGGTGAACCTGTTCGACAAGCGCTACGAAACCAGCGCCTGGTACGTGCAGCCGGGCCGCGAGTACGCCCTGAGCCTGCGCTGGCAGCCGCAATGAGTTGAGGGAGGCGGCACCGCAAGGACGCGCGCAGGGATGCGACGGGGGCCCGGCAGGAATGTCGGGCTTTTTTGTGCCGGCGGTCGGGATTTTCGCTGCAGGGCGGGCTGCCCACTTGCAAACCGGACGGCGTGCGCCCAGCATGGTGAGTAATTGATTACTCACTGCCCGGAACTCCGATGAGCCTGCGTCCCCGCCCCCTGCCCGCCGACGAGCGTCGCGCCGCTACGGTGGAAGCCGTGGTCGAACTGGCCGCCGAACAGAACCCCGGCGACATCACCACCGCCGCCATCGCCCAGCGCATGGGCCTGACCCAGGGCGCGCTGTTCCGGCACTTTCCCAACAAGGACGCGATCCTCGAGGCGGTGATGGGCTGGGTCAGCGAGCGCCTGCTGGCGCAGCTGGACCAGGCCGCGGCTTCAGCCACCACTCCGCTGGCGGCGCTGGAAGCGATGTTCATGGCCCACGTCGGCTTCGTCGCCCGCCATCCTGGCGTGCCGCGAATGCTGTTCGGCGAACTGCAGCGTCCCGGCGACACCCTCCCCAAGCGCATGGCGCAGACCCTCACCCAAGGCTATGCGCAGCGCCTGCGCGCGCATCTGGCGGCCGGCATCGCGCGGCAGCAACTGGATGCCGGGCTGGACCTGGACGCCGCCGCCACCCTGTTCATCGGCACCGTGCAGGGACTGGTGATGCAGTCGCTGATCGCCGGCGACGTGGCGCGCATCCGCCGCGATGCGCCCGGCGTGTTCGCCATCTATCGCCGCGGCATCCGGAGCCAGCCATGAGCCTGCCCGTCATATCCCGCCGCACGCTGATGCTGGTCGCGGCCATCGTCCCGTTGGTGCTGCTTTTTGCCTGGGTCGCGGTGCGCTCCGGTCCGCTGGCGCCGGTCGAAGTCACCACCATCAGCGTGGCCAAGCGCAGCATCGCGCCGGCGCTGTACGGCATCGGCACCGTGCAGGCGCGCTACAGCTACAAAATCGGCCCGACCTACGCCGGGCGGCTGCAGCGGCTGGACGTGCACGTGGGCGATGCGGTCAAGGCCGGGCAGGTGCTGGGCGCGATGGCGCCGGTGGATCTGGACGACCGCATCGGCGCGCAGCAGGCCGCCATCGCCAGCGCGCAGGCGGCGTTGCTGCAGGCGCAGGCGCGCCAGCGTTACGCGCAGGCGCAGGCGCAGCGCTACGGCCAACTGGCACAGCAGCAGCTGGTCAGCGTGGAAACCGCCTCCGCGCGTCGGCAGGAGCTGGACGTGGCCAATGCCGGCCTGGCCGCCGCGCGCGACGACATCCGCCGCCTGCAGGCCGAACGCGACGCGGTGCAGGCGCAGCGCGGCAACCTGGCGCTGGTGGCGCCGGTGGACGGGCTGGTGGTGGCGCGCAACGCCGACCCCGGCACCACGCTGGTGGCAGGGCAGGCGGTGGTGGAAGTCATCGACCCGTCCAGCCTGTGGATCGACGCCCGCTTCGACCAGATCGCCGCCGGTGGGCTGGCCGCGGGCCTGTCCGCCGATATCACCCTACGCTCCGGGCCGGACGGCGCGCACGCGGGCACGGTGCTGCGCACCGAGCCGGTGGCCGACGCGGTGACCGAGGAAGCCCGCGCCAAGATCGTGTTCGCCAGCCTGCCCAAGCCGCTGCCACCGCTGGGCGAACTGGCTGAAGTGACCGTGCGCCTGCCGGCGCAGGCGGCGATGCCCGCCATTCCCAACGCCACCATCCGCACCGTGGGTGGCCAGCGCGGCGTGTGGAAGCTGGTCAATGGCGAGCTCGAGTTCGCGCCACTGGCACTTGGCCGCAGCGACCTGGACGGCAACGTGCAGGTGCGCAAGGGCTTGGCCGGCGGCGAACAGGTGGTGCTGTACAGCGAGAAAGCACTGACCGCCAACAGCCGCATCCACGTGGTCGAACGGATCCGGGGCACCGCGCCGTGATCAGCCTGGCCGGCCGCGACATCCTGCACGCCTGGGGCAAGTTCCTGTTCACCGGGATTGGGCTGGGCCTGCTGATCGGGGTCACCCTGACCATGGCCGGGGTGTATCGCGGCATGGTCGATGACGGCAAGGTGCTGCTGGACAACAGCGGCGCCGACCTGTGGGTGGTGCAGCGCGACACCCTCGGCCCGTATGCGGAATCCTCCAGCCTGCCGGACGACCTGTGGCGCGACATCCACGTACTGCCCGGGGTGGCGCAGGCCGCCAACGTCACCTACCTGACCATGCAGGTGCGGCAGGGCGAGCGCGACGTGCGCGCGATGGTGGTCGGCATCGCCGCCGGCGCCCCCGGCACCCCCGGCTGGCCGCCGCAGCTGGTGGCGGGCCGGCAGATCACCCGCGGCCATTACGAAGCGGTGGCCGACCTCGCCGGCGGGTTCCGCCTCGGCGACACGCTCGGCATCCGCCGTCATCGCTACACGGTGGTCGGGCTGACCCGGCGCATGGTGTCCTCCAGCGGCGACCCGATGGTGTTCATCCCGCTGAAGGACGCGCAGCAGGCGCAGTTTCTCAAGGACAACGACGCGATCCGGATGCAGCGCCGACGCACCGCCGAAAACCCCGCCTTCAACCGCCCCGGCGTGCCCGGCCTGCTGGACGCGGTGAACGCCTCACAGGCCAGCAACAGCGCGGTCAACGCCGTGCTGGTGCGGCTGGCGCCGGGCCACGCCGCCAGCGAAGTGGCCGAACCGATCCGGCGCTGGAAGCGGCTGACCGTGTACGACCGCCCGCAGATGGAAGCGATCCTGGTGGGCAAGCTGATCGCCACCTCGGCCCGCCAGATCGGCATGTTCCTGGTGATCCTGGCCGCGGTCAGCGCCGCCATCGTGGCTTTCATCATTTACACCCTGACCATGGACAAGATCCGCGAGATCGCCGTGCTCAAGCTGATCGGCACCCGCAACCGCACGATCGCGTGGATGATCCTGCAGCAGGCGCTGGTGCTGGGCGTGATCGGCTTCGTGGTGGGCAAGATCAGCGCCACCTTCGCCGCGCCGCTGTTCCCCAAGTACGTGCTGCTGGTGCCCGGCGATTCGGTGCTGGGCTTCTTCGCGGTGCTGCTGCTGTGCGTGGCGTCCAGCGTGATCGCCATCCGGATGGCACTGAAGGTCGATCCGGCCGAAGCGATCGGGGGTTGAGCATGGCCGCCACCGGCATCCGCATCGAAAGGCTTAGCAAACGCTACGGCAGCGGCGACACCGCGGTGCTGGCGCTGAAGGACGTCAACATGCAGGTCGCACCCGGCGAAGTGGTGGGCCTGATCGGCCCCTCGGGCTCCGGCAAGAGCACGCTGCTGAAAAGTCTCGGCGCGGTGATCGATCCCAGCGCCGGGCGCATGCAGCTGGGCGATGAAGTGATCTTCGACGACGGCTGGAAGGTGCGCGACCTGCGGGCGCTGCGCCGCGACAAGATCGGTTTCGTGTTCCAGGCGCCCTACCTGATCCCGTTCCTCGATGTCACCGACAACGTCGCCCTGCTGCCGATGCTGGCCGGCATGTGCAACGACGCGGCGCGCGCGCGCGCGCTGGAACTGCTCACCGCGCTGGACGTGCAGCATCGCGCCCGGGCGATGCCGGCGCAGCTGTCCGGCGGCGAGCAACAGCGGGTGGCGATCGCGCGCGGGCTGGTCAACCGCCCACCGGTGATCCTCGCCGACGAACCTACCGCGCCGCTGGATTCCGAGCGCGCGCTGGCGGTGATCCGCCTGCTCAACGACATGGCGCAGCGCTTCCAGACCGCAGTCATCGTGGTGACCCACGACGAGAAGATCATCCCCACCTTCAAGCGCATCTACCACATCCGCGACGGCGTGACCTTCGAGGAAGCCGGCGAAGGCCGCGGCTTCGACTGAGGCGGCCGCAATCGGGTGGCCTCGGCCCGCTGCGTTGGCTGCGCGCAGGCCTCCGGTTGCTGCGCGACGAGCCGGCGCCGACGCTGCGCGAACTGGCGGCGCATCCGGCCAGCGCATACAACGCAGCATGTGCCGCAATCGTGCGCAGCTGGCCGTCGCGTGCCACCATGCGTGGCCATCTGTTCGATGACTCCGCAATGTCCGATCTCGATACCCTGCGCACGCGCGCCCTGCAGGCCGCGCAACAGGCCTATGCCCCGTATTCGCGGCTGCGCGTCGGTGCCGCGCTGCGTTCGGCCGCCGGCCAGGTCTACACCGGCTGCAACGTGGAGAACGCGTCCTACACCCTCGGCAACTGCGCCGAGCGCGCGGCCATTGCGGCGGCGGTGCAGGCCGAGGGCGCCGGCTTCCGGCTGGCCGCCATCGCGGTCACCGCCTTCGATGCCGCCGGCGACGTGCTGCCGATTTCTCCCTGTGGCGGCTGCCGGCAGGCGCTGGTGGAATTCGGCGAAGACGCGTCGGTGAGCTTTCGCCAACCCGACGGTCAGTGGCTGGAGGTCACCGCAGGCGCACTGCTGCCGCACCGCTTCAGCTTTCCGGAGCGCTGAAGCACGGGCAGCGCCGCGGTTACCGCGCGTACCGGCGACTGCCCACAGCCAGGTGCGCGCGCCGGCCTAGAGCCAGCGCCACGCCGGCACCGCTGCAGGCGCCGCCTCGCCCAGCGTGAATGCCGCAAGCACCTGCGCCGCCGCGCGTTCGGCATCGGTGGCGGTGCGCGCATGCACGATGGCCAAGGCCGCACCGGCTTCCAGCCTCTGCCCGCGTTCGGCCACTTCGGACAGGCCCACCGCCGGGTCGATGGCCGAACCCGGCAGGCGCCGGCCGCCGCCCAGGTCAACCACGCATTCGCCAAGCGCGCGCACGTCGATGGCTTGCACGACGCCGGCCCCCTGTACCGTGACCACCCGCCGTACCGGCGCCTGCGGCAGCGCGTGCGCGAACACGTCGACCGGCCCGCCCAGTGCCGCCACCATCCGCGCGAAACGTTCCGCCGCCGCGCCGCTGTCCAGCGCCTGGCGCGCGCGCAGCAGCGCCGCGTCCTCGCATTCCGCCAGCCCTGCCATGTGCAGCAGGCGCGCCGCCTGCGCCAGCACCAGCGCCTCCAGCCGCAGGCAGCGCGGGCGGCCCGCCAGCAGGTCCAGCACGCCCCGTACCTCCAGCGCGTTGCCGGCGGTGCGCCCCAGCACCTGCCCCATGTCGCTGAGCATCGCCGCCAGCTGCAGGCCGCTGCCGGCAGCCACTGCCTGCATGCGAGCGGCCAGCGCCCGTGCATCGGCTTCGGCCGGCGTCTGCGCGCCGCTGCCGGTCTTGATGTCCAACACCAACGCCTGCGCGCCGCCGGCGAGCTTCTTCGACAGGATCGAGGCCACGATCAACTCGGGCACGTCGACCGTGGCGGTGACGTCGCGCACCGCGTACAGGCGGCGGTCGGCCGGCACCAGGTCCGCGCTCTGGCCGACGATCGCGCAGCCGACCTCGCGCACCACCCGCGCCAGCCGCGCGGGGTCGGGATTCACGTCATAGCCGGGCAGGCTTTCCAGCTTGTCCAGGGTGCCGCCGGTATGGCCCAGGCCGCGCCCGGAGATCATCGGCACGAAGCCGCCGCAGGCCGCCAGCAGCGGCGCCAGCGCCAGGCTCACGCAGTCGCCGACGCCGCCGGTGGAATGCTTGTCCAGCACCGGGCCGGGCAGGTCGCACCAGTCCAGCCGGCGGCCGGAATCGCGCAGCGCGAAGGTGAAGTCGCGGCATTCGGCGGCATCCAGACCGCGCCATGCCACCGCCATCGCGAACGCGCCGACCTGGCCCTCGCTCCACGCCTCGTCGGCGATGCCCTCGGCCAGCGCCTGCCACTGCGCGGCATCGAGCCTGCGTCCTTCGCGCTTGGCGCGGATCAGCGCAGCGGCGGACCAGGGATTCATGCGGAGCGCGCGCGACGCTGGCCGCGCGGAAAGTGGCGAAGCGACATCGGGATCACCGCAGGCAGCCGAAAACCGGCGCCGCCAGCCTAGGCGCGGCGGCGCGCGCCAGCCTTGATCCAGGACAATCTTCGCCGCTGCTTATTCCACCGTGACCGACTTGGCCAGGTTGCGCGGCTTGTCGACGTCGGTGCCGCGTGCCAGCGCGGTGTGGTAGGCCAGCATCTGCACCGGGATGGCGTGCACGATCGGCGAGAGGATGCCGACGTGGCGCGGCGTGCGGATCACGTGCACGCCTTCGGATTCGCTGAAGCTGCTGTCGGCGTCGGCGAACACGAACATCTCGCCGCCGCGCGCGCGCACTTCCTGGATGTTCGACTTCACCTTCTCCAGCAGCGCGTCGTTGGGCGCGATCACCACCACCGGCATCTGCGTGTCCACCAGCGCCAGCGGGCCGTGCTTGAGCTCGCCGGCCGGGTAGCCCTCGGCGTGGATGTACGAAATTTCCTTGAGCTTGAGCGCGCCTTCCAGCGCGATCGGGTAGTGGGTGCCGCGGCCGAGGAACAGCGCGTGCTGGCGCGGCGCGAAGCTCGAAGCCCAAGCCGCCACCTGCGGCTCCAGGTTGAGTGCGTGCTGCACGCTGCCGGGCAGGTGGCGCAGGGCCTCCAGCAGCTCGCCTTCGCGCGCCTCGTCCAGCTGACCGCGCAGCTTGCCCAGCGTCACCGCCAGCGCGAACAGCGCCACCAGCTGGGTGGTGAAGGCCTTGGTGGAAGCAACGCCAATCTCCGCACCGGCGCGGGTCAGGAACACCAGCCTGCTGGCGCGGGGGATGGCCGACTCCGGCACGTTGCAGATCGACAGGGTCTTGTCCTGCCCCTGCGCCTTGGCGTACTTCAGCGCCTCCATCGTGTCCAGGGTTTCGCCGGACTGGGAGATGGTGACGATGAGCTGCTTCGGGTTGCCCACCACCTTGCGATAGCGGTATTCGCTGGCGATATCCACCGCGCAGGGAATACCGGCCAGCGCCTCGATCCAGTAGCGCGCGGTCAGGCCGGCGTAATAGCTGGTGCCGCAGGCGAGGATCTGCACCGACTCGACATCGGCCAGCACGCTGGCCGCCTCCTTGCCGAACAGGCCCGCGTCGAAGCCACCGGCATCGACGATGCCCTCCACGGTGTCACCGATCGCGCGCGGCTGCTCGTGGATTTCCTTCTGCATGAAGTGGCGGTACGGCCCCAGTTCCAGCGAGGCCAGCGAGACATCGGACACGTGCACCTCGCGGGCGACGGGCGCATCGTCCGCGTCGAACACGTGCACGCCATCAATGGTCAGCTCCGCGGTGTCGCCCTCCTCCAGGAAGATCACCCGCCGCGTGGCCGAAACAATCGCGGAGACGTCCGAGGCGACGAAATTCTCGCCCTCGCCCAGGCCCAACAACAGCGGGCAGCCCATGCGCGCGGCCACCAGCGTGGTCGGATCGCGCTTGTCGATCACCGCCAGCGCGTAGGCGCCGTGCAGCTCCTTCACCGCCGCCTGCAGCGCGGACAAGAGGCTGCCGCCCTGGGCGCGGTGGTGGTGGATCAGGTGGGCGACCACTTCGGTATCGGTCTGCGAGGTGAACTCGTAGCCCAGCGCCTCCAGCCGCTGCCGCTGCGCCTCGTGGTTCTCGATGATGCCGTTGTGCACCAGCGCCAGCTCGCCGTGGCTGATGTGCGGGTGTGCGTTGGATTCGGTGACCCCGCCGTGGGTGGCCCAGCGGGTATGGCCGATGCCGAGGCGGGCATCCAGGCCTTCCGCCAGCGCGGCGGCTTCCATCTCGGCGACGCGGCCGGTACGGCGCACCCGGCGCACGGCCTCCCCGGACAGCACCGCGATGCCGGCCGAGTCGTAACCGCGGTATTCCAATCGCTTCAGGCCCTCCACCAGCAGGGGCACCACGTCACGGTTGGCGATGGCGCCGACGATTCCACACATGCTGGCACTGCTCCGTTGGATGAAACGGGAAGTTTAGTCGCAGCGGGCCGGCCGGTGTCCGCGCGGACGCCGGGAAGTGTCCGTCCGGACAGCGGACGTTGCGATCAACGCGTTACAGATCAACCACTTGCAGTTGGCACGCGGATTGCTGAAGGGACGGCATGGACACCACTTCTGGCGCCGCCCGCATGGACCCGCAACGCCGCATCCGCGACACCTCCGGCCAAGACCAGGTCATGGCCACACCCTTCCGCCCCGGCCGTCGCAGGCGGATCGCCATCGCCGCGACCAGCGCCGCGGTGGTGCTGGCGCTGGGCGGCTGGGTGGCCTCCAGCTGGCTGTCGGGCGACCGCTCGTTCGACGCCTCGCGCCTGCGCATCGCCAGCGTCACCCGCGGCGACCTGGTGCGCGACCTCAGCGCGGAAGGGCGGGTGATCGCGGCCAACAGCCCCACCCTGTACGCGATCGCCGCCGGCACCGTGGCACTGCAGATCGTCGCCGGCGACAAGGTGGCGAAGGGCCAGCCGCTGGCGGTGATCGACAGTCCCGAGCTGCGCAGCAGGCTGGTGCAGGAGGAATCCACCCTCGCCAGCCTGGAGGCCGAAGCCAGCCGCGCCGTGCTGGATGCGCAGATCGCGCGCGCCAACGCGCAGCGCGCACTGGACCAGGCCAGCGTCGACCGCACCGCGGCGATGCGCGACCTGGAGCGCTACCAGCGCGCCTATGAAGGCGGCGCGGTGCCGCAGAACGATCTGGCGCGCGCGCAGGACCTGATGAAGAAGGCCGATATCGGCCTGTCCGCCGCGCGCAAGGACTTCTCGCTGCAGAGCAGCGGCGCCGGGCTGGATGCGCGCAACAAGCAGCTGCAGGCGCAGCGCCAGCGCGCGGTGGTGGAGGAAGCGCGCCGGCAGGTGGATGCACTGACCCTGCGCGCGCCGTTCGATGGCCAGGTCGGCCAGGTGCAGTTGCCGCAGGGCACCCAGGTCACCACCAACGGGCCGGTGCTGAGCGTGGTGGACCTCAGCCGCTTCGAGGTCGAGATCAAGGTGCCGGAAAGCTTCGCCCGCGACCTGGGCATCGGCATGCCGGCGCAGATCAGCGCCAACAACGCGCGCTACGCCGGCGAGATCGCCGCGGTCTCGCCCGAGGTGGTGAACGGCGAGGTCACCGCCCGCGTGCGCTTCGCCAAGGGCAGGCAGCCGCCGGGCCTGCGCCAGAACCAACGGCTGTCGGTGCGGATCGTGATGGACACCCGCCGCAACGTGCTGATGGTGGAGCGCGGACCGTTCCTGGAACAGGACGGCGGCAACCTCGCCTGGGTGGTGGACGGCAGCAGCGCGACGCGCCGCCCGATCCGCACCGGGGCATCCAGCCTGTCCTCCGTGGAAATCGTCTCGGGCCTGAAGGTCGGCGACCGCATCGTCGTCTCCGGCACCGACCAGTTCGGCACCGCCGAACGCGTCCGCATCTCCGGCAACTGACGCCACGCCCAGCCCATACCCCATCGCTCCACTTCGCACTTTCCGACCAGACAACTGCACAAGGAATCATCGCCATGCTCGACATGCGCCAGGTCACCAAGGTCTACCGCACCGAACTCGTCGAGACGCACGCGCTGCGCTCGCTCGACCTGCAGGTCGGCGAGGGCGAGTTCGTCGCCGTCACCGGCCCGTCGGGTTCGGGCAAGACCACCTTCCTCAACATCGCCGGCCTGCTGGAGGAATTCACCGGCGGCGACTACGTGCTCGACGGCGTCGACGTGAAGGGCCTGAACGACAACGCCCGCTCGCGCCTGCGCAACGAAAAGATCGGCTTCATCTTCCAGGGCTTCAACCTGATCCCCGACCTCAACCTGTTCGACAACTGCGACGTGCCCCTGCGCTACCGCGGCATGCCGGCATCCGAGCGCAAGCTGCGCATCGAGGACGCGCTGGGCATGGTGGGGCTTGGTTCGCGCATGAAGCACTACCCGGCGGAACTCTCCGGTGGCCAGCAGCAGCGCGCCGCGATCGCCCGCGCGCTGGCCGGCAGCCCGCGCCTGCTGCTGGCGGACGAACCGACCGGCAACCTGGATTCGCAGATGGCGCGCAGCGTGATGGAGCTGCTGGAGGACATCAACCAGCAGGGCACCACCATCGTGATGGTCACCCATGACCCGGAACTGGCCGCGCGCGCGCAGCGCAACGTCCACATCGTCGACGGCATGGCCTCGGACGTGGTCATGGAGTCCGCCATCGCCCATCCGCCGCACGCCCGCGTCGCCACCGCCTGAGGACACCGCCATGTTCGGCTACTACCTCAACCTCGCCCTGCGCAGCTTCCGCCGCAACCGCGTGCTGACCGCGCTGATGGTGCTGGCGATCGCGCTCGGCATCGGCGCCAGCATGACCACGCTGACCGTCTTCCACGTGCTCTCCGGCGACCCGATCCCGCAGAAGAGCGAGCGCCTGTTCTACGTCCAGCTGGATCCGGAAACGCGCGACGGCTACAAGCCGGGCGACGAGCCGCAGGACCAGCTCACCCGCTTCGATGCCGAGGAACTGCTGCGCCAGAAGAAGGCCAAGCGGCAGGCCATGATGACCGGCGGCGGCGGCGTGGTGGAGCCGGAAGGCAACAAGCTCAAGCCGTTCACGGTTGGCCTGCGCTATACCTCGGCCGACTTCTTCGCGATGTTCGACGTGCCGTTCCTGCGCGGCCGGTCATGGACCGGAGGCGACGACGACGCCCGCGCACGGGTAGCGGTAGTGACCCGCGAACTGGGCGAGAAGCTGTACGGTGGCACCGATCCAATCGGCCGCGAGCTGCGCATCGACGGCCACGCGCTGCGCATCGTCGGCGTGATCGACGACTGGAAGCCGGCGCCGCACTTCTACGACCTCAACACCGGCCGCTACGACAGCGACGAGCAGGCGTTCGTGCCGATCAGCGCCGCGCTGGACCTCAAGCTGGGGCGCAACGGCAGCATCAACTGCTTCGGCCGCAGCATGGTCAACGATCCCACCGCGCAGAACGTGCCGTGCAGCTGGATGCAGTACTGGGTGGAGCTGGAGAGCGCCGGCGACGCTGCCGCGTACAAGCGCTATCTGGACAACTATTCCGAACAGCAGCTCAGCGCCGGCCGCTTCGAGCGTCCGGCCAATACCCGCCTGCGCAACGTGATGGAGTGGCTGGAGTTCCGCCAGGTCGTGCCCGGGGACGTGCGCCTCCAGATGTGGCTGGCGTTCGCCTTCCTGCTGGTCTGCCTGCTCAATACCGTCGGCCTGCTGCTGGCCAAGTTCCTGCGCCGCAGCGGCGAGATCGGCGTACGCCGCGCGCTGGGCGCGTCGCGGATGGAGATCTTCAAGCAGTGCCTGGTCGAAGCCGGCACGGTTGGCGTGGCAGGCGGCGCCCTCGGCCTGGTGCTGGCCCTGCTGGGGCTGTGGGCGGTACGCCAGCGCCCGGCCGAGTACGCGCAGCTGGCCCACCTGGACGGCGGCATGCTCGCGCTGACCTTCGTGCTCGCCATCGGCGCCAGCCTGCTCGCCGGCCTGCTCCCCGCCTGGCGCGCGATGCGCGTGCCGCCGGCGCTGCAGCTGAAATCGCAATGACCCGCGCGACACCGCGCGGCAACTGACATCCCGGAGAATCCCGATGGAAATCCGTCCCATCCTGTCCACCCTGTCGCGCCACAAGACCGCGGCCGCGCTGATCGTGCTGGAGATCGCGTTGACCTGCGCGATCCTGTGCAACGCGCTGTTCCTGGTCGTGCAGCGGCTGGAAACCCTCAACATGCCCAGCGGCATGGACGATGCGCACCTGATCATGGCCCGCGCCACCGGCATCGGCACCCAGGTCGATGGCAACGCCCGCACCCGCGAGGACCTGGCCGCCCTGCGCGCGATCCCCGGCGTGACCGACGTGGTGATCGTCAACCAGACGCCGTTCCGCAACGGCTCGTGGAACACCTCGCTCGGCACCAGCCCCGACCAGGAAGTACCGACCCTCAACGCGGCACAGTACATGGTCAGCGAAGGCACCCTGAAGGCGATGGGCCTGAAGCTGGTCGCCGGCCGCGACTTCCAGGCAGACGAGTTCCGCAACACCACCGAACTGGAAACCGCGACCGACACATCGGCGCTGAAGTCGCCGCTGATCCTCAGCGCCGCGGCCGCGCGCAAGCTGTTCCCCAATGGCAGCCCGCTCGGCAAGACCGTGTACATGGCCGACGTCCCGCTGACCGTGGTGGGCGTGGTCGAGACCCTGCTGCGGCCGGCGCGGATGGGCGGCAACCGCGACTACTCGCTGATCTTCCCGTTCCGCATGCACTTCGCCAACGGCGGCATCTACCTGGTGCGCGTGGCCGATCCGGCGCGGCGCGACGAGATCCTCAAGCAGGTGGACGCCACCTTGGAGAAGGTCGATCCCAACCGCCTGATCCAGCCGTCGATCACGTTCTCCGAGAACCGCCGCGAATTCTTCGCCGACGACCGCGACATGATCGGCCTGCTGCTGATCGTGTGCGGCCTGCTGTTGCTGGTCACAGCGCTGGGCATCGTCGGCCTGGCCAGCTTCTGGGTGCAGCAGCGGACCAAGCAAATCGGCATCCGTCGCGCGCTGGGCGCCAGTCGCGGGCAGATCCTGCGCTACTTCCAGACCGAGAACTTCCTGCTGGCGACGATGGGCATCGTGCTGGGCATGGTGCTGGCGTTCGGCATCAACCAGCTGCTGATCAGCAAGTACGAGTTGCCGCGGCTGCCGCTGTCCTACCTGCCGATTGGCGCGCTGGGCCTGTGGCTGCTGGGCCAGCTGGCGGTGCTCGGCCCGGCCCGGCGCGCCGCGTCGGTGCCGCCGGCAGTGGCCACGCGCTCGGTCTGATCCCGCCACCACTGCCACTACAATCGCACCCATGCCCGTCATCCTGGTCATCGACGACAACCCTTCGGTCGGCACCGCACTGGACGTGCTGTTCTCGTTGCACGACATCCGCACGCTGTGCGCGCAGTCGCCGGAGCAGGGGCTGGACCTGCTAGCGCAAGAGCCGGTGGACCTGGTGATCCAGGACATGAATTTCGTCGCCGACACCACTTCCGGCGACGAAGGCGTGGCGCTGTTCCACCGCATCCGGCAAGCCCATCCTGACCTGCCGGTGATCCTGCTGACCGCATGGACGCACCTGGAAGCGGCCGTCGACCTGATCAAGGCCGGCGCCGCCGACTACCTGGCCAAGCCCTGGGACGACCGCAAGCTGGTGGCCACCGTCAACAACCTGCTCGAACTCGGCGACAACCGCCGCCAGCTGGAGCAAACGCGCGCCGGCGAACGCCGACGACGCACCGTGCTGGAACGCGAGTACGACCTGCGCGGCATCATCTATGCCGACCCCGCCAGCGAGGCCGCGCTGACCCTGGCATGCCAGGTCGCCCGCGCCGACATCCCGGTGCTGATCACCGGCCCGAACGGCGCCGGCAAGGAGCGCTACGCCGAGATCATCCACGCCAACTCGCGGGTGGCGCAGGGGCCGTTCGTCGCCCTCAACTGCGGGGCCCTGCCCGGCGAACTGATCGAAGCCGAGCTGTTCGGCGCCGATGCCGGCGCCTACACCGGCGCCAACAAGCCACGCGAGGGCAAGTTCGAGGCGGCCGATGGCGGCACCCTGTTCCTCGACGAGATCGGCACCCTGCCGCTGGCCGGGCAGGTGAAGCTGCTGCGGGTGCTGGAGACCGGCTGCTTCGCGCGGCTTGGCAGCAACCGCGAGCGCCAGGTGAAGGTGCGCATCATCAGCGCCACCAACGCCGACCTGCCCGCACTGATCGCCGAAGGCAGGTTCCGCGAAGACCTGTTCTACCGCCTCAACGGCATCGAGCTGCGGGTGCCGCCGCTGGCGGCCCGCCCGCGCGACATCCTGCCGTTGGCTCGGCACTTCCTCGGCGCCGGCAAGCACCTGGGTGAAGACGCCGAACGCGCGCTGCAGCGCCATCCCTGGCCCGGCAACGTGCGCGAAGTGCGCAACGTGATGCAGCGGGCGGTGCTGCTGGCCCGCGGCGATACCGTCAGCGCGGCAGACCTCGGCCTGCCGCCCGCGCCCGCGGGCGCATTGCCTGCAGGCGAGGAGCCGGATCGCGCACTGATCGAGGCCGCGCTGGCCCGCAGCGGCGGGGTGCTGGCGCAGGCGGCGGCCGACCTCGGCCTGTCGCGGCAGGCGCTGTACCGCCGGCTGGATCGGCTCGGTATCCCGAGGACTTGATGCGCGTCCTCCGCGTCCTGCCCATCGCAGTCCGCATGATCGCCATCGCGGCGGCGGGCATCGCGGCCACCGCCGCCGCCACCGCGCTGCTGGCGCAGTGGCTGCAGCCGTGGGCCGCGGCGCTGCTGGCGGCGGGCGTCATCGGCGCACTGGTGGGCGCGGTGATTTGGCGCGCGTTGGTGCCGATGCGCGCCCTGTTCCGCGCACTGGCCGGCACCGTGGCCAGCTACCGCGACGGCGACTTCAGCTTCGGCATCACCTGGGACAAGGCCAGCGACCTTGTCGAACTGGTGGACGCCCACAACGCCTTGGGTACCGCCCTGCGCGACCAGCGGCTGGCGCTGGTGCAACGCGAATTGCTGCTCGACACCATGGTCCAGAACACGCCCGTGGCGATGGTGCTGGTGGACCCCGGGCGGCGGATCGTGCTGGGCAACCTGGCCGCACGCCGCTTGCTGGGCAACGGCAAGCGGCTGGAGGGGCGCGACTTCGACAAACTGCTGGACGATGCCGATCCGGCAGTGCGCGATGCGTTCGCGCGCGGCGGCGACGGCATGTTCACCGTCGGCAAGGACGATGACGAGGACATCTACCACCTGTCGCGGCGCCGCTTCCGCCTCAACGGCCGCGTCCACGAACTGGTGCTGCTGCGACAGCTGACCGCCGAGCTGCGCCGGCAGGAAGTGCAGACGTGGAAGAAGGTGATCCGCGTCATCAGCCACGAGCTGAACAACTCACTCGCACCGATCGCCTCGCTGGCGCATTCCGGCGCGGAGTTGCTGCGGCGCGGCCAGTACGAGCGCCTGCCGTCGGCGCTGGCAACCATCGAGGAACGGGCGCGCCACCTGGAAGGCTTCATCCGCGACTACGCGCGTTTCGCCAAACTGCCCTCGCCGCGCCTGGCGCCGGTGGAGTGGCGGCGTTTCGTCGCCCAGCTGCGCACCCAGGTGGAGTTCGTCGCCGACATCCAGCCAGCCGACGGCATCGCCCGCGTCGACGCGGCGCAGCTGGAACAGGCGCTGATCAACCTGCTCAAGAACGCGCACGAATCCGGCACCGGTGCGGGGGACGTGCGGCTGTCGGTGCGGCGCATCGCGGACGGCTGGCGCATCGAGGTGCTGGATCGCGGCAGCGGCATGAACGAGGCGGTGCTGGCCAACGCGCTGCTGCCGTTCTATTCCACCAAGCGCCACGGCACCGGCCTGGGGCTGGCGCTGGCGCGCGAAATCGCGGAGGCCCACGGCGGCCGCATCGCCCTGCTCAACCGCGACGGCGGCGGCCTATGCGTGTCGATGGTGCTGCCGGGTTAAGACGCCGTCGCCGCGCGCCGCCGCCGCATCACAGCGCCGCCTGCACCGCCCAATAGCCAAGCAGCAGCAGGCCGGCCACGATCTGCACTGCCAGCCCCACGCGCAGCATCACCCGCGGTCGTCCCCGCTGCAGGCGCAGCGCGAACCCACCAGCGAGCAACAGCAGGCCATAACCGATGGCCCACGCAAACCAGGCGATGCCAACGCCGATGCAGCCGAAGTTCTCGCAGTACGTCCGCCACAGGCCGATGCCAGACAGCGCAAGCGCAAGCGCGCCAACCGCAGAGGTCACCGCCAACAGGCGCGGGGCCAGTTGCCTCAGGCGTGGTAGCAGCATCGCCACGTCCACTCAGTCCTGCTTCTTCACCGGCCGCCGCCAGCCGTCCACGGTCTCCTGCTTGGGCCGCGCCAGCGTCAGCTTGCCAGCCGGCGCGTCCTTGCCGATCACCGAGCCGGCACCGATGGTCGCGCCTTCGCCGATGGCGACCGGTGCCACCAACGAACTGTTGGAGCCGATGAACGCGTTATCGCCGATCGTGGTGGTGGACTTGTTCACCCCGTCGTAATTGCAGGTGATGGTGCCGGCACCGATATTCACGCCGGCGCCAACTACCGCATCCCCCAGATAGGTCAGGTGGTTGGCCTTGCTGCCACGCCCCAAGCTGGTCTTCTTGGTCTCGACGAAGTTGCCCACGTGCACGCCTTCCGCCAGCACGGTGCCGGGGCGCAACCGCGCGTAGGGGCCGATCTGCGCGCCGCCCTCGCAGATCGCGCCTTCGATATCGCAGTGCGCGGCCACCACCGTGCCGGCGCCGATGCGCGCGTCCTTGATCCGGCAGAACGGGCCGATGCGCACGCCGTCGCCCAGCACCACGTCGCCCTCGAACACCACGTTGGCATCAAGCTCGACGTCCCGGCCCACGCGCACGCTGCCGCGGATGTCGACCCGCGCCGGATCGACGACGCGTGCGCCCTGCAGGCACAGCGCACGCACCTGCCGCAGCTGGAACGCGCGCTCCAGCTGCGCCAGCTGCCAGGAATCATTCGCGCCCTCGGTTTCCAGCGGGTCGTCGACGATGGCGATCTCCGCCGCGGCGTACTCGCGCGCGGCGGCGGCGAACACGTCGGTGAGGTAGTACTCGCCCTGCGCGTTGTCGTTGCGCAGCTCGGCCAGCCAGCGCCGCAGCGCGCCGGCTTCGGCGGCGATCACACCGGTGTTGACCAGATGGATCCGCCGCTGGGCGGCGTCTGCGTCCTTGTGCTCGACGATCGCGGCGACATGGCCTTCGGTGTCGCGCACGATCCGGCCGTAACCGGTCGGATCCGGCGGCTCGGCGGCCAGCACCGCGAGCGAGCGCGGCGCGTCCAGCAGGCGCTGCAGGGTTGCCGGTGTGATCAGCGGGACATCGCCGTACAGGACCAGCACGCGCGCATCGTCCGGAATGCCGGGCATCGCCTGTTGCACGGCATGGCCGGTACCAAGCTGCCGGGACTGTTCGGCCCAGTGCAGGTCGGGCTGATCGGCGAAGGCCGCGCGCACCTGCGCGCCGCCATGCCCGAACACCACGTGGATGCCCGCCGGCGCCAGCTGCCGCGCAGCATCGATCACGTGCGCCAGCATCGCCCTGCCGGCAATCGCCTGCAGTACCTTCGGCAACGCCGATTTCATCCGTTTGCCTTCGCCGGCAGCAAGGATGATGACGTGCAGCGGCGAAGCGGACGGGTTCGGCATGGTGCGGATTCTCCTTTCGGTGACAGCGGCGATTCTAGCGGTCGCAGCCCCGCTTCCGCTGCGTCACAATCATCGACATGAGCCTGCGTCGCCATCTTGGGAGTTATGCCGCGGTCGGCCTGCTGCAATGGCTGGTCGAATACGCGGTCATGCTGGCACTTAGTCAATGGGTGTTGCCGGTCGCCCCGGCCAATGTCGCCGGGCGCATTTCCGGCGCGCTGCTGGGATTCTGGCTGAACGGCAAGTGGACCTTTTCCGGCGATGGTCGTCAGCTTGGCAGGCGCGCCGCGCGGCGGTTCTTGGTCATGTGGGTTGCGTTGACGGTGCTCAATACCGTGGCGGTTGACCTGGTTGACCAGCAAGCGGGTTTGGCGGCCGCGCAATCGTTGAAGCCGCTGTTCGATGTATTGAGCGCGGGTCTTGGCTTTGTGTTGTCGCGGCACTGGGTATACCGGACAACTTGAGAAGTGCCGCTGCACCGGGTGCAATAACCCCGCCCCAATCGCCCCTCGCCGCAAGTCGCGGTTATTGATTCTCGTGCTTGAAGATTTCCGGATGCAAAAAGACAAAACCCCGAACCAAGAGGCTCGGGGTTTTGCGGGATAAAG
>NZ_AUIV01000033.1 GCF_000423885.1 Thermomonas fusca DSM 15424 | reverse complement strand
GCCGCGATCAAGGGCAAGGTCGGCGACAACCTGCGCGCGGCGCTTGAGAGGCTGCCCCTGAACCGCGACCTGGTCACCATCAGGACCGACGTGGCGCTGGCGCAGGCGCCGGCCGACCTGGCATTGCGCGAACGCGACGCCGACGCGCTGCGCGGGCTGTACGCGCGCTACGGCTTCAACCAGGCGCTGAAGGAACTGGACGGCGGCGCGGCGGCCGCTGCGGTGGCAAACCGGGAGCCGGGCGTGGCGCGCGGCGGCGGTTTCGTCGCGGCGGCCGCGCCCGCGCCCGCGTCGCAGCCGGAGATCGACCCCGCGCTGTCCGCGCCGGGCGAATACGAAACGGTGCTGACCCAGGCGCAACTCACTGACTGGATCGCGAAGCTGCAGGCTGCCGACGAATTCGCTTTCGACAGCGAAACCGATGCGCTCGATCCGATGCGGGCCAACCTGGTCGGCCTGAGCTTCAGCGTCGAACCGGGCAAGGCCTGCTACCTACCGCTCGGCCACGACTATCCGGGTGCGCCCGCGCAACTTTCCCGCGCGCAGGTACTGGACGCGCTGCGCCCGCTGCTGTCCGATCCTTCGAAGAAGAAGCTGGGCCAGCACGTCAAGTACGACCTGCACGTGCTGCGCCGGCACGGCATCGACGTGCGCGGCTATGCCGACGACACGATGCTGGAAAGCTTCGTGCTCAGCGCAGGCATCGCCCGCCACGACATGGATTCGCTGGCGAAGCGGCATCTCGGCTACGACACCATCAAGTACGAAGCCGTGGCCGGCAAGGGTGCCAAGCAAATCCCGTTCTCGCAGGTCGCCATCGACGACGCCACGCGCTACGCCGCCGAGGACGCCGACATCACCCTGCGCCTGCACCGCGTGCTGCGCGCGAAGCTGCAGGCCGAGCCGACGCTGGATGCGGTTTACCGCGACATCGAAATGCCGCTGGTGCCGGTGCTGGCGCGGGTGGAGGCGAACGGCGTGCTGATCGATGCCGACGAGCTGCGCCGGCAGTCGGCGGAGCTGGGCCGGCGCATGCTGGCCGCGCAGCAGCAGGCTACCGAGCTGGCCGGGCGCAGCTTCAACCTGGATTCGCCCAAGCAGCTGGGCGCGCTGCTGTTCGATGAGCTCAAGCTGCCGGCGTTGGTGAAGACGCCGGGTGGCGCGCCTTCGACCAACGAAGAGGCGCTGGAAGCCATCGCCGACCAGCACGAACTGCCGCGGATCATCCTGGAATATCGCGGTCTGGCCAAGCTGCGCAGCACCTATACCGACAAGCTGCCGGAGATGGTCAATCCCGACACCGGCCGCGTGCACACCAGCTACCACCAGGCCGGCGCAGCCACCGGGCGGTTGTCCTCGTCCGATCCCAACCTGCAGAACATCCCGATCCGCAGCGAAGAAGGCCGGCGTATCCGCACCGCCTTCATCGCGCCGCCGGGCCGCAAGCTGGTGGCCTGCGACTACTCGCAGATCGAGCTGCGGATCATGGCCCACCTGTCGGAAGACCCGGCGCTGCTGCGCGCGTTCGCGGAAGGCGCCGACATCCACCGCGCCACCGCCGCCGAGGTGTTCGGCAAGCCGGTCGCCGAGGTGTCCGGCAACGAGCGCCGCGCCGCCAAGGCGATCAACTTCGGCCTGATCTACGGCATGGGCGCGTTCGGGCTGGCCAAGCAGCTGGGCGTTGGCCGCGGCGAGGCGCAGGACTACATCGCGCTGTACTTCAGCCGCTATCCGGGCGTGCGCGACTACATGGAGCGCACCCGCCAGCAGGCGCGCGATGCCGGCTTTGTTGAAACCGTGTTCGGGCGCCGGCTGGCGCTGGACTACATCCACTCGCGCAATGCCGCCCAGCGCGCCGGCGCCGAGCGCGCCGCGATCAACGCGCCGATGCAGGGCACCGCCGCCGACATCATCAAGCGCGCGATGGTGCAGGTGGACGCCTGGCTGGCCGACAACCGCGAGCGCGCGCTGATGATCCTGCAGGTGCACGACGAACTGGTGTTCGAGGCCGACGCCGACTTCGTGCCGACCCTGCTGGAACAGGTACCGGCGCTGATGTCCGGCGCGGCCCGGCTGCGGGTGCCGCTGGTGGTGGACAGCGGGGTGGGCGACAACTGGGACGAGGCCCACTGAGCTCGCGGTTAGGCCCGCAAAGCGTGACGCGGCGCGGGTTTGGCGGGGTTTCTGGAAAATGCAATGAATCATTCCTGAACCGAACGGTTTTTTAACTGGAATCTTCACGAACCATCCATGTTGGAAGTGGTCATATAGCTCGCAACAGGTGCAACGCCTGTTGCCGATCACTACCCCTCCCCTGGTGTGATCATCCGGAAGGTGCAGGTCCTCCCCAACCGGCCTTCCCCGGCCCCGCAGTCCCCCCTGGCTGCGGGGCTTTTTTGTGGGCGTCTTTTGGAGTGGCCGCAAAAGCCCGAAGTTCGCTACGCAAACCTTGGGCCCCGAGCCGGTGGCTTCCAAATCCCCGCGGCTTTGCCGCGCCCCCTTTGCCAGAGGGGGCTTTTCTCCATGCAGGCTTCATGCAGTCGCGTTGTTAATGTGCGTGCAGGCGATCAGCGGAGAGATCACATGAGCGAGTTGTTCCAGCTGTCTGCACCGTGGTGGCACTTCGTGCTGCGGGCCTGTGCGGTCTATGTGCTGGTGATGGTGCTGGTGCGGGTCTCCGGCAAGCGCGCAGTGGGGCAGTTCACGCCGTTCGACCTGGTCCTGCTGATCCTGATCGGCAATGCGGTGCAGAACGGCATCAACGGTGGCGACAACTCGCTGACCGGCGCGGCGATCATGGCGACCACCCTGATCGCACTCAACTACCTGGTGGCGTGGCAAACCTCCCGCAACCGCTCGGTGGAGCGCTGGGTCGAGGGCGAGCCGGTGGTGCTGGCGCGCGATGGCCGGGTGTTCCGGCAAGTGCTGCGGCGCGAGCTGGTCAGCCAGGACGATTTCGCCGAGGCGTTGCGGATGAACAACATCGACGATGTGGGCGACGTGCGCCTTGCCCTGCTGGAGACCAATGGCCGCATCAGCGTGATTCCCCGCGAGCGCGACGACTGAGGCGGGCAGGCACCGCCCGTTCATTCGTGGTTGTGTTGCCGCCGCCGCCATGCACGCCTGCTTCACGCGGCAGCGGGGTAAATGGCCGCACCCCCACAGTGAAGGAGGCTCCATGAAGCGCTTGATCGCCCTGCTGATGCTGGTCATGTTCTCCAGCATGGTCCTGACTGCCTGCAACACGATTGCCGGCGCAGGCAAGGACGTACAGAAGGCCGGTGAAAAGGTCGAAGACAAGGCCCAGGACTGCAAGGACATGAAGTGCTGATAGCCTCCCCGGCGCCGGCCGGCCGCCAGCACGCGGGCGGCCGGCGCGGGAAGCGCTCTTGTCTGACCTCCCCTCGGCCCGATAATGTCCGTCGGATCCCGAGGAGAACCCCATGAAGCTGATGAAGATGGCGCTGTTGATGCTGGCCTGTCTGGCTTTTCTGGCTGGCTGCAACACCATTGCCGGTGCCGGCAAAGACATCCAGAAGGCTGGCGAGAAGATCGAAGGCGCGGTCAAGTAAGAGCCGGTGTTCCGGCGGGTCGTCCCGCCGGAGGACCTTCGGTCAACGGCCCGGCGGATCGGCGACGAACTCTCCCGGGAACGCGCGCGGCGGCTGGGCAACGCCAATCAGATTGCGGCGCGGCAGCACGCCCATCGCCACCAGTGCGTCCAGGCTGTCATAGCGCAAGGTGAATGGATCCAGGAACGCGGTGGAAGGGTCCGGCAGCAGCACCATGTCGGAGTTCTGGATGCCGCGCCAGCCGCTGATCGAGCTGCCGTCGAACATCTTGCCGTCCTCGAACAGGCTGGCATCGACGATCGACTTGGGAAAGGTCACATGGTGCTGCACGCCGCGCATGTCGGCGAAGCGCAGGTCGATGAATTCGACCTTGTGGTCCTTGATGAGCTTTTCGACGTGTTCGAGGGACATGGCTGGCTCCGGGGCAGGGATGGGGAAAGGCATCGTGATATCGACGCAATGCATCAAGCACGCGGCGTGCCAACCTGGCTTTCGCTGCAAGCCATTGATTTGCATAGAGGTGAGCGTCGCCAATGGAAAGCGGTTGCACCAAATTGAGGATTTGACATTCGCTAATGCACTGTAACCGTGCAAACGGTGCATCGGGTATGCTGCGCGACTGCCCGTGCGGCCAGCGCACGCTTCCACCGGCCCCTGTTCCTCCATGTACGAGCTGCTAGCTGCCCTGCTGCTGGGCATTATCGAAGGCATCACCGAATTCCTGCCGATCTCCAGTACCGGCCACCTGCTCATTGCCCAGCACTGGCTCGGGCCGCGCAGCGACCTGTTCAATATCGCCATCCAGGCCGGCGCGATCCTGGCCGTGGTGCTGATCTACTGGAAGCGGCTGTGGGGCATGCTGGTCGCGTTCGCCGGCCGCGACGCCCCGGCCGATTACGATCCGCTGGGCGTGTCGACCACCCCGGCGCAGTCGCGCGACTACGCTTTCAAGCTGGCCGGCGCGTTCCTGGTGACCGCGATCCTGGGGCTGGCGCTGAAGAAGGCCGACCGCATCGGCGCGCTGTTCGGCCAGCAATGGACGCCGTTCCACCTGCCGGCCACCGTGCAGCCGATCGCCTGGGCGCTGATCCTCGGCGCGCTGTGGATGCTGCTGGCGGAGCAGTGGGCGGCGCGGCGCGCGGCGCGCGACGGCGAACGCACGGCGATCGCTTGGCGCACGGCGCTGCTGGTCGGCGTGGCGCAGGTGCTGGCGGGGGTGTTTCCCGGCACCTCGCGCAGCGCCGCCACCATCTTCGTGGCGCTGCTGGCGGGCACCACCAGCCGCGCAGCCGCCACCGAATTCGCGTTCCTGGTCGGCATCCCCACCATGTTCGCCGCCACCGGCTATGAGCTGCTGTCGCTGTGGAGCGACGGCGGCTTCGCCAACGTGGACTGGAACGCACTGGGGGTGGCCTTCGTCGCCTCGGCGGTGACCGCGTTCGTGGCGGTGAAATGGCTGCTGCGCTACATCCAGGGCCACCGCTTTACCGCGTTCGCGATCTACCGCATCGTGCTGGGCGTGGCGCTGCTGCTGTGGTTGCCGGCAGGCCAGTGAGCGGATCCATTCGCGGAGGGAAGGCGGTGCGCAAACTGTCGATGATCGCCTTGCCCGGGCTGCTGCTGGCCGGGTGCCAGCCGGCGCCGGCGCCGGCCGCGGTGCCGGCGTCCACGGTCGGGGCGCAGGCCTTCTCTACTCCGCCTGCGGACATGCAGCAGGCCACGCCGGCGCCCGCCGGTGCGCTGCAGGTGGTGCTCGCGCTGACCCGCCACCACTGGCGCCTGGTCGCCGCGGTGGACGCCGGGGGGCGCCGCATCGATGCGCTGTTCGTGCGTCCGCAGCTGCCGGTGCAGCTGGATTTCAACGCCTCGCTGGTCAGCGTGGGCAATGCCTGCAACGTGATGAGCGCGCGCCATGCACCGAGCGCCGACAGCCTGCTGGTCGAACCTTTCAGCGTGGCGATGACGTCCTGCGCCGACCCGGCGCTGGGCCGTCTCGACGGACAGGTGGCCAACCGTCTGCAGGGCCGGCTGGCGATGCGTTTCGAGCAGGCGCAGCCGCCCAGGCTGGTGCTGGTCAATGCCGCTGGCGACGTCTTCAGCTTCGATGGCGTCGACGATGCGCGGGTGGCGCCGGCTGGCGGCTGAGCCGCAGGCCCTGCGCGAACGCCAGCGGGAGGCAAAAGAAAACCCGCCGTGAGGCGGGTTTTCCGGGAGGGCAAGGCCGGTGCGCAATGCGCCGCGGCTTACTTGATCTTGCCTTCCTTGTACATCACGTGCTTGCGAACGACGGGGTCGTACTTGCTGACCTCCATCTTGTTCGGGGTGTTCTTCTTGTTCTTGTCGGTCGTGTAGAAATGACCGGTGCCGGCCGAGGAAATCAGACGGATCTTGTCGCGCTTGGTAGCCATGATTCAGTCCTCCTCAGACCTTCTCGCCCTGCTTGCGCAGGTCGGCCAGGACGGCATCGATGCCGTTTTTGTCGATGGTGCGCAGCGCGGCATTGGAAATGCGGAGCTTGATCCAGCGGTTTTCCGAAGCGACCCAGAAGCGACGCTCGTGGAGGTTGGGCATGAAGCGACGACGGGTTTTCCGGTTCGAATGCGAAACATTGTTGCCGGAGATCGTGCGCTTGCCGGTGACTTGGCAGACTTTGGACACTGTGCACCTCGATGGTGTGTGGTTGTCGCCCGTAGCCCGGGTGACGGCGGCCCCGGCGTGAAATCCACGACGGGAAGCGCTGCAGGACGCAGCGAGCCGCGCATTATGCGGGGAAACCCATTTCCAGGCAAGCACTTGGCTTGAAAACCCTGCCCCTGCAGGGGAGGGTAGACGCGATTCCTACTTTGTCTTCGCCTCGGCCTGCACCGCCACCACCCACGCGCGGATCTGCGATTCCAGCACCGGCAGCGGCACCGAGCCCTGCGACAGGATGGCGTCGTGGAAGGCGCGCACGTCGAATCTCGGCCCCAGCGCGGCTTCGGCCTCGCGGCGCAGGCGCATGATGGTGAGCTCGCCCAGCTTGTAGCTCAACGCCTGGCCCGGCCAGCTGATGTAGCGGTCGACCTCGGTGGTCACCTCGTGCTCGGACAGCGCGGTGTTGTCGCGCAGGTAGGCCAGCGCCTGATCGCGGCTCCAGCCCTTGTGGTGGACGCCGGTGTCGATGACCAGCCGGCAGGCGCGCCACATCGCGTAGGTGAGCCGGCCGAAGTCGTCGTAGGGCGTCTCGTAGATGCCCATCTCCTTGCCCAGCCATTCGCTGTACAGGCCCCAGCCCTCGCCGTAGGCGCTGATGTATTCCTTGCGGAACCCGGGCACTTCGCCCTGTTCCTGCACCAGCGAGCCCTGCAGCGCGTGACCGGGGGCGGACTCGTGCAGGGTCAGCGCGGGCAGGTTGTACAGCGGGCGCGACGGCAGGTCATAGGTGTTGACCCAGTAGGTGCCGGCGCCGCCGCGGCCTGCGGTCCAGAACGGCGCGATCGCCGGCGGCACCGGCACGATGGTGAAGCGCCCGCGCGGCAGGGTGCCGATGATCTTGCCGACCTGTCCGTCCACCCGCTTGCTGATCCAGGCGGCGTGGTTGAGCAACTCCTGCGGGCTCGATGCGTAGAACTGCGGGTCGGTGCGCAGGAAGGTCAGGAAATCGTTGAAGCGGGTTTCCTTCGATTTGCCTGCGAAGCCCAGGCCGTCGATGATCGCCTCCATCTCGGCGCGGATGCCGGCCACTTCCTGCAGGCCGATGGCGTGGATCTGGTCGGGCGTCAGCTCCAGGGTGGTGTATTTGCGGATCTGCTCGCGATACCAGGCCTCGCCGTTCGGCATCGCCTCGGCCGCCAGCGTGGCGCGCGCTTTCGGCATGTACTCGCTGCGGAAAAACACCAGCAGTCTGGCGAAGGCGGGGATCACCGCCTCGCGGATCGCGGCGCGGCCTTCGGCGCGCAGCGCGTCCTGCTCGGCGGTGGGGATGCCGGCCGGGATCGTCTTGTAGGGCGCCCACAGCGAGGCGGCTTCCGGATCCTTCAGCTCCGCGGTCGTCGCGATCGACACGTCGCGGCCCGGCAGCACCGCGCGCGGCACCGAGAAGCCGCGCGCCAGCCCGGTGCGCATGTTGGCGATCTGCTGGTCGAAGTAGCGCGGCACGTCGCGCAACCGCGCCGCGTAGGCGCGGTAATCGTCGGCGCTGCGCAGGTTGGCGCGGGCCATGAAGTCGAGGTTCGACCAGAACGAGCTGTCGGAATTGAACGGCATCTCGTGGTCGCGCAGGCGGATCTCCGCTGCTTTGTGCTCGATCTGCGGACGGTAGATCGCGTAGTTCAGCTGCTCGGCCGGCGACAGCGCGGCCACCTCGATGCCGTCGAGCTGGCGCAGCACGCCGTCGAGATAGGTGAGCTGCTTCTGTAACGCTTCTGTGCTGACGTCGGGCAGGCTGCGCGCGGGCGTGCGGCTGGTCTCGTCGCTGTCTTCGGTCCACGCCCCGGCCTGCTGCATCCGCCATTTCCATTCGGCCTGGTAGATCGCGCGGAACGCGGCATCGGCGGCATTGCTCGACTGGGCGGCAACCGGCGCGGCGGGCGCGGTCTGTGCGTGGGCGAAGGCGGACGACAGGCACAGGGCCAGCAGGCTGGCGCGGGCGATGGACTTCACGGGGCGGGAACCGGCGGTGGTCAGGTGCCCGGATCGTAGCATCGAGACAGGCGGCTCAATGGCCGGCGCGGTCGCGCTTCCAGCCGCGATGGCGGATGTCCAGGTACAGGCTGTAGCAGGCGGTGAAACTGGGGAACAGGTTCTGCAGGATGCCCACCGCGTCGTTCTTGCCGAACACGAAATAGCTCAGCGTCATCAGGCTGCCGAGGATGCTCATGTACCAGAACAGCCGCGGGATCACCGGCTTGCCGTGGCGCTTGCTGGCGATGAACTGCACCAGCCAGCGGCCGCCGAACATCAGCGCGCCGACCAGCCCGATCAGCTTCCACGGGCTCATGTGGATGCCGGTCCAGGCCAGCGCCGCCAGCGGCGTGTCCATGAAACCGGCCGGCGCCGCCGCCAGCATCGCGATCACCGCGGCAATTCCTCGGTGCCGGTGCGGCGGCTGCGCTGGATCAGCCAGGACACCCCGAACAGGTCCTTGATGCCGACCATGGCGCGGCCGAGGTTGTTGTACTTGGACACGCCGGCGGTGCGGTGGCGGTGGTTGACCGGCACGCTGACGGTCTGCCAGCCGGCGCGCTGCATCAGCGCTGGCAGGTAGCGGTGCATGTGGTCGAAGTAGGGCAGGTCGAGGAACGCTTCGCGGGCGAACAGCTTGATGCCGCAGCCGGTGTCGGGGGTGGCGTCGCGCAGCAGCCGTGCTCGGATCGCGTTGGCGAATTTCGACGCCCAGCGCTTGCTGCCGGAATCCTGGCGGTTGACCCGCCAGCCGGCGAACAGCTTCACCGCCTCGGGCGAAGCGTCACGTTTGGCCAGCAGGTTGGGAATGTCGGCCGGGTTGTTCTGGCCGTCGCCGTCCAGCGTCGCGATCCACGGCGCGCGCGCGGCCTTGACCCCGTTGCGCACGGCGGTGCTCTGGCCGGCGTTGGCCAGGTGGCGGACCACCCGCAGTTCTGGCGTCGTCGCCTGCAACTCGCGCAGGCGCGCCAGGGTGGCGTCGCGGGAGGCGTCGTCCACGTACACGATTTCGAAGTCGATCCGCCCACGCAGCGCGGCCACGATCTCGCCGACCAGCGGGGCGACGTTGTCTTCCTCGTTGTGGACCGGGACGACGACCGAGAGTTGCGGCGATCCGCTCATGCGCGTTGTGACCTCACGACCGGTTGCGCAGCCGCTCCAGCACGCCGTCCAGCGCGTCGAGGTTGGCGTAGTGGATCACCAGCTTGCCCTTGTTGCCGCGGCCGTTGAGCACGTTGACCTTGCTGCCCAGCGTGTCTGACAGCTCGCGCTCCAGCGCGGCGATGTCGGCCTGCGGCGGCTTTGCCTTCGGCGCGGACTTCCGGGGCTCCACCGGCACCTTGCCGGCGGCGATCTGCTGCACGCGGTGTTCGACCTGGCGCACGGACCAGCCTTCCTCGGCCGCCTGTTTCGCCAGTGCCACCGCCATCGGCTCGGCCAGCGGCAGCAGCGCGCGTGCGTG
Source organism: Thermomonas fusca DSM 15424 (assembly GCF_000423885.1). GTDB lineage: Bacteria > Pseudomonadota > Gammaproteobacteria > Xanthomonadales > Xanthomonadaceae > Thermomonas > Thermomonas fusca. Next base: position 22,830 of record NZ_AUIV01000033.1, on the reverse strand, counting down.
GCCCATTTCTATCGCGCCGGTCTGCACCAGCACGCGCACGGCTTCCGGCAGCTCCAGCAGGCGCAGCAGGTTGGACACCGCGGCGCGTGAGCGGCCCACCGCTTCGGCGGCGGCGGCGTGGGTCAGGTCGAACTCGTCGATCAGCCGCTGCAGCGCCTGCGCTTCCTCCAGCGGGTTGAGGTCTTCGCGCTGGATGTTCTCGATCAGCGCCATCGCCACCACGGTGCGGTCGTCGACCTCGCGCACCACCACCGGCACTTCCGCCAGGCCCGCGCGCTGCGACGCGCGCCAGCGGCGCTCGCCGGCGATGATCTCGTAGGTGCGGCCGCCCTTGCCGTCGGCGCCCATGCGCTCGCGCACCACGATCGGCTGGATCACGCCCTGCGCGCGGATCGACGCGGCCAACTCGTCCAGCTTGGCGTCGTCCATGGTGCGACGCGGCTGGTACTTGCCCGACACCATCGCGTCCACCGGCAGGGTGCGCAGCACGTCGCCCGGCATTGCCTGCAGCGCCGGCGCATCGGCCGCTGCCTTGGGGCCCAGCAGGGCTTCCAGTCCGCGGCCCAGGCCACGCTTCTTGGCACCGCCCTTTGCGGCCTCCTTGCCAGCAGTCATGCGGCGGTCTCCTTCTGTTTCTGGCTGCGTTCGCGCTGGCGGCGCAGGACTTCGCCGGCCAGGCCAAGATAGGCCACGCTGCCGCGGCTGGCCTTGTCGTAGCCGAGGATGCTCTGGCCATGGCTGGGCGCTTCGGCCAGGCGCACGTTGCGCGGCACGATGGTGCGGAACACCAGGTCGCCGAAGTGGTTGGTCAGTTCGGCCGACACCGCGTTGGCAAGGTTATTGCGCACGTCGAACATGGTGCGCAGCACGCCTTCGATCTCGAGCGCAGGGTTGAACCGGCCCTTCAGGCCCTCGATGGTGTCGATCAGCGCCGACAGGCCTTCCAGCGCGTAGTACTCGCACTGCATCGGCACCAGCACGGAGTCCGCCGCGGTCAGCGCATTGAGGGTGAGCACCGACAGCGAAGGCGGGCAGTCGATCAGCACGAAATCGTAGCCGCCGCGCAGGGTTTCCAGCGCGGCCTTCAGCCGGCCTTCGCGGTTGGTGGCGTCCATCAGCTGGAGCTCGGCGGCGGTCAGGTCGATGTTGCCGGGCAGCAGGTCGTAGCCGTCGGCGCTGCGCACTACCGCTTCGGCCGGCTGTGCCTCGCCCAGCAGGACGTCGGTCACCGACGCGCCGAGCTCGCGCTTGTCGATGCCGCTGCCCATGGTGGCGTTGCCCTGCGGATCCAGGTCCACCAGCAGCACGCGCATGGGCGTCCGCGCCAGCGCGGCGGCGAGGTTGACGGCGGTCGTGGTCTTGCCGACCCCACCCTTCTGGTTGGCAATGGCGATGATGCGGGCCATGCGGCGTGTGTTCCTGCGGCTGGGCCTGCGCCGGGGCAGGCAGGCGACAGAGGATTATGCCTTATGCCCGGGTACGCACGATTTCCAGCAAATGGCGCTCGGCGGAAAGTCCCGGCACGCGCAGCGGATGGATCGCGGCGACCCGCCATCCCGCCGGCAGCGCGGCGATCTCGTCATCCGGCAGCACGCCCTTCATCGCCAGCAGCCTGCCGTCGGGGCCGGGCAGGTGCCCGCCCAGCTGCAGGATCAGCGGCAGGGTGGCCAGCGCGCGCGCGGTGATGGCGTCGAACGTGGTGCCGGGCCGGAACGCTTCGATCCGCGATTCCGCCACCTGCACATTGCCCAGCTTGAGCTGGCGCACCGCCTCGCGCAGGAAGCGCGCCTTCTTGCCGTTGCTTTCCACCAGCGTCACCTGCAGGCCCGGCGTGGCGATGGCCAGCGGGATGCCGGGCAGGCCGGGGCCGGTGCCGAGGTCGGCGAGCGTGCCGATCCCGCGCACGAATGGCTGCATCGCCAGCGAGTCCAGCAGGTGCTTGGCCAGCATTTCGCGCGGGTCGCGGATGGCGGTGAGGTTGTAGGTCGCGTTCCAGCGCGCCAGCAGCGCCAGGTAGTCCAGCAGCGGCGCGGCCAGCGCGGGCTCGAGATCGAGTTGCGCAAGGCCTGCTTCAAGCTCGGGGCGCAGCGAATCGGTATCCACAGTCATGCGCACAGTATGCCGCGGCGGTTGCCGTCTTCACGCGCCGTCGGCATCGCTGAACGACGGCTCAGGCGTGCGAACGCGGTCATCACGCGGGCTGGGGAAGACTGCATCCGTCCGCCGCGATTTGCGCGTCGGGTCAGACAAGCCAGCCCATCCGGGACTTTCTTTCCGTTTTCCAGGAGACACGTCATGAATCTCATCATCTGGTTGATCATCGGCGGCATCATCGGCTGGCTGGCCAGCCTCGTCATGAAGACCGACGGCCAGCAGGGCATCATCCTCAACGTCGTGGTCGGCATCATCGGTTCGTGGCTTGGCGGCTGGCTGATTGCCCCGCTGATCGGCGGCGCCGGCGTCATGGCCTACGTATCCGCCTTCCTTGGCGCGATCATCCTGCTCGCCATCGTCAACCTGTTCCGTCGCGGCCGCGTGCGCTGAAACCCGGCTTGACAGGGATGTCAGGACAAGGATGTCTTGCGAAGGCCCGGTAACCCCGGGCCTTCGCTTATTGCGAGGCCGCGAGCCGGCTCAGCCCAGCTCGATGAACGCCGGCGCGTGGTCGCTGGGCCGTTCCCACTGGCGCGGGTTGCGGTCGATGCCGGAGGCCACCGTCGCATCGCGCAGCGCGTCCGAGACCAGGGTCAGGTCGATGCGCAGGCCGAGATTGCGGCGGAACGCCGCCTGCCGATAGTCCCACCAGCTGAAGATCCCACCCTCGTCGTTGTGCAGCCGGAAGCCGTCATGCAGGCCCAACGCCAGCAGCCGCTGCAGGGCATCGCGTTCGGCGGTGGAAGTGAGGATATGGCCGTCGTTCCAGGTGGCCGGATCGTGCACGTCGCGGTCGTCGGGCGCGATGTTGAAATCGCCCAGCACCACCAGCTTCGGATGCCGGCGCAGCTCGTCGGCCAGCCAGCCGTGCACCGCTTCCAGCCAGCGCAGCTTGTAAGCGTATTTGTCGGTGCCCACGTCCTGGCCGTTGACCACGTAGAGATTGACGATGCGCACGTCACCCACGCTGGCCGCGATCGCCCGCGCCTGCGGATCGTCGAAGCCGGGAATGGCGACCTGCACGTCCGCGATGCTGCGCTCACGGGCCAGGATCGCCACGCCGTTGTAGGTCTTCTGACCGTGGAAGACGCTGCGATAACCGGCTTCCAGTAGCGCGTCGTCCGGGAAGCGATGGTCTTCCAGCTTGGTTTCCTGCAGACCCACCACGTCCGGGGCGAAGTCGGCCAGCCATTGCTGCAGCTGCGGCAGGCGCACGTTGAGCGAATTGACGTTCCAGCTGGCGATCTTCATGCAGACTCTTGGGGGCGAGGCGGACCGAATCCGCCGCAGCCTACCGTACCCGGCGCCGTTCGGCGTCGCCTGCCCCGTTCCGCTTCCAACTTATCGGCCACAAACCGCGATGCCCAGCGCCCGCCACGGCCCCGCCTTCCTCTACGTGCTGCGCATGAGTGGCGCCGAGGATCTGCTCAAGGTCGGGTTGACTGCCGACCCGCTCGCGCGCTGGTCATCCTTCCATCCGCGCTGGTTCGAAGCCTTCGACATCGAGCACAGCCTGCTGGTCGAAACTGAATCGCGGGGCGACGCACAGGCGCTGGAGACCGCGCTGCACCGGCGCCTGAAAGCCCACGCCTGCCCGGTGCCGTTGACCATGCGGGCATTTGCCGGTGGCGCCACCGAATGGTTCCGGGGCGCATCGTTGGCGGCGCAGGATTTCGTCCGCAGCTGCGAGGCGCAAGGGTTCGTCGTGCATGCGGACGCACGCGGGCACATCGGCGCGAGCCTGCACACCCAGCGCCATGTGCTGGCGACGGTGCTCGACCAGGCCGTGCGCAATGCCCGCGACGGCGTGTTGACGCCGCAGGAGATCGCTGCGGTGCGCGATCTCGCGGAGGCGCACGGCGCCTTCGGGGGCGACCTGTCGGCGCTGGTGACGGACGAAGGGCGCGCGTTGCTGCACCTGGGCAGCTAGGCCGGCGGCGGATACAGCGGCTGGCAGCGCACGCAGAAAAATGTGCGCCGTTTGCGGGTGCCCATGTGCTGGCGGGTCAGCTTGCCGCCACAGTTCGGGCACTGCCCCTTGTTGTGCACCAGCCAGTGCTGGCGCAGCACGTACTGTTTCTTCCATTCCAGGAACTGGAAGCTGTAGTCGCGCGCGTCCTTGATCATTTTTCCCAGCAGGCGCGGCGGCAGCACGCCGACCGTGCTGGCGGGATGCACGCGGATGCGGAACAGCACTTCGTTCTTGATGATGTTGCCGACGCCGGCAAACACATCCTGGTCCAGCAGCGCGTCGCAGACCAGCACCTCCGGCTGCTGTTTCAGTTTGGACCGCGCCAGCTTCGGGTCCCATTCGGGGGCCATCACGTCGCCGCGCCAGTCGTACGCCTCGTCCAGCGCGCCTTCGATGTACTTCAGCGAGCAGGCGTAGACGTTCAGCGTGCCGTTGTCGAAGTGCAGCGACAGGCGCGGTGTTGCCGCCCTCTCCGCATCGATCAGCCAGGAGCCGAACAGCAGCAGGTGGGCACGCAGGCTGAAGCCGCGGAACTCGAGCAGGAAGTGCTTGCCCCAGCTGCGCACCGCGATCACCTTGCGGCCGCGCATGCGCTGCAGGTCCAGCTTGCTGTTGCCGCCGACCTCGCGCGCGGTCTTGCCGCGGAACCTGGCCGCGGCCTCGCGCATGATGATGATCGAGGGGCCTTCAGGCATGGCCGCCGCCGGCCGCATCTGCAACCAGCAGCGACTGCAGCCGGCTGGCGTCGGCGATCGCGTGGCCGCCGGCGGTGTTGTCGAAGATCACCCAGCTGGCGCTGTTGGTGCCGACTTCGGCGATCGCGCTGGCCAGCGCCTGCAGGCGCGCGTCCGGATAGGCACTGCGATAGATCTCCGGCGAGCCATGCCAGCGCCAGTAGTGCCAGCCGGGATCGCCGCCGGGTGCCGCACCGACCACGGCGCGCGGCGGGTCGGCCGCGACCCGCGACACGCCCTGCGCCGCCAGCAATGCCTCGGCGCGCGGGGTGAACCAGCTGGCATGGCGCGGCTCGCAGGCGACCCGGGCGTCGCTGCGGCGGCGTAACGCGCTGAAGAACGCGGCGGCGACGCCATCGTCGAAGGCAAGCGTGGGCGGAAGTTGCAGCAGGAAGCCGCCCAGCGTGTCGCCGAGCGCGCCCGCCTCGCCGAGAAAAGCGTCGAGCAGCGCCTCGCTGTCGCGCAGCCGGTGCTCATGCGAGATGGCGCGCGGCATCTTGACCGAGAAGCGGAAGTCGGCCGGCACCGTTGCCGCCCAGCGTGCGTAGGTCGTGGGCTGGTGCGCCCGGTAGAACGAGGAGTTGATCTCCACCGCGGAGAAGCGGGTGGCGTAGCGCGCCAGCGCGCTGTCACCCTCGCCGAACAGCTCACGATGGCGCGCAGGAATCGACCAGCCCGCGCAGCCTACCCGCGGATTCCGGTTCGCCGGCGTGGATGGCGCAGTGGAAACCATGCGTCCATCAAGGCCCATCGAGCCATGAAGGGGCCGTGAGCGTGTGCGCCCTCGCTCAGCGCACGATCAGGTCGATCAGCCACTTCGCCTTCGAGTACGGCGGCTTGAGCAGGTCGCCGCCGGTGCGCCGCGCCTGCCACAGCACCGGCAGCAGCTTGCTCATCGCATCGAAGCCGGTGCGGCTGTGATAAGCGCCCATGCCGCTGGCGCCGACGCCGCCGAACGGCAGGGTGGGCACGGCAAAGTGGAACAGGGTGTCGTTGACCGAGATGCCGCCAGCCAGCGTTGCGTGCAGGATTTTCTCGATCACCGCGCGGTCGTGGCTGAACGGATACAGCGCCAGCGGGCGTTCGTGGCCGTTGATGTAGTCGATCGCTTCTTCCAGCGTGCGGTAGCTTTTCACCGGCAGCAGCGGGCCGAAGATTTCGTCCTGCATGACCTTCGCGTCATCGCCCGGCTCCAGCAGCACGGTCGGCGGCAGCAGCCGCTGCGCCGGATCGGCGCTGCCGGCCAGGGTGACGATGTCGATGCCACGCTGCTGCGCGTCGTCGAGATAGCCCTGCAGGCGCGCGTACTGGCCGTCGTTGATGATGCGGGTGTAGTCGTCGCGGTTGCCGAGGTCGCTGCCGTAGCGCGCCTGGATTTCGCGGCGCAACGCATCGACAAAAGCATCGCGCTTGTCGGCCGGCACCAGCACGTAGTCGGGCGCGATGCAGGTCTGGCCGCAGTTGAACCACTTGCCTGTCGCAATACGGGCGGCGGCTTTTTCGATGGGGTAGTCGGCGGCGACCAGCGCCGGCGATTTGCCGCCCAGCTCCAGCGTCAGCGGCGTGAGGTTTCGCGCGGCGGCGGCCATCACCTTGCGGCCTACCGCGGTGGAGCCGGTGAACACCAGATGGTCGAACGGCAGTGCTGCGAAGGCCGAACCCACCTCTGCGCCGCCGATGGCGACGGCAACGCGGTCGGCCGGGAACACCTCGGCCAGCAGGTCGCGCAGGAACGCGCTGGTGCGCGGGGTGTGTTCGGACGGCTTCAGGTAGACGTGGTTGCCGGCGGCAATCGCGGTGGCCAACGGGATCAGCGCCAGGTTCACCGGATAGTTCCACGGCGCGATCACGCCAACCACCCCCAGCGGCATCGGCCGCACCTGCGCACGCGCCGGCAGGAAGCGCCAGCCCACGCCGACCCGGCGCGGCTTCACCCAGCCGCGCAGGTGCTTGAGCAGGTGGTCGATCTCGTTGAGCGCGGTCATGCCGTCGGCGATGCGGCTTTCGTCCAGCGACCGGTGGCCGAAATCGGCGGCAATCGTGCGCGCCATTTCGTCCAGCCGCCGCTTCAGCGCATCGCGCAGGCGCTGCAGGTCGCCGCGGCGCTGCGCGTAGTCCGGCTTGTTCGCCCGCCAGGCCGCGTGCAGGCGTTCGAGGGTGGGCTGCAGGTCGTGGAGCGGGGTATCGGCGCTGTCCATACGGGGCAGTGTAGTCGTGCCGGCGCTAGAATCCAGCCATGAACATCCGACCCTATCGCGGTATCGCCCCGACCCTTGGTACCCGCGCTTACATCGACCCCGCCGCCTGCGTGATCGGCGATGTGGTGCTGGGCGACGACGTCTCGGTGTGGCCGTTCACGGTGATCCGCGGCGACGTGAACTTCGTCCGCATCGGCCACCGCACGAATATCCAGGACGGCACCGTCATCCACGTCAGCCACGACGGCCCGCACGCCAAGCTGGGCGGTTTTGCCACCCGCATCGGCAGCGACGTCACCATCGGCCACAAGGCGATCATCCACGCCTGCACCATCGAGGATGCGGTACTGGTGGGCATGGGCGCGATCGTGCTGGACGGCGCGTTGGTGAAGAAACACGCCTTCATCGGCGCCGGCGCGCTGGTGGCGCCGGGCAAGGTGGTGGGCGAGGGCGAGCTGTGGCTGGGCAACCCGGCGAAGAAGGCGCGCATGCTCAGCGAGGCCGAGATCGAGGCGCTGTACTACAGCGCCGGCCACTATGTGCGGCTGAAGGACGCGTACCTGGCGGGCGAGGTGGGCTGAGCGGTTCCACACGTTTCGTGCAGGATGGGATCTGGTGTTGCGGGGCGACATCGACAAACGGGGAGATGGGGATGCGCATGTTGAAGGCGGGGGTATTGGCGCTGTTGCTGGCGTCCGCAGGTGCACAGGCCGGCGATCGACTGGCGGTGCAGGCGGCCGGCGAGAGCGTGATGACGATGCGGGTGGACGGCGACTTGCTCATCGACACCGAGGGGCGGGTGAAGGAGTACAGCCTGCGCACGACGCTGGATCCGGCATTGCGAAACATTCTTGACAAGGCGATCCCGGTCTGGCGATTGAAGCCAGTCACCCAAGGTGGCAAGCCGGTCAAGGCGAAGACGCCGATGCGGATCATTCTGGCGGCCCGAGAAGTGCCTGCCGGTTATGAGGTGCGGATCGAGAACGTGGTGTTTGCGCCCATTACCCCGGAAGACCGCGCGGCGGCGAAAGCCTCGCAGCTGGCCGCCCGCGAGCGTGGCGAAACCATTGATGTGGCCGGCGAACAGCCTCGGCAGCCGGTGTCCATCACCCATCAGATGATGCAGCCGCCGCTCTATCCGAAGGGACTGATGATTGCCGGAGTGGAGGGAACGGTGCTGCTGAACGTGCGCCTGAACCCCAATGGCACGGTGGCGGAGGTGGTGGCGTCGCAGTCCAGCCTGCTGAACGTCAAGGGCCGGTCCTCGGTACTGGACAAAGCGCGCGCCCTGCTGGAGCGAGAGTCTATGCGGGTGGCCGCGCAGTGGCGCTACACCGTGGATGCGGCGCACCCGGAATTGCTGGATGCCGAGGACCTCACCCTGCGCGTACCGATCGAATTCCGCATGGGCCGGTCAGGAGACAAGGTCGACCCGCTGAATGGTGCGTGGCGCCACGAGTTCCGCGGCCCCAATCTCCCCGTGCCATGGCTGCGGGGCAAGGAGGGCGAACAGGTCGTGGGCGTTTCCGATCTTGCCGGCAGCGAGCAGATGGCTGGCCGCACGCCGTTCCGTCTGGTCGACCGCAGTGTGCTGGGCCAAGCGCTCTGACTGTCAGAATTGCACGTGATGCGAGGGCGGCTTACCGCCCTCAGTCCGCGGTCACCAGCCCATCGCTGCGGGCGCGCAACTCGGCGTACACCGCTTCGGTTTCCGGGCGCACGCCGTGCCAGAGCAGGAAGCTTTCCGCGGCCTGCTCCACCAGCATGCCCAGCCCGTCCAGCGCCTGCGCGCAGCCCGCCGCGCGGGCCCAGGCCAAGAACGCCACCGCCGCCTCGCCATAGCTCAGGTCCACCGCCACGCTGCGCTGGCCGGCCAGCGACATCGGCAGCACCGGCAGGGTGCCGCCACGGGTGGCGGAGGTGGCATTGATGAGCAGGTCGAATTCGCCCAGCCGGTCAAGGTCGTCAAGGCCGCGCGGATGGACGCGGCCGGGCTCGCCCAGCGCATCCGCCAGCGCCTCGCTGCGTGCCGGCGTGCGGTTGGCCACGTAGAGCGAGTGGATGCCGGCATCCAGCAGGGCGGGCGCCACCCCGCGTGCGGCGCCGCCGGCGCCCAGCAGCAGCACGCGGCGCTCGCGCAGGTCCAGGCCGTGGCGCTCGGTCAGGTCGCGCACCAGCCCGCTGCCGTCGGTGTTGTCGCCACGCCAGCCGTGGCCGTCGCGGATCAGGGTATTGGCTGCACCGGCGCGCTGCGCGCGGCTGCTGGCATTGCCCATGCACAGGGCGAACGCGTCTTCCTTCAGCGGCAGGGTGACGTTGGCGCCGTGCACGCCGCTGGCGGCGAGCTTCGAGGCGAAGTTGGCGTGGCCGGCCTCGAGGGCGACGTAGTCCATCGCGATGCCGCATTGCTTCGCAAACGCGAAATGGATGCGCGGCGACTGCGAGTGGCTGATGGGTGAACCGAAAACGGCGTAGCGTTGCATGTGCTCTCCCTGCCTGTAGTCGCCGCGTCAACCTCTTCCTGCGCTTTGCCTGTAGGAGCGCCCCGCAGGGGAGGACGCTCCAGGCCTGATCTTGCGAATGCGTTCGCGCCCGTTCCGTGCGCTCCTACAGGATCAGGCCTTCATCCAGCGCGCGGCGTCCAGCGCGAAGTAGGTGAGGATGCCGTCGGCGCCGGCGCGCTTGAACGCGGTCAGTGCCTCCATCGCCACCATCTTCTCGTCGATCCAGCCGTTGGCCGCGGCGGCCTTGATCATCGCGTACTCGCCGCTGACCTGGTAGGCGTAGGTCGGGCGCTTGAAGTGCTGTTTCACCCGGTAGAGCACGTCCAGATACGGCAGGCCCGGCTTGACCATCACCATGTCGGCGCCTTCGGCGAGGTCGAGGCCGACTTCGTGCAGCGCCTCGTCGGAGTTGGCCGGGTCCATCTGGTAGGTGTACTTGTTGCCCTTGCCGAGGTTGCCGGCGCTGCCCACCGCGCTGCGGAACGGGCCGTAGAAGGCGCTGGCGTACTTGGCGCTGTAGGCCATGATGCGGGTGTGGATGAAGCCGCTGGCTTCCAGCGCGTCGCGGATCACGCCGATGCGGCCGTCCATCATGTCGGACGGCGACAGCACGTCCACACCGGCGGCGGCGTGCACCAGCGACTGCTTGACCAGCGCTTCGATGGTTTCGTCGTTGAGGATGTAGCCGCTGTCGTCGATCAGCCCGTCCTGCCCGTGGGTGGTGTACGGATCCAGCGCCTGGTCGGTCATCACGCCGAGTTCGGGGAAGCGCGACTTCAGCGCGCGGATGGCGCGCGGGATGATGCCGTTCTCGTCCCAGGCGACGCGGCCGTCGGCGGTCTTGGCGGACGGATCCGGCACGCCGAACAGGTCGAGCACCGGGACGCCGAGCTCCAGCGCCTGCTCGCCCACCCGCAGCAGTTCGTCGATCGACAGCCGTTCCACGCCCGGCATCGAACCGACCGGCGCGCGGCCCTGTTCCTCGTGCACGAAGACCGGGTAGATCAGATCATTGGTGGTCAGCACGTGCTCGCGCATCAGCCGGCGCGAGAACTCGTCGCGGCGCATGCGCCGCGGACGGACGGGAAAGCGGTTTGCGGGCGTGTTCATGCGGGCATTTTACGCCCGCCGCCGGCGATCAGAGGATGCCGCCACCTATCAGCAGCCGGATCGAACCGATGCCGATGGCGACGATGCACAGGAGCAGGCCGATGATGCCGGTCACCCGGCCCTTGCCGGTGGCGATGGCGATGATGGCGAGGATCGCGCCGACGGCCGCGAACGGGATCATGAACCAGTTGCCCCAACCCAGCAGCGGCACCAGCGCCAGCAACATCCACAGCAGTGAAAGAATGCCCCAGATCAGGCTGACCAGTCCCATGCGCGTTCCCCCGGATTGTCCAGCTGCACGATATGCAGGATGTCGCCGGTCAATGCAAGCACGGATCCGGGTCAGGCGTGGCTGCCGTCGATCTCCACCGCCAGCTCGCGGCGGCAGACGTGGGCGTGCAGCAGCAGTCGCGGCACGCCCGGCAGGCGCGCCTGCAGCAGCGCATCGACCTGCGCCAGCGCATCGGCATCGCGTACGTACACCTTCAGTGGCGAGCCGGGGCCGAGCGCGGCGGGCAGCGCAGGGCGCAGCAGTCGGGCGGTGTCGATCAGGCTCTGCAGGTTGACCAGCACTTCGTCCAGCTGCGCCTCCAGCGAATCGCCGTGCTGCGAGGCGTGGCCCACTACCGCGGCGGTGCCGGACAGCAGCATCGGCATTGCGCTGGATGCCGGCAGCAGGGCGCGGGCGAAGCCGGGCGGCTGCGGGCCGTACTGGCGCGGGTAGCGCCAGGCCTGCAGCTGGCGCGGGTTCTCCAGCGGCGTGCCGGCCTGTTGCGCCGACAGCCAGTACAGCTGGAAGCGGCCGCTGCGCTGCGGGTGGCCGATGGCGGTGGCGGCGGGCAGTTCGCCCGGTGCCAGTTCGCGGCCGATACCGCGCGCGCGGCCGACGCAGAAGCGCCGGTAACGCTCGTCATCGCCGTCGCCTTCGGTGATCGCGTCGAGGTAGTTCCAGATCCGCAGCGGATGCGGATGGTCGCTGCGCGACAGCCACTGCTGCAGGCGCCGGTAAGCGGCTTCGGCGACCGCTTCGATGTCGCCGTCGTCGGCCAGTTCCAGCGCGCCGAACTGCAGCCCTCCGCCGCGGCTCCAGGCGATGTCGCCGTCGCGGCCGTGGCTCACCGCGCCATCCACGCGCCAGCACTCCAGCGGCGCGCGCCCAAGCGCCGGCGCCAGCGCCACGCGCAGGTGGCGCGGGTCGTCCTGGCGAGGCGCCGCGACGTCGCTGAATGCGAATGCGGCCAGCAGCCCGGGTTCCGCCAGCACGGCCTCCAGCGACGCGTCGACGAGGTCGATGCGCAGCGGATTGGCGGGCGGGGAGGCGACGGTGGGCAGCGAGGACATCAGGGCGCGAATGATAGCGCGCCGGCATGAGGCGCCGGTCACGGCCCCGACCATTGGCACGGGCGCCGCGGCGGGCCACGCGCTAGCATCGCCGGCGGTGCGCACGGGCGCGAGGACTCTCGGGGATGCAATGGCACGACATTCGAACGCGGTCTGGCTGGCGGGAGCGCTGCTGATGGCCGGCGCGGGCACGGCGACGGCGCAGGCGGTCACCACGGCCGACTACGAGCGCGCGGTGAAGATGCTGGGTGATCGCACCGCACCGCTGTTGGACCAGGCGCTGAGCGGCGCCAGCTGGCTGGAAGACGACACCTTGGTGTACCGGCTGGCCGACAACGGCAAGGTGCAGGTGCTGCGCTTCGATCCCGCCACCGGCAAGTCCGTGCCGGCGTTCGACGCGAAGGCGCTGGCCGCGGCGATGAACGCGGCAGCCGATGGCAAGGGCAAGCCGGTCGATCCCGACAAGCTGCCGCCGCTGCAGGTCGAGCGCGACGCCGACGGCAGCCTGGTGTTGCGCAGCCGCGGCAGTGCGTTCCGCTGCGCCGCAGGCAGCTGCAAGGTGGAAGCGAAGGCTTCGCCGAAGTCCGGCAGCGAACCCGGCGCGGCCTCTCCCGACGGCAAGCGCGAGGCCTTCATCCGCGACTGGAACCTGTGGCTGCGCGACCTCGCCAGCGGCAAGGAAACCCAGCTCACTTTCGACGGCAAGCCCGACTACGGCTATGCCACCGACAACGCCGGCTGGAAGCACACCGACAACGCCATCGTGGCGTGGTCGCCGGACGGCACGAAGATCGCCACCTTCCAGCAGGACCAGCGCAAGACCAGCACCATGACCATGGTGGGCACCAATGTCGGCGCGCCCGAAGTGCAGCAGTGGAAGTACCCGTTCGCCGGCGACAAGGACGTGACCCTGATCGAGCGCGTGATCATCGACCTGTCCGGCGCCAAGCCGAACGTCGTGCGCCTGCAGATGCCGGCCGACCAGCACCGCTCCACCTGCAGCGACGACATCGTCTGCGATGACGGCTGGGAAGACGTGCAGTGGGCGAAGGACGGCAAGACCCTCGCCTTCGTCAGCACCGACCGCGGCCACAAGTCGGCCACCCTGCGCGTGGCCGATGCCGCCACCGGCAAGGTCCGCGACGTGTTCACCGAAACCGTGGCCACCCAGTACCAGAGCGCGCCCACGCTGAGCTCGGTGAACTGGCGCTACCTGCCGGAAAGCAACGAGTTTCTGTGGTTCTCGCAGAAGTCCGACTGGGGTCATCTGTACCTTCACGACCTGGTCACCGGCAAGCAGAAGCGCCAGCTCACCAGCGGCGACTGGAACGTCACCAGGATCCTTCGGCTCGATCCGGCTGCCCGCCAGCTGTGGGTCGCCGGCGTCGGCCGCGAGGCCGGGCGCGATCCGTATTTCTCGCACCTCTACAGCTTGTCGCTGGACGGCGGCGAGCCGCGGCTGCTGACACCGGAGAACGCCAACCACACGGTGACCCTGTCCGAGGACGGCAAGTATTTCGTCGACGTGCATTCGACGATCGCCGACCCGCCGGTGGCGCTGGTGCGCGATGCCGCGGGCACGCAGGTGGCGGAATTGGCGAAGACCGACCTGACCCGCCTCAAGGCGGCCGGTTGGGTGGCGCCGGCGTCGTTCACGGTCAAGGCACGCGACGGCAAGACGGATCTGTACGGCCAGATGTTCAAGCCGTCCAACTTCGATCCGAACAAGAAGTATCCGATCGTCACCTACATCTACCCCGGCCCGCAGGTGGGTTCGGTGCGCAGCCGCAGCTTCCAACCCGCGCACGGCGACCACCAGGCGCTGGCGGAGCTGGGCTTCGTGGTGATCGCGGTGGATGGCATGGGCACGCCGCTGCGCAGCAAGTCGTTCCAGGACGCGTGGTACGGCGACATGGCCGACAACACCCTGCCCGACCAGGTGGCGGCGCTGAAGCAGCTGGGCGAGCGCCATCCGTGGATCGACACCGCCCGCGCCGGCATGTGGGGCCATTCCGGCGGCGGCAACGCCACCGCCGCGGCGATGTTCCGCTACCCGGACGTGTACAAGGTCGGCATCGCCGAATCCGGCAACCACGACAACCTGACCTACGAGGACGACTGGGCCGAGCGCTACCACGGCCTGCTGGAAAAGAAGGCCGACGGCAGCAACAACTACACCGGCCAGGACAACGCCGCGCTGGCGAAGAACCTCAAGGGGAAGCTCTTCCTGCTGCACGGGATGATGGACGACAACGTGCCGGTGCAGTCCACGCTGCAGGTGGTCGATGCGCTGATGAAGGCCAACAAGGACTTCGACCTGCTGTTGCTGCCGCATGCGCGCCATGGCTTCGGCGTGGACAGCTACTACGTGATGCGCCGGCGCTGGGACTACTTCGTGAAGAACCTCATCGGCGCCGAACCGCCGAAGGCGTTCGAGGTCAAGCCGCAGTTCTGACGGCTTCGCCAGTTCCGCAACGCACGACGGCGCCGCAGGGCGCCGTCGTCGTTCCCGGGCTCAGCGCGGGCCCTGCCCGAACAGGATCTTCTTCTCCTCGTCCGACATCGGCTTGCCGGCATCCGGATTCACCTGCTGCGCCAGCGCATACGCGCGCTGGGTGGCGGGGCGCGCGGCAATCGCCTCGCGCCAGCGGCGCACGTTGGCGAACGGCGCAAGGTCCAGCGGCGCGGAGGTATAGGCGCCGACCCACGGATAGCAGGCAATGTCGGCGATGCTGTAGTCGTCGCCGGCGATGAAGGCGCGGCCCTGCAGCCGCCGGTCGAGCACTCCCAGCAGCCGCTCGGCTTCCTTGCGGTAGCGCTCGCGCGCGTAGGGCACCACTTCCGGCGCGTAGACGTGGAAATGGCCGTACTGGCCGGTCATCGGGCCCAGCCCCGCCATCTGCCAGAACAGCCATTCATCGACCACGATGCGCTGGCGCAGCGCGGTGCCGGCATCGGCCCCGGTGGAAACACCGGTGAAGCGGCCGGCCTTGTCGGACAGGTAGCGCAGGATCGCGCCGGATTCGAACACGCTGATCGGCTCGCCGCCGTCGGCTGGGGCCCGGTCGACGATGGCCGGCATCTTGTTGTTGGGCGAGATCGCCAGGAACGCCGGCTCGAACTGCGCGCCCTTGCCGATGTCCACCGGATGGATGACGTAGGGCAGGCCGGCTTCTTCCAGCAGCAGGGTGATCTTGTGGCCGTTCGGGGTGGGCCAGTAGTACAGGTCGATCATGGCAAGGTGCTCCTACGCGGGGAGCGCCACTCTAGCGCCGCCACTGTTGCAACGGAGGCAATGCGGCGTTGCGTCAGTGGCCGCGCTCGGCCGCCAGCCGGTCGAGGTCGATGCCCTGCCGGCGCAGCGCCGCGCCGGCGCGCAGTGCGTAGAACGCGAGGTAGCCGAAGCAGGCCACGCCGACCCAGAAGCTGGCGTGCACGCCCACCGCGTCGGCCAGCGCGCCCTGCGCCCAGCTGACCAGCCCGCCACCCATGATCATCATGATCAGCAGGCTGCTGCCCTGGTTTGTGTGGCGGCCCAGCCCGGCGATGGCGAGCGTGAAGATGCACGGCCACATGGTGCTGCAGAACAGGCCCACGCTGATGAAGGCGACGATGCTGGCCTTGCCGGTGGTGGCCATGCCGATCAGCAGGGCGACGATGCCGCACAGCGCGAAATACAGCAGCATCCGCGCCGGGTTGCCGCGGCTGAGCAGGGTGGCCGCCACCATCACCACGATCACCCCGGCATAGCCGAGGAACTGCGACACGTCGTGGCGGGCGATCGCGTTCACCGCGAGGAACACGCCGAAGGCGAGGAACGGCAGCAGCCAGGTCAACGCCCGGCGCGCGCCTGCGCCGACCTCGAACGCGCCGGCCGCACCGGTCCAGCGGCCGATCATCAGGCTGGCCCAGTACAGCGAGACGTAGGGCGCCAGATGGTGGGTCTCGATGCCCAGGCCTTCGTGCAGGTAGGCGGGCAGGTTGCTGACCGTCGAGACCTCCACGCCCACGTACAGGAAGATCGCCACCATCCCCAGCACCAGCTGCGGGTAGGCGAAAGCGGACGCGCGCGCCGCCGGGCCCGTGTCGCGCGTGGCGTCGTCCGCGGCCGGCTCCAGCGCGATGTGGTTGGGCACCGCGGACAGGCGCAGGAACAGCGCCACCAGCACGAAGGCGGCGCCCAGCACCAGGTACGGGATCTTGACGCTCTCGATGCTGGCCTCTTCGTTGCCCGTGGCCACGCTGCCGAAGATCGCCAGGCTGACCAGCAGCGGCCCCACCGTGGTGCCGAAGTTGTTGATGCCGCCGGCCAGGGTGAGCCGCTGCGCGCCGGTGGCGGGGTTGCCCATCACGATGGCCAGCGGGTTGGCGGCGATCTGCTGCAGCGCGAACCCCAGCCCGACGATGAACAGCCCCGACAGCATCAGCGCGAACGAGCCGCTGTTGGCGGCCGGATAGAACAGCAGGGTGCCCAGCGCCGACACCAGCAGGCCCAGGCAGATGCCGTTGCGGTAGCCGATGCGGTCGAGCAGGTCGCGGCCCAGCAGCTTCGAGGCCGCCATGTAGGCCAGCGAGCCCACCGTGTAGGCCACGTAGAACGCCACCGAGACCCACTGGCTCTGCGCCTGGGTCAGTCCGAACGCCTTCTTGAACACCGGGATCAGGATGTCGTTGCTGGCGGCGACGAAGCCCCAGAAGAAGAACACGGTGATCAGGACGCTGAACTGCGCCCATCGGGTCTGCTGCTGTGCCATGGTGCCCCGCCGGTTGGTGGTCGTCATCGACGGGCCAACGTCCGTCGACGCCGCGCCCGCTCCCCAGTCCCCGCAGTACACAGCCGCGGCGGCGGCTTGTATAGGTCTTCCAGAGGCACTGCAAACGATTTCCCGGGCGGTTGACGGCGGCGGCGCCAACCGCTGCAATGCAACATTCCCAGTTGACCGCTCCCGCCGATGCAGCCCGATCAGAACCCACGCCTGTCACCCCTGCCCGCCTTGATCTTCTCCTCGCGCTGGCTGCAGCTGCCGCTGTACCTGGGCCTGATCGTGGCGCAGGCGATCTACGTCTGGCAGTTCGGGGTGGAGCTGGTGCATCTGATCGACCAGGTGTTCCTCGGTGGCCACGCCGCGGAGGCGGTGGCGAACGGGGCGGTGCCGGCGGAGCCCGAGAAGAGCGCCGAGATCGTGATCATGCTGATCGTGCTCGGCCTGATCGACGTGGTGATGATCTCCAACCTGCTGGTGATGGTGATCGTGGGCGGCTACGAGACCTTCGTCTCGCGCCTGCGCCTGCACGGCCACCCCGACCAGCCGGAGTGGCTCAGCCATGTCAATGCCAGCGTGCTCAAGGTCAAGCTGGCGATGGCGATCATCGGCATCTCCTCGATCCACCTGCTGAAGACTTTCATCGAAATCGGCGATCTCGGCGCGCCCGGCAACCGCTTCACCGAGGCCGGGGTGATGTGGCAGACCATCATCCACTGCGTGTTCATCTTCTCGGCCGTCGGCATCGCCTGGACCGACAAGCTCATGCACGGCGTGTCCAACGGCAAGCAGGCGCACTGAGGAAGGGACGGCGTGACCGGCCCCGGTAGAATGGCGGCATGGATGTTTCCCACCTTCTCGATGGGCTGAACCCGGCCCAGCGCGAGGCCGTTTCCGCCGCGCCCGGCCATTACCTCGTGCTGGCCGGCGCCGGCTCCGGCAAGACCCGCGTGCTCACCCACCGCATCGCCTGGCTGCACGAGGTGTTCGGGGTGCCGCTGCACGGCATCCTGGCGGTGACCTTCACCAACAAGGCGGCCGGCGAGATGCGCGCGCGCATCGCCGCGCAGCTGGGCGGCGAGCCGCGCGGCGCGTGGATCGGCACCTTCCACGGCCTGGCCCACCGCCTCCTGCGCCTGCACTGGCAGGAAGCGAAGCTGCCGGAAGGCTTCCAGGTGCTGGATTCCGACGACCAGCTGCGCCTGGTCAAGCGCGTGGTGCAGCAGCTGGAGCTGGATGACGGCCAGTTTCCGCCGCGCCAGATCGTCTGGTGGATCAACGCGCAGAAGGACGAAGGCCGCCGTCCGCAGCACATCCAGCCGGCCGCGAACGATCCGTGGAACGATGCCCTGCTGCGCGCCTATGCCGCCTACCAGGAACGCTGCGAGCGCGCCGGGCTGGTGGATTTCGCCGAGCTGCTGCTGCGCGCGCATGAATTGCTGCGTGACAACCCCGGCCTGCTGGCGCACTACCGCCACCGTTTCGGCCAGATCCTGGTCGATGAATTCCAGGACACCAATGCCATCCAGTACGGCTTCGTGCGCCTGTTGGCCGGCAGCGAGGGGCAGGTGTTCGTGGTTGGCGACGACGACCAGGCCATCTACGGCTGGCGCGGCGCCAAGGTCGAGAACGTGCAGCGCTTCCTGCGTGATTTCAGCGGTGCGCAGACCATCCGGCTGGAGCAGAACTACCGCTCCTCCAGCAATATCCTCAATGCCGCCAACGCGGTGATCGCCCACAACGACGACCGCCTCGGCAAGCGCCTGTGGACCGAGGCCGGCGAGGGCGATGCCATCGATGTCTACGCCGCCTACAACGAGATGGACGAGGCCGCCTACGTGGTCGACCGCATCGCGCAGTGGGTGCGCGACGGCGGCAGCCACGGCGATGCCGCCATCCTCTACCGCAGCAACGCGCAGTCGCGCGCCTTCGAAGAGGAGCTGCTGAAGCGGCAGATCCCGTACCGCGTCTATGGCGGCATGCGCTTCTTCGAGCGCGCCGAGATCAAGGACGCGCTCGCCTACCTGCGCCTGCTGGCCAACCGCGACGACGATGCGGCGTTCGAGCGCGCGGTGAATACGCCCACCCGCGGCATCGGCGACCGCACGCTGGGCGAGATCCGCCGCGCCGCGCGCGAGCACCGCGAATCGCTGTGGCGGGCCTCGCGCCGGCTGTGCGAGCACTCCACGCTGGCCGCGCGCGCGCGCAACGCGGTGGCGGGCTTCCTGCAGCTGATCGAGGCGTTGGCGGGCGAGACCGCGGCGATGCCGCTGGCGGAGAAGACCGACCACGTGCTGGCGCGCTCCGGCCTGCGTGTGCACTACGAGAACGAATCGCGCGGCCAGCAGGACTCGCGCACGGACAACCTCGATGAACTGGTGTCGGTGGCCTCGCGCTTCGTGCGTGGCGACGAGGAAGACGCCGCGTCGATGCCGGAGCTGATCGCCTTCCTCGCCTATGCCGCGCTGGAGGCCGGCGAGGGCCAGGCGCAGGCCGGCGAGGACGGCGTGCAGCTGATGACCCTGCACAGCGCCAAGGGCCTGGAGTTCCCGCTGGTGTTCCTGGTCGGGCTGGAGGAAGGGCTGTTCCCCAACATGCGTTCGGCCGAGGAACCGGGCCGCATGGCGGAGGAGCGTCGGCTGGCCTACGTGGGCATCACCCGCGCGCGCCAGCAGCTGGTGCTGTGCCACGCCGAAAGCCGGCGCATCCACGGCAGCGACATGTACGGCCTGCCGTCGCGGTTCCTGCGCGAAATCCCGAAACCGCTGCTGCGCGAGATCCGCCCGAAGCAGCAGCCCAGCTTCGCCCGCGGCGGCTTCGCCCAGCCGCCGCGCCGCGACTTCGGCCACGCCCCGCTGGAAGCACCGCCGGTAAGGCTGGGCGCCAACGTGCGCCATCCGAAGTTCGGCACCGGCTTCGTCACCGACGTGGAAGGCAGCGGCCCGCACGCGCGCGTGCAGGTGAACTTCGACGAGGTCGGCTCGAAGTGGCTGGTGCTGGCGTACGCGAACCTGACGCCGGCGTGATGCGCGGCGCGTTTACCAGCTGAAAAGCTTGTAGTAGGTCATTGGCCCGCCCTTGGCGTCGGCGTCGTTGACCACGCCGTCGCCGTTGCGGTCGTAGATGTAATAGGTGGGGCCGCGCGCCGGCACCACCTTGACCATGGTCAGGCGCCCGCCGTTGCGGTATTCGGTGACCACGTCGCCGTTGGCTTCGGTGCGGGTGGCCGGCACCGCGCCTTGCGCCAGCATTTCTTCCGGCGCGGCGGTGGCGCAGGCGGCCAGCGCCAGCGTCAGGGCAAGGGGCAGGGCGATGCGCATGGCGGTGTCCTCGGGAGCGGTTCGGCAAGTATGCGCGATGCGCGCCGGGCCGGCTCAGTCGGCAGTGGTCGCGTCCAGTTCCAGGAAACCGCCGGACTGCCGCTTCCACAGCTGCGCGTAGAGCCCGCCCTTCGCCAGCAGTTGGTCGTGCGTGCCGGCCTCGACGATGCGGCCGGCGTCCATCACCACCAGCCGGTCCATCGCCGCGATGGTGGAAAGCCGGTGCGCGATGGCGATCACCGTCTTGCCCTGCATCAGCCGGTACAGGTTCTCCTGGATCACCGCCTCCACTTCCGAATCCAGCGCCGAGGTCGCCTCGTCCAGCACCAGGATCGGCGCGTTCTTCAGCAGCACCCGGGCAATCGCAATGCGCTGGCGCTGGCCGCCGGACAGCTTCACTCCGCGCTCGCCCACCTGGGCATCCAGCCCGCGCTGGCCGTGTGAATCCACCAGCTCGGCGATGAAGCCATCGGCATTGGCCTGGCGCGCCGCCTCCAGCAGTTCCGCTTCGCTGGCGTCGGGGCGGCCGTAGAGGATGTTCTCGCGCACCGAGCGGTGCAGCAGCGAGGTGTCCTGGGTGACCACGCCGATCTGCGCGCGCAGCGAGTCCTGCTGCACGCTCGCCACGTCGATGCCATCCACGCTGATGCGCCCGGCTTCCACGTCGTGGAAGCGCAGCAACAGGTTGACCAGCGTCGACTTGCCCGCGCCGCTGCGGCCGACCAGGCCGATCTTCTCGCCCGGCGCGATGTGCAGGTCGAGGCGTTCGATCACGCCGCTGCCCTTGCCGTAGTGGAAGGCCACGTTCTCGAAGCGGACCTCGCCGCGCACCTGCGGCAGCGCCGGCGCGGCGGGTGCGTCGTCCACCGTCGGCGGCAGCGAGATCGAGCTGATGCCGTCATGCACGGTGCCGATGTTCTCGAACAGCGCCGACAGCTCCCACATGATCCAGTGCGACATGCCCAGCAGGCGCAGCGCCAGCGCCGCGGCCACCGCCACCGCGCCGGTGCTGGCCGCGCCCTGCAGCCACAGCCAGATGCCCAGCGCCGCCACCGAGGCCAGCAGCGCCATGTTCAGCGCGTACAGCAGGCTGTAGACGCTGGTGGCCAGACGCATCTGCCGGTACACGGTGGACAGGAAGCCACCCATCGCCTCGCGCGCATAGGCTTGCTCGCGCTGCGAATGCGAGAACAGCTTGACCGTGGCGATGTTGGTGTAGCTGTCCACGATGCGGCCGGTCATGGTGCTGCGCGCATTGGCCTGGTCCTGCGACACCTTGCCCATCCTCGGCACGAACCAGCGCATCAGCAGCCCGTAGCAGGCCAGCCAGCCGGCGAACGGCAGCATCAGCCGCCAGTCGGCGCTGGCCGCCACCAGCAGGGTGCCGCCGAAATACACCAGCACGTAGTTGCCGATGTCGAACAGCTTGACCACGGTTTCGCGCACCGCCAGCGAGGTCTGCATCAGCTTGGTGGCGATGCGGCCGGCGAATTCGTCCTGGAAATAACCCATCGACTGCCGCAGCAGGTAGCGGTGCACGTTCCAGCGGATCCGCATCGGGAAGTTGCCGAGCAGGGTCTGGTGCTGCACCGCCGAGTTCAGCCACGTCAGCAGCGGCAGGACGACGACGACCAGCAGCGCCATCCACGCCAGCCGCGGGCCTTCCACGGCGAGGAAGCCGGTTACGCCCAGCGCGTTCATCCGGTCCACCAGCGCGCCGACGTAGGCGTACAGCGCCACTTCCGCCAGCGCGATGGCGGCGGTAGTGGCGGCCATCAGCAGCAGCCAGCGCTCGGCGCCGCGGGTGTAGTGCCGGCAGAACGCGTACAGGCTTGCCGGAGGCTGCGTCGGCGGTGCGTCGGGGAAGGGGTCGAGGCGGGATTCGAACCAGCGCAGCATGCGGGCGTTCCGGGCGGGGCAGGGCATTGTGCCGTGCGTCGGTCATTCCTGCCTTCGCGGGATCCGGGCATTAGAATCGCCCGATGACGAAGCTTGTGCTGATCGACGGTTCCTCCTACCTCTACCGCGCCTTCCACGCGCTGCCGCCGCTGACCAATGCGGCCGGTGAACCGACCGGCGCGCTGTTCGGCGTGGTCAACATGCTGCGCGGCCACCTGAAGGAGAAGCCGGAGCACATCGCCTTCGTGGTCGATGCGCCCGGCAAGACCTTCCGCGACGAGATGTATCCCGACTACAAGGCCAACCGCCCGCCGATGCCGGACGAGCTGCGCGCGCAGATCGAGCCGATGATGGAGATCGTGGCGGCGCTCGGCATCCCGATCCTGCGCGAGCCGGGCGTGGAGGCCGACGACGTGATCGGCACGCTTGCGCTGCAGGCCGCGGCGCAGGGCCTGGAGGTGACCATTTCCACCGGCGACAAGGATTTCGCCCAGCTGGTGCGGCAGCCGGCAGTCGGCGTGGGGGCGGTGGCGCTGGTCAACACCATGAGCGGCAGCCGCATGGATTCGGATGCGGCGGTGATCGACAAGTTCGGCGTGCGCGCCGACCAGATCGTCGACCTGCTGGCGCTGATGGGCGATGCCATCGACAACGTGCCCGGCGTGGAGAAATGCGGGCCGAAGACCGCCGCCAAATGGCTGGCCGAATACGGCAGCCTGGACGGGGTGATCGCCAACGCCGCCGCGATCAAGGGCAAGGTCGGCGACAACCTGCGCGCGGCGCTTGAGAGGCTGCCCCTGAACCGCGACCTGGTCACCATCAGGACCGACGTGGC
>NZ_AUIV01000032.1 GCF_000423885.1 Thermomonas fusca DSM 15424 | reverse complement strand
CTGGCGGTCTACGTGATGAAGGAACAACTCAAGGCACTCTGGTCGGCACCCACCGCCTGGGCCTGGAGGCGCGCCTGGACGCAATGGCTGCGCCACGCCCGGGAAAGCGGCATCCCGGCATTGATGCACTTCGCCAAATGCCTGCGCCCCTACTGGCGCGGCATCCTCAGCCGAGTCCGCTGGCCGATGCACACCGGCCTCGTCGAAGGCATCAACAACCGCATCAAGGTCATCAAGCGCATCGCTTACGGCTACCGCGATGACGACTACTTCTTCCTCAAGATCCGGGCCGCCTTCCCCGGAGTTGGGAGATGAACCAAAAAAACGCCCGGCTTGCCGGGCGTTTTTGTTGCAGCACCAGGTCCGTGTTGCGGGCCGATTACAATTGCCACATCCGGCCCGCCGCCAGCGGGCTTCCGACTCTTTCGAGGAATCCCATGCGCCCCTTCCCCCTTGGCGAAGACATCGATGCCCTGCGCGAGGCGGTCCGCCGTTTTGCCGAAACCGAGATCGCGTCGCGCGCGGCCAAGGCGGACGAGGACAACTGGTTCCCGCAGGAGCTGTGGCCGATGCTGGGCGAAATGGGCCTACTGGGCATGACCATTCCCGGCGAATACGGCGGTAGCGGGCTGGGCTACCTGGCCCACCTGGTGGCGATGGAGGAGATCAGTCGCGCCTCCGGTGCCATCGGCCTGTCGTACGGCGCGCATTCCAACCTGTGCGTCAACAACCTGTACGCCAACGGCAACGCAGCCCAGCGGGCTAAATACCTGCCCAAGCTGTGCAGCGGCGAGTTCAAGGGCGCGCTGGCGATGAGCGAGCCCGGCGCCGGGTCCGACGTGGTGGGCTCGATGGCCTGCCGCGCCGAACTGAAGGGCGACACCTGGATCGCCAACGGCAACAAGATGTGGATCACCAACGGCCCCGAGGCCGACGTGCTGATCGTCTACATGCGCACCGCCAGCCGCGAGCTGGGCAGCAAATGCATGACCGCCTTCATCGTCGAGAAGGGCATGAAGGGTTTCTCCACCGCGCAGAAGCTGGACAAGCTGGGCATGCGCGGCAGCAACACCTGCGAGCTGGTGTTCGAGAACTGCGAGATCCCGGCCGAGAACGTGCTGGGGGAGCTCAACAACGGCGTCAAGGTGCTGATGAGCGGCCTGAACACCGAGCGCCTCGTCCTGTCTGGCGGCCCCATCGGGTTGATGCAGGCGGCGCTGGACATCGCCCTGCCCTACGTGCGCGAGCGCCGCCAGTTCGGCCAGGCCATCGGCACCTTCGAGCTGATGCAGGCCAAGATCGCCGACATGTACACGTCGCTGCAGTCCAGCCGCGCCTTTGCCTACCAAGTGGCGCGCGACTACGACGCCGGCCACAAGAGCCGCATCGACGCCGCCTCCTGCCTGTTGCACGCCTCCGAAGCGGCGGTGCAGGTGGCGCTGGAAGCCATCCAGTCGCTGGGCGGCAACGGCTACATCAATGAGTTCGCGACGGGCCGCCTGCTGCGCGACGCCAAGCTGTACGCGATCGGCGCCGGCACCAACGAAATCCGCCGCATGCTGATCGGCCGCGAGCTGTTCGCCGGCAACCACTGAGGCACGCCCGCCTGCGCCGGCAACCGGCGTCGGCGCAGGTCAAGCCTGGCTGGCCGCGCGGCATCCGGGCGGCGGCTGTTCCCAGCTGCGCGCCTGCATCGATTCCAGCCCGCTGGCGCCGGCCAGGCATTCCGCGCAGCCGGTCCTCTCGAAGCGGTCGCGCCCGTTGTGCTTGGCCCGGTACAGCGCGGCATCGGCCCGCTGCAACAGGGACTCTGCCGACACATCGGCATCGCAGGCCTCGGCGCCACCGATGCTGGTGGTGAGCGGCCGCAGCGGCCAGTCGTTGGCGCGGACGGCGTGCAGCACGCGCTCGGCAATCGCCGGCAGCTGGTGCAGGTGGATGCCGTGGATCACCAGCACGAATTCCTCGCCGCCATAGCGGAAGGCCGCGTCTTCCGGGCGCAGCGTGGCCCGCAGCAGCCGGCCGATCTCGCGCAGGGCATCGTCCCCGGCCTGATGGCCGAAGGCATCGTTGTAGGGCTTGAAGTGATCCAGGTCCAGCATCAGCAGCGAGAACGGCACCCGCTGCCGGCGATCCGCGTGCAGCAAGCCCGCCAGCACGTCATCCAGCTTGCGGCGATTTCCCAGCCCCGTCAGGGCGTCGGTGTCGGCGGCGGCGCGCAGCCGCAGCGACGCTTCCCGCAGGCGTTCGCTGCGATCCAGCAATGACGCCACCAGCCAGATCATCCAGGCCAGCGAGCCACCCGTGAAGACCGCGCCGAGGGTGGACGCGACCATCTGCGGCACGCCCAGGCGCGTCTCCAGCAACTTGAACGCAAAGGTGTAGACCAGCGGCAGCAGCAGCGCAGGCAGCAGCAGGCTGCGGGCCAGCACGCCACCCAGCGTGGCGGCGGTGCTGACCCGGGTC
This sequence comes from Thermomonas fusca DSM 15424, assembly GCF_000423885.1. Lineage (GTDB taxonomy): Bacteria > Pseudomonadota > Gammaproteobacteria > Xanthomonadales > Xanthomonadaceae > Thermomonas > Thermomonas fusca. The sequence continues at coordinate 30,245 of NZ_AUIV01000032.1, read as the reverse complement.
AGCCCGGTGGTTGGCACCGACGACATCCACCCCAGCGTGCCAACCAGCATCAGCACGCCGGTGAGAATCGGCAAGCGCTCCAGCAGGCTTTCGCCCTGCTGCGCCAGCACGAAGGCGAACGAGGCCAGGCTGGCCATCGCGATCGCCAGCACGCCCAGTCCGAACAGCTCACGCAGCACCAGCGCGCGACCATTCAGGATCAGCAGCCCCTGCCCGCCCAACAACAGGAAGCCGCAGGCCGCCAGTTCCGCCATCCGCGTTGGCGGCCGCAGGCCTTCGCCAAAGGCGCCGTCGAGCCACGCAGCGATGCCGCGGTAGCCGCTGCTGCCGTATTCCAGCAGCGAGTTGGCCGCCAGCCCGATCATGAGCACGCACAGCAGGCTGGCGAGGCGCCGGACCCAGCGGCGGTCGGTTGCCATGGCCGCCAGCGCCAGCCCCGACAGCAGCACGCAGAACGCAGCGGTCAGGCGGATGTCGCGGCCGCCCAGATCGGGCACCAGGTTGGTGCGCAACGCCCATTCCACGCTGCTGCCCAGGCCCACGACGACCATCAGCAGGCTGGCCAGGCGCGAATACAGCCGGTAGCCACGCATGGCCCAGCGGCTCTGGACGAAGTCGAGGTTCATGCGGCCCGCACCGCGCCGACGACCGTGTTCCTAGGCAATAGCAGGGCCTGCGCGGGAAAGCGCCTGCGGATACCGCGTGTGAATGCCGGTCTGCTGCCCAAGTGCTTCCCCTGTAGACGCCGCCGGATGTGCCACCCCGCGGCCAGCCTGAGCCTAGGCCCGCACCGGCGCGGGCCCCTTGACCGCAATCAAGAGTTCCACGGTTGCCGGGATGATTCAAGAATCGCCGCGGCCGGCCGATGACATGACTGCCAAGACCATGACCCGGATATTCCATGACTAGCCCCGCCGCACCGCAATCCGCCACCAGCACCGCCGCCAAGGCCGCCACCGCCGGCGAATTCCTCACCTTTACCCTGGGTCAGGAGGAATACGGGGTGGACATCCTGAAGGTGCAGGAGATCCGCGGTTACGACGCGGTCACCCGCCTGCCGGATGCGCCGGACTACATCAAGGGCGTGATCAACCTGCGCGGCACCATCGTGCCGGTGATCGACATGCGGGTGAAGTTCCGCCTCGAAGCCAAGGTCGACGCACTGACCGTGATGATCGTCCTCAACGTGGCCGACCGCGTGGTGGGCATGGTGGTGGACAGCGTGTCCGACGTGGTGCAGCTGACTGCCGAGCAGATCCGCGCGATGCCCGAGGTCGGGACTGGCATTGACCGCCGCTTCCTCACCGGGATCGGTGCGCTGGACGAACGCATGCTGATCCTGCTCGACATCGAGGGCCTGATGACCAGCACGGAGATGGGGCTGGTGGTCGACAGCGCCGCCGCACAGGCCGCCTGAACACGCGTCGCCGGGCCTGCCCGACGCACTCCACCCGCCCTGGACATCGCATGAGCCTCATTGCTTCGCTCTCGAACAAGCTCGCCAACCTCTCGGTCCAGCGCAAGCTGATCCTGCTCACGCTGATCAGCGCGATCGGGGTGATCGCCGTCGCGGTGACCGCGGCGCGTTTCCAGTACCTGGACGTCAACAACACCCGCAAGATCGCGTTGGACATCCGCGTGCAGCTGGCCAGCAGCGTGCTGACCCATTACCAGCAGCTGGCCGAGAGCGGCCAGCTTCCGCTGAAGGATGCGCAGCAGCAGGCGTTGGCCGCACTGGCCACGATGCACACGGACGACAACGACAACTACTTCTACGTCCTCGACACCGGCAACCGGATGCTGATGCACCCGCTGCGCAAGGACCTGATCGGACAGGACCTTAAGGACTACCGGACCGACCACGGCGACCGCCTGTTCTACGACCAGCTGGCATCGGTCCGCAACGGCGACGGCTTCACCACCTACCACTGGGCCAAGCCCGGCCACGGTGACGAGCCGGTACTGAAGATGGCCTACGCCCGGCTGTTCCAGCCGTGGAACTGGGTGGTAGCCACCGGCGTGTACATGGACGACGTGCAGGCGCAGGCCTGGCGCTTCACCGGCGTGATGACAGTGGCTGGCGGCATCCTGGTGGTGCTGGTGTTCGCGCTTGGCTGGCTGATCGGCCAGCGCATCGTCGTTCCGCTGCGCAAGGCTACGTCTGTCGCGGACGCGATCGCCCACGGCAAGCTGGACAACGCGATCGTGCAGACTTCGCGTGACGAATGCGGGCAGCTGCTGGGCAGCATGCGCGGTATGCAGGACCGCATCCAGGCGGTGCTTGCCGCGCAGCACGAGATGGCCAGCCGGCACGAGGCGGGCGAGATCAGCTACCGGATGGATGCGGCCTCCTTCCCGGGCGACTACGGCGCCATGGTGGCGGGCACCAACCAGCTGGTCGGCGACCATATCGGCGTGAAGATGCAGGTCATCAGCCTGGCCCAGCGCTATGCCATCGGCGACCTCAGCCAGGACATGCCGCAGCTGCCTGGCGAAAAGGCCGAGATCACCGAGACGATGGCTGCCATCAAGCGCAATCTCGGCGCGATCAGCCAGGGCATCCGCCAGTTGAGCGATGCCGCCGCCCAAGGCGATTTCAGCCAGCGCGGCGATGCCGGCAGCTACCAGTACGACTTCCGCGAGATCATGCTCAGCCTCAACCGGCTGATGGAGACCACCGACGACAACCTCGGCGAGATCTCCGGCCTGCTGCAGGCCATCGCGCGTGGCGACCTCACCGCGCGCATGGATGGCGATTTCCAGGGCGTGTTCGCGCGCATGCGCGACGATGCCAACGCCACCGTGGCCCAGCTCACCGGAATCGTCTCCGGCATCCAGCAGGCCGCCGGCAACATCAACGCAGCCGCCAGCGAGATTGCCGCCGGCAACGAGGATCTGTCGCGCCGCACCGAGCAGCAGGCGGCCTCGCTGGAGGAAACCGCCGCCTCGATGGAAGAGCTCACCTCCACTGTCAAGCAGAACGCCGACAACGCCCGCCAGGCCAACCAGCTGGCGCAGGGCGCGGCCGGCGTGGCTGCGCAGGGCGGCCAGGTGGTCGAGCAGGTGGTGACCACGATGGGCGCGATCGAGGCCTCGTCGAAGAAGATCTCCGACATCATCAGCGTGATCGACGGCATCGCCTTCCAGACCAATATCCTGGCGCTGAACGCGGCGGTGGAAGCCGCCCGCGCCGGCGAACAGGGCCGCGGCTTCGCGGTGGTGGCCGGTGAAGTGCGCGCGCTTGCGCAGCGCTCGGCGGGTGCTGCGAAGGAGATCAAGCAGCTGATCGAGGAATCGGTGGGCAAGGTGACCGACGGTTCGGTGCTGGTGCGCCAAGCCGGCAGCACCATGCACGAACTGGTGACCTCGGTGCAGCGCGTCACCGACATCATGGCCGACATCTCCGCCGCCTCGCAGGAGCAGAGTACGGGCATCGAGCAGGTCAACCGCACGGTGACCCAGATGGACGAGACCACCCAGCAGAACGCGGCGCTGGTGGAAGAAGCCACCGCGGCCGCCCGCTCGATGGAAGAACAGGCGCGCCAGCTCAGCGCCGCGGTGGCGGTGTTCCGGCTGGAGCAGGGCGCCACGCGCAGCCACGTCCGTGCCGGGGCGGCCGAACTGGACTACGACGCTGTGTTGGGTGCATTCAACGCGGCGTGATCCCTGCACGACCCCACGGGCAGCGCCCGGCCGCGCCTCTCCCCGGCTGACGCCGATTTCGGCAGCGGCATCCGCGTAGCGCGATGCGTGCGGCGCGTCGCATGCCGCTGCACGCGGCACGACGGCCGCTCCCTGCGCACTCAAGAATCGCCTGCCCCAGCCGTAGCAGGAAAAGCGCCCTGCCGTTTCGCACCGACGGGCGATCAGTTGTCCCTGCAATTTCGCCCGGAGTTCCAATGCGCCGTCCGCTGCCGCCCGTTCCCCTCATCGCCCTCGTGGCGGCCGCCTGCGCCGCACCTGCCGCCGCGGCCGACCTGCCGTTCGAGATCGCCCCGATCGCCAACGTGCAGTACGAGTGGGCGCGGGTGGACTCCAACCTTGGCCCGCTGCAGACCGAGGACGGCTTCCGCCGCGCGCGGCTGGGCTTCCGGCTCAAGGGCGACAACAAGCGCTGGCAGCTGGTGGTGGATCACGACTTCGCCGACCGCACCCCGCCGGACGCTTATCTTGAATTGACCCCGGGCGAGGGCCAGTCGTTCCGGCTTGGCCAGTTCAAGCAGCCGTTTGCGCTGGAGGACGCGATTGCCGACAAGCAGACCGCCTTCCTCGAAGCGTCGCCGGTCGGCGCCTTCGTCATCAGCCGCCGGATCGGCGCGGAATACGCGCGCTGGGGCAAGCGCGGCACCTTCAACGCCGCGCTGTTCGGCCATCGCCTCGACGGCACCAGCGATTCGCCGGGCGCCAGCATGCGCGGCACTTGGCTGCTGCGCTCGGGCAAGCAAGAAAACCTGCATGTCGGCCTGAGCCTGGCCAGCGAATCGCCGCGCAGCCACAGCGCCAGCTACAGCCTCAATGCCGGCAGCGTACTCAGCGACCTGAGGGTGGCGTCCACCGGCGGTATCTCCGGGGTGGAGCGGATCGACCGCGCTGCGGTGGAAGGCCTGTGGGTGCGTGGCGCCTGGTCCTTGCAGGCCGAAACCGCGCGGGTGTTCCTGCGCCGCGACGCCGGAGACTTGGCCGGCGACGCCAGCAGCGTGCAGGTGACCTGGTCGCCCACCGGCGATGGCCGCAGCTACAAACGCGGCGTGGCCACCGCCGCTTCGCCGAAGGGCCACGTGGGCTGGGAGCTGGCCCTGCGCTACGGCGTGATGGATCTCAACGACGGCCCGGCGATGCGCGGCGGCCGCGCCGAAGTCTGGGGCCTGGCCGCCACCTGCTATCCGCACCCGAACGTGCGGGTGATCGCCAACCTCCTGCAATACGACAGCAACCGCCGCGGGGTCGCCAACGATCCGCTGACCGCCGGCCTGCGCCTGCAGTTCACCTACTGACCGGGGATCGCCCATGCTCCAGAACCTCACTATCGGCAAACGCCTTGCCATCGGATTTTCCGCACTGGCGATCCTGATCTTCGCCACCGGCGCGTTCTCGGCGCTGCGCATGGGCAACACCCAGCGCATGGTGCAGAAGGTCACCGACGAGTCGGTGCCGGCGATCCGCGACCTGGGCCGGCTGGCGACGATGTTGGCCGAATACCGGGTCAGCGAACGCGGTCTGGTGGCCAGTGCCGACGACGCGGCCAAGCGCCAGGAATACGCCGGCGAGCTGGCGGAAGGCAGCAAGGCCTTCTTCGCTCTGGCCAAGACCTACGAATCCAAGATCAGCGACGCCCGCGACCGCACCCTGTACAAGGAAACCATGGCGCGCGCCAACCGCTACTTCGACAACAGCCGCAAGCTGGTTGAGGCATTGAAGGTCGGCGACATGACTCCGGCCAAGGGGGCCGCGGACCTGCGCCAGGCCACCGCCGACCAGCTGGGCAGCCTGCTGGACTACAACATGCAGCGGCTGGACCAAGCGGTGGATGCGCAGCAGCGCAGCTACCGGCTCAGCCTGCTGGCCATCGCGGTGCTGCTGGCAGTGGCGCTGGCGTTGGCGATCGCTGCGGCGATCGGCATCAGCCGCTCCATCGTACGGCCGCTGCGCGAGGTGGTAGGCGTGGCCAACGCGGTATCGCAGGGCAACCTCGACAGCCGCATCGCCTGCAACGACGGCAGCGAAATCGGCGACCTGGCCCGCGCCATGCGCGGCATGGTGGCCACGCTGGGCGAGTTCGCCACCGCCCAGACCCAGCTGGAACACGAGCACGACGCCGGCAACATCGATTTCCGCATCGACCCGTCGCGCTTCCGCGGCGCCTATGGGCGGATGGCGGAAGGAATCAACTCGGTGGTGGCGGCGCACATCCAGGTCAAGATGAACGCGATCCGGATCGTGGCGCAGTACGCCCGCGGCGATCTGGCCGAGGACATCGAACGCTACCCCGGCCAGAAGGCGCGCGTGACCGAAGCCGTGGACGCGGTGAAGGCCGGCATGCTGGCGATCAACGCCGAGATCAAGACGCTGGTGGAAGCCGCGGTGACCGGCGATTTCGGCAAGCGGGGCAACGCCCGCCGCTTCGAGTTCGTCTATGCCGAGCTGGTCGAGGCCCTGAACAACCTCATGGCCACCGCCGACCACGGCCTGTCGGAAGTGGGCGAAGTGCTCTCCTCGGTGGCCGATGGCGACCTCACCCGGCGCATCGACACCCACCTGCCCGGCCGCTTCGGCGAGCTGGCCAACGACACCAACCGCACGGTCGAACATCTCACCGGCATCGTCGGCCAGATCCGCACCGGCAGCGAATCGATCAACGCCTCAGCCTCGGAAATCGCCCGCGGCAACGAAGACCTGTCGCGCCGGACCGAGCAGCAGGCGGCGGCGCTGGAAGAAACCGCCTCGTCGATGGAAGAGCTCACCTCCACCGTCAAGCAGAACGCCGACAACGCCCGCCAGGCCAGCCAGCTGGCCCACGGTGCCGCCGGGGTGGCGGTGCGCGGCGGCGAGGTAGTCGGCCAGGTGGTCGAAACCATGAGCGGCATCACCGCGTCCTCGCACCGGATCGCCGACATCATCGGGGTGATCGACGGCATCGCCTTCCAAACCAATATCCTGGCCCTGAACGCTGCGGTGGAAGCCGCGCGTGCCGGTGAGCAGGGCCGCGGCTTCGCGGTGGTGGCTGCCGAAGTGCGCACGCTGGCCCAGCGCAGCGCCGGCGCGGCCAAGGAAATCAAGCAGCTGATCACCGACTCGGTGTCGCAGGTGGAAACCGGCAGCGCCCTGGTCGACCAGGCCGGCCGCACCATGGGCGAGATCGTCGACAGCGTGAAGCGCGTCACCGACATCATGGCCGACATCTCCGCCGCCTCGCAGGAACAGAGCGCCGGCATCGAGCAGGTCAACCAGGCCATCACCCAGATGGACGAAGGCACCCAGCAGAACGCCGCGCTGGTCGAAGAGGCATTTGCCGCAGCGCAGAGCATGGAGCACCAGGCCAACGAACTGGTGGGGCTGGTCGCCGCGTTCAACACACGCCGCTGAGCGCATCGGGAAACGGTCGGCACAGCCGTCCGTTTCCCGGGCCGCCGGACCGCAGACGCGCGCACCGCCTTGCAGACACGAAAAAAGAACGCGCGGGCAACCAGCGCGTTCTCTTCTTTTTTCCGCGTTTTGCCGCCGGCCTCAGCCGACGGCTTGGTGGATCAGAGCTTGAACTCCAGCTTCACCTTGCCGCGGCTTTCGCCGGGGGCGAACTCCCACTGCTTGACCGCCTTCACTGCAGCGGCCACGAACACGCGGCCCGGCTTGGCGTCGACCACCGACACCTCGGTGACCTTGCCGTCCGGACCGATGCTGTACTCCACTTCGACGTAGCCGGTGGTGCCAGAGCGGGCGGCGTCGGCGGGGTACACGGGGTCGACGCGCTTGGTCGGGTTGCCCGCCAGCACCGGCAGGGACAGAGCCATCGCGCCGGCGAACATCGCCGCTTTCAGGATCCGATGGAAGGGTCGGGACATGGCAGGAACTCCGTAGGGGTATGCAGGCGCGTATGCGCTCGACATCCACATCGGCTGCCACCGGCGGGACTTGAGCGCGACGCCCGGCGCGATTCCCCGGACTGCGATGCCGGTCACGGTTGCAAGTCATCGGCATCGCCGCCGACAGGCAACCGTTAAAGATTCCACGGTGCGGGCCGATGCCGGCTTTGACCAAACCATTCGATTGCGTTCACAGGGGTCCCACAATGCCGCAAAGCCTTTCTCTCGCCGATCGCCTGCTCGCGCCCGCCACGAACCTGATGGGGCGATTGCGCTTCAGCCAGAAGGCGATCCTGATCGGCGCGGCGTTCACCCTGACCTGCGGCGTGTTGGCAGGCCTGGTGGTCACCCGCTCGCTGGGCGAAATCTCCGATGCGCGTACCGCTCGCTCCGCCACCGTTGGCTTGGACATCCTCCACGACGCCCAGCTGGCCATGCAGGACCACCGCCAGCTCCGCGCCCGCAAGCTGGCCAACGATACGACCGCCACCGACCAAGGCATCGCCGAGGCTGCTGCCCGCGCGGACAAGGCGCTGGCCGCCTTCGACAGTTGGCGCGTCCGCGAAGGCTATGACAATCAGGAAGTGGTGGAAGGCGTGAAAGCCACCGCCGCCGCCTGGAAGAAGGCGATGAGCACCGAAGGCGAAGGTGGACCGGACGCGGATTCGCTGGCGCTGGACGCCCTGCGGGCCCAAATCAACGCCATCGCGTTCGAGGGGATCACCGCCATTGCCTCCGACACCGTCATGCTGCGGGGCGGCGAAATCGGCGGCATCCTGCTGCCGGAACTCTCGGCCGCCAGCGCCAAGCAGGCCATCGTGGGCATCCGTGTGCTGGGCGAAGGCGCGATCTGGGTGAGCGACCGCACTGAACTGGCGGTGCGCAAGAACATGCAGGGCTACCTGACCAACCAGATCAGCGACGGCCGCAAGTACATCGAGAAGGAACTGCCCGAGGGCGCGGTGCTGTTCGGCAAGCCGATGAGCGCTGCGCTGCAGGCGATGGAAGCGCAGAACAAGATGATCCAGGAGCAGATCCTGGATGCCGAAACCCCGGAATCGCCGGTGGCGGGCCTGGCCAGGCAGGACCAGGCCACCCGCCTGGCCATGAACAAGGCGATGAGAGCGACCAATGCCGCCATCAATGCCGCCGGCGACCGCGCCATCGCCAGCCTGCAGATGAAGGCTTTCGCCACTCTCGGCTTCGTGGCGCTGTCGCTGCTGGCCGCCGCCTATCTGTTCATGGGCTTCACCCGCGGCACCCGCAAGGCGCTGCAGAGCATCGGCGCCGGCGCACGCGCACTGGCCTCCGGCCAGTTCTCCGACCGCATCCACGTCGACACCCGCGACGAGCTGAACGACATCGGCCGCGGCATGGAGGAAGCCGCCGCCACCCTGCGCAAGTTCGCGCAGGCCCTGCAGACCCTGTTCGAAGAACAGCAGGCCGGCGAACTGGACAGCCGCATCGATGCCGAGAACTTCCCCGGCGCGTTCGGCGTGATCGCCGAGCAGGTCAATACCCTGGTGGCGTCCTTCATCAGCGAAACCCACCATATCGTCGAGGTGATCGGCGACTACGGGCGTGGCGATCTGTCCCGTGACGTCGACCGCCTGCCCGGCAAGAAGGCCCAGTCCACCAAGGCGGTGGACGCGGTCAAGGCCAGCCTGCTGGCGGTCAACGGCGAGATCCAGACGCTGGTGGATGCCGCCGTGGCCGGCGACTTCAGCAAGCGTGGCGACGCCAGCCGCTTCGAATTCGTCTATCGCGAGCTGGTGGAGCGCCTGGACCAGCTGATGGCCACCTCGCAGAACGGCCTGAACGAAGTCGGCACGCTGCTGTCCGCGGTGGCCGACGGCGACCTCAGCCGGCGCATCGAGGCCCAGCTGCCCGGCCAGTTCGGCCAGCTTGCCGCCGACGCCAACCGCACCGTGGATGGGCTGGCGCAGATCGTCGGCAACATCCGCCAGACCTCGGACGGCATCAATGCCGCCGCTGGCGAGATCGCCGCCGGCAACAGCGACCTGTCGATGCGCACCGAGCAGCAGGCGGCCTCGCTGGAGGAAACCGCCTCCTCGATGGAAGAACTGACCTCCACCGTCAAGCAGAACGCCGACAACGCCCGCCAGGCCAACCAGCTGGCGCAGGGCGCGGCCGGCGTGGCGGCGCAGGGCGGCGAGGTGGTGCAGCAGGTGGTCGCCACGATGAGCGCCATCGAGGCTTCGTCGAAGAAGATCGCCGACATCATCAGCGTGATCGACGGCATCGCCTTCCAGACCAACATCCTGGCGCTGAACGCGGCGGTGGAAGCGGCGCGCGCCGGCGAACAGGGCCGCGGTTTCGCGGTGGTGGCGGGCGAAGTGCGCGCGCTAGCGCAGCGCAGCGCCGGCGCCGCCAAGGAGATCAAGCAGCTGATCGAGGAGTCGGTGGGCAAGGTGACCGACGGTTCGGCGCTGGTGCGCCAGGCCGGCAACACCATGGGCGAGATCGTCTCGTCGGTGCAGCGCGTGACCGACATCATCGCCGACATCTCCGCCGCCTCGCAGGAGCAGAGCAGCGGCATCGAGCAGGTCAACCAGGCCATCACCCAAATGGACGAAGGCACCCAGCAGAATGCGGCGCTGGTAGAGCAGGCTTCCGCCTCCGCGGAGAGCATGCGCCAGCAGGCCGGGCAGCTGGTCGAGGCGGTGTCCGCGTTCCGCACCGCCGCGGTTGCCGCAGCGCCGGCCCGCAGCGCCACGCCCGCAGCGCCGCGCGCCGCGGCGGCGCCACCGGCCGCAGCGCCAGTGCGTCGCCAGTCCACGACGGCGCGCAAGACCGGCGCCGCTGCAGCGCCCGCGCCCACGCCCACGCCGTTGCGCTCGCGCGCCCCGGCGACCGCGGGCAGCGGCGGCGATCAGCACTGGCAGGAGTTCTGATGCCATCCGCGGGCGGGGTATTCCCCCGCCCTGCTTTCGTTTTTGCTGTCCCTTTCTTTCCCGGCCTCGCCTCGCGCAGATGACATTCGAGCTGCCCCCCGCCCGCGATCTGCACGACGCTGCTTCCGCCACCACGGCCGTGCCGTCCGGCGAAGCCTCGGCGCGGCTGGCGGACCTCGCCACGCTGGCCGCGACAACGCTGCAGGCGCGGGTCGCGGTGGTCGCCACCAGCGAGGACGAACGCGTGCTGATGCTGGCGAGCCACGGCGGCGACCACGGCCACGGCCAGTTGTCGCGCGACCACCTGATCGTGCGCACCTGGGAGCAGCACGCCCCGCTACTGGTGCTGCCCGACATGCCGGCCGACCCGCGTTGCGGCGCCCGCTTCTATGCCGGCATCGCCCTGCGCGGGCGCGCGGGCCAGCGCCTCGGCACCCTGGCGGTGTTCGACCACGAGCCGCGCGATCCGCCGACGCAGGCGCAGCTGGACGCGCTGACGCGGCTGGCGCGGATCACCGCCACCCTGCTGGAACAGCGGCATCTGGAGCGCCGCGCGTTGATCGTTTCCCAAGCCGGCGAGCAGGCGCGCGAAGCGGTGCTGGTGGGCGACCGCCACGGCCGGGTGCGCTGGCAGAACCGTGCCGCCGAACAGCTGTTCGGCAACCAGCTGGCTGGCCAGCCGGTGTTCTCGCTGTTTCCGCTGCGCCTGCAATCCGACCAGGACATCGCCCAGGCGTGGCTGGCCGGCCGCATCGAAGGCAGCCAGCTGCTGCGCATGGTGGCGCCGGACGGCAGCCTGCGCCTGCTCGACGCCACCCGCTCCATCTGGCGCTACGGATCCGACCGCGGCGTCACCCTGATCCTGCATGACGTCACCGAGGCGGCCCACCAGCGCGCACAGCTCGACCGGCTGGCGCACTTCGACCCGCTCACCGGGCTGCCCAACCGCAATGCCCTGCTGGACGCCCTGGCCGCGCACCCGGACTGGGGCGTGGCGCTGTTCGCCATCGACCGCTTCAAATGGATCAACGACGGGCTTGGCCACGTGGTCGGCGACCGCGTGCTGCAGGCCGTGGCCGACCGCCTGCAGACGAAGGCCGATGCCCAGGTTTGCCTGGCACGGGTGGGCGGCGACGTGTTCGCGGTGGCCTGCAGCGACGAGCGCCTGGCTGCCGATGCCGATGCCGACGCCACGGACGACGAGGCGGTGGTGCCGGCGCTGGTCGAGCATCTGGAGCAGACCCTGCGCGTGCGCGGGCACGAGATCAACATCGACGTCAGCGTCGGCATCGCCCTGCGCGGTGACGTTCGCGGACAGGGCGACCTGCTGGCCAGCGCCGACCTGGCGCTCAACCGCGCCAAGTCCGCGGGCGGCCACCAGGTCTGCCGCTACCAGGAGGCCATGCGCACCGATGCGCTGGCGCGCCGCGACCTCGACCGCGACCTGCGGCGTGCGTTCGCCAACGGCGAATTCGAACTCCACTACCAGCCGCAAGTCGAGCTGGGCACCGGCCGCATCTGTGGCGCCGAAGCGCTGCTGCGCTGGCGGCATCCGCAGCGCGGCATGGTCCCGGCCAGCGAATTCATCGACCTGCTGGCGCGCAGCCCGCTGGGTGCGGAAGTGGGCGCTTGGGTGCTGCGCCGGGCCTGCCTGGACGCCGCCCAGTGGCCCGACCCGGACACCTCGGTCAGCATCAACCTGTTCCCCGCCCAGCTGGTCGAATCGCTGGTGGCCGAGGTGCAGCTGGCACTGGCCGCCGCCGCACTGCCGGCCGAGCGGCTGGAGCTGGAGATCACCGAAACCATCGCCCTGACCCAGGACAGCGCCGGCGCCGAGGCGCTGGCGGTGCTGCGCTCGCGCGGGGTGAACCTGGCCTTCGACGACTTCGGCACCGGCTATGCCTCGCTGTCGATGCTGCGCCGCTTCCGCATCGACCGGGTCAAGATCGACCGCAGCTTCGTCAGCGGCATGCTGGAAAACGGCGAGGACGCCGCGATCGTGCGCTGGATCCTGATGCTGGCGCGCGCGCTCGGGCTGCGGGTGGTGGCGGAGGGCGTGGAAGCCATGCCGCAGGCGGACTGGCTGCACGACCACGGCTGCGAAGAGGCGCAGGGCTACCTGTATGCCCCGGCGCTGGACGCCGACGCCCTGCAGGTGCGGCTGCAGGCGCAGCAGGTGGAGATGGCGCATGGCTGAGGGTTCCGCTGACCGCGACAACACCGGCGCCGGCTTCGAATTCAACGACCGCGACTTCCGCCGCGCCTGCCGGATGATCTACACGCGCGCCGGCATCCACCTGGCCGAACACAAGCGCGACATGGTCTACAGCCGGCTGTCGCGGCGCATCCGCGCGCGCGGGCTGTCCAGCTGCGCCGACTACCTGGACCTGGTGGAGGCCGACCCGGACAGCGAGGAACAGGCGTTCATCAACGCGCTGACCACCAACCTCACCTCGTTCTTCCGCGAAGCCCACCACTTCGATGCCCTGCGCGACCAGCTGCGCGCCTTGCCGCGCGGCGAACCGGCGGACATCTGGTGCTGCGCCGCCTCCACCGGCGAAGAGCCGTGGTCGCTGGCGATCACCGCCTGCGAGGCGTTCGGCTCGGACACCCCGCCCGTGCGCATCCTCGCCACCGACATCGACACCAACGCGCTGGCCAGCGCCGCAGCCGGCAGCTACGGCATCGAGCGCATCGCCGAGCTCTCGCCCGAGCGCAAGCGCCGCTTCTTCCTGCGCGGAACCGGCCCCAACGAAGGCATGGTGCGGGTCAAGCCGCAGCTGCGGCAGCTGGTCGAATTCCGCCAGCACAACCTGCTGGCCCCCGACTACGGGTTGCGGCAGCGCTTCCTGGCGGTGTTCTGCCGCAACGTGATGATCTACTTCGACAAGCCCACCCAGTACGAGGTGCTGCGCAAGATCGTGCCGCTGCTCGCACCGGGCGGGCGCTTCTATGCCGGGCATTCGGAGAGCTTCGCCCACGCGCTGGACGTGGTGCAGCCTTGCGGCCGGACCATCTATCGCGCCGCCCGGGACGGCCGATGAGCAGCTTGCCGGCCAGCGTCGCCGCCATCCGGACACCGCCGCCTGGAACCTACTACGACCCGGCGCTGGACGCCGACGTGATCAAGCTGCTGCCAGCCGAATGGCGGGTCTCCTCCGAGCCGATCGCGCTGGCCACCGTGCTGGGATCCTGCGTGGCCGCCTGCATCTTCGATGCCAGCGCCAAAGTCGGCGGGATGAACCACTTCATGCTGCCCGACGCCGCGCCCGGCGACGCCAGCGCGCGCTACGGCGCCCATGCGATGGAGCTGCTCATCAACGGACTGCTCAAGCATGGCGCCATGCGTTCGCGGCTGCAGGCGAAGGTGTTCGGCGGTGGCAACGTGTTGCCGGGCATGACCCTGGATCCGATCGGCACCCGCAACGGCAATTTCGTGCTCAACTACCTCGGCGCGGAACGCATCCCGATCATTGCCCAGGACCTGTTCGGGGTGCAGCCGCGCAAGGTCTGTTTCTTCGTGCGCAGCGGCCGCACCCTGGTCAAGCGCCTGCCGGCGGCGGGCGAGATCGCGCGGGTCGAGCGCGCCTATCGCAGCCAGCTGGCGCAGAAGCCGGTGGCCGGTTCCGTGGAGCTGTTCTGATGGCCATGCAAACACCCCTGCGCCCGGGCAAGGTGCGCGTGCTGATCGTCGACGACTCGGCGCTGGTGCGCCAGGTGCTGAGCGAAATCCTGTCGCAGGACCCGGGCATCGAGGTCGTCGGCACCGCCTCCGACCCGCTGATCGCGCGCGACAAGATCAAGCAGCTCGAACCCGACGTGCTCACCCTCGACGTCGAAATGCCGCGCATGGACGGGCTGACCTTCCTGCAGAACCTGATGCGGTTGCGGCCGATGCCGGTAGTGATGGTGTCCTCGCTCACCGAGGCCGGTGCGCAGGTCACCCTGGACGCGCTGGCGCTGGGCGCGGTGGATTTCGTCACCAAGCCCAGGCTGGACGTCGAGCGCGGCCTGAACAACTACGCCGGCGAACTGTGCGAACGCGTGCGCAACGCCGCGCGCGCGCGGGTTGCAAGGCTGCAGCCGGCCAGCGCCACCGCGGCCGCGCAGGCCACGCCGATCAAGTACCGCACCACCGACCGCCTGATCGCCATCGGCGCTTCCACCGGCGGCACCGAGGCGATCCGCGTCCTCCTCGAGCAGATGCCGGCCGACGCGCCAGCCACCGTCATCACCCAACACATCCCGGCGGCGTTCAGCAAACCCTTCGCCGAGCGCCTGGACCGGCACAGCAAGATGACCGTGGTGCAGGCCGAAGACGACATGCCGCTGCTGGCCGGCCACGCCTACGTCGCTCCCGGCGGGCTGCACCTGCGCGTGCAGCGCAGCGGCGCACGCTGGCGCTGCCGGCTGGGCGAGGACGATCCGGTCCGCCGCCACCGCCCCAGCGTCGATGCGCTGTTCGAATCGGTGGCGCAGGCCGCCGGCGCCAACGCCAGCGCCGCGCTGCTCACCGGCATGGGAGACGACGGCGCGCGCGGCCTGCTGGCGCTGCGCAAGGCCGGCGCCGCCACCATGGTGCAGGACGAAGCCAGCAGCGTGGTCTGGGGCATGCCCGGCGCCGCCTATACCCTCGGCGCGGCGCAGCAGGTGTTGCCGCTGTCCGAGATTGCCGGCGCGCTGCTGACCAGCACCAATGTCGGCGGAACCTGACCGCGACCGCCGGTTCGGCTAAAGCCGACGGCCCCCTCGGCCGTTATCTCCATCGAGTCCCCGACGAGATCGACGATGGAACCCCGTGCCCTGCTTCGCATCGCCGCACCGATGGTGCTGATGCTGCTGTTGTTAATCGCCGAGGCCCTCGCCTGGCCAATGGCCGTTCGCATGGCCCTCGTGGTCACCGCCGCTGCCGCCTGGTGCGTCGTGGCCTGGCGTTCGCTGCCCAACAAGGCCGAGGCGCAGGTGCTGCGCGACCACGCCAAGCTGCTGGGCGAACTGCGCGGCTTCGTCGGCAACGAGGTCAGCGGTTCCCACGCGGAAATCGAGCGCACCCGCTCCCTGATCCGTGAATCGGTGGCCAAGCTCGGCGGCAGCTTCGATGCGGTCAACCGCAAATCGCGCGAACAGAGCACGGTGGTGGCGCGGCTGGTCGAGCGCACGGGCGACGACAGCGGCTCGATCGACATCTCCCGCTTCGCCCAGCAGGCCACCCAGCAGATGGAGCAGCTGGTGGAAGCGCTGGAAGCAGCCAGCGGCCAGAGCGGCGTCACCGTCAGCCATATCGACGCGATGGCCGGCCACCTCGATGGGATCTTCGCGCTGCTGGAAGACGTCAAGTCGATCGCCGACCAGACCAACCTGCTGGCGCTGAACGCTGCCATCGAAGCGGCCCGGGCCGGCGAGGCCGGGCGCGGCTTCGCGGTGGTGGCCGACGAAGTGCGCAACCTGTCAGAGCGCAGCACCGCGTTCAACGAACAGATCCGCAAGCTGGCCCACAACGCCAAGGAATCCATCGCCAAGGTCCGCGAAACGGTGTCGCAGACGGCCTCGCGCGACCTCGATCGCGCCCGCGTGGCGCGCAACGAATCGGCCTCGATGATGGACCGCGTCGAAGGCATCCACCGCAGCCTCGGCAACGGCATGCGCGACATCGCCGACTGCGGCCGCGCAATCGACGCTTCGGTGGCGGAAGCGGTGCGCTCGCTGCAGTTCGAGGACATCGCCACCCAGGCGCTTGGCGCCGCCGCCGTGCATCTGCAGCGGCTGGAGCAGATCAATACCGAAGCCACCACCCTGCATGACCTGCTGCGCGGCAGCCACGGCTTCCAGGACCCGGAAATGCGCAAGGCGCTGGCCAACATCGGCAACCGCATCGCGCAGATGCGCGGCGAATGGGAACGCCCCCCGCACAAGGCCGTCCTGCAGCAGTCGATGGACGCCGGCAGCGTCGAACTGTTCTGATCTTGCCCCCACTGGGCGCCCCTGGAATCCCGGCCACGGCCGGGATTTTTTTCGCGACGCCGCCCACACTCGGCACTGCGACCGCCGCCCCGCGAAAAGCCCCGAATGCGGGGCAGGCGCGCACAAAAAACCCGGTCTCGCGGGCATTGCGCCTGGAGGGGACCGGGTCGGGTCCGGAGCGATTCTCCGTAGCGCTTTGCGCGCGGCGAAGTTTTTCTCCGGTGCAGGGAGGTTACTGCCGGTGGGGTTAGGAAAAAGCTAAGCGACGGCCATTCAGACGAGCCGTTGGTCGGGGTTCCGCATTCAGTCCCGCTGCCACGGCCACCAGCCGCGGCCGGTGCGCGCGTAGCGGTCCGCGGCGCGCTCGAACGGATTGCGCGCCGCCACCCCGCCGTGCAGCAGGTACAGCGGCAAAAACAGCACGCCCAGCGCCATGTACTGCAACACGTGCGCGCGCTCGTGGTCGCACAGCAGGATGCGCGGTTCGTGGCGGTGGCCGGCGTCGTGCGCATAGGTATTGCAGGAACGACCCAGGTCGTCGCCGGTGTCGAGGATCACGTTGCCCAGCGTCAGCGCGCCGCCCGGCCCCCACGGCACCCGGTGAAAGATGCAGGCCAGGTCGCGCCGGCTCAGCTGCAGCCGCGCCCCGCCCGCCAGCGCGGCGAGACCGGCCACCAGGCCGATCGCGCTGACCGGCGACGCCCACAGGATGCCAAGGCACTGCGCCGCGGGCAGCAGCCAGCGCGACGGCGCGCGCATGCTCAGCGCGACCGCTGCGCCAGCCAGTCGTGGATGGTCTGCGGCACTTCCTTCTGCGCGCGGCCGGACACATAGATGCCGATATGACCGCCCTTGAACGACAGCTCGGTGTAGTCGTCGCTGCCGCACAGCCCGCGCAGCGCGCGCGAGGCGTCCGGCGGCACCAGATGGTCCTGTTCGGCGTAGATGTTGAGGATCGGCATTTCCAGCATGCCCAGGTGCACCTCGCGCCCGCCCACCTTCGCGCCGCCGGTGACGAAGCGGTTCTCCTGGAAGAACTGCTTGCTGAACTCGCGGAAAGCCTCGCCGGCCTGGTCGGGCGAATCGAAGATCCACTTCTCCATGCGCAGGAAGTCTTCCATCGCCTGCCTGTCGTCGAGGATGTCGACCATGCCCACGTACTTCTGCGCGAACAGCCGCCAGGGCTTCAGCATCAGGTAGGTGAAATTCATCATGTCGGCCGGCACGTTGCCGAGCGTGTCCACCAGCAGGTCCACGTCGATCTCGCGGTTCCAGTTCGACAGCATGTTGTCGCTGGTGTGGAAGTCCACCGGCGTCACCATCGTGATCAGGTTTTTGACCTTGTCCGGGTGCAGCGAGGCGTAGCACAGCGAGAACGCACCGCCCTGGCAGATGCCCAGCAGATTGATCGACGGCAGGCCGTGGGCATCGCACAGATACTCCACCGCGCCGCCGATGAAGCGCTCGATGTAGTCCTCCATCGCAAGGAAGCGGTCGGAGCGGTCCGGATAGCCCCAGTCGATGATGTAGACATCCTCGCCGCGCGCCAGCAGGCCCTTGACCAGCGAGCGGTCGGCCTGCAGATCGACCATGTACGGACGGTTGACCAGCGCGTAGGCGATCAGGATCGGCACCCGCGCGGTGGGCGCATGCTCCCCCTTGAAGCGGTACAGCACCACCTTGCCGTCGCGCCAGACCTCCTCGCGCGGGGTGACGCCGAAATCCACGTCGCCCATCTCGCGCAGGGTTTCGACGCTGGCAGAGAGTTTGCGCTGCAGCCGGCCGGTTTCCTCGGCCAGCGAATCCAGGGTGATGTTCAGCGGCCCGATCATCTCAACGCCTCCTGGCGGCGGGCTTGCCCGCGCGCACGTTCGCCCCGGCCGCGCTGCCCTTCGCAGCCGGCTTCACGACCTTTCTCGCAATTTTCTTCGCCACTTTTTTTGCCGCAGCCGCCGCCGGCGCTTTCTTCGCCGGCGCCTTGGCGGGAGCAACCCTGGCTGCGGGCGGCTGCTTGGCCGCGGGCGTCCGCTTCGGCGGCGGCTGGCGGAGTTCCACGTCGCCGGCAGCCGCCGGCGCAAGTGCGCGCTGCATGCGCCGCAGCTGCCGCTCCAGTTCGGCGATCTTGCGGTGGGCACTGTCCAGCTCGCCGCGCTCCGGCCAGCCATAGGTGCTGGCGACCTGTTCGCCGATGGCTTGCGCCGCGGCGCGCTGGCGCATCTGCGCGTTCACCAGCGCACCGAAGGCGTGGCGATACTCCTGCGACAGCGCCAGCTCGGCCCAGCTTTCTTCCGCGGCCTCCACCCACAGGTCGAACAGCGCACGCACGCTGTTGATCTGCTGGCCCGGTTCCTCGTGGTTGGCCAGCTTGGATTCGAAGCGCGAGAACGCATCGCGCGACGCCTTGGCCATCAGCATCCCGTAATCCTGCTGCGCCTCCTGCCAGCGCAGCTGCGCCAGTGCCAGCGCCTGCAGTCGCTCCTGGTGTTCGCGACTGAAGCCGAACGCCGGCATCCGCATGGCGGCCGCGGTTTCCGCACGCAGGCCATGCAGCGACGGCATCCCCGCCTCGCCCCACTGGGCGATGCTCTCCAGTCCCGGCCCGCGCATGCCCTCCATCAGGCCGGCGAACGGGTTGCTGCCGGCGAACGCCTCGCGCCAGGCGGCGGCAACGTCGCCGGCGCTGTGGTCGCGGCCGCTGAAGCGCGCCGCCACCTGCTGCATCTGCGCATACCAGTCACTGCTCTGCCGGCTGAAATGCCCAAGCGCGGCGCCGAAGCCGGGCTGCCCATCGCTCTGGCGCGTCCACGCTTCCAGCATGTCGTTCAGCCCCGGCACGCCCACAGCGGCGATGGGCTGTGGCGCGGAGCCACGCAGCGCCTGCCCCCACAGATCCAGGTATTGGCGCGTCAGCGCCGCGAAATCGTTGGTTGTGTCCGCCATGTCCCCTCCGTCCATGCACCGATGCTAGCAACGCCGCGATGACACCGCCATTGCAGGGGCTTCAAGGCTTGGGGATGCGCAGGGTCTTGCTGATCATCAGCGCGCCGGACAGTGCGAACACCAGCGCCAGCGGGTGCAGCTGCCACGGGCCCAGCTGGATCATGCCCAGCCAGATGTCTGGGCCGATGGCGCCGCGCCAGGCCGCCCACGCCAGCAGGCCGACGATGACCACGCTGGTCGGGATCGGCGTGCCCTCGAAATACTTCACCTTGTCGCCGCCGTCGGCCAGCGTTTCCGCGGTGACGTTGTAGCGCGCCAGCCGGCTCACGCCACAGCCTACGAAGCCGCTCAGGATCAGCCAGTCCCAGCCGCCCTGCAGGCCGCAGGCATAGCCCAGCGCCGCCGGCGCCACGCCGAAGCTGATCACGTCGGCGAGCGAATCCAGCTCGCGCCCCAGCGTCGAGGACACCTTGCGCCAGCGCGCGATGCGCCCGTCCAGGGCGTCGAACACGAACGCCAGCGGAATCAGCGCCATGCCGATCAGCAGATCGCGCACCACGCCGTCCTGCAGGAAGCGCATCGCCGCGAAGATCGCGCCGGTGCCGCAGAAGGCATTGGCCAGGGTGAACCAGTCGGCGAGGTGGAACTCCCGCAACATCGAGAAATGGCGCTGCTTCATCGGCGGCTCCTGTTTGCCTGTAGGCAGAGCCTAACCCACCGCGCGCGTGGCCTGCGTGGAGTCGGCCGTGCCGTCAGCGCGGCATCGCAAGGTGTTCCGGCGCCAGCGGCTTGCCCATCCGCGGCACGGTGGCCACCACCGCATCGGCAGGCAACGCGCTCTTGCCGTCCAGATGCGCATCGACACGATCCAGCGCTTCATACACGTACGGCAGCAGCGGCAGGTAGGCCGCGGCCATGTGCGGCAGCACCAGGAAGCCGTCGAAGTGCTGGGCATTGCGCACCTGCCAGTAACGCACGTCGCGGCCGGCAGCCTTGGCCATCGCCACGTATGGCGCACTGGAGAACGCCTGCGGCACCAGCCCGTCGTCGGTGCCGTGGACCACCACCACCGGCAGGCCATCGCGCGGCGCGCTGGCGCGGGTTGCCGCGATGCCCTTGCGCACCCGCTGCGCGTCCGCGCCTTCACCTGTCCACAGCGCGCGCAGGCACTGCAGGCCGGTCAGGCCAAGATCAGCGGGCGACTGCGGATCGATGATGCCCACGCCGGCGCCGGGCGGAATGCCGCTGCCGTCGGCCCACCAAGCCGCGCGCTCGGCATCGGTTACCGCGCGCGACTGCAGGTCCGCACCCAGCGCCGCGTAGCGATACCCGCAGGGATGGGCGTCATGCGCGTAGCGGCCGTAGGCAGAGGCGTAGCCCACTGCCACCGCGCGCCACAGGTCGAAGCCCACGCTGATCGCGCCGGCGCGCAGTGCGGCATCGCTCCAACCGGCAGCATGCAGCTTCGCCAGTGCGTCCTTCTGCAACGCGTCCGCGGTCGCACCGGACAGCACACCGCGCGTCGCCAGCGCCGCGCATTTCGCGTCCAGTCCCTGGGTCGCCGGGATGCCCAGCTGCGGCAGCGCGCAGGGCATCAGCAACGCGGCCTCGGTGGTGTAGTCGTACAGGCTGCGCGCGCCGGCGCCTTCGGCCAGTACGTTGGGTTCGCCGGCCACCACCGCGTCCAGCCACGGCGCGCCGTCTTCCGCCGCGCGCAGCACCGCGCCGCCGCCGTTGGAGATGCCCACCGCGATGACGCGGGTGTTTTCGAAAGTGAACGGCGCCTGCTGCGGCAGCTGCGCATCCAGCGTGGCCAGCGCGAACTGCGCCGCCTGCTTGACGTGGCGGCCCCAGTCGGCCTCCGGGTTGTCCTGCGAATGCGCGTGCTTGAACGCCACGCCGCTGCCGCTGGCCGGTTGCGGGGCGAACGCCGGCGTGGCATCCGCAGGTGCCAGCGTGCCGTCGGCGGTAACGCCCTGCCCGGCATCGAGATCGAAGTAGTCGGTGCCCGCGCCCTTGTCGGTATAGGCCACCGCACAACCGCGCGGCAGCCCCCAGGCACCGGCGACCGCGATCGCGCCGTAGATGCCGCGCGAACCCGACGATGCGGCCACCACCACGCAGCGCTTGCCGGCATCGAAGGCGTCCGGCAGCTGCACCAGCACGCGATGGGGCTGCGCTGCGCCCGCAAGTCTGGCGAACGCGCTGAATTCGCGGCCCGGCACGGCGGCGACGCTGCCGTAAACGCTGCCGTAACCCCCGCCGGGCGAAAGATCCGCGATCCCGCGCCAGTTGCTCCACAGCGCGCGTTTGCGCAGCTCGGCCGGGGTTGGATGCGCAGCGTCGGCGAAGCCCGGCGGCAGCATCGACTGCAGGCCGGCAAGCCCCAGCCCGCCGGTGAGCAGGTCATCCTGCCCGCGATGTTCGGTGGCGCGCGGCTGGCTGAACATGGCGGCGGTTTCCTTCGCGGCGGGCAGGCCAGCGCAGCCGGTCACAAGGGCGACGATCGCGGCGAGGGCACAATGGCGGAGTGTGTTCATGCCGCGACCATAACTGCTGCCGCGGCGCGTCGCATCGTACTTTCGTACCAGCAGGCCCCACCGCGTTCCTGCTAGCGTATGGGCCTCCCCATCGTTGCAGAGCCGCACCATGAGCGACACCTTCCTGCATGGCCGCACCGCGCTGGTGACCGGCAGCACCTCCGGCATCGGGCTGGCCATCGCCAAGGGGCTGGCCGCCGCCGGCGCGAAGGTGGCGATCAACGGCCTAGGCTCGCCTGAGCAGATCGCTTCCGCGATCGCCGAGGTGGATGCCGCAGGCGATGGCGGAACCCGGCACTTCGGCGCAGACCTGCGCGACCCCGCCGCGATCGAGGCGATGATGGGCCAGCTTGCCGGCTGGTCGAACGGCGGCATCGACATCCTGGTCAACAACGCCGGCATCCAGCACGCGGTGCCCCTGCACGAAATGCCGGTGGCGAAGTGGAACGACATCATCGCCATCAACCTGTCCTCGGCCTTCCACACCATGCGCCTGGCGATGCCGGCGATGGCCGGCCGCGGCTACGGTCGCGTGGTCAACATCGCTTCGGTGCACGGGCTGGTGGCGTCGAGGGACAAAGCACCGTACGTGGCCAGCAAGTTCGGCATCGTCGGGCTGAGCAAGGTCGCCGCGCTGGAATACGCCGCGCACGGCAACCGCGATTCCGGCGGCATCACCGTCAACTGCATCTGCCCGGGCTGGGTGGAGACCCCGCTGATCGAGCCGCAGATCGAGGCGCGCATGCAGGGTGGCAGCCGCGACGACGGCGTGCGCGCGCTGCTGGCGGAAAAGCAGCCCAGCCTGCGCATGACCCTGCCCGCCGAGATCGCCGCCTTGGCGGTGTTCCTGTGCCGGCGCGAAGCCCACAACATCACCGGCACGGCGATGCCGGTGGACGGGGGCTGGACGGCGCAATGACCCTTCCAACGTCATGCCCACGAAAGCGGGAATGACGAGTAGAGCCCCCATGCCTTCCCTGCTGATCGCCGACGACCACCCGCTGTTCCGCGCCGCGCTGCGCCAGGCCGCGCGCGACGCGCTGGGCGACGTGCAACTGTTCGAGGCCGGCGCGCTGGAGCAGGTGCTGGCGTTGCTGGACGCGCAGCCGCAGGTCGACCTGGTGCTGCTGGACCTGCACATGCCGGGCAACCACGGCCTGGCCGGGCTGGCGGCGATCCGCGCGCAGTTCCCGGGCGTGGCGGTGATAGTGGTGTCGGCGAACGACGACCCGCGGGTGGTGCGGCGCGCGCTGGACCACGGCGCGGCCGGCTACCTGCCCAAGAGCGCCGGCCTCGACGAGCTGCGCGACGCCATCCGCAGCGTGCTGGCCTGCGAGACCTGGTTGCCACCGGCGCTGCGCGCCAGCGTGTCGCGGGCGCAGAGCGCGCCGCAGGACGCGGATCTCGCCGCGCGCCTGGCCAGCTTGTCGCCGCAGCAGTTCCGGGTGCTGGCGCTGGTCGCCGAAGGCCTGCTCAACAAGCAGATCGCCGACCGCCTGGACGTGCAGGAACGCACGGTGAAGGCGCACCTGACCGCCATCTTCGAGCGCCTCGGCGTACGCAACCGCACCCAGGCCAGCGTGGTGCTGCGCGAGCTGGAACTGACGGATCCCGCACGCCACATCGAAACCTGAGCGCCCGCCGCACGCGCGGCACATCTGGCGAATTTTTCACCACGCCTATTGACAGCCGCATCACGCCTGCCGCTGCTGCGGTTATCCACACCGTTATACGACTTCCATCCACAGCGGTTGTGGACAACCGCCGCGACTCACATCGTCGCGGCGTCGATCACGAAGCGGTACTTGACGTCGCTCCTGAGCATCCGCTCGTAGGCCGCATCGATGTCCTGCGCGCGCACCATCTCGATGTCGGCGACGATGCCGTGCTCGGCGCAGAAATCCAGCATCTCCTGGGTCTCTTTGATCCCGCCGATCAGCGAGCCGGCGATCGCCCGGCGCTTGAAGATCAGGTTGCCGATGTTCGGCGAGGGATGCGCATGCTCCGGCACGCCCACCAGGCACAAGGTGCCGTCGCGCTTGAGCAGCGAGGAGAACGCGTCGAGATCGTGGCTGGCCGCCACGGTATCCAGGATGAAATCGAAGCTGTTGCGCTGCGCCTTCATCTGCGCGGCATCGCGCGAGATCACCACTTCGTCGGCACCGAGGCCGTGTGCTTCCGCGCGCTTGGATTCGCTGGTGGTGAACGCCACCACGCGCGCGCCCATCGCATGCGCGATCTTGATGCCCATGTGGCCCAGCCCGCCGATGCCGACGATGCCGACCTTCTTGCCCGGCCCGACCTTCCAGTACCGCAGCGGGGAATAGGTGGTGATGCCGGCGCACAGCAGGGGCGCCACTGCCGCCAGCTGTTCCTTCGGGTGGTGCACGCGCAGCACGAAATCCTGGTCCACCACGATGCGCTGCGAATAGCCGCCCAGCGTATGGCCCGGCGCATCCGCGGTCGGACCGTTGTAGGTGCCGACCATGCCTTGCTCGCAGTATTGCTCCAGCCCCTCGCCGCAGGCCGCGCAATGGCGGCAACTGCCGACCATGCAGCCAACGCCGACGGTATCGCCCACCTTGAAGCCCGAGACCTCGGCGCCGACCGCGCTGACATGGCCGACGATCTCGTGCCCCGGCACGCAGGGATACAGCGTGCCCGCCCACTCCGCGCGCACCGTGTGCAGGTCGGAATGGCAGATCCCGCAGTAGGCAATTTCGATCTGCACGTCGCGCGGCCCCGGTGCGCGACGCTCGATGTCGAGCGCGACGATGGGCTTGTCGGCGGCGTGGGCGCCCCAGGCTTTGATGGTCATGGCGATGTCCTTGGCGGAAAGCGCCGATTCTGCGCCAGCGCGACCGCCCGCGCGAGCCCCACCCGGCGTGGCCTCAAACGCGTGAATAGGCCCACGACAGCATGCGCCCGTCGCGGTACGGCATCACCCCGTGGAAGGCGCGCGGATCGTCGTCGAACACCAGCGGCAGGAAGTGGCGGTCGCCCTCCCACAGCGGCAGTTCCGGGATGCGCTCGCGCGCCACCCATTCAAGCGCGCCTTCCGGATTGCGCTCCAGCGGCGTGCCTTCGAACGCATCCACCACGAACAAGAAACCCAACCAGTCCTCGCCGTGCTTGCCGAAGCCCGGCCAGCTGATCGTGCCGCGCAGGCGCAGCGCCGTG
This sequence comes from Thermomonas fusca DSM 15424, assembly GCF_000423885.1. Lineage (GTDB taxonomy): Bacteria > Pseudomonadota > Gammaproteobacteria > Xanthomonadales > Xanthomonadaceae > Thermomonas > Thermomonas fusca. The sequence goes on along the minus strand of NZ_AUIV01000032.1, from coordinate 5,129 downwards.
CATTCGATCCCGGCCTCTTCGCGGATCTCGCGGCGCATGCCGGCCAGCACGTCCTCGTCCGGTTCTATCTTTCCGCCCAGGCCGTTGTACTTGCCCAGGTGATGATCTCCCGGACGCGCGTTGCGATGGATCATCAGCACGCTGCCGCCGTCAGGCGAGAGCACGTAGCCGAGGGTGGCGACGATGGGGGTGTAGGGCATGGATGGCCGGCATCGCAGGGGATGCCGGATTCTAGCGACTGCAGTCGATCAGGCCGCCGTTGCGGGCACAATTTCCACAGTGACATGGGCCAGCTCGTCATGCACCGACAGCGCGCGGCGGACATCCTCGGCAGCCACCCCCGGAACGGCCACCACCTCCACCACGCAGGCGAACTTGCCGCGCGCCACCTGCCAGACATGCAGGTCGCTGATTCTTGCCGAAAGCGGACCAGCCTCGATGGCTTCGCGCACTTCCTCCACCACCGGCAGGTCCATCTGCGCGTCCAGCAGGATGCGCCCGCTGGACCGCACCAAGCTCCAGGCCCAGGCCGATACCAGCGCCGCACCCACCAGCCCCATCACCGGATCCAGCCACGCCGCGCCGAAATACATCCCGCCCAGCAGCGCGATGATCGCCAGCACCGAGGTCACCGCATCGGCCATGACGTGCAGGTAGGCCGAGCGCAGGTTCAAGTCATGCGCGTGGTCATGGGCGGGGTCGTCGTTACCGTCATGGTGATGATGGTCGTGGTCGTGGTCGTGATGGTGTTGCGCATGATGGTCGCGCAGCCACCACGCGCAGATCAGGTTCACCAGCAGTCCCACCAGCGCGATCGCGATTGCCTGCCGGTACTGGATCGCGCCCGGGTTCAGCAGGCGCTCCACCGACTGCACCACCATCAGTACCGCGACGCCCAGCAGCAGGATGGCGCTGGTATAGCCGCCCAGGATTTCGATCTTCCAGGTGCCGAACGCAAACCTCCTGTCGCGGGCGTAGCGGCGTGCGCAGGCGTAGGCGAACGCCGACAGCCCCAGCGCGATCGCGTGCGAACTCATGTGCCAGCCATCGGCCAGCACCGCCATCGAGTTGAACCACCAGCCGCCGGTGATTTCCACCACCATCATCGCCAGGGTCAACCACATCGCCCGGCGGGTATTGCGTTCAGCCAGCGGGTTGCCCTGGTCAAAGGCATGGCTGTGGCGCCTGGCGGCGGCAAGGGCATCGAGATTCATGGCGGCTCGCAGGCTGGAGAAATACCCCCGTAGGGTATATCGTCAACCGCCATGGCGCACGTCATCCACGAACGGAAAAAACTGCTGGCCCGCGTGCGCCGTATCGGCGGCCAGGTCGCTGCGCTGGAGAAAGCACTGGAAGCCGACGCGGACTGCACCGACGTGCTGGTGCAGGCGGCCGCGGCCAAGGGCGCGATGCATGCGCTGATGATGGAGATCCTGTCCGGCCACCTGGCCGAACACGTGGCCGCCGAACCCGACGAGGCTCGGCGCACGGACCAAGCGCGCGTGCTGCTGGACCTGCTGCGCCATTACACGCGCTGAGCGATCCACTGAAGACCACCCCGCATGCGCAGCGGCCGCGCCCCGATTCCAGCGCGCGGGGCACCATGCGACAATCGCCCCCGCAACGGAAGCGTGGCCGAGTGGTTTAAGGCAGCGGTCTTGAAAACCGCCGATGGGTCAAACCATCCGTGAGTTCGAATCTCACCGCTTCCGCCACTTATCCAGCAAAAATGCGGCTCTCAGGCTAACAACTATGCCGCTTCTACCATAGAACCTGCCATAGAACTTTTGCTTGTGATCATGCCTGGAAGTGGGAGCCTCTCAACTGTCCCGCCATGAGGGACTTTGGGGCCTTTTGGGGTGGTTTTGGGCCCCTTTGGGCTTGTTTGGGATGGTACCCAACTAACCCAAGCTGAGATTTAGCGTTGCCCGGTGGAGGAACCGCCGGACCTTGGGGCTGACCGGTCGAGCACTTCCCACCTATGCTGCCAATTCGTGCTCGTAGTACGGGTGCTGCCGATCGTCGAAAATAGCGTAGAGCCCCTGCAGATTTGCCGGATCGGGGTTCAGCCAGGCGTCGATGTGCTCGGGCTTGATGTTGATGATCGTCCGGTCGTGGCCGGCGGAGGCGACCTCCGGCTCCGGGTCGTCGGTGATGGCAGCAAAGGACCACAGCTCCGACTCGACACTCTTCGGGTCCGTCCAGTGGGAGAACAGACAGGGCACGTACATGGGCCCGCCGTCCCGAGGCGTAAACTGCAGCACCTGGTTCTTGCCGTCCTTGCCCTCGACGTTCTCGTAGAAGGTCTCGACCACGATCAGGGCATGGGTGTGCCCGAACTGCCCCTTCCAGAAACCCTCCAGATTGTCCCGGCGCGCGTTGTAGGTGCCGGGGTAACGGGTGTCATAGAAGGCCGGCTTGCCGGCCGGGCGGCAGCCGTAGCGCATGGGATAGACGACGCGCTTACCCTGCTCGGCCAGCATCACCGTGGCGTAGTTGCCCGGGAAGAACCGGGTATCACGCGGCAGCGGGCTGGTGCGGTGCAGGTCTTTGAGCCGCTGGGACGCCTTGCCGATCTTGTCGGTGGCAATCCGCTGGTCGTTCTGGGCCTTCTTGGTGATCTTGGTCTGCAGGGTGCGCTCGGCATCCGCCAGCCGCTTCTTCAGGGCGAACAGATCCTGTTCCACCGCTGTGATCTGGCCAGCCTTCCAAGCTTCGATCCAGTGCCGGATTCGGGCCTCATCGCCACTGCTGGCCTCCGCGAACGCATCCATAAGCCCCTTGGGGAACTTTGGCGATTCCGCCCCCGCCTGCCATCGTCCGAACAGCCGGATGTACTCGGTAATACCAAGGGTTGCACCGAGCTCCCGCTTGTACTTGCGGTAGTCCTGCCATGCTTGGGCGGAGTAGCACATGGGCACCTCATCGTTGGAGTGCCTGATAACGATATGCCAACTGGTGGCTATGATCGACCCAACCTGACGCCCGGAGTGCCGCTTGATGCGATACCTGCTGCTTGCAGCCGCCATGCTGCTGCCCTACCCCGCCGCTTCTGCCCCCACCTGCAATAAAGAAGCCATCGTCCAAGCCAAGCGTTTGCTGCTCTTTCACACCGACGGCGACGACCGCGCCGTGGTGGAGTCAACTGCAACGCCGCTTGCCTCCATCCGCAACCCAGCCAACAAGAATCAGCGATTTCTGGTCCTTCAGGTCGAGGGCTCGGTGTACAAGGCTGACTATACGATGCGACTCATCTACTACCCCATGGGCCGCGAGTGCGTGCTCATGGGGCAGGAGATTTTGGAACACGCGTCGCTTTGAACTTTTTGCCTCTTCACTAATCCGCGGCTGGCGACACAAGTGCGCTGTGTACCCCCTAACGAACAACAGGCGAAGCGACCGTTTTCGGCCAGAAGCGGTCGTTCACAGAAGGATGTTCAGTGACTAGAGAAAAGCGCAGCCATTTCTCAGGGGCGTCACAATAGTCGTGCGACAGATGGCGCGCGTGACTGCGACGCGGAGCGCCAAGCGGGACTGCGCGATGCGCCTCGCGTCCGCATTCGCCGCCACGATGCGCCCGGAGAAAGTGCCCTCGTAGATGACGACTTCGTCGAACTCCTTACCCTTGGCCTTGTGGATGGTCATTACGTGCAGGCCGCGCCACTCCTTCTGCGCAGCGACGAAATGCTCCTGCAGCAGGGCGTCACCAAGTGCCGCCTCGGCGCCTGCATAGTCGTCCTGCGTCCGCCACATCTCGCTGAGCGCGGTGCGCAGCGCGGAGCCCCTGTGCAGCAGACGAAGAAAACGCGCGTCCTCGGCGACCCGGGCCACCTGGGATGCGGTGGAACTGGCAATTAACTCGCGGATGGCAGCCCAGTCTTCCTCGGGGTTTCCTGAGAGCCTGAGTCCCGCCCGCTCGGTCGCGAGCCTCTGGCACTCCTTGACGACGAGCTCCCTGTTCTTGCCGCGGATCTTTCCCGTCGACATGTAGGTGCCGATGGCGCCGGCGAGATCCATCTCCGCCTGAGTGCGTATTTCGCTGATCGTGACCGCGCGAAAGTAGTCCCGGACTCCAAACAGCGGCTGGACCCAGCGAACTCTACCGGCGAAATCTTCCCGACAGAATCCCTGCTGGATTAGCAAACGGGTGCTTGGCGATGTGATGGGGGCTCATCCACTAACCGGAGCCGCCGTGTACTACCTGTCCCGAAATCTCGTCGCCAACCCCACCCCCGACCAGACCCGTTGGCTTGCGCAGGCCCTTCGTCTTCCCGACGCCCGGCAAGCGTGGGTGATCAGCCACCTGCTCTATCCCTGCGTGTTCGTGGCGCTTCGCCTCAGCCACGCCGCCGGCCCGATCACCTCCATGATGATTGGCATCCTGGCACTCACCGCTTGCGTGACCAGCCTGGCTCCCCTGCTCTATCGCGCGCTCTGCAGTCATGCGGCAAAGCAGCTGCGTACGTCCAGTACGGACGGGGAAATGCACCTGGTCCGAAGGCATGGGCGTGCGGTTCCGGCATTCCTGCTTACATGTCTGGGCCTGTGCTGCGTGATTGCCGGCTACAACCTGCTCTCACTGTCCATTCTCACGCTGAAAAGCGGACACCCACTCGAGACGATCTTCCCGCAGTGGGCCTACGTCGCGATCCGCCTCATCATCGGAGGCTGGGTTGCCTTGGTGGTGGGCGAACGCTGGCTACTTCGGAGCCTGAAGGCATGACGTCGGCTGGCATGCCCGCCCTCGCAGCCATGACCGAGGCCATCGCCTGGCTGAAAGCATACGGCTGGCCGACGCAGAACGATGACTTCGCGTTGGCCCGGAGGCTAATGAGTGACGGCGACACCGGGACCTGCAGGCTTCAGGTGATGTCGATGGAAAAGACCCGCTTGAGCCGTTGCGCCCAGCTCATCGCACGGCGCTTCTGCTCGGGGCTGCGCGGCTCGTCGTGGGCGCTGACGTCCACTGGCGCCGCATCGCCCGCAGGCCGCTTGCCGCGCCCCGAGGGCGTCAGCTGCGCACGCAGGTTTGCATTCGGGGCGAATACGCCGTGGAAGCGGGTGAGATGCGCGCGAGGTGGCGGGACCAGTGCCGCCAGCTTGGCGATGAAGTCCACCGCATCCCATTC
>NZ_AUIV01000031.1 GCF_000423885.1 Thermomonas fusca DSM 15424 | reverse complement strand
ACAGATGGCTGTCTGGCAGCGCCAAGGCAGCCACCCGGTGATCCTTCATTCGGATCGTGGCAGCCAGTTCCGGAGCGGCGATTACCTGCGTTACTTGGCGACCAACGCGTTGGTGTGCTCGATGAGCGCGGTGGGGCATTGCGGTGACAACGCAGCCTGCGAAGGCTTCTTCGGCCTGCTCAAGCGCGAGCGCGTTTACCGCATGACGTATCCGACACTCGATGCTGCAAGGTCCGATGTGTTCGAATACATCGAGCGATTCCACAACCCGAGGATGCGACGTAGGGTCGCCAGGCAGGATCAGAAGTTCTCAGCTCTTTCACAACCGTCCGTGATTTCGGGGTAGAACCCGTGTCCGAATCGGTGGTCAGGATGTGAGATATGGTGTACCGGAGTCTGTCCGCAGCCTCATGGGTGCAGTCATGCAAGACGACCAGCTTTTTGCTGGCACGATTGCTGACAATATTTCCTTCTTCGATGAAGAGATTGATGTCACACGCATAGAAACCGCTGCCAGGTTGGCCGGTGTTCATGATGAAATCGTCGACATGCCAATGGGCTACCACAGCCTGATTGGCGACATGGGAAGCTTGCTTTCTGGGGGGCAAAAGCAACGAGTCGTCTTGGCACGCGCGCTATATCGCGACCCCAAGCTGTTGTTCCTGGATGAAGCTACAAGTCATTTGGACGTTTCGAAAGAGAGACAGGTAAATGACGCAGTCAAGGCTCTTAACTTGACAAGAATTATCGTGGCACACAGACCAGAAACAATTGCGAGCGCCGATCAAGTTTTGACACTTAATGAAGGCCGAATCGCTTGGGGTCGATCTGAGTCCCAGTAGCGCGACGTCGTTCTGCAGATATTTGGCGAGCAATCAGCGACGTCCCCCCGCTTTCAGTAGCGGGACGATTTAGAGTCCGGGGTTGATGGTAGCGGATGCCAGTTGCTTTGCGTAGGCGCTTGGCGTCTGCCCGCCCAGAGCCTTCTTCGGTCGCTCCTCGTTGTACTCGCGCCGCCAGGTCTCGATGACCGTCCGGGCATGCAGCAGGTGGATGAACCAGTGCTCGTTGAGACACTCGTCGCGGAGCCGGCCGTTGAAGGATTCGACGTAGGCGTTCTGGTTCGGCTTGCCGGGCTGGATCAGTCGCAGCAGGACGCCGCGTTCGTACGCCCAGGTGACCATGGCCTTGCCGCAGAACTCCTTGCCGTTGTCGGTTCGGATCACCTGCGGCAGGCCGCGAGTCAGGGCCAACCGATCCAACACGCGGGTCACGCCGAGCCCGGAGATGGCGCGCTCAACCTCGATCGCCACCGCTTCGTGGGTCGCGTCGTCGACAATCGTCAGGCACTTCAGCACCCGGCCTTCGGCGGTGCGGTCGAACACGAAATCCATGGACCAGACCTGGTTGGCCGTCAGCGGCCGAACCAGCGGCTGGCGTTCGCCGGGCAGCACCTTCTTGCGCTTGCGCCGCCGCACCTGCAGCTTCGCCTCCTGGTACAGCCGTTCGACGCGCTTGTAGTTCACGAGCATCCCGTCCTGCCTGAGCTTGAGGTAGATCATCCCGACGCCGTAGCGCTTGTGCCGTTGCGCCAGTGCCAGGATCCGTGCCCGGAGCTCGACGTTGCGATCCGGGCGCGGCGCATAGCGGTAGGCGCTGGCGCTCATGCGCACGACCGCCAGCGCCCGCCGCTCGCTCAAGCCTTTGTCCCCCAAATGCCGCACCAGCTCGCGTCGCGCCGGTGCGGTCACCACTTTTTTCGCAGGGCGTCCTTGATCAGGTCGTTCTCGAACACCTGCTCGGCCAGCAGCTTCTTCAGCCGGGTGTTCTCTGCCTCCAGCTCCTTCAGGCGCTTGGCGTCGGGCACGCTCATGCCGCCGAACTTGCTGCGCCACAGGTAGTACGAGGCTTCGCTGAAACCATGCCGCCGGCACAGGTCCTTGACCGGCAGGCCGGCTTCCGCCTCACGCAGGAAGCCGATGATCTGTTCTTCGGAAAAGCGCTTCTTCACGTCCAATCTCCTTGATGGTGGGGATTGGACTCCAGATCGCCGTGCTACTCAAAACCGGGGGGGCGTCGCACCAATACTCCCATCTGCACCCCGCAGAGGTTTGCTACCGCTACAACCATCGGAACAAAGACCTGAAACCATTGATCTACAAACTTCTCAAGCAGATATCCATCCGGGAACTCAAGCCAACTTTGGTCCGGAAAGGCTGGGAACTATCAAAAAAAAGAACGGCCACCAGGCTTCGCCTGGTGGCCGTTCAATTCAGCTGCTTGTCAGACCGGGCCGGGACTACAGACGGTCGAATCACCGGGGCCGCATCCACTTGTTGCACAATCAGTCGTAAAACTCGGTCCGCCGCCGCCGCCACCGCCGCCGCACCTAGTCGTGTAGCAGGGTCCCAACGAAGCATCTCCGGGACACATGTAGGTGATCTGATGCTCATTCATCATCATTCCTCCTGCAACACTCGACGATTCTGCATCGCTGAGGACACGAACGGTTGACTTGTGAACCTTCAATTTGCCCGACATTGGGAACTCCTGTTTGCGACGGGGCCAATTCCCCGCCTTAAGACTAACCGATACCTTAACGGAGTCAACAGTACTCTGGATCCTTTGCAGAAAAGCAAAAAGTCACATGTCGCGCCACTGTGCCAGATTACTGCAAAATCACGTCTGCCTGTAGCTAAACCCCATCGCTGCTCATTAGCGAACGCATATACCAGCGCATCAATAGATTGTAGATGGCGGACTCATGCTTTTTCGGAAGCACGCCCGATACTCGGTTGACGGCCATGTGTAAGATCGACGAAAGCACCGAGTCGTCATACTGAGGATGCCTAGGCTCACGAGCAAACCGTGCTGTTCGAAAGTGATGCTGCATGGAGCTTTTCTTGGCCGCAAAGTAGCTGGCGGCGAAAGATCGGTCGGCGCCGGCTCCCATGACTCGCAGTAGCTTGATGCGGCGATTTGGATCGACGCCCAACCATTCGAGAAGGTGATGCAAGTGCAGTAGCGTGACCGTCTCAATTCCGACCTTACGATCCTGAAGAAAGTTCGTTACGGAAGTCAGGGCGCGCGCACTGTCAGCACAGAAAATATCTTCGCAATTATCAATGCGATCATCTTGTCCATATCTGTGCAGTTCCGGAACGTACGGCTCTAGCACAACGTCATTGATTCTGAGGGAGGTTGCATCGGAGTTTAGGAAGTTCAATACACTTGGAACTGTAATGGCCCACAGGTGACTAGATGGTCCATGAATCCGTAGCCTGATATGAGGCTTTGGGTCTCGATATCGAATAAAGAACCACTTACATCGCTCATCTAGAATTTCGCCGACTAATCGAGACAGCTCGCCAGCGATAAAATCAGGCATCGAACGCTGATTGATATAGATCTTTAGCGTTGCCCATTGGGCGCCGGGACGATGGATTGCGCCTTTGGGGCCAACGTTTGTGCGTAGAGCAGTAATCGGCTCGGCTTGCAACTGATTAATGCGAAAGGGTATGTGCAACTGGTTGATCGGCTGGCAACTAACAGCTTGGTACCTTTCGTTAATCAGCGACTCCCTTATCTCTGCATGGGAAGCATACCGGGCTTCTTTCAGAAAGCACCGCAGGGCAAGATCTGACTCCTTGTCGTAAACAATGAACTTGTCTCCCATTCCATGTGAGAAGAACCTTGGAACATCGGAAAGCTCACTGCGAAGGTGTCCAATAGCATCGACCGTCGACATATTCTTGAGACCAGAGAGATCTAAGCGCCACGTCGCAAGTGACAGAATGGCCGAACGATACGTGACTCGCGGGAGAAATCTGGATGTTGTGAGGAGCCCGGGCCAGCTGAAGTAGAATGTCGGTTGAGTCATCCGGCTGAACATCCCCAAGATGGCGATTGCCGGGCGAAGTGAGAGATCGGTATTGAACGGGTGGTTGAAAACAGGAACCACTGGCTTCTGTAGTTTTGTCGAAAAGAGACGCAGTTTATTTCCGTCGCTTTGCAGAACCAGATCCGAGAGTGCTATAGGTATGCAATCTCGGGGAGGACTTATTTCATCGCAAATGATCGCGTGCTGATGGCTCGGAACTACTCCTGTGACGTTTGCCATACGTCCTTCTGCGAGGAACTGCACATCGGCGTAGATGGTTGCATCTCCGTCGTCCCCGAACCTGTCGTCTGACGAGAGCGTTTCCCAAACATCGCGATGGTGCGGTAAAAATCTGGAGTAAAACCGCTGCGGAGAGCCCAGAGTTACGCCCTGCAGGTGATAGCTTGGCGAGGAACTATTAGGAAAATCATGGAGTAGTTCGAGTTGCACAGTGCCGGTCTGCGACACAATCCAATTATGAAGTAAAGATCCTTCGTCTTTCGGCAGCTCATCTTTTGATATTGATACCTGTGCCAAGTTTTCTTTGAGTGCATGGCACATCTTCTCAACTAATAGTTGGTCGAGTGTGCGAATCGAAGAATTCCGAGTCTTAACGTCTTTCAGGTCGATACCATATTCCTGGTCGATGGCCAGAAGCAAAGGAACGGGGGCCTCGCCGAACTTTCGCAAGAATGCGTCGTGGAAATCGAACAAATCTGCATTAAACCAATAGAAATGCGGGGTGAGTTCCGCAAGAACACTTTCCACGTCGTCCAAAAGGTCGTCTGAGTAAGTTGCAGCCACGCCTTCTCGGTATGCGTGGCAATTGACAACCCACTGCTTGGGGTCGCATGGCAGCTTCGCGGCAAGGGCAGCATTGATGTCACAAATCGTTTGCGACGCTTTCTGTTTTGAGTTTCGTGCCACTTGTTGCGCGAGTTCGGCAACCATCGCTAACTCATGATCTTCGGTAGTGACAGCCAACTTGCCAATCTCCACTGAGGTGGATGTCGGTGAGTTGACTGTTGGCCTAGGACCCGCGTACAGGACTCCGCTCGAAGCCAACTCCCCCAAGTATGTGAGGGCTTCTTCGAACTCGACTTGCTCACGCTCCATGAGAAGTTCACAAAGCTCGTCGGCTCTACAAACCTCATGGCGTAGTGTTGCTTCTACGACGACCGACGCGGAACTGTCATCAACGACAGTGGCCAGTTCGTAAGCTTCACCTGAGTCTTGGCCGGTAAAGTTGTAATATCTGAATTTGCCATCACATTTGAATAGAGTGGGATTAAGTGAGACGGGCGTTTCTCCAGAAATAACCACATTTCTACGCTGATTTCTGCAGAGCGTAACGAGAATTGACTTGTCGATATCGATCGCCTGGAAATAACGGCCTGTCGGGCCTTCTTCCGCAAGCCCTCCGGCGCCGAATTTCACAAAACTCGTGATAACGCTCCACCCATACGGCGTGCAGCGGGTAGAGATGCGAGACAGATATTTATACTCGGCAAATATTGCGCGCTCATCTCTTGTGGATTCTCGAAGGATTTTCCGCCTGTGGATCAGGGTTGAAACAATCTCACGAAATTCTGGATCGAGTGCTTTGCGAGCTAGATTTGCGATGTCTAGAGCTGAGGCGCCGTCGCCTCCAACCATATCTCGCCAATCCCCTGCTGGCTGACGCAAGAACCCGTATCTGGATAGATGGACTTTCATCTTGATCTGTTGCCCGCGGCTTAATCAATCAGCGACATGTGGGATAGTCCGTTAGGAGAGCCATCGACTCCGGATTTAGCAAAAATCAGTGCGCCGCACGGCGAATCTAAGAGATCCAGCTTGTCCAGAGAGAATTGGCATATGTCGATCTGAGTAAGCTGGCTGAGGACATAATCCATCCACATCATCAACGATGTCCGAAGGCCAGCGTGGTCACCAAAGTTGAGAACTCTTCGGATCATGTGCACGACGCCAATCGCGCCATGGCAGTAATTCAAGTCGGTGCACCCTGAGTTTTGTACAGTTCGCATCGCGATAGCGTCGCACGAGATTTGGATCTCTGACCTAAGAACTTCGCTAGGCAAAACTTCATGCACCTCACAAAGGGTATAGGCAACTGCCAAGTCACCATAGCACCATGCCAATCGCGAGGTGCCGCTCGTTCCAGCAAAGTAGGGATATCTACTGGCGAAGTTGTCAGAATTAGCAGCCTGCAGAATTCGCTCGCACGCAGCGCGAATAAAACTGTCAACTTCATTTCGCCTATTTTTGGTGAGATGCTTTCGAGCGCGGAGGAGGACTAAAATCGTGCCTGGGAGCCCGTGAGCGATCCCGAGATTTTCACCGGCGGGAATAGACGCCTTGCCGCGCAGGATGTTTGTAACAATTGAATCCAAGTCATCTGCGCTAAATCCTCGTGCGAAGCATGCTAGCGCAAGAATTCCGCACGCTCCCGAAATAAGATCGTAGTCTGCCGCCTTCGATGTGGCTCCAAAGCTGACTAGGCCAGGATTTAGCTGTCTAAGCTCCTCACTGAGGTCATGAAGACCCTTGTCTGCTCGAGAGGCATGTTCACAAGCGTACAAAATACCGGCTATACCACCGAATAGCCCTGGAGCCATCGGTTGTTTTTCGATCGCACTCCGAAGTTTTAGGTCTAAGACATCCCAGAGCTCAGCTTCCTTAGCGGAGGGTACTTCGTCACCTACGGTGCACAAAAGAAACACTAACGACGTCAATTCTGACGCTGTTCGGGTTCTGTGATCGAGGATCGCGGCGGAAACAGACGCGGTGAGCGCAGCTAAAATTCGGCGATACTCCTGCCGAATCTTCTGCGCCAAGTGATCGGTATTCTCGCCGATCGCGAAGGGAGTCATGCTAGCCAAACCAAACCTCGCGCAGCAGATCGGGATCCGTAGCGATGATTAATTGAATCTATCGCCGCGTAACAATTATGGGTCTGACTTTCTAATCTTATCACTCCTCACCCATGCAATAGCCGAGCCTAAGGTTTGATCGGCTGTACCCTGATCTGATATCGACTCGTCTGGCTTTAGTCCAGCTGGGAATAACCGCCCAAGGCGATCCACCGCAACTCCTGTTGTGAGGACTAGGGTTCCGCCCCCGGGGAGTGCGTAAGTAGAATTGGCGGTGGATAGTCCCGCTGTCGCGGAGCCAAAAGTTCGGGTATTCGGCCTTCCGCTGAAAGCAATCGCAATTGCTTCGCCGGAGCTAGCAGTATTACGGCCGATCAGAACTGCGACCCGCGCGTTGGATGGAACGGTAGTTTGACATCGCTTCTTTCCTTTCGAGACCAAAGGAGTTTCGTTGCCGTTTCGATCACGAAAACTGCCGTAGCTTCCGCGACCCAACAGCGGCTGCAAACCATCCAGCATCGGCCACATGTTCCCACCGTTGTTCTGCCTTAGATCCACCACCCATCCCGTTGCACGTTTGGCGTTGAGTTGCGCCAACTTCGAACATATTTCATTGGCGTACTCAGTGGTCTGCTTGAGTGCGGTCCCTCTAAATCCCGGAACGTTGATGTAGCCAACTCCATGTATCAGTGACGACTGCATAAGCCCGTATCTCGTGCCGGTTGAGCGGTAAAACGATGCATCTTTGGGCGTCAAGAGAAAACTGTGGCCATCCTGAAGGCCTTCGAGCACGCGAGCTCCGCGGGCGTAACCTTCCAGCGGATTACTTTGCTCAAGACCCTCTGTGATAAGTGTGTTTCGAAGTGCGGGTACATCCAATTTTGAGGCATTCAGCGCATTCTTTTCGACTAAAGAGAGAATGCTGAGCAATACTTGCTTTGCAGTTGCGGATGAGAGCGACCGCTGCGGAAGTGCGCGTACTGTAAGTTGCGAAACCTTGGCTTTAGCCTCCCCTTTCACAATGGCACCCACGACAAGGTTATTTGTGTCTTCGGGTGCGTATATCCAAATCTTGCGCTGCTCCTTGGAGCCTTTAATTACAGGCATGGTCGCGCTTGTAGAAAAAGCTGGGCGCCGTCCATTTCCGTCTGCTCGAATCCATATTGCTGCGTTTCCTGGGCCATCCGTAACTTCCAGTTGACCCGCTAATACTAGCTCTTGCCCTCGAAAGCGGGCTACATCGAGCGACGCCATCGCGCCACCAAAAGACGCCTTCGCGGTGCTTGTGGAATCAATCGTGACGCTCGCACCTCGTTCGTCCGAGGGATCGCCTTCGCCTAGAACGCGAAAGCCTTCGCCGCCGGATATTGGGTTCCACCTAATTTGTGCTGTAGAGGCGTCGTCGCGAGCTTCAAAATTCCAAGCAACGCCTCCTGCCAGAAGAAGAATAGTTAACGCAACTTTTAACATGAGATCTCTTATGGCCTATGTGTCGGGGAGCGTGACTCAGCTGTAGCCTACAGGGTGCTCGCATCCTTGACAATTGCCTATAGTTGAGAGCCGGCCTTTCACTCGGAGCGCAGTTGATTCGCGTCTTGTCCGTGAATTTTGGACGCAGATGAGAACAACCGTCTGGCCCGATCTTGGATGCCCGGCATGGAGGCAGGCGCGCGCCGGCGGGTCAGAAGGCAGCCAGCCTCGCATCGTGTTGACGGCCAGCCAGTCGTCCGCTGGCTGCCAAGCAAAATTTCCACCTCCGGCAAATGAACTAGCCATCGCAGCTGGATAAAATGAATGGTTGCTAATTCCATGAATAGAGCGAGGCAAGAAACATTACGCTGGCATACACGCACTTGTCGGTAGAGGCCATAGCGTCAACAACTTTTGGCCTCAGACGTCCGCCGCGGCTAGGTGGGACGATAGCCGCTACAAGAGACTCCACTAGCTTGAGGAGTTTCCATGCAAACATTAGCTGATGCAATTTTTCAACCAAACTTGCGGGGCAAGCTCATGAAAACGCCTGTCAGCGTGGGTGTGCTTATTAGCGAACTCCCTGAAGTCAGAAACTATCCTCGATGAGTGGGATATGCCAGAAAAGAAGGTTGTGCGTTGGTTCTGCGACCCTCGCTTCGATGGTGGGGCGAAGAGTGCGGCGGAACTCTTTTGGGAAGGGCGAGGGAATGAAGTGGTGACGCAGGTCAGGCAGATTGCGCACGGCGTCTATTGATAGCTAATAGCTTGAGGCTCACCACCCCGCGCCCGCACCAAGGGCAGGTGGTAGCAGGGCGACGCACTCCCTCCGTTGTTGGTGAGATTGACTCATTCGGTAGAAGGCGTAGCATCAAGCCCAAGCCAAGGGATAGACCCAAGGCAAACCACCGTGGGGGAGCCTCATGGACTTCGACTATCTCGTTTTCATCGGGCGATTCGAGCCCTTCCATAACGGCCATGCCGCCGTTGCCCGCCATGCATTGGGCCGGGCCAAGAAGCTCATCTTCCTCGTCGGCTCGGCCGACACCCCCCGCACCATCCGCAATCCATGGACCGTTGCCGAACGGGCCGTGATGATCCAGTCCGCGTTGGACGGGGCTGGGGATCGCCTGCTGATCCGCCCACTTCGCGACCACCTCTACAACGAAAGCCTGTGGATCGCGAACGTGCAGCGCACCGTCGCCGAAGCCATCCAGGCCGATGGCGGCAGCATTGATGCCACGGTCGGCCTGATCGGCATGAGCAAGGACGCTACCAGCTACTACCTGCAGGAGTTTCCGCAGTGGGCGCTGGTGGACGTGCAGCACACCGAAACCCTGTCGGCGACCGAGCTGCGTCGCTACCTGTTCTCGGCCGGCCACGTCGACTTCCACGGCGCGCTGCTGATGTTGCGCGGGAACGTGCCGGCACCGGTATTCGACATGCTGGAGGCGTTCCGCAAGAACTCGCCCGCGTATGCCCAGCTGGTGGCCGAGCACCAGTTCATCGAGCACTACAAGGCGGCCTGGAAGGATGCCCCGTATCCGCCCACCTTCGTGACCACGGATGCGGTGGTGGTGCACTCCGGCCACGTCCTGCTGGTGCGCCGCCGCGCCGAGCCCGGCAAGGGCCTGTGGGCGCTGCCGGGTGGCTTCGTCAACCAGGAAGAAGGCCTGCTCGAATCCTGCCTGCGCGAATTGCGCGAGGAAACCCGCCTCAGGATCCCGGTGCCGGTGCTCAAGGGTTCCTTGAAGGGCCAGCACGTCTTCGACCATCCCGAGCGCAGCCAGCGCGGCCGCACCATCACCCACGCCTTCCACTTCGATTTCCCGGCTGGCGAACTGCCGGAAGTGCGCGGCGGCGACGATGCCGACAAGGCGCGCTGGATCCCGGTCAGCGAAGCGCTGGAAATGGGCCCGAAGCTGTACGAAGACCACCTGCACATCCTGGAGTTTTTCCTGGGCCGGGGTTGATCCCGGTCTTTCCCGCCGGTGGATAGACCGCCGGCTCCACTCGACGCGAAGGAGCTTCCGTCATGCAATGCCTCGACAACCTGCTGCTCAACACCGACAGCTACAAGGCCAGCCACTGGCTGCAGTACCCGCCCGGCACCGATGCCACCTTCTTCTACGTGGAATCACGCGGTGGCACCTATGACCGCACCGTGTTCTTCGGCCTGCAGGCGATCCTGAAGGAATACCTGGCCAAGCCGATCACCCACGCCGACGTCGACGAGGCCCGCGACGTCTTCGCCGCCCACGGCGAGCCGTTCAACGAGGCGGGCTGGCGCTACATCGTCGACCACCATGGCGGGCTGCTGCCGATCCGCATCCGCGCCGTGCCCGAGGGGACGGTGGTGCCGACCCACAACGCGCTGATGACGATCGAGTCCACCGATCCCCGGGCGTTCTGGGCGCCGTCGTACCTGGAAACGATGCTGCTGCGCATCTGGTATCCGGTGACGGTGGCCACGATCAGCTGGCATGCCAAGCAGACCATCCGCCAGTTCCTGGAGCGCACCAGCGACGATCCGGAAGGGCAGCTGCCGTTCAAGCTGCACGATTTCGGTTCGCGTGGCGTGTCCAGCGTGGAGTCGGCCGCCCTCGGCGGCGCTGCGCACCTCGTCAACTTCATGGGCACGGACACCGTCTCCGGCCTGCTGCTGGCCAAGGCCCACTACCACGAGCCGATGGCGGGCTTCTCGATCCCCGCCGCCGAGCACAGCACCATCACCAGCTGGGGCCGCGAGAACGAAGCCGAGGCCTACCGCAACATGCTGCGGCAGTTCGCCAAGCCCGGCGCCATCGTCGCCGTGGTGTCGGATAGCTACGACATCTTCCACGCCATCCGCGAGCACTGGGGCAAGACGCTGCGGCAGGAGGTCATCGACTCCGGCGCCACGGCCGTCATCCGTCCGGATTCCGGCGATCCGGTGGCGGTCGTGCACCAGTGCATGGAGCTGCTGGACGAGGCCTTCGGCCATACCGTCAACGGCAAGGGCTACAAGGTGCTGAACCACGTCCGCGTGATCCAGGGCGACGGCATCAACCCGACCAGCATCCGCGCGATCCTCGAACGCATCACCAGCGCCGGCTACGCCACCGACAACATCGCCTTCGGCATGGGCGGCGCGCTGCTGCAGCAGCTCAACCGCGATACCCAGAAGTTCGCGCTGAAGTGTTCTGCGGCCCGGATCAACGGCCACTGGATCGACGTCTACAAGGACCCGGTCACCGACAAGGGCAAGCAGAGCAAACGCGGGCGGATGACGCTACTCAAGCACCGCGAATACGGCAGCTACCGCACCGAGCCGGTGCCACCCGAGGCAGCATCGCTGGCCGACATCCACACGCCGATGGGCTATGAAGACGCGATGGTGACGATCTGGGAAGACGGCAGGATCGTCAACGACTGGACGTTCGCGCAGGTGCGCGAGCGCGCCAACGCCGAGCGGCTCTAGGTTTCTGACCGATCGATTCAAGCCCAGTGGCCGGGTGCGTCCCGGCTGCAAGGGCTTCCTGCATCCAAGAGCACCCTATCCAGGAGAACGTCCATGTTCGGTTTCCGCTACGTCAAATCCTCTCCGAGCCAGTACCTGTTCCAATACCGCGACGGTCGTGTCGTCCGCGAAGGAACCGGATTGGCCTTCTGGTACTTCGCGCCCAAGTCCACATTGGTCGGCGTGCCGGTCACGGCGGTCGAGGCTCCCTTCATGTTCGAGGAGGTCACCCGCGACTTCCAGCAGGTGACTTTGCAGGGCCAAGTCAGCTACCGGATCGCCGATCCGAAGCGCTTGGCCGAGCAGCTCGACTACACCCTGCAGGCCGATGGCAAATACGCATCCGAGGATCCGGAACAGCTGCCGGTGCGGGTCCTCAACGCGGTCAAGGCGATCTTCCGCAACCTGTTGCAGGAGCTCGACCTGCGCGATGTGCTGCAAGGCACGGAGCGGCTGTCCTCATCGGCCCATCGCGGGGTTGCCGGCGTCGCCAGCCTGTCTAGCCTCGGTATCGAGATCACTGCGTTGAATTTGTTGGCGGTTAAGCCCAATCCGGAAACCGCCCGCGCCTTGGAAGCGCCGATGCGCGAGGAAATCCTCAAGCAAGCCGACGATGCGACCTATACCCGCCGCAATGCCGCGATCGAGCAGGAGCGGATGGTCAAGGAAAACGAACTGCGCAGCGAGCTGTCGATCGAGCAGAAGAAGCGGGAGGTGCGCGAGACGCAGGTCGAGTCCGAGAGGGCGCTGCTCGAAAAGCGCCAGCAGATGCAGGCGCAGGAACTGGCCGGTAAGGTCGAGCTGGAACAGGAAAACGCCAAGCTGGTGCAGCTGCAGACCGAGAACAGGAAGCAGGAGGCCGATGCCAAGGCTTACGGCGTGCAGGCGCTGGTCAATGCAATGAAGGGGCTGGATGCCCGCTCGCTGCAGGCGCTGGTGCTGGGGCAGGCGAGCCCGGAAACGCTCATGGCGCTGGGCTTCCAGAACATCGCCGACAACGCCGCCAAGATCGGCGAGTTCAACTTCTCCCCAGACCTGTTGCGGCAGCTGGCCAAGCAAAAGGCGTAAGCCATGGAGCCCAGCGATCTGAAGATCATCCTGGTGACGCGGCGCACGCGTCTCCAGGAGTTGGTTGCCCGCTACAACACCGTCGAGCAGGCCCGCTTCCAGGCCGAGCATCTGGGCATGGACTTCGGGGACTTCCTGGAAGAAGACCGGAACTATCGGGTCGCGGCCGATGCGGTGAACGTCGCGCTCCAACCCCATGGGCGACTGCAGCAGCTGGATCGTGGTTTTCTGCCGAATTTCCTGTTTCCGCCCGGCTGTCTGGTGGTGGTGCTGGGGCAGGATGGTCTCGTCGCCAACACGCTCAAGTATCTGGACGGCCAGTCGGTGCTTGCCGTGAACCCCGATCCCGCCCGCTGGGAGGGCGTGCTGCTTCCCTTTCAGGTGGACGATGTGTCCAAGGTGCTCCCGGAGGTGGTGCGGCAACAGCGTCCGATCCGGGAAATCACGATGGCACGGGCCACGCTCGGCGATGGCCAGACCCTGTTGGCAGTCAACGACCTCTTCATCGGCATGCGCAGCCATGTTTCGGCACGCTATGAAATCGCATTGGGCGAGCAGAAGGAGCGCCAATCCTCCAGCGGCATCATCGTCTCCACGGGGCTCGGATCGACAGGTTGGCTGCGCAGCATCCTGACCGGCGCCCATGCGGTGGCCGGGCAGGATGCAAGCAAGGAAATGCTGGGCATCCGCGAACATGGCATGGCATGGGACAGCCAGACGCTGATCTTCAATGTCCGGGAGCCGTACCCCAGCCGTTCGACCGGAGCGGACCTGGTGTTTGGGCGCGTTGGCCACCGGCAACCCTTGCGCATCCGCTCGCTGATGCCGGAGAACGGAGTGATTTTCAGTGACGGGATGGAAGCTGATGGGCTGGACTTTCGGTCGGGACTGGAAGCTACCATCGAGATGGCACCAAAATGTGGCGTGCTCTTGACCTGACGGGGCATCCCTGCACCGCTCGATGCGATCTCCTGGTAAAGGATCGCGCTAGCCGGTGCCCTCCAACGGGGAGAACACTTTCTGATGCAAACATTGGCCGATGCCATTTTTCAAATGAACCTTGCCAGGCGAGCCCACGAAAAGGCGTCTCATGAAGTGTGGCTTTGTCTGTTGGCAACTTGTCCTGAAGTTAGAGCAGTCCTCGACGAGTGGGCTATGCCAGAGCAGAAGGCTGCGCGGTGGTTCTGCGATCCTCACTTCGATGGTGGAGCGAAGAGTGCAGCAGAGCTCTTTCAAGAAGGCCGAGGTAGTGAAGTCATGATGCGGGTAGGGCAGATTGCGCACGGCATTTATTGACAGCTAGGGCAGCACACGTGCCCGCGTAACCTTCCCCTGATCCTGGACACCTGAGAAGTCGAGCTTTCTGGCATCTTTGAGCTAGGAGGTTCCATGAAGAAGTCGAAGTTTAGCGAGATCCAGATCGTTGCCATTCTTAAACAGGGGGATAGCGGGCGACGTCCCCCCGCTTTCAGTAGCAGGGTGATCTAGAGTCCGGGGTTGATGGTAGTGGATGCCAGCTGCTCTGCGTAGGCGGTCGGTGTCAGCCCGCCTAGCGCCTTCTTCGGTCGCTCTTCGTTGTATTCCCTGCGCCACGTTTCGATCGCAGCTCGCGCATGCAGCAGGTGCGTGAACCAATGCTCGTTGAGGCACTCATCGCGCAGTCGGCCGTTGAACGATTCGACGTAGGCGTTCTGGTTCGGCTTCCCGGGCTGGATCAACCGAAGCTGCACACCGTGGTTGTAGGCCCACGTCACCATCGCCTTGCCGCAGAACTCCTTGCCGTTGTCGGTGCGGATGACCTGCGGCAGGCCGCGAGACAGCGCCAGGCGATCCAGCACGCGCGTGACGCCGATGCCTGAGATCGCGCGCTCCACCTCGATCGCCACGGCTTCGTGGGTTGCGTCGTCGACGATCGTCAGGCACTTGATGACGCGACCTTCGGCGGTGCGATCGAACACGAAGTCCATCGACCACACCTGGTTCGCCGCGAGCGGTCGCACGAGCGGTTGGCGCTCGCCCGGCAGCACCTTCTTGCGCTTACGGCGACGGACCTGCAGCTGCGCCTCCTGGTAAAGCCGCTCGACGCGCTTGTAGTTCACGAGCTGGCCGCCCTGGCGCAACTTCAGGTGGATCATGCCGACGCCGTAGCGCCGGTGCCGCTGCGCCAACGCCACGATGCGTTCGCGCAACTCCACGTTGCGATCGGGCCGTGGCGTGTAGCGGAACGCGCTCGCGCTCATCCGCACGATCGCCAGCGCACGCCGCTCGCTCAGCCCCTTGCCCACCATGTAGCGCACCTGTTCCCGCCGGGCCGGTGCGCTCACCATCTTTTTCGCAGGACGTCCTTGATCACCTCGTTCTCGAGGACCTGCTCGGCAAGCAGCTTCTTCAGCCGGGCGTTCTCCGTCTCCAGCTCCTTCAGGCGCTTGGCGTCCGGCACGCTCATGCCGCCGAACTTGCTGCGCCACAGGTAGTAGGAGGCTTCGCTGAAGCCGTGACGACGGCACAGCTCCTTGACCGGCACGCCGGCTTCGGCCTCACGCAGGAAGCCGATGATCTGTTCTTCGGTAAACCGCTTCTTCACGTCCAATCTCCTTGCTGTCGGGGATTGGACTCCAGATCGCAGCGCTACTCAAATCCGGGGGGACGTCGTACCCAAGCGCGAGTCCGTGCCGTTGTACGGGCCCGAGTACCCCGACGCCGTCTGGTCCGCCGACTTCATGCTCGATGCGCTGGCCTGTGGTCGCAGCTTCTACACCTTCAACATCATCGATGACTTCAACCGCGAGATCGTGAATATCGAAGTCGACACCTCGATCACCTCGCAGCGACTTGTCCGCATCTTCGAGCAGATACGCCAGGAACGGACACTGCCGCAGGTGCTGCGTACTGACAACGGCCCGGAGTTCCTGGGCGAGGCTTTTACCCAGTGGGCCAAAGCCAACGGCATGGCGATCCGTACATCCAACCCGGCAAGGCCAACCAGAGCTTGGAGAGACTCAGTGGCGCTACGGCAGGGCTTTCGGAGCGCATTCCGAGCGGACATTAGGACGAAGCTGTTTGCATGTCACGGTCAGGCCTTGCCAAACGCGCTCTCCATCCCCAAGGTCACCACCCCCTTTATTAGCTAGCAGCGGTCGGGGAAGGGGCGAGTGCTGGCCCGCCGGCGACATCGGGATTCCGCGCGTATGGGGCTATGGGGGGCTGACTGCCGGCAGGGGTGCCGCATACGTATCGGACCCCATCGGCTCGTCGCCGAGGTAGATCCCAATGGCTTCCGGTCGCCCGGTTTGGCAGTAGTACATCGTCTCCACCAATGGCGATTCGGTTTCAATGACAGATTGGACCTCGGCGACCGACCGACGAGCCGCGCCGCCTATCCGCCGTATGAGGCGCTGATACCAGTCGTTCCTCAACTGGTTGATGTCATGATTTGCTTGGACTCCGATACGGTTAAACATCGTCTGGTCCAACCACTGCTTCTCCTCAATGAAGAAGTGCAGCAGATCAGTTGCGTAGGACATCCGCAGGAAGGTGCTCACGAGCGTGCGCCATGTGACGAAGTTTCTATCCAACGCCTTGAGTGCAGGCAGGAATTTGTCGATTCGATAGAGGAGGCGTGCGACGAAAGCAGCGGAACGAACCGCGTCAACCGGGAGGAACGTTCCAATTACCGTCAGGGCGCCGGACCGCATCAACCCGTTCGCTACCGAAGCATGAGAGCCGGCCAAGGCAAATGTTGAGCAGGCACTAAGCACGACGATCGGAGGAATTCTCGCCACATTTGCAAGTTGCCAAACGTCGATTTTCTCGCGACCGATCCTGAGCCAGCCGTGTCCATCGTCGCCGCTGTGTCCCCCGTGGCAATCAAAGACGGCAAGCACGCCTTTGAACTCGTTCAAGCAAGTTACCAACTCATCGCGGGTAGCGACATCTACGAACCTGACTCGAACTCGCTGCAGGCCGAAATGTTGTATCGCTCGCTCCAGCACCTCGCGGATCGGGTCGTTGTGCTGGAATGATCGAACAACGAGGACGTCGTCGAAGGCGCTCGGCGGCAGCGTAAGCGTTCCCGCCTGAATGCACTGCGCCAGCATCAGGTTGCCAGGTGTCATCCCGATGCGAGAAACCTCATGCCGAATCATCAGTGGCATGCCGTCGATCCGAAGCCACTCGATCGGAGCGTCCGCAACCAGCGTGATGGCTTCAGTGCGCAGGCGGAGGCCATCGATGATTTCTGGATGAATCTGGCCGTACAAGCCGTCGGCCAGCTTCCTGTAGCTTTGCTGCAACAGTCGTCGCGCGCGCGGAGTGTTCCGGTCCGAGTGTTGCTCGATATCGCGCAGGTTCGCGTTGTGGAAGTTGACCGCATTGGGCAGGCGAATGGCTGGTTGCATGTTGCTCGATGCGAGCGCGCCGACGCCGGCCGCAGTGAGTCGGAGTTCCGTTTGCCGAACGGTTAGCAACGGCCCCGCGACAGGATCGTCGTACGGGTTCGGAACGTTCTCTGGGTCGTCGAGTGCTATCGAGAACCCGGAGTACCCGGGATTGCGAAACACACCATCCTTAAGTATCTCCCGCGTGGAAGGAGAACGGATTCGGCGAAACGTGTTGTTCCAGAACGTGCTGCCGAATGCATAGAGCGAGCGAACAATAGCGGGCGCGTAAAGGAGAACATCGGTAGATTCCTCGCCGATGAGGGTCCTAGCCCGCTGAACCGAATGAAGAATGGCGTCCACGTAGGTATCGGTTTCACCCGACAGGATGGGATCTGTGCCGGAATAGGCATGGCCGAGTGATGCCGACAAGGCCTCATTGGGGATCGTCACGCCCGAAATGCGCGAGGGTTCTGTGCCTTGGGCAAAGGGCGATCGAAGCGGAATGCCGGCCACCTTCTCGCGGATGCCAACAGGTGCGCGAGAGACAAGTGCGTCACGAATTGAAGTATCAAGCAGCT
The DNA here is from genome assembly GCF_000423885.1 of Thermomonas fusca DSM 15424. Taxonomy (GTDB): domain Bacteria; phylum Pseudomonadota; class Gammaproteobacteria; order Xanthomonadales; family Xanthomonadaceae; genus Thermomonas; species Thermomonas fusca. The sequence continues at coordinate 15,585 of NZ_AUIV01000031.1, read as the reverse complement.
GCGCCGGATGCCCCTGGAAGTCTGCCAACGCCACGGCGCCCGCGGTGGGGAAGAGGGATGCAAAGATCGGACGGGACCCTCCCGCGGCGGCAAGCATGGCCTCGATCTGCGCGGGGAGCCCGAGTGCCACGTCGATCTCGTCCTCTCGTAAGGGTCGAGCCAGGAGCGCGAGAAAAGTTGGAAGACCCACGATCGCCGCGCGCTTTGTTGGCAGGGGCCTGCGCAAGTCCGCTAGCGCCTCTGGCTCGGCGAAGATTTCAGGGATCGAAGCGGGAAGGACCGACAGGAGTCCGACGAGGTTGGAGTACGCCGGATCGATGATGTCGAGCCCGAAGCCCTGAAATGGGGTGTGCTCGATGTCTTCCCCGGGCACGACTAGCCAATAGCGAAGGCTTGGCAGGAATGGCGCCGGTTGCGCGAGATCTGGAATGTTCACGTGGAGCCGTCACTAGCGTCCTGTTGGCACACTCGGCGACTGTTGTGCTGGTCCGTTCCAAGGGAGAGCGGTAACGTCACGCGTACGCATCGCCGGTAAGTAAAAGGCAACAGACCTCCGGTTCGGAACTCCTGACTGCCTGCGGATCCACGTCGTATCGTGTCGGTTCGGCATGGGGTATTGCTACTCCATGCAGAGCGGTCTCCAGGTTCGGCGGACGCATCTCGAAACAAGCGAGTCCTGCGCCGAGGGTGATGAGCTTGCTCCCGAGCGGAGTGACGACCAGTCTGCAGCCACCGAGGATTTCCATGCTCTCCGTGTAGCGTCGCATCGCACCCAGGAGTTGGCGGTAAGCCTCGAACGGCTGCGACTCGTGGACATACAGGATGTTGCTCGTAGGGGTTTGCCGGGAGTTGAATAGTGCCTCCTTGTACTCCACCAGCAGGCGATCGGCCCGCCGGGGATTTCGAGAGGGATGCGGCAGTACCGGACAGATCTCGGCTTCTCCGGGGATCTCTGTCGAGCGGATGATCTGCAATTGGTTGACCCGGTGCTCGCCAAGGATGGGAAACCATACGAGGGGCCTATCCTGAAAGCTTTCCACTTGCATGGCGCCGGAAAACCCGGGGACCATGACGATCTCGCTGCTGGGATCCTCGGCCATGATCTGACCGTCCAGGCCCGCATCCTCGGCGACGAGCACCTGAAAGTTGACCCCCGCGGCGGCCAGTGCGTTGTCCGCGTCCTTGTCCGGGACAAGCTTGTTCAGAAGGCTGGTCATCAGTGCCAGGTAGACCACCCTGGGCAGTGAGCTCGCGTCGAGGATGATGTCTGTCTGCGTTGACACCTTCTCAAGGACCGCGTGGGTGCCGATCCGTAGCGCGATGGTCGCGCTCAGGTCTTCGTCGCCGTCGCCTGAGCCGAAAGTGATCCGCTCGACAGTACCAATGGATGAAAAAAGTTCGGCAAGGCCGTGATCGTTCTGCTCTGTGAGCTGTTTCAGCGCATCGCCCAGTTGGTAGTTGGGGAAATCGATCAGCACCAGCTTCGCTTCCTCGATGCTCCCGCCGGAGCTTCGGATGCTATTGATGCACTCACGCATGACCGTCTGTGCGCGGACGTCGAAGCCACTGCCCGCAATGTAGAGAAGGCGAATCGGGCGGTCCTCGAAGAGACGCTCCCACAGCTCGTTGGCATCGGAGCCGCGCCGGAACACGTATTGTTCCCACAATGTCCGCATCGCTAGATCTCCATTGCCAGGCTTTTCTTCGGCTTCCAACCGCGCAGCATCCATTCAATCAGTTCGGAACATGTCACGTCCTGCCAACCGCCCATCTGCAGAGGCAAGCCGAAGCGCGTGCACAACGTCCGGTTGAGGTACAGGATCGATCCGGCGTCGCGCGCGGTAGACGCGCTGCTGGTGCGGAGAACCAGCAAGTTCTCTGCAATGCATTCCGACAAAACGCGCTTGAGCAAATCGCCGTGTTCACCTAGTGGCCTTCTCCGGCCTTGGAGCTTTTCCAGTTCCGAATGCGACAGCCGTACCCCGGTCACCCCGGGAGCGTAGGGAGCATTTGGGAGAAAGGTGCGGGAGCGACAGTACCCGCCGATCGACGTGATGAGTTTCTGGGCCCGTGTGCCTTCAGTATGCTGCTTCGGGACGAATTTCAGCCGACGCACCGCCGCATCGCGCAGGATCTTCTCCTGCTCTTCTGGCGATAGTTCATGGTGACGGGTCCGAAGTACCTGCTTTGCGACGATACCTTCGTACAGCGCGGCCGCCATCGCCAGGAGTTCCTCGACGTTATACGTCGCCATGACGCAAAGTCGTTCCAACCCGTAGTAGAAGGGCATGCCGAGTTCCTCGTGCAGCAGGATCTCGGCGGCAGCACGAAGCGAGGAATTGTCCTTGTCGTCTATCGCCTCCGCCGGGAGGGCCATGTCGAAGCTAAGCTGCCTCTTGGAGACGTCGCGTGTTACCAAAATCCTCGTGACGAAGAGTTCCAGCAGCGTATCCAAGGTCGACTCTTCGGATTTCTTCTCTGCCCGTGCGGACCATTCGCTGTAGCGGGCATTGTTTTCGTGTGGCCGGAGGGTCGCGCGAAGGGCCTCGATCGCCGGCTGGACGTAGACGTTGACTTCCTCCGGTTCCAATTGCTCCCTTAAACGCTGGGCGAAGTTCCCAGCGACAGCATCCTGCTGCCGCATTCGCCGCTCTAGCACATTCTGGGCGAAGGGGAGAAATTGGTGAATGCCCTTGGTACTGCCCCAAAGTTCCTCGAGTGCGTACACGTGAAGGTCACGGCCGGATTTCGCGCCTTGAGAGAGCAGCTCGTCTCCCAGCACGAGCGTTCGCATGGCGAGCCAAACAGGGATCCCGGGTCGCTGGACCGTTGTCTCGTCGATGAGTATGTCGCGTTGCTTGCGCCGCAGGCGGTGAAGGTCGTCGATCATCAACAGCCGCTTTACGGCGACCGGAGAGCCATTGCGCATGAAGCGGACGGACTGCAGCCAGAGTACCGACTCGATGCGTTGGCTGCTTGGGACCGACTGGTTTGACTGCCCGGCGAACGAATCCATCTGCGCGTAGATCCGCTTTTCCTGAGATTCGGCCCACTCCGCCAGTGCGCGTGCGGAACTCAGCTTGGGAATGCCTTGCAGGTTCTGCGCTTCGTCCGAGTACTCCAGGTCGATGGAATCCAGCGCGTCATCGGAGGCGTGGCCCAGGAAGGCGCTCAAGCTGCGGATCGTGCGCAACACAACACGGCAATCGAGCAGTGCTCGGAAAGGTCCTTCCTCGACGGGCGAAGCATTCGGCAGCAGGTCGGCGTAGCCGGACGCGCACGAGATCAATACGCCAAGCAGTTGCGGACCATCTTGGTCATGCAGAACCCCTTTCTCGACAAACTGGGGAAAGGACTCCTTCAGTTCGTTGTTGCCCTTGGAGCGCCAGAAGCTCCGTAGCACGCTCGGTGTGAACGCTCGGAGGATCGTCGTCTTGCCGCCTCCTGGTGCGCTTCGGAAGATGTGCACGCCGCCTTTCAAGACTTCGTCGGACAGCTTCTCCAAAATCTTCGGCGAGAAGACGAGAGCAAACTCCTGGTCCGAAGTGGTTCTCTCGGATCGTCGTTCCAGGAAGGGATTTACGTTGTAGGCCATCAGAAGTCTTTGTGCCTCACGACCCGTGGGAATAGTCCGGCGTACTTGTACTGTTCCGGTCCCCAGAGCAGGTAAATGGCATTGTTGGGAGTGTTGTGGGACAGCACGACGGGCAGGGCGCAGCCAGCGAAGCCGAGCCGTCCGTCTGTCCCGCCAACTTTCATGTGCTTGTCGTTGACTGCGGCATCGAAGTACTTCTCCTTGCCCAGCAATGCCCTGATTGATGCCGATGGATTGGCGGTCAACGCCAGGTCTCGTTCCAGCGGGCAAAGCACCCGCAGTTGCAGCGGCTTGTAGCCATGCTCTGATGTGAATCTCTCGCTCCAGTATTCGATATGGTCGATAGCTTGGCGCGTTGCGACATACAGCACGAGGAAGACTTCATAATGCGACGGGTCGATCAGCTTGAGTTTGTGCAACTGGTTATAGACTTTTTGCAGCTTCCCGCCGTATGTCTTCTCCTCGCTGTCGTAGCGAATGTAGGTATTTCCGCTCCCGGAGAAATCGTCGAGCAGCCATATCAGGTTGAAGTGGGGGGCGGTTGCTTCATGGCCGGCCTTCCCGAGGCTCTTCTTGAGGTCGCTGAGCATCGCCCCCGACTTCTGTTCACCCAGTTCGTAGGCCTGCCAGATCTGCTCGTTGTTTATCTCGTGGTTGCTCGCACGTCGCAGTTCGTTGGTTCTCGCGCCGTCGCTCAAGCCAAGGTAAAGCGACTTCAGGCGAAGCTCCTTGAATCGGGGGTGTCGGGAAAGCTCTCCGACCTTGTGCGTCGGCAACCCGCACTCCTCGGCAACCAAGCGAAGGCGCTCTCGCACGATCAGGTCCGGGTACGCCATTTCCACGAGATGCGAAATCTCCCGGTCGGAGAAGAACACAAGCTCGCTTTCCACCAGCTCCAAGGCGGCCGCCCGGTCTTCGAGATCGAGCCGGTTGAGCCATAACGCCAAGCTCTCGATGAACCTCCGGCCAGGCCCGAAACGCTGGTAGTCGTCGTACTTGTAGTACGCCAGCAGTTGGAGATCGGGGACATGGTCTTGCACCATCTGCGGCTGCTGCCACCCCATCACCCTCGCCAGCAGCCCGGCTGCGTTGAGATCCTGCATGGTTATCCTTCGTCGGAAGGTTCGTCTTTCAGGGTGATCGCAAACTTCCCTGGTTCAACAATCCGGAAACGGTCCAGGTACCAGAGCGTGGCATCCACATCGCGCTTGTGTCCGGGCGCCAGCTTCCATCCACGATCCAGGCGTCTTGAGGGCATGTCGACACTGAGCGAGAAGCGATGCTCAAGCAGCGATACGTCGTTCCCCGGCCAAGCGCCCTGGTCCCCCATCGTCACGATCTGGTGCGGGTCGACCTTGCTGTGCTGGATGATATGCGCGATGAGACTGGACTTGCCGACTCGGGGCGCAAGGACATCTACCGAGTGCTTGCTGCGGAACAGCGAGCTGGTCGTCAAGCCTGCCTGCCGAAGTGCGTCGGCCACGACAAACCACATCTGATCGGTCGGCAAACCATCCCGGAACCGGATGCTGACCTGATATGGGTGGGTCGTTTTGATGCGTTCGATGGGAACTCCAAGCGATTTCAGCCTTCTGGCGATTCGTGTGACGTGGCTCAGGAATTCGACCGTCGTGTTCGGAATTTCGGGCGGAGCGATCGCCGACCCAATCCAGCCGCCGTTGTAGAGGCCTAGGAACAGGCGGCGGAGGACTTCTTCAGACAGGACCTTGTTCAGTTCCTGCTGGATGGAATCGCCCCGACCGGAGGCAATGCCGACAAGCACGCCCGCCTCGACGAGGCGCTGGATATGCTCGATAACCGGCGGGGCTGGAGGCTCGGTTCGGCGCTGGGAGGCGGTGAGCGTGCCGTCATAGTCGAACACCACGGCGCGGAACGCCTGTTTGGTGATGTCGTTGAAGAATGCGTTCCGTGCGCGTGACATGTCGCTGCGCTTGCGGGGAGAAGGCCAGCGAGCCCCGAGCACATCGTTCTTGGACTGCTCGTCGGCGGGCACCCGTGGTTCCGGAACCGGAATGAACTCGGGAAGAGTCAGGTAGTAGATGTCCCGTCCGAACTGGGGGACGTCCGGTTGCCCCGGGTCCTTGCCCATCTTTCTTGCTATGGCATCGACCAGGTGCATCTGACCGACAAGCCCGGCAATCAGGTCGCGGGGTAGGGCGCTTGGCAGCGGCATCGAAAAGGTGGGCACGTCACTCGGGAACAGCCCGCGCATCTTGTCCCAAAGCGCACTCATAGACGGCTCGATGAGCGCCAGAACGACGGTATCGTGGGGTCGCTCGGCCAGCCATAAGTGCCGACCATGGGAGAACGACCGCAGGTCGGCGAGCTGGCAGTGGAGCAGCGCGCCCTCCGACAGCTTGGATTCGAGGTCGGCGGCAATGGGGCGCAGCAGCGGCGAGTAGGTGACGATGACGGCTCCGCGCTGCGTTGCGGCCTCGACGAAGGCGGCAGCGGATGCGAGCCAATGCGCGACGGACCTGCCGTCGATCAGCAGATCGGCCATCGTCGCGGGGAGCGCATCTGCGGTCCCGTCCAGTTCTCCGTACGCGCGCGCGACCAGAACGGCGTCGAGCAGTAGGCTGTTGGTTGCCAGGTAGCCGTCCTTGTCGCGCAGCTCGAAGACGTGAGTGCTGACATCGGACAGCTTAGATGCAGCCGTCATGAGTGGACTGTCGCTGCGGTTGGTTAGTATATGGATGGGGCGTGCGCTGTGGTGCCTAGCCCGGTCGAGTGCCTCGGTGATGTCGGGGTTCTTGCCTTCGGCAGAGACCAGGAAGACGGGGCTCGAAGAGGCCAGCGTCGGGTTGCAGATGATCTCCAGCGGCGTCGATGGGCGGGATACCCGACCCGTATACGCCTCATGCAGGTTGCAGAGCAGGGACGCGACCGTAAATGATCCACCCGAGCCGACGCCAATGACGCTCGACTCGCTGGCGCCCGCGATGGCGCCTTTCAACCTTGCAACGTCCTCGCGCATGGCTCCCGCATACGTTTCGGGCAGCTTGTCGAGTTCGGTTTGATAGCGGTTTGTTGGCATCGCAACTCTGGAGTGCAGGACTGATTAGGCGGCTGCGCGAATCGCTTCGCGGATGGTCGGCCTGTTCACTTGCTTGGTTTTCTTGGTGCTGGCCTTCGGAGTAGGGGCCTCCTGTGTCCTGATTTCATCGCGAACTTCCATCAGCAGCACTCCCAGCATGTTCTGTCCCTTGCCGTTCACTTCGCCCCAGGTCCGGTTGACGGCGTTGTCGGTGCGTCCAGCTTCCACCAGCCGTGCGTCGCCCGTCGAGAGGAGCAGCTTCTTGAGATCCTCGTGCTGGCTGAATTTGGCTTTCAGCACCTTGCGCATCCTGTCGAACTTGGTTCGCGACCACTCGGGAACGATGTCCCAGGTGTAGAGACCGTGTGCCGCCATCGCGACCAACGAAGGCGTTGGCGCGCTGAGAATCCATTCGCGTACTTCGTCCTTTCTCGCCTTGCCGGCCTGATAGGCGTGTTCGGCGGTCGGATACACCCGACCTTCGAATTCCATTGGGCGCCGGAAGAGGTTGCTGAAGGCGCCATAAGGCTTTTCGTTCGCCCTGTAGAAGGGGATATCAGCCTGTTTGGTCGACTTGGCAGGTTTCCGAGTCGCGGCGTTCTTCTTCATGGGCTGGTCTCTTGGTGGGCATCGGTAACGGGGATGTCGTGGGTCTTGCAGTGGTTGAGGATCAGGACCTCGATGAAGCCGGTCAGGCTCCTGTGGTCAAGCTTGGCCGCTACTTCGGCCGCCGCCTTCAGTTGCGGCGGCATCCGCAGCTGCACGATGGCTGTCTTGGTTCTTGGGCGGCCCTTTGACATGACTTGAATGTACTGTATTTATTGCTACTAGAACAGTGCTATGTACTGAAGTTTGCAGGACATTAATGGAAATCGAGGCGCCCAATTTAGAAATGGAGTACAAATGTACCCGTGCCCAGTCTCAGCCACCGACGCACGTCGATCCTGAATTTCATCTGTGATCGGGTGGCCGGACACGGCCAGCCGCCATCTCTGGCCGAGATCGCAGTCGCTTGCGGCTTGGCTTCACGCGGGGCGGCACGCAAGCACGTCTTGGCGCTGGCCGAAGCAGGGCTGATCGAGGTGACGGCCGGGCAGGCCCGCGGCATCCGCCCGGCCGGGATGCGGGCGCGGACCGACCTGCTGCGGGTGCCGGTGCTGGGACGAGTGGCGACCGGGCCGCCCATAGGCGCCGATGCCGGACTGGCCGACCCCTGACCCTGGATGCGCGGCTGTTCTCGGCGATGCCCGACTACCTGCTGCGGGTCCAAGGCGATTCGATGATCGAGGACGGCATCCTCGACGGCGACCTGGTCGGGGTGAAGCGCACGCCGGACGCCCGCGACGGGCAGGCCGTGGTGGCGCGGCTCGACGGCGAGCTGACGATCAAGCGGCTGTCGCATTCGACCGATGCCCTGCGCCTGCTGCCGCGCAATCCCGCCAATGCACCCATCCGGGTGGAGGCGGGGCAGGACTTCGCGATCGAAGGCGTGTTCTGCGGCCTAGTCCGGCAGGGGTGACATGGGCGCCGTGGTCGCGATCGACGCGCTGCTGCACGAGCGGCGCGTCTGGAGAGGTCAGCCGGCGGCGTTACCGCCGAGCGCGCAACCCACGGGGCATGCCGTGCTGGACGCGGCGCTGCCTACCGGTGGCTGGGCCGAGGCGGCACTGAGCGAGCTGTTGATCCCGGTCGATGGGGTCGGCGAACTGCGACTGCTCTGGCCGGCATTGGCGCGGCTGTCGCAGGCTGGCAAGCGCATCGTGCTGGTGGCGCCGCCCTACATTCCGTTCGCGCCGGCTGGCAGGCGGCGGGGATCGAATTGCGGCAGCTGGAGGTGGTCGAGGCGGCTTCGCCGCGCGATGCGCTGTGGGCCACGGAGCAGTGCCTGCGCTCGGGCAGCTGCGGCGCGGTGCTGTGCTGGCCGATGACCGCCGACGACCGCGCCTTGCGGCGATTGCAGGTGGCCGCCGAATCGGGCCGCACGCTGGTGTTCGCGACCCGACCGCTCAGGGTTTCGCGCCACTTGTAGAGCCGGTTGCGTGGCACGCCGAGTTCGAGTGCCAATTGCGTGACCGGTTATCCCTGCGCTCCAACAATCTGCAGGAAGCTCGGCTTGAATCTGTGAATCAGTTGGGCAGGGCTGCACGACCTTGAACACTGAACTGCGGGCAATTCATGGCGAAGCGGAAGTGCGGATTCAGCCCGCCCCCCCCAAAACTGCGCGTTCTGAATTTCCAGTCGCAATCCGTGCGACAAGAGCCAATCATGCTTCCCCGAAAAGAGATTGCATCAAAGAACGCCTATGGCTCTTTGGTGCGGCCCCCTTCTTCAAGCCGGGAAAGCCAGCAGATGGTCAGGAAGCGCCGGGACATCACAGAGACGGATGTTCAGAACTGGGTTAAGAAGGGATTCGGCCAAGGCGAGGGGGATGCGTATTCGCCTTGGGCCAAGGTCAGAGACGTGCCTTCTTTGGGGCGATCGACTCGCATCGCGGCGCTCCGGCACAAGCGTATCCACAATACTTATTCCGATGTGGAAACCGGTCATCTCCTGCAGACGGACTTCGCTCTTGGCGTGATCGAGATACGTGAACAGTTCGCCTTGCTGCCGCGAGAGGAGACCGTGGAGATCGCCGAGGAACTCGGACTTCGACATCCGACGTACCCGGGAACACGCGTGCCCATCGTCATGACCAGCGACTTGTTCGTCCTGCGCGGGGAACCATCGGGTGGGCCCTTCGTGTTGTCCGTGAAACGGGATGAGGCATTGCATCCCGGAATGAAGGGGTTGCCGCGGACGCTCGAGAAGCTTCAGATCGAAAAGCGCTACTGGGACTGCCGGAATATTCCTTGGCGATTGGTGACGCAATCGCATTTCGATCCAGTCCAGGTGCGCAACCTGGCTTTGTTGCGCCCATCCGGAAAAGCATGGCGCAGCGCCGAGGGTCAATCACGCGCTGCGGATGTCGCCCAAAGGGTGGCCTCGGCCAAGTGGCGCATGCGGCCATTGAGAGCGCTAATTGAATCCTCGGGATGGGGCGCGCAAGCCATGTTCGAGGCGCTGGGTCATGCCGCATGGCGGCGCTGGCTGCCGTTGGATATGTCCTGTCCGCTGAGTATGGATTGCCCCTTGCCTTTGCTGGGGGTGCGCGATGCTGTATGAGAATGCCATCGTCGAGCCCGCGGACAAAGGCATCAAATGGTTCGCGGAACGAGCGGTTTTTCTAGGGATAGATGAGGCGGGGCATGCAGTCTTCATGCCATTGCTGACGCAGACGAAAGGACCAGAGAAAGTGTCTTTCGAGGCCGTGAAAGAAGCGCTTGAGAGTGGCGGATTGGTGTTGGATGCCACCGTGCGGCGCTTGCGGAAGGATCCGAAGGAGTTGTCGCCGAAGGCGAAGTCAGAGTACGACTTTTGGGAGCCTCACTTTCGTCCGATCGTGACTGGCGAGGCGCGTGGTTCGCTTCTGGAAACGAAGGGGCGGGCGCGGGCGATCGAGCAGATCGCAGCGGCAACACAGCGGCCGCAGATAACGGTGCGGCGAATGCTCTACAAGGTGCTGCGCGCGGGATGCCATCTGTATGGCCTATGCATGGACTTCGACCGTCGAGGCGCACCCGGAGCCAAGCAGAAGCCGGGGACCAACAAGCGTGGCAGGAAGCCATTGCCCGGCGGTATTGCATCGGATAAACCGGCCAGCGATTTCAGGCCGCGCATCGAAGCTGCGGTCATTGATCTTGTGATCGGCGCCAAGGAAAAGATGAGGGTCGCCTACCGGAAATTCCTGGTGGAGGACTTCACTCGTACGATCAAGGTGTCCAACGGTACGGTCAAGACGGCGCTTGTCCCCGAGTCCCAACGCCCGACATTCAAGCAGTTCCGGGTCGTGGCGGAAGAAATACAGCGCAAGGGGGTTAAGAAGACTCGCTATGTCTCGTCGTCGGCTCATTCGGGAACGGCCAAGGATGGCGTGCTGGGGCCTGGGTATCGCTACGAAATCGATGCGACTGGCGGACGATTGGAACTGGTCTCCGAGTTCGATCTGGATCAGAACATTGGGTCGGCCAATGCCTACGCATTGCTGGACGTGTGGTCGACCGTTTGCGTCGGTGGTGCCATGGGCGTGTTCCATGCGGGCTATAAAGCGGCGCAAGTTGCCTTGTTCAACACCTTCACGTCGAAGAAGGAACTGTGCGAACGGTGGGATATCGACATCGACCCGGACTGGCCTTGTCACCATGTCCCGAGGTACCTCACTTCCGATCGCGGCGAACTGGTGTCCGACGCCTCCGAAGCGCTCCCTGCCGAGTTCAATACCATCGTCCAGACGGCCGCACCCTACCGTCCAGAAATGAAGGGGACCGTCGAGGGATGGTTCAGCGGGTGGAAGGCGAGTGAAATTCGCAAGTTGGCGGGCTACGGGAAGAAAGAGAATCGGACGCAGCGAGATCCGAAGAGAGACGCGGCGTTGACCCACTACGATGCGATGCGAGCGTTCTTGCTGTCGGCGATCGCGTACAACCACCAGGCGGCGCCGAAAAGCGCGATCCCTCCGCAGATGATCGAACAAGGGTACGAGCTGATCTCGCGCATCACGCTCTGGCGATGGGGCATGCGGAGCTTGGTGCCGTGCGCCAGGATCGAGGAACCTGGGTTCATCTATACCTCGCTGCTGCGCAAGGTGGATGCGTCCATCCGCGAGAACGGCTTGTTCGTGGAAGGCATCCGCTATATGTCGCCTGATCTTCGGGCGTCGGGTCTACTGCAGCGCGCCGCGCAGTACGGCGCTATCGATGTGCAGGCCACGGTCGACGATTTTCACGCGAATACGATCTGGTATCGGACCGATCTGGATGCGATTTGGCAGCCCGCCTACTTGGCGGACGAGAAATTGAGGCTGTACAACGCCACCTTCAGCGAGCTTGCTGAATATTATCGCAAGGTCAATGTGGTCTACGAGCGTTCACGCATCGAAGGTGCCATCCAGGATCATGAGAAGGCCCGCCAACTGGCGCAGTTGTCCGACGAAGCGGTCGCGCGGAAGAAGGTGCAATCCAAAGGCTCCAAATCGCGTAAAGCCAAGGATATCCGTGCGGCGCGCAGCGCCGATGCGCAAAGCGAGCGACAGGATCATGGTGCGTTTGTGATGCGCTCGTATGCGAACTCAAATCCCACGCAGGCCCCGCGCGCAAAGACGGATGCGGCGCATGCAGCCACGCACCGCGAAGTCGTTGCCCAAAATCGATTGGACTTGGTCAAGTCCGCATTCTTGAAACAAGGCGGTCAAGGCCATGGCTAATGCGCGCTACGAGGAAAGCCAGATCCCGGAATATCGCGGCAACCCCTTGATCGAGGCCCTGCCTCCGGTGCTTCGGGAGGATAAGGAGATTCTGGGGGCCATGTCGATGGCGCCTCGCTTTTCGCCAGAAGAGCGGGAGCTCCCGGCCGCAATCCGTCGGGAATTGGTATCGCGGTTGAATACGTTGTTCATTCCGTTGCCGCCACATTTCCAGTTGCTGGAGCGGCTGGCGACTAGCCTGCGTCGTAGTTATACATGGCGCAATCCAATGTCGCCCCAGACTCAGAGCTATTTGCACCAGAAGGGGGCTTGCCTGTCGCCGGAAACCTTGGCGGCGCGAACGGCCGCAGGCTCCGTTCTCTTCATCAAGGGAATTTCCGGAATTGGCAAGACAACCGGTACCGAGGCGTGCTTGAGAGCCTTGGGGCCATGCGTCATCGAACATGAGCAGTACGAAGGCAAGCCTTTAGCCGAAACGCAGATCGTCTGGCTCAAGGTCAGTTGTCCCGAGGACCGTAAGCTCAAATCGCTGTGCATTTCGATTATGGCGGCGGCAGAGGGTGCGTTGGGAGGCAAGGCGCGTTACACCGCTGAGATTGTCGACGACCCCAGGCTGTCGGCAGGCACCGCCATCCGTGGGGTGATGCAATGCTTGGCGAATCATCACGTGGGCATCCTCGTGATCGACGAAGTACAGAATCTGTTCTCGTCGAAAGGACAAGCGGCCATCGAGCTGCTGAACTTTTTGCTGCGCCTGCGTGATGAAAGTGGCATCTGCTTCGTTGTATGCGGCACGTACGCTTCGCTGCAACTTTTGCAGAGCACTTTCCGAATTGGCCGCCGCATCGCCGCGGGCGGTGTGACCGAGTTCATGCGTCCGGCTTCTGGAGACGATCCGGAGTGGGTGAATTTTTGCGAGATCCTCTGGCTTTACCAGTGGATTCAGAAGCCTGCGGAATTTACTCGAGAGATTGCCTTGCAGTTGTTTGACCTGACCCAGGGCATCCGTGGGCTGGCGGTTCCCTTGATGATCCGGGCTCAGGAGGATGCCATCTTCGACGATACAGAATGCGTAACCACGACCTCTTTGCTCGCATCATGGAACCGGCATTTCCGGCAGCTTGACAGCCCGATCTCTGCCTTGCGGGAGAACAATCCTCAGGCGTTGGCGCAGTGGGATGACCTTTGTGACACGGAGGTGCTGAAGAAGAAGGAAGGCCCACCGCAATTTAATTCTTCGGCGACAGACAGGGTGGGCGCTCAGGGGAAGACAGAAAGCGGCAAGCCCGGCGAGACCAAGGAAGGAACGGATCGGGCTGGCAGGAGGAAAAAAGGTAAGGTGGAAGATTGCGAACTTGGCCGCCTGCTGGAAAAAGGCGGCTTCGGCGCCTTGACTGTCGACGGCGTTGTCGGCGTGTCCGGTTTGGGAGTCAGCCCTTGAACCGACGGAGTGCGCCGATCCCGTTTGAGGGTGAAACTATCTTCAGCCTGCTCGCCCGGTGTTTCCTGCGCAGTGCTTTCAGCTCAGCGTGGACTATGGTTCGACCACTGGGGGTGGCAAATGTGCGCCACCTCGTCAGCCCTTTCGGTGGCAAGTTCCTGGGCAAGGTGTTGGAGGTATTTCCGGAATTGGATGTGGTTCTCAATCTGGAGACGATCATCTATCGGCATACGACAACGCCGTTATTGCTGGCCTTCTCGGAAGAGTGCAACGATCGCGAAAGGCGCGCCGTGTACGTGCAGGCGATTGGTGAGCGCGGCGGATGGGGCGGGGCGCCGCGATCCTCAATCATGCTTCATCCGGAAGGCTTGCGCTTCTGTGCCGAATGCGTGGCCCAAGACTTGCGTGAATTCGGAGTGCCGTACTGGCATCGCGAACACCAGGTCAAGTTCGTCACCCGATGCTGGCGGCATGACCTGCGACTGAAGGAGGTACGGCAGGGAATCGGGACTGAATACAAATTTGATGTGCCGCCGATTCTTGGGTGTGGCGAAGATCACGCCGACGTCTCGATTCCGGATCCAGCCCAGAAAGAACTGGGTAGGAAGATCGCGTTGGCAGTGGCCAGTATCTTGCATGCCACCGAATGGAGCGAGCCGACACGGATACGGCAGCTATTCCTGAAAGCGGGCGCCAGACTTGGGCTGTTGCATCATGGCCGTCCATCAAGGCCACGCCTCTGGGATTTGATGGTGAATTCATATGGTGAGGACTTCCTCGCGGCAATGAGCTTACCAACGCGCTATTCGCATGGGGTAGTCAAGCGCTACACCACACTGTTCAACGTAGGCAAAGATCGCCTGGATCCTGCCATCGTGGTCCTGATGACTGTGGGGCTAGGAATCGAACCCGAAGAGTTAGGTCTCTCTTCAGTGCAACCAAACGGGGTTCAACATGGGGCCGTCAGTAATTCGCCTGCCGAAGGCGCCGAGCTGACGAGAGATCCAGAACTAGAACGTGCGCTGATAGGGAATGAATATGTTCTTGGGAGGACTGCGACTGCGTTAGCTATTCCTCGTGGCAAGCTGGTCAAGCGCATTATTTCGGCTGGCATCACATGTCCGATTAACCAAGGACATGCTGCCAAGCACTCTGAAGCCGAGATCCGGGAAATGATTGAAATGCTAAGGAAGGGTGTTCCCCGGGAACAGATACTCGACAAATTTTCATGCTATTCGTCCTTTCTTGATCAGCTTCCCATTTATGACGCGTCATTGCGCCGGGATGCAAAGGAGGCGAGGCGTGAGGACGCGAAGTTGCGGAACCGTCGGGCTGTTACCGATTTCATCAAGACGGGACTACAGGTGTCCCGTTCACTGCTCTATGAGAAGCTTCCAGGTCCGATGTCGTTCTTGGAGCGTAATGACAGAGCTTGGTTACGTGCGGTCATGGATGAAATACCGAGGAAGCAGGTTACAACCCAATCACCAAGTGCAGGTCGTGGCAGAGTAGATGATGAAGAATTTGACCGTGCGGTGCTGGCGAAACTGGAAGGGGCAAAAGAATCGGCAGTTAAACTGAAGCCACCTCGCCGTACGACACCAACCTTGGCATTACGTTTGTCAGGCGTTCCGTTGTTGGTGTTTAGCCGTATGGCGGCAGGCCGGATGCCGCGAACCGAGGCGTTCTTGAGCGAGTTGACGGAGTCGGAAGAGGACTACACCTACAGAAAACTCACATATGCCTTCGAAAAGCTGGCCGCCTCCCGTAATACAGTGACTGCCACGGGACTTCGGTTGGCAAGTGGGTTCAGGCCCGAGAAGCTTCGGCAGCACCGTGATCTAGGGAAAGTCTGAACAACTGGCCACCTGTGGGCGACAATAGGGCATCACCTCCGGGATGACTTCTGATGCAGCTGACATTCGGTGACGCCGAAGATCTGGGCCAACGCAAGCAGACGCGGCGGGAGGTGTTCCTGGCGGAGATGGAGCAGGTAGTGCCGTGGAAGGCGCTGCTGTCGCTGATCGAGCCGCACTATCCGAAGCTGGGGCGTCCAGGCCGGCAGCCATACGCGCTGGCCACGATGCTGCGCATCCACTTCCTGCAGCAGTGGTACGCACTCAGTGACCCCGCGATGGAAGAGGCCTTGTACGACACGCCGGTGATGCGCCGGTTTGCCGGGATCGGCGGGC
>NZ_AUIV01000030.1 GCF_000423885.1 Thermomonas fusca DSM 15424 | reverse complement strand
CTACGTGATGAAGGAACAACTCAAGGCACTCTGGTCGGCACCCACCGCCTGGGCCTGGAGGCGCGCCTGGACGCAATGGCTGCGCCACGCCCGGGAAAGCGGCATCCCGGCATTGATGCACTTCGCCAAATGCCTGCGCCCCTACTGGCGCGGCATCCTCAGCCGAGTCCGCTGGCCGATGCACACCGGCCTCGTCGAAGGCATCAACAACCGCATCAAGGTCATCAAGCGCATCGCTTACGGCTACCGCGATGACGACTACTTCTTCCTCAAGATCCGGGCCGCCTTCCCCGGAGTTGGGAGATGAACCAAAAATTACCGGGATGCCGCCGCGGATCGCGGTGTTGCCATCGAATACCGCGCGTTCGGACAGGAACAGGCGCTCGCGGCCATCGGCGGGCAGCCACGACAGCAGCTGCGCGCCGTGCAGGGACATCAGCGCGCTGGCGCCGCCGGCGGCGATGCGCAGGCAGGGCGTGCCGCGGAAGGAAACGTGCTCGATGTGCATGCGCGCAGTGTCGCATGCAGCCACGCTCAGTCCGCGCGCACCCGCCAAGCCTCGGAGAGCGAGATCTGGCCGCTGCGCGCCAGCGCCACCGCGGCCTGGGTGATCGGCACCATGCCTTCCTCCACCGCGACACGGTGGATCGTGTCGGCCTCCGCGCCCGGCACCACCAGCTCGCGCAGGCGGGGGCTCATCACCAGCAGCTCGTAGACTGCGCGCCGGCCGTGCACACCCAGCCCCTCGCAGTGGGCGCAGCCGCGACCTACGTGGAAGACCTCGTCAGCGCCCACGCCCAGCGCCTCGCGGATGCGCGCGGGCACCTGCTCCACCTCGCGGCAATGCGGGCAGGTGATCCGCACCAGCCGCTGCGACATCACCGCCAGCAGGCTGGCGCGCAGCAGGTAGGGCTCCACGCCGAGGTCCAGCAGCCGGGTGACGGTGGTCGCCGCGGTGTTGGTATGCAGCGTGCTGAGCATCAGGTGGCCGGTGAGCGCGCTTTCCACCGCGATGCCGGCGGTTTCGTGGTCGCGGATCTCGCCCACCATGATCACGTCGGGGTCGTGGCGCAGGAAGTTTCGCATCGCGCTTGCGAAGGTGAAGCCGGCCGCGCGATTGACCTGCATCTGCTGGATCTCGGCGATGTGGAACTCCACCGGGTCCTCGATGGTGAGGATGTTGATGCGCTGCTTGCGCATCTCCAGCAGCATCGCGTACAGGGTGGTGGACTTGCCGCAGCCGGTGGGCCCGGTGGTCAGGAACATGCCGTGGCTGCGCGTCATCACGTCGTCCACGCGCAGCTTGTCGGCCTCGCTCAGGCCCAGCTGGTCGAGGTTCCACAGGCCCTCGCGCGGGTCCAGCAGGCGCACCACCGCGCTCTCGCCGTTCACCGTCGGCAGGATCGAGATGCGCAGGTCGACCTTGCCGCCGTTGTCGAGGATGAAGCTGGTGCGGCCGTCCTGCGGCAGCCGGTGTTCGGCCAGGTTCATCGCGCCCAGCACCTTGACCCGGCTGATCGCGGCCGGGTGCAGGGCGCGCATCAGGCTGCGCACCGGCACCAGCTCGTCGTCGATGCGGAACAGCACGTCGGTATCGTGCTCGCCCGGACGCAGGTGGATGTCGGAGGCGCGGCGGGCAACCGCATCCGCAATCAGGCCGTGCACCAGCCGCACGATCGGCTGCTCGCGTGCCAGC
Source organism: Thermomonas fusca DSM 15424 (assembly GCF_000423885.1). Taxonomy (GTDB): domain Bacteria; phylum Pseudomonadota; class Gammaproteobacteria; order Xanthomonadales; family Xanthomonadaceae; genus Thermomonas; species Thermomonas fusca. The sequence continues at coordinate 33,190 of NZ_AUIV01000030.1, read as the reverse complement.
CGGTTGGCCTCGGCCTCGCTCTCGATGCCGACCGCATGCGGATCGAGGCCGAGCTGGCGCACGGTTTCGCGGTCTTCGGCCAGGTCGTAGCTGTGGGCGATGGCCTCGCGGATGCCGCGCGCGCTGGCCACCATCGGCAGCACGTGGTGGGCGGTGGCGAACTCCAGCGCGGCCAGCGCCTGCTGGCTGGTGGGGTCTTCCATCGCCGCGGCCAGCAGGCCGTTGTGCAGGCGCAGCGGCACCACCCGTAGCTGGCGCGCCTGCTCTGGCCGCAGCAGCGCCGCCACCTTCGGGGCCACCGCCACCTCGGGCAGCTGCACCAGCGGCAGGCCCAGCTGCTGGGCGTGGCGATAGCTGCGCTCCTCGGCGTCGTCGCCGCTGGCCAGCCAGTCCGCCAGCTCGACACCACCCTCGCGTTGCGACGCGAAGTTCTTGCCGTGCACGTCGGCCATGTGGGCCTCCAGTGCGCGGTCATCGGCAATCAGCGGCGGCAGGTGCGAATCAGGCGATTGCATGGCGGGCTCCGGCGGTTGTCACCCCCATTCTCGCCGGGCGGCGGCCGGGGGGCATGATCGGGGTCAATCCATGGTGCGATAATCCACGGCATGGATACAGCCCAGGACAAACCCGGCACCACCCACTTCGGTTTTCGCGACGTGCCGGTGGCCCAGAAGCAGAAGCTGGTCGCCGAGGTGTTCACCTCGGTGGCGGGCAAGTACGACCTGATGAACGATGCCATGAGCCTGGGCATCCACCGGCTGTGGAAGCGCTTCTTCGTCGCCACCACCCAGGTGCGCAAGGGCGACCGCGTGCTGGATCTGGCCGGCGGCACCGGCGACATCGCCGCGCTGCTGAAGGATCGTGTCGGCGAGTCCGGCGAACTGGTGCTGGGCGACATCAACGGCGACATGCTGCGGGTCGGCCGCGACCGCATGACCGACCGCGGCAATGTGCGCGGCTTCGAGTACGTGCAGTGCAACGCCGAATGCCTGCCCTTCCCCGACGCCAGCTTCGACCTGGTGACGATGGCGTTCGGCCTGCGCAACGTCACCGACAAGGACGCCGCGCTGCGCGAGATCGCGCGCGTGCTGCGCCCGGGCGGGCAGGCGCGGGTGCTGGAATTTTCCGAAGTGCAGGCCGAATGGTTCAGGCCGATCTACGACTTCCATTCGTTCAAGGTGCTGCCCAAGCTGGGTAGCCTGTTCGCCGGCGACGCCGAGAGCTACCAGTACCTGGCCGAGTCGATCCGCAAGCATCCGCCGCAGCGCGAGCTCAAGGCGATGATGGAAGCGGCCGGGCTTGCCCACTGCAGCTACCGCAACATGAGCGCCGGCATCGTCGCCATCCACACCGGCTACAAGGTCTGAGCCGATGGCCGGCCCGGAGCTGAAGAATTTCCGCGACAGCCCCTGGCGCTATTCGCAGTTCGTGCTGCTGGGCCTGCTGCTGGCCGGGCTGGTGAAGTGGCTGAGCACGCTGGGTTGGCCGGGCTCGCTGGGGATCGGCGCGCTGCTGGGCGTGGCCTACCTGCTGTTCGAGAAGAAGCGCGGCGTGATCTGAGCGCGATGGAACCCGCCGCCGCGCTGCAACTGGAACCGAGCTGGAAGGCGCGCGTGGGCGAGTGGTTCGCGCGCGAGGACATGCGCGCGCTGTCTGCCTTCCTGCGCCAGCGCAAGGCCGCCGGCGCGCGCATCTACCCGCCCGGCCGGGACATCTTCGCGGCCTTCGACGCCACCCCGTTCGACACGGTGAAGGTGGTCATCCTCGGCCAGGACCCCTATCACGGCGCTGGCCAGGCGCACGGGTTGTGCTTCTCGGTGCCACCCGGCGTGCCGGTGCCGCCGTCGCTGCTGAACATCTACAAGGAGCTGGAGCGCGATACCGGCTTCCTCCGCCCCGATCACGGCTGCCTGCTGCCTTGGGCGCAGCGCGGCGTGCTGCTGCTCAACAGCGTGCTGACGGTGGAGGACGGCAAGCCCGGCAGCCACCAGGGCCGCGGCTGGGAAGGCTTCACCGACCACGTGGTGGACGTGCTCAACCGCGAGCGCGAAGGTCTGGTGTTCCTGCTCTGGGGCAGCTACGCGCAGAAAAAGGGCGCGGTAATCGACGGCCGCCGCCACCGAGTGCTGAAGGCGCCGCACCCCTCGCCACTGTCGGCGCACCGCGGCTTCCTCGGCTGCGGGCATTTCTCCGCCGCCAACCAGTACCTGGCCCGCTGCGGAAAGACCCCGATCGACTGGTCGCTGCCGCCGCGGGCGCTGCTTACAACGGCCTGAAACGCTCGCCCAGCCAGCGGCCCAGATGGCGCTTGGCGGCGCCCACCGCCACCTCCAGCCCATCGCCCAGCGCCAGCCCGGCCGCCACCGCCGCCGACAGCGTGCAGCCGCTGCCGTGGCCATCGGCACCGATGATCCACGGCGCCGCGAAACGCTGCACTGCCCGCGGCTGCACCAGCAGGTCCACCGCCTCCGCCAGCGGCGCGTGGCCGCCCTTCATCAGCACCGCGCGCGGCCCCAGCGCCAGCAGCGCGCGGCCCTGTTCCAGCATCTGCGCCTCGTCCTGCGCGCGCGGCACGTCCAGCAGCGCGGCGGCCTCGTCGAGGTTGGGAGTCAGGCAGTCGGCCAGCGGCAGCAGCTCGCGGCGCAGCGCGACCACCGCATCCGCGCGCAGCAGCCGCGCACCAGAGCTGGCGATCATCACCGGATCGATGACCACCGCGTGCGCGCGATGCTGGCGCAGGCTGGCCGCCACCGCCTCGATGATCGACGCTTCCGCCAGCATGCCCAGCTTGACCGCGCGCACCGGCTCCTCCTCGAACACCGCATCGATCTGATCGCGCACCAGCGCCGCGGGCAACACCTGCACTGCGCGCACGCCGCTGCGGTTCTGCGCGGTCACCGCGGTGATCGCGGTGGCCCCGCGCACGCCCAGCGCGGCGAAGGCGGCCAGGTCCGCCTGCAGCCCGGCGCCGCCGCATGAATCGGAGCCGGCGATGCTCAGCACCAGCGGTTTCATGCCCGCGCCCGCGTGGCCTGCAGCCAGGCCGTGGTGCGGGCGTCGGGATCAGGGTGACGGGTGATGTCGCTGACCAGCGCAACCGCGTCGGCACCGGCATCGAAACAACCCTGTGCGCGCTCCAGGGTGATGCCGCCGATCGCCACCAGCGGCAGCGCGCCGATCTTGCTTTTCCACTCGCCAAGACGCGGCAGGCCCTGCGGCGACCACGGCATCTGCTTCAGCATGGTGGGATATACCGGGCCCAGCGCGATGTAGTCCGGCGCCAGCGCCAGCGCGCGCTCCAGTTCGGCCTCGCTGTGGGTGCTGATGCCAAGCCGCACGCCGCGCCGGCGCAGCGTCGGCAGATCGGCATCCTGCAGATCTTCCTGGCCGAGGTGGACGAAGTCCGCGCCGGCCTCCAGCGCCAGCCGCCAGTGATCGTTGACCACCAGCTGCGCGGCGTGCGCGCGACAGGCCCCCAGCGCGGCGCGGATTTCCGCCCGCAGCCGTTCGTCCGACGTGTCCTTGATCCGCAGCTGCACCAGCCTGACCCCAAGCGGCAGCAGGCGTTGCACCCAGGCGGCGCTATCGAGGACCGGGTAGAACGGATCGAGCCGGCTCATGCGCGCCAGGCCTGACCGATGACCGGGGTGGAAGCCTCGGCGAAGTCGCGCACCGGCATCGGTCCTGCGGCATGCGCGGCGGCACCGGCGCACACCGCATCGGCGAACGCGCGCGCCATCCGCACCGGGTCGGCGGCCAGCGCCACCGCGGTATTGGCGAGCACCGCATCGAAGCCCAGCTCCATCGCCATCGCCGCGTGCGAAGGCAGGCCCAGGCCGGCATCGACCACCAGCGGGATATCGGGGAAGCGTGCACGCAGCGCGCGCAGCGCGAACGGGTCGGCCAGCCCGCGGCCGCTGCCGATCGGCGCGCCCCACGGCATCAGCACCCTGCAGCCGGCGTCGAGCAGGCGTTCGGCCACGCCGAGGTCGGCGGTGGTGTATGGGAACACCTGGAAGCCATCGTCGGACAGGAGCCGCGCCGCTTCCACCAGCCCGAATACGTCCGGCTGCAGCAGCTCGCCTGCGCCCAGCACTTCCAGCTTGATCCAGCCGGTGTCGAACACCTCGCGCGCCATCTGCGCGGTGGTCACCGCCTCCTTCACCGAATGGCAGCCGGCGGTATTGGGCAGCACGCGCACGCCCAGCTCGCGGATCAGCGCCCAGAACGCCTGCCCGGCGCCGGCCTGCGCGTTTTCGCGGCGCAGCGAGACCGTCACCACGTCGCAGCCCGCGCCGCGCACCGCTTCGGACAGGATTGCCGGCGAGGGATAGCGGGCGCTGCCCAGCCACAGCCGCGAACCAATTTCGACGTCGTACACCTGCATCTCAACCTCCCTGCATCGGGGCGAGGATTTCCAATGCATCGCCGTCGCCCAGCGCCTGCGCCGCGCGCTGGCCGGCGGGCACGAACACGCCGTTGAGCGCGGTGGCGACATGCGCGTCGCGATAGCCCAGTTCCAGCAGCGCCTGCGCCAGCGTGGCGGCTTCGACCCGGCGGGTTTCGCCGTTCACGAGCAGCTGCATCACACCGCCTCCAGCAGGCGCGCGGCGGCCTGCCGCGCCAGCGCCGGCGCCAGCAGGTAGCCGTGGCGGAACAGCCCGTTGAGATGCCAGCGGCCATCGCGCTGTTCCAGCCGCGGCAGGTTGTCGGGGAAGGCCGGGCGCAGGCCGTGGCCCAGCTCGACAATGCGCGCTTCGGCCAGCGCCGGATGCAGCGCGTAGGCGGCGTTGAGCAGCTCCATCAGCGAGCGCGCGCTGATCGCGCCGGCATCGTCGCTTTCCAGCATGCTGCCGCCGAGCATGTAGAGGCCGTCGCCGCGCGGCACCAGATAGTGCATGCCGCGTGGATGCAGCAGCCGGATCGGCCTCGCGAATTGCACATCGTCGCTGTGCAGCAGCAGCATCTCGCCGCGCACCCCGCGCAGCTCCGGCAGGCGGTCGCGGGCGGCGTAGCCACGGCAGTCCAGCACGATGCGGCCGTCGTCGGCCTGGCCGCGCGCATCGACGCCGTAGCGGATGGCGACGCCCAGTTCGCCCAGCCGCTGCGCCAGCGCCGCCAGCGCGGCGCGCGGGTCGAGGTGCGCCTCGTCGGCGAACAACAGGCCGTGGCGGAAACGTCCGGCCACATCCGGCTCCAGCGCGGCGATGCCGTCGCCATCCAGCCGCTGGAAGCGTTCGCTGCGATTGGCGAACGCCTTCAGCTCGCCGACATCGCGCGCGGCCGCCAGCACCAGCGTACCGTTGCGGACGGTGCCGGCAAACTGCCGCGGCCACCACTCCAGCGCCTGCCGGCCAAGCTCGGCGACGACGGGTTCGGCGCTGACGCATTCGCACCACGGCGCCAGCATGCCGCCGGCAAACCGGCTGGCGCCATCGCCGCCGGGCTGGCTGCCGGCTTCCAGCACCTCCACTTCCGCGCCTGCCTGCGCCAGTTCCAGTGCCGCCGCCAAGCCGCCCACGCCGGCGCCCAGCACGCGCACGCGCGCGCTCATGCCGGCAGGTTCGCCGGCGCGTCCACGTACAGCGCACCGCCCTTGGCGACGAACTCCTCCGCCTTCGCCTGCATCCCCGCCTCGGCACCGCCGCGCAGCTCGTGGCTGAGCTGCATCGAGCAGAACTTCGGCCCGCACATCGAGCAGAAATGCGCGCTCTTGTGGGCGTCCTTCGGCAGGGTGGCGTCGTGGTAGGCGCGCGCTGTGTCGGGGTCCAGCGACAGGTTGAACTGGTCCTCCCAGCGGAACGCGAAGCGCGCCCGCGACAGCGCGTCGTCGTGCGCCTGCGCGGCCGGGTGGCCCTTGGCCAGGTCGGCGGCGTGGGCGGCGACCTTGTAGCTGATCACGCCGGTCTTGACGTCGTCGCGGTCGGGCAGCCCAAGGTGCTCCTTGGGGGTGACGTAGCAGAGCATCGCGGTGCCGAACCAGCCGATCATCGCCGCGCCGATCGCCGAGGTCAGGTGGTCGTGGCCGGGCGCGGCATCGGTGGTCAACGGGCCCAGGGTGTAGAACGGCGCGTCGCTGCAGACCTCCAGCTGGCGCGTCATATTGTCGCGGATCCTGTGCATCGGCACGTGGCCGGGGCCTTCCACCATCACCTGGCAGCCCTTGTCCCAGGCCACTTTCGTCAGTTCGCCAAGGGTGTCGAGCTCGGCGAACTGGGCGGCGTCGTTGGCGTCTGCAATGCTGCCGGGGCGCAGGCCGTCGCCCAGCGAGAACGCCACGTCATAGCGGCGCAGGATCTCGCAGATCTCGTCGAAGCGTTCGTGGAGGAAATTCTCGCGGTGGTAGGTCAGGCACCAGCGCGCCATGATCGAGCCACCGCGGGAAACAATGCCCGTCACCCGCCTCGAGGTCAGCGGCACGTGCGCCAGCCGCACGCCGGCGTGGATGGTGAAATAGTCCACGCCCTGCTCGGCCTGTTCGATCAGGGTGTCCTTGAACACCTCCCAATCCAGCCTGGCCGGGTCGCCGCCGACCTTTTCCAGCGCCTGGTACAGCGGCACCGTGCCGATCGGCACCGGTGCGTTGCGCAGGATCCAGCTGCGCAGGTTGTGGATGTTGCGACCGGTGGACAGGTCCATCACCGTGTCCGCGCCCCAGCGGATCGACCACACCAGCTTCTCCACTTCCTCGGCCACGCCGGACGACAGCGCCGAGTTGCCGATGTTGGCGTTGACCTTCACCAGGAAGTTGCGCCCGATCACCATCGGCTCGAGTTCCGGATGGTTGATGTTGGCCGGCAGGATGGCGCGGCCGCGGGCGATCTCGTCGCGCACGAATTCCGGCGTCACCAGCGCCGGCAGCGCCGCGCCGAACGACTCGCCTTCGGCCAGCCGCCGCTCCTCCTCGTCGCTGGCGGCGATGCGGCCCAGGTTCTCGCGATGGGCGGCGTAGACCATTTCCTCGGTGACGATGCCGGCGCGGGCGAACTCCAGCTGGGTGACGGGCTGGCCGGCACCGCCGCGGCGCAGGGTGCGCGCCGCCGGGCAGGGCGCGACCAGCCGCTCGCCGCTGGCGAAACCGTTGTCCTCCGGGCGCACCGCGCGGCCTTCGACGACTTCGAAACCGCGCTGCGCCAGCCAGTTTTCGCGCAGCGCCGGCAGCCCTTCGGCAAGGTCGATGGCGACGCCGTCCTCGGTGTACGGCCCGGAGGTGTCGTACAGGTGCAGCTGCGGCGTCTGCGGGTCGTCCAGCGCTATCTCGCGCAGCGGCACCCGCAGGCCGGGATGGCCGGGCGGCGACAGATAAACCTTGCGCGAGCCGCGGATCGGGCCGGTGGTGACGGCGCCCGGACGGGTGTCTGGTGCTTGCATGGATCTCCTCCTCGTGAAACGGCGGGAGATCCGGGGATTGGACGATGCAACGGCACGCGGCGCGGCGCACGCGGCGTGGTTTTTCCGTTCCTACGCCGGCATGACCCGGATCAGGTGCAAGGGTCAGCTCGACGCTTTCTCAGCCCCGTACGGGGCTCCCCTCGGAATGGGCGCAGGATCGAGGCGCGCCTGCATGCTGTCAAGCGCGCGTCGGGCTTGCAGGCCGCGAATCCGTCCCCACCTCGGCCGGATAGGTCGGGATTTCCTGAACGGAAGCCTGCTGCCATTGTTCCAACCGTGAAACGACTGTGAACTACCGGCGTGAACAGCAGTCACAAATGGCGACTGCTAGAATCGAACCCATGAGGGAAACCATGACGTCCACCGCGCTTGTCGCCAACAACCTGCCGATCCCCAGCGCCATGGGCTCGCTGGAGGCCTACATCAGCGGCGTGCACCAGATCCCGGTGCTGTCGGTGGAGGACGAGCAGCGCCTGGCCCATCGCCTGCGCGAAGACAACGACATCGCCGCCGCGCAGGAGCTGATCCTGTCGCACCTGCGCTTCGTGGTGCACGTGGCCCGCGGCTACAGCGGCTACGGCCTGCAGCTGGGCGACCTGATCCAGGAAGGCAACATCGGCCTGATGAAGGCGGTCAAGCGCTTCGACCCGGCCGTGGGCGTGCGCCTGGTTAGCTTCGCGGTGCACTGGATCCGCGCCGAGATGCACGAGTTCATCATCAAGAACTGGCGCATCGTCAAGGTCGCCACCACCAAGGCGCAGCGCAAGCTGTTCTTCAACCTGCGCAAGAGCAAGACCCGCCTGGGCTGGCTCAACGCCGAGGAAGTGCGCGCGGTGGCGAAGGACCTGAACGTCTCCGAGCGCGAAGTGCTGGAGATGGAATCGCGCCTGTCCGGCCGCGACATCGGCTTCGATGCGCCCGACGACGCCGACGATGACCACGCCCCGCCGGCACCGGTGAACTACCTGGTTGCCCACGACGCCGATCCGGCCGCCGCCTACGAATCCGCCGACAGCGAAGCCGACCAGCTGGAGGTGCTGCGCGAGGGCATGGCCCGCCTCGATGCCCGTTCGCGCGACATCATCAAGCGCCGCTGGCTGGACGCCGACAACAAGGTCACCCTGCAGGAACTGGCCGACGAGTACGGCGTGTCCGCCGAACGCATCCGCCAGATCGAGGCCAATGCGCTGAAGAAGATGAAGGCGCTGTTCGCGGCGTAAGCCAAGCGCATCGTTGAATACACGAACGGCCCGGAGCGATCCGGGCCGTTTTGTTTGGCGAGAAGACGCAACTATTCGCGCGCGCGCGCCACCGGCAGCCGCCAGCCGTGGCGCAAGGCCATCCAGCGCAGGCCGAAGCAGGCCAGCGCGCCGACCACCATCGCCGGCTGCTGCGGCAGCTGCAGCACGGCGGCCAGCGCCACCACGCCGCCGCCAGCCAGCGCGGCCACCGCGTACAGCTCCGCCTGCAGCACCACCGGCACCCGAGCCACCAGCACGTCGCGGGCGATGCCGCCGCCGATGCCGGTGGTCATCCCCAGCAGGGTCGCCGCGAACGGCGACAGCCCGAACGCCAGCGCCTTGCCGGTGCCGAGTACCGCGAACAGCGCCAGGCCGGCGGCGTCGAACAGCTGCACCGGATTGCGCAGGCGCTCGATCGCGCCATGCCAGCGAAACGTCGCCAACCCGGCCAGCATCGCCGTGACCAGATAGCGCCAGTCGGCCAGCGCGGCCGGCGGGTGCGCGCCGATCAGCACATCGCGGACGATGCCGCCGGACACCGCCGCCGCGCAGGACAGCACCAGCACCCCGAACAGGTCCAGCCGCTGCCGCACCGCCAGGGTGGCGCCGCTGAGCGCGAACACGAAGGTGCCGATCAGGTCGAACACGAGCAACAGGGTGGACATGGGATTGGGTTACTCCGCCGCCGGCCGATCGCGGCCTTCGCCGAGGATGATCCGCGCCCCGCGCTGGTAGCTCCAGTAGGCCCACCACCAGTTGAGCAGCACCACCAGCCGGTTGCGGAAGCCGATCAGGAAGAACACGTGCATCAGCAGCCAGAACCACCACGCCGGCAGGCCCGAGAAGCGCAGCCGGCCGAGATCCACCACCGCCGCCATGCGGCCGATGGTGGCCAGGTTGCCGTAGTCGCGATAGGCGAACGGCGGCGGCGGCGCCTGCCCCGACAGCCGCGCCCGGATCACCTGCGCCACGTAGCGGCCCATCTGCTTGGCCGCCGGCGCCACTCCGGGCACCGGCCTGCCATCGGCCTGCGCCAGGGCGGCGAGGTCGCCGGCGACGAAGATGTGCGGATGCCCCGGCACGCCCAGATCCGGCCGCACCTGCACCCGGCCGGCGCGATCCAGCGGCACGCCCGGCATTGCGCCCAGCTTCGAGGCCGCCACGCCGGCGGCCCAGACCACGGTCTTCGCCGGCACGAAGGCGTCGCCCAGCGTGTAGCCCTCGCTGCTGATGTCGCTGACCGGCGTGCCCAGCGAGACTTCCACGCCGAGCTTCTCCAGCTGCCGCTGCGCCTGCTCCGACAGCGCCTGCGGAAACGTCGCCAACACCCGCGGGCCTGCCTCGACCAGGCGCACCCGCGCACTGGCGGGATCGATGTTGCGGAACTCGTCCTTCAGCGTGTGCCGGGCGATCTCCGCCAGCGTGCCGGCGAGCTCCACCCCGGTGGGGCCGCCGCCGACGATGGCGAAGCTGAGCCATGCGGCGCGTTCGGCCGGGTCGCTGGCCGCTTCGGCGCGCTCGAACGCCAGCAGCAGCTTGCGGCGCAGGTCCAGCGCGTCGTCCAGCGTCTTCAGGCCCGGCGCGTGCTGCGCCCACTGCTCGTGGCCGAAATAGGCGTGGGTGGCGCCGCTGGCCAGCAGCAGGAAGTCGAAGCCGAGGGTGGCGCCATCCTCCAGCGCGATGCGCTTGCCGGCGGCGTCGATGGCGGTGACCGTGGCCATCCGCACCTCCACGTTGCGCTGGCTGCGCAGGATGTGCCGCAGCGGCGCGGCGATGTCGGGGGCGGACAGGCCGGCGGTGGCAACCTGATAAAGCAGCGGCTGGAACAGGTGGTGGTTGCCGCGATCCACCAGCACGATCTCCACCGGCGCCGACGCCAGCGCGCGCGCCGCCCACAGGCCGGCGAAACCGCCGCCGACGATCACCACCCGCGGCCGCGCCGCCATCGCCGCGGCGTCAGCCAAGCTGCGCCGCCAGCAGCGCTTCCAGCTGCTGCTGGTCGGCGGCAAACTTGCGGATGCCTTCCTCCAGCTTCTCGCGCGCCATCGCGTCCTCGTCGTGGCGGGCGCGGAAGCCGGCCTCGTCCAGCGCCGCGGGCGGCACCAGACGGTTGCCCTCGTCGTCCAGCGCGCGCGCCACCGGGGCGTCCGAGCGCTCCAGTTCGGCCAGCAGTTCGGGGGAAATGGTCAGCCGGTCGCAGCCGGCCAGCGCCAGCACCTGGCCGGTGTTGCGGAAGCTGGCGCCCATCACCACGGTGTCGTAGCCGTGTTGCTTGTAGTACTGCCAGATGCGCGTGACCGACTGCACGCCGGGGTCGTCCTGCGGCGTGGCCGGCGGCGCCATGCCGTTGGCCAGGTGCCAGTCGAGGATGCGGCCGACGAAGGGCGAAACCAGATAGACGCCGGCCTCGGCGCAGGCCACCGCCTGCGCGAACGAGAACAGCAGGGTCAGGTTGCAGTGGATGCCTTCGCGCTGCAGCTGCTCGGCGGCGCGGATGCCTTCCCAGGTGGCGGCGATCTTGATCAGCAGGCGGTCGCTGCCGATGCCGGCGTCGGCGTACAGCCGCACCAGCCGCCGCGCCTTGGCCACGGTGGCCTCGGTATCGAAGCTCAGGCGCGCATCGACCTCGGTGGACACGCGGCCGGGGATCAGCTTGACGATCTCGCTGCCGATCGCCACCGCCAGCCGGTCGCAGGCGTCGCCAACCGGGTCGTCGCCGCCGGCCGCCGCGGCGCTGGCCGCCAGCTGCGGCGCATAGCCCGGCAGCGCCGCGGCCTTCAGCAGCAGCGACGGATTGGTGGTGGCGTCCATCGGCATGAAGCGGGCGATGGCCTCGATGTCGCCGGTGTCGGCGACCACGGCGGAATGCGTGCGGAGCTGTTCAAGCTGGGACTTCACGGACGGTCCGGTGCGGCATGGGGCTGCGCATTGTAGGACTGCGGCCGCGAAGGATCAGTACAGGTCCAGCGGGTCGACATCCAGCGACCAGCGCACCCGCCGCGCGTCCGGCGCGGCGTACAGCGCGGGCACCGCCGCGTCCAGCGCGGCGTGCAGGGCGGCGCGCGCCGGCGCGGCCAGCAGCAGCTGCGAACGCACGTAGCCGGCGCGGCGCGGCATCGGTGCCGGCAGCGGGCCGTGCACCTCGATCCCGCTGCCCTCCAGCAGCGTTTTCGCCAGCTGCAGGAATTGCAGCGGATGTTCGGCCTGCTTGGCTTCGGCGCGCAGCAGGGCGAGATGGGCGAACGGCGGGAACCCGGCGGCTTCCCGCAGCGCCAGCTCGCCGTCGGCGAAGACGTGGTAGCCGCCGTTCACCAGCGTCTGCAGCAGCGGATGCTCGGGGTGGTGGGTCTGCAGCAGCACCGTGCCCGGACGCTCGGCGCGGCCGGCGCGGCCGGCCACCTGGATCAGCAGCTGGGCGAGCTTCTCGCCGCTGCGGAAATCGGCCGAGAACAGGCCTTCGTCGATCCCCACCACCACCACCAGCACCAGATTGCCGAGGTCATGGCCCTTGGCCAGCATCTGGGTGCCGATCAGGATGCCGGGCTGGTTGCCCAGCGCATCGAAGTGCTTCTGCAGGCCGTCGCGCTGGCCGGTGCTGCCGCGGTCGATGCGGATCACCGGCACGTCGTCGAAGCGCGCCTGCAGTTCGGCCTCGATCCGCTCGGTGCCGTTGCCCTGCGGCTGCAGCGCCAGGCTGGCGCAGTCCGGACAGGCCGGCGGCGACGGCCGACGGTGGCCGCAGTGGTGGCACTGCAGGCGCTTGCCGTGGGCATGCACGGTCATCGCGGTAGGCCGTTCCGGGGTGCTGCAGCGCGGGCAGTGCGCGCTCCAGCCGCAGTCGTGGCAGAGCAGCACCGGCGCATAGCCGCGGCGGTTGCGGAACACCAGCACCTGCCCGCCCGCGTCCAGCGCGGCGCGAATCGCAGCCAGTGACTCCTCGGACAGGCCGGCCTGCAGCGGGCGCTTGCGCACGTCCAGTACCCGCACCTGCGGCGGCCGGGCAGCGCCGGCGCGCTGGCGCAGCCGCAGCAGCTCGTAACGCCCGCAGCGCGCGTTGTGCAGCGTTTCCAGCGACGGCGTGGCGCTGCCCAGCAGCACCGGCACGGCCAGCGCGCGGGCGCGCACGATGGCGAAGTCGCGGGCGTGGTAGCGGATGCCGTCGAACTGCTTGTAGCTGCCGTCGTGTTCCTCGTCGACCACGATCAGGCCGGCCTCCGGCAGCGGCACGAACACCGCCGAGCGGGTGCCCACGATCACCCGCGCCTGCCCGCTGGCGGCGGCCAGCCAGGTCGCGGCGCGTTCGTTGTCGTTGAGGCCGGAATGCAGCGCGTGCACCGGCACGCCGAGGCGGGCGCGGAAGCGGGTCAGCGCCTGCGGGGTCAGGCCGATTTCCGGCACCAGCACCAGCGCCTGCCGGCCGCGCGCCAGGCAGTTGGCGATCGCCTGCAGATAGACCTCGGTCTTGCCGCTGCCGGTCACGCCGTCGAGCAGGAACGGGGCGAAGCCGTTGGCGCTGCGGATCGCGTCGATGGCGAGCTGCTGCTCGGCATTGGGAGAGAAAGCGGGGTCGAAAGCGGGGTCAGAGTCGACTTTCTTCGTGAAAGGCGACTCTGACCCCGCTTTCACCCGTTCGACCAGCCCGCGCTCGCGCAGCGGGCGCAACGGCGCGCGCCAGCCCGGCGAGGTTTCGTCCAGCCAGTCCTCGGCGCGCGTTTCGGCCAGCAGCATGGCCAGCGCCTTCGGTTTGCCCGCGCGCATCGCCGCCAGCGCGGTGCGCCCTGCTTCGTTCAGCACCCAGCCGTAGCGGATGATGTCCGGCAGCGGCTCGCCGCGCCGCAGCGCGGCCGGCAGGGCGGCCGCCAGCACTTCCCCCAGCGGCGCATGCAGGTAGCCGGCCAGCCAGCGCAGCGAGGCCAGCAGTTCGCCCTGCAGCAGCGGCGCGGCATCCGGCGCCGCCAGCGCGGCGCGCAGCTCGACGCCCGGTTCCGCCTGTCCGTGCCCGACCACCAGCCCGCAGACCTCGCGTTGGCCGAACGGCACCCGCAGCCGCGCGCCCACCGCCACCGCGGAGGCGTCGAGGCCAGGCGGCGGAAGGTAGTCGAACAGACGCGGCAGCGGCACCGGCAGGGCCACGCGCAGGGTCGCGGAAACGGTCATCGCGGCAAGTCTAGCCCCGCCGGCATCCGTTCAGGTTGCGGCGCATACCTGACCACGCGCTAACGTCATCCACGCAAGTGGCTGTTATTGCTCGGAAAGCGTGCTTATCCACATCGACTGTGGATAAGTCTGTGCATGGGGCCCGGCCATGCCTGCGCGAGGGCCGCCACAGCGCCCTTTCCCGCCCGTGGACAAAAAATCGCCATATTCACAATCCCCTTCATAAACATCGACTTATCCGTGGAACACGGGGCCGGCGACATGCGCCGTTAACGTGAAACCGACATTTGTGACCGCTTCTTCACGGCTGTGCACAACTGCTCCACCCGCAACCCGCGCCACGGCTCGTGGAGCCGCGGCGAGCGGGGGTGTCAAGCCATCGCCGCAGCCGGCAGGCCGGGAACATCTGTGATCCAGCGCACGGAATCCCGCGCAAGCGGCTGTTTCCGGACGGAAAACGTCCGTTATCCACACCGCCTGTGGATAAACCTGTGCGTGATGCCGGGACGGTTCCGCCGGAGCCAGCACCGGCGCGCCCTCCACGCACCTGGCCAGAATTTCACCGCCACGCAGAGGCGATTTAAAATCAACAACTTGCGGAAATCACCGGCTGCAGGGTTGGCCGCGCACGCGGTCCCGACCGACGCCCCTAGCCGATTTATGCCGCTGTGCACAACTGCCGCTGGCCGTGCCCTCCCGCTTTTGCTGAAGCCCGCCCGTCCGGCGCCGGTGGCGGACGGCCGGGGCGGGGTGTGACCGCTATAAGATTGGGCCGTGCCGATCCTCCCGACATGACCGAATCCCACCCCTCTCCCCCCCCGTCCGCGGCGGTCGCCGCGTTCCTGCGTGGCCTGGATCGACGCGCACGCCTGCTGGCGCTGGTGCAGTCCGGTGATGCCCAGGCGGCCCCGCGCGCGCTGGATGCCGCCGCCCGGGTCTTCGCCTCCGAAGCCGGCCAATGGCCGATCGCCCAATGGCCGCGGCAGTACTGGCGGCTGCTGCTGTCGACGCCAAGCATGCGCCAGACCGGCGCCGTCACTGCCGGCCCGCTGCCCGGGATCGCCCGGCTGCCGGCGCAGGTGCGGGCGGCGCTGCTGCTGCATCTGGTGGCGGCGCTGGACGAGGCCGATGCCGCCGCCGCGCTGGGGATCGAGGTGGATGCCTACCAGCTGCGGATCCGCGATGCGCTGCCGCGCGATGCCCTGGGCCAGCCCGACCTCGACGTCTGGCGGGCCTGGCGGGCGGCCGCACAGCGCGCGCTGGACGCCCTGCCGGAAACCGCGGCCGCCGCCCCGGCGCCCGCGCCATCGACAGCGCAGCCCGACCAGGGCGCCGATGCTGCCCGCCATCGCCGGCGCATGCGCTGGCTGTGGCTGGGCGTGGCGGCGTGCGCCTTTGCGCTGCTGGCGAGTTTCTTCCTGCATCAACGCGGCCGCGAACTGCTGGACAGCTGGCGCAACCACGTGCAGGTGGAACCGCTGCCGCCCGCAGTGGCGCCGAAGGCGCGCTTCGACCCCGCCGACCCGGCCCTGCACCCGGACCGCGCGCTGCTGGCCGAGCCGGGCACCCTGCAGCTGGCGCGTCAACTGCCGCTGCTGGCCTGGCTGGCGACCGAAGCAGCCGATGCGTTGCCGCCGCCGCCGCTGGCCCCGGCGTTCCCGGACACCGCCTCCGCGGCCGCGGTCGACCCGCTGGCAGGCAGCGACCTGAGCGAGCGCATCCGCGCCTGGGACCGGCTGTCGCCGTCGCAGCGCGCGCAGCAGCGCGGCGCGCTGGAGGAATGGCAGGCGTTGCCGGCCGAGGAGCAGGCGCTGCTGGGTCGGCTGGCGGCGCGCTTCGCCGCCCTGCCTTCGGCCGAACAGCTGGCGCTGCGCGAGCGTTATGCGTCGCTATCGTTCGATGCCCACCGCGGCTGGCACCTGGGGCCGCGGCTGGGCCGTGACTGGCCGCGCATCGGCGCGCTGTTCGCCTATGTCGAGCCCGGCGAACGCGAAGCGCTGCTGCGCCTGCTGCGGGCCGCTTCCGCCGAGGAGCTGGACACGCTGGCGCGGCTGGCACAGATCACCCCGCCGGAAGCCCGCGCCGCGCTGCGCCGCGAGCTGCTGGCGCAGGCGCCGGCGCAGCGCGCGGCGTGGCTGCAGGCGCGGCTGCAGCAATAGGTGCGGGCCGTGGATGGATCGAGATAGTCGTCGTGCCGACAGCGGCATCGACGCTGCCACTCACATCGCCACCAGCCCGATCGCCATGCTGGCCAGCACCGCGAAGCTGAGCAGCACCGAGTAGCAGGTGCCCAGCACGAAATACTTCAGCGCGGTCATCGGCCAGCCCTGCGCGTACACGCGCTTCTGCATCAGCAGCAGGTAGACCGGCATCCACGCCAGCAGCAGGCCTTCGGTCCAGCCGAACAGCGTGGCCAGCGCGCCCTCGCCCGGCGCCAGCCACTGCGCCAGCGCGCGCACCAGCAGCACCAGCAGCAGGTCCAGGCACAGGAAGGCGTGGCTGTGCAGGGCCACCACCAGATGCTCCATGTACAGCCGACGCTTGAAGACATAGGCCAGCTTCAGCATCAACGCGAAGATCGGCACCAGCACGAACAGGGTGGTGGGCACCGCGCCCAGCGCCGCGTCCTTGAACGCGGCCGGGTCCTGCTTGAGCCGGGCGATGTTGTCCCTGGCGCGGACCAGCTGCGCATTGACCCAGCCGTCGGCGAAAGCAGGCAGCCAGGTATCGAGCGGATTCTTCTTCTCGTCCCAGCGCTTGCCGTTGATGCTCAGGTTGAGCGAATCCGCGTCGCTGTCTGCCGCCACCGGCGGCGGCTGTCCAGCCGCCTGCGCCTTCTGCAGCGCGGCGATGCGCGCGGCGGCAACGTCGCGCACCGCCTGTTCGCCGGTCTCGATGCCGGCAATGCCGGTAGCGGCCGGGGTGCCGGCCATCCCCTGCTTCACCTTCGCCAGTTCCGCCAGCTTGGCGTCGCGCGCCTTCTCCACCTCGGCGACGGTGGTGGCGGCATTGATGGTGTCGCCCTTGCCGAGGTTGATGGTGGGGGCGTCGAACGCCAGCTGGGCGACGAAGAACGCCAGCACGGCGAGGAAGAAGAACAGCCGGAACGGGGTGACGTAGCGGATCTGCCGGCCGGCGAAATATTCGCGGGTCAGAAACCCCGGTTTGGCGAACAGCGGCGGCAGCGTGCGGAACACGCGGATGTCGAGGTCGAACACGCTGTCCAGCACGTCGCCGAACAGGTTGCCGAGCGGCCGCACCAGCCCTTTCACCGGCTGCCCGCAGGCGTGGCAATGGGGTCCGTGCAAGGCCGCGCCGCAGTTGCGGCAGCGCGCTTCCGGCGCGGGTTGCGGGTCGGGTTCGCGATCAAGCGGCTGGCTCATGCCGGTAGAATGACAGGCCGCGCGGCGCCGGCGCCAGCGTGCGCCCCTGTCTTCCGATGCCCGCCATGCCTACCTTCCTTTCCCGCCTGCGTGCCGACGCGGGCCGCACCGCCCGTCTGGCCGCGCCGCTGGCGGCCGGGCATCTTTCGCACGGGCTGGTGGGCTTCGTCGATGCGATGGTCGCCGGCCACCACGGGACCACCACGCTGGCGGCGGTGTCGGTGGGCTCGGCGCTGCTGTGGCTGCCGATGCTGGCGCCGATGGGCACGCTGATGGCGCTGCCGCCGGCGGTCTCGCAGCTGGACGGCGGCGGCCGCCGCGCCGCGATCGGGCCGCTGTTCCGGCAGGCGCTGTGGCTGGCGCTGGGCCTGGGGATCGTGCTGCTGGCGCTGCTGTCGGCGATGCCGCTGCTGCTGCGGCCGATGGGCATCGCGCCCGACATCGTGCCCGGCGTGGTCGACTTCCTGCACGCGGTGCGCTGGGGCATCCCGGCGTTCACCCTGTACCTGTCGATGCGATACCTCAGCGACGGCCTGCACTGGTCGTTGCCGACCATGCTGCTGGGCTTCGGCGGGCTGTGCCTGCTGGCGCCGACCGCCTATGTGCTGACCAACGGCCTTCTGGGCTTGCCGGAGCTGGGCGCTGCCGGGATCGGCATCGCCACCGCACTGATGTTCTGGCTGCAGGCGCTGGGCTTCGCGCTGTACCTGTGGCGCAGCCGCCGCTTCGCCGACCTGGAGCTGTTCGCGCATTTCGAATGGCCGCGCTGGCCGGCGCAGCGCGAGCTGCTGCACAACGGCCTGCCGATCGGCGTCACCGTGACCATGGAAGGCGGGCTGTTCGCCGCCACCGCGCTGCTGATCGGACGCCTGGGCGAAGTGCCGGCTGCTGCCCACCAGGTGGCGCTGAACGTGGCCACGCTGTGCTTCATGCTGCCGTTCGGCATTGCCGAGGCCACCACCGTACGGGTGGGCCATGCACTGGGCCGCGGCGACCGCGAAGGCGTGCGCACTGCCGCCTTCGCCGGGCTGGCGTTGGCGCTGGGCACCCAGGTCTGTTCGGCGCTGCTGATGCTGGCCGGCCACGACGCCATCGCCGCGCTGTACAGCGCCGACCCGGCGGTGATCGCGCTGGGCGGCAGCCTGCTGCTGTACGCCGCGCTGTTCCAGCTGCCGGACGGCGTGCAGGTGGTGTCGGCCGGCGCGCTGCGCGGGCTCAACGACACCCGCGTGCCGATGTGGATGGCAGCGCTGGCCTACTGGGGCATCGGCATGCCGGTGGGCGCCGGGCTGGGCCTGTGGCTGGGCTGGGGGCCGCGCGGGATGTGGCTGGGCCTGACCGCAGGGCTGCTGGTGGCGGCGGTGCTGCTGTGCCGGCGCTTCCTGCGCAGCAGCGCGCGCCTGCCCATGCCCGCATCGTCGCCCGCATCGTCGCCCGCACCACCGTCGGTCACCGTGACCGATGCCGCATGAGCCCGTCACCGCGCTCGGCTAGCATTCGCACTCTGGCCGCCGCTGCGCGGCCCGCATTCTCCGGAGCATCGCAATGAACGAACCCCGCCGCCGCGGCCCCATCGCCCGCCTGGCCATCGGCCTGTGGGATGCCGTCAACTTCAGCCGCCGGCTGGTGTTCAACCTGCTGTTCCTGCTGGTACTCGCCATCGTGCTGGTGGCGATCTTCGGCGGCGGCAGGCTGGCGCCGCTGGAGCCGCGCGCCACCCTGGTGTTCGCGCCCGAGGGCCGGCTGGTGGAGCAGTACAGCTGCGATCCGTTCAGCCGCAACCTGGCCCGCGCCACCGGCAGCGGCGACTGCCGCGAAGTCCGCCTGCGCGACGCCCTGCGCGCGCTGGACGCCGCCCGTACCGACAAGCGCATCGAGCGGGTGGCGCTGTACCTGGACGACCTGCAGCCGAGCGGCTTCGCCTCGCTGCGCGAGGTGGCGGCCAAGCTGGGCGCGATCCGCGCCGCCGGCAAGCAGGTGATCGCCTATGGCGACGCCTACGGCCAGGGCCAGTACCTGCTGGCGGCGCAGGCCAGCGAGATCTACCTCGACCCGATGTCGCCCGGCGGGGTGATGCTGGACGGGCTCGCCTCGTACCGGCAGTACTACCGCGAGGCGCTGCAGGACAAGCTCGGCGTCGACATGCACCTGTTCAAGGTCGGCGAGTACAAGTCCGCCGCCGAGCCCTACATCCTCGACGCCGCCTCGCCCGAATCCAAGGAAGCCGACCTGTTCTGGATGGGCGATCTGTGGAAGCGCCTGCTGGCCGACGTCGGCAAGGCGCGCGGGCTGGATCCCGCCACCCTGGAAAGCTACGCCAACACCCTGCCCGAACAGGTGGCGGCAGCCAACGGCGACCTGGCCCAGCTGGCCCTGCGGCAGAAACTGGTGACCGCGCTGAAGACCCGCGAAGAGGTCGCCGACCTGCTCACCCAGCGCGGCGTGGCCGACGACAACGCCGACGGCGGCTTCCGCCAGGTCGCACTGGCCACCTACCTGCAGCACCTGGACGGCACCCTGCCGCAGGCCGACACCCGCCCGCAGGTGGCGGTGGTGGTGGCCGAGGGCGAGATCGCCGGCGGCGAGCTGCCGCCGGGCAAGGTCGGCGGCGAATCCACCTCGGCACTGCTGCGCGAGGCGCGCGACGACGACGACGTGAAGGCGGTGGTGCTGCGGGTGAATTCGCCCGGCGGCGAGGTGTTCGCCTCCGAGCAGATCCGCCGCGAGGTCGAGGCGCTCAAGGCCGCCGGCAAGCCGGTGGTGGTGTCGATGGGCGACGTCGCCGCGTCCGGCGGCTACTGGATCAGCATGAATGCCGACCGCATCTATGCCGATGCCTCGACCATCACCGGCTCGATCGGCATCTTCGGCCTGTTCCCCACCGTCGACCGCACCCTCGGCAAGCTGGGCGTGCACACCGACGGCGTGGCCACCGCCAAGTACGCCGGCGCGTTCGACATCACCCGTCCACTCGACCCGGGCGTGGCCATCACCGTGCAGGCGGTGATCGAGAAGGGTTACCGCGATTTCACCGGCAAGGTGGCCAAGGCGCGCGGCAAGCCGGTGCAGCAGATCGACGCAGTCGCGCGCGGTCGCGTGTGGAGCGGCGCACAGGCGCAGCAGCGCGGGCTGGTGGATGCGTTGGGCGGGCTGGGCGAGGCGGTTGCCGATGCCGCCGCGCGCGCCAAGCTGGGCAAGCCGGACCGCTGGCAGACCGTGTACGTGGAAGAACGCACGGTGCCGCTGTCGCAGATGCTCTCGGAGCTGATGCAGAGCCGTGCCGGGCTGGGCCTGCTGCGCGGCACCGGGCTGGGCGAGCTGCTGCTGGCCAGCCGCGCCCATGAACAGGCGCCGCTGCGCTTCGTGCAGCAGGCGCTGGACAAGCGCGGTCAGGCGCGAGTGAAGGCGCTGGCCTACTGCTTCTGCGAACCGATGTAAGTCCGGCGGCGACCGGGGCAACCCGGTCGCCTCGCAACACAGCTACCGCGCCGCTTCATCCGCCGCGCGCGCCTGCTGCGAGGCTTGCGCCTGGGTCTTCGCCGCCGCATCGCGCGCGGCATTCCTGTAGGCATTGGCATCGGCGCTGACCGCCGGCGCCACCTGCGGTTCCGGCCGCTGCTCGGGATCCGGCGGCGAGGGCGTGCAGGCCGCCAGCAGGCAGGCGACGGGCAAGGACATCCAGCAGACTCGGCGCATGGCGGTCTCCGGCAGCGGGGTTGCGCTTATCCTACGCCCGACCCACTTTTGGAGATCGCGCATGCTTTCGCCCCGCTGGAGCCTGTCGGGACAACGCGCGCTGGTGACCGGCGCCAGCGCCGGCATCGGCCTGGCGATCTGCCGCGAGCTGCTCGGCTTCGGCGCGCAGGTGCTGATGGTGGCCCGCGACGCAGGCTTGCTGGAGCAGGCGCGCGCCGAACTGGAAGAACAATTCCCCGGTCCCGAGGACGCGGTGCTGGCGCTGCCGGCCGACGTCACCGACGACGAACAGCGCGCCGAGATCATCGATTGGGCCAAAGACCTCGGTGGCCTGCACCTGCTCGTCAACAACGCCGGCGGCAACCTCACCCGGCCGGCGCTGGACTACGGCGAAGACCAGTGGCGCGGGATCTTCGAAACCAACCTGTTCTCCGCCTTCGAGCTGTGCCGGCTGGCGCATCCGCTGCTGTCGAAGCACGCGGCATCAAGCATCGTCAACATCGGCAGCGTGTCCGGCCTCACCCACGTGCGCAGCGGCGCGCCCTACGGCATGAGCAAGGCGGCGCTGCACCAGATGACGAAAAACCTTGCGGTGGAATGGGCCGAGGACGGCATCCGGGTGAACGCGGTGGCGCCGTGGTACATCCGCACCCGCCGCACCAGCGGCAAGCTGGCTGATCCCGACTACCTCGACGAGGTGCTGTTGCGCACGCCGATGGGACGCGTGGGCGAGCCGGAGGAAGTGGCGGCGGCAGTCGCGTTCCTGTGCCTGCCCGCGTCCGGCTACGTCACCGGCGAGTGCATCGCCGTGGACGGCGGCTTTTTGCGTTACGGTTTCTGAGCAACCGCCGCGTTCCGCGCGGCCGCCACGAGGAGCGACGGACGATGCAGAACGACACGCTGGGCACCAAGATCGCCGATATCCACGCGCAGATCCAGGCCCATGTCGGCAGCGTCGGTCGCATCGGCATCGCCCTGTACAACGCCGACAGCGGCCAGCTCAGCACCTTCATCCACAGCTCCGACGAACAGACGCCGCTGGAGCGCTACCAGGTGCCGCTGGCGGAGGTGACCTCGCTGCGGCAGCTGCACGAATCCGGCCGCAGCCGGATCATCGACGACCTGGCCACGCTGGCCGGCTCGCCCAGTGAACACACGCAGCGGATCCTCGCCGCCGGCTACCGCTCCAGCTACACCTGTCCGCTGTATGCACGGGGCGAACTGCTGGGCTTCCTGTTCTTCGACTCGCGCGAGCCCGGGCATTTCCGTGACGATGTGACGCTGGAACTGGATGACTACGCACAGCTGATCGGCACGCTGGTCTCGCATGCCTTCTCCGCCACCCGCGCGCTGCGCAGCGCGATGGCGCTGGCGCGCGAACTGGGCCGCCACCGCGACGCGGAAACCGCCGGCCACCTCACCCGCGTCGCCCACTACACCCGCTCGATCGCGCGGGCGCTGCCGGAAGGAATGGGCCACAGCGACGAGGACATCGAATTCCTGTTCCAGTTCGCCGGCCTGCACGACATCGGCAAGATCGCCGTGCCCGACCATATCCTGCTGAAGCCCGGCAAGCTCGATCCGGAGGAATACGAAATCGCCAAATCGCACGTGCAGAAGGGCAGCGAAATGATCGAGGCGATGATGCGCGAGTTCGGGCTGGCCAACGAGCACTACGCACAGCTGCTGCTCGACGTCATCGCCTGCCACCACGAGCGCTGGGACGGTGGCGGCTATCCGCGCGGCCTGGCCGGCGCGGCGATCCCGCTGGCCGGGCGGATCGTGGCGGTGGCCGACGTGTTCGACGCGCTGACCAATCCGCGCCCGTACAAGCGCGCCTGGACCCTGGACGAAGGGCTGGCCTACCTGCGCGAGAACAGCGGCAGCCAGTTCGACCCGCAGTGCGTGGCGGTGGCGGAGCGCTGCTTCGACGACTGGCGCGCCATCCACGCCCGCTTCCACCAGCCCGAGGCGGCCTGAGGCAGGCGCGGGGATGCTGCCGGGCTGGGCGCTGCTGCTGGTGTCGGTGGGCTATGCCGCGCTGCTGTTCGGCGTGGCCTGGCTGGGCGACCGCCACCCGCTGTATCCGCGCAGTAACTGGCTGCGGCCGCTGGTCTACAGCCTGGCGCTGGCGGTGTACTGCTCGTCGTGGACGTTCTACGGCGCAGTCGGCACCGCCGCGCGGCAGGGCTTGGGCTACCTGCCGATCTACCTTGGCCCGCTGCTGTTCCTGCTGTTCGGCTGGCGCATCCTCGAGCGGATGGCGCTGATCGCGCAGTCGCAGAGCACGGTGTCGATCGCCGACTTCCTTGGCGCCCGCTACGGCCGCTCGCAGCAGGTGGCGGCGCTGGTGGCGGTGATCGCGCTGATCGCCGCGGTGCCGTACCTGGCACTGCAGTTCAAGGCGGTGGCGATCAGCCTGGACGTGCTGGGCGGGCGCAGCGTGCAGGAGTCGGTGTGGGGCGACCCGGCGCTGTACGTGGCGGCGCTGATGGCGCTGTTCGCGATCCTGTTCGGCACCCGTCAGGTCGATGCCACCGAGCATCGCCCCGGCCTGATGCTGGCGGTGGCGCTGGAGTCGCTGGTCAAGCTGGTGGCGCTGGTGGCGATCGGCGTGTTCGCGCTGTTCTGGCTGGACGCGCGCGCGATCCCGCTGGGTGCGGCCACCCGCGCGCTGGTGGACAGCGCGCCGCCGGTCGGCTTCGTCGCCCAGACCCTGCTGGCGTTCGCCGCCATCGTCTGCCTGCCGCGCCAGTTCCACGTGGCGGTGGTGGAATGCGCCGACGTCGCCGACATCCGCCGCGCGCGCTGGATGTTCGGCGCCTACCTGGTTGCGATCAGCCTGATGGTGCTGCCGATCGCGGTGGCCGGGGTGGCCCGCTTCGGCAGCGATGGCGCGGTGCCGGCGGACAGCTTCGTGCTGGCGCTGCCGCAAGTCGAGGGCCACAGCGCGCTGGCGCTGCTGGCCTACGTCGGCGGCTTCTCCGCCGCCACCGGCATGGTGATCGTGGCCAGCGTGGCGCTGGCGACGATGGTCAGCAACGACCTGGCGATGCCGCTGCTGCTGCGCTCGGGACTGGTCGGCGACAACGTGGCCTCGACGGTGCTGTGGATCCGCCGTGCCGCCATCGTGCTGCTGGCGGCGATGGCCTGGGGTTATTACCGAGCCAGCGCCAGCGATACCGATCTCGCCACCTACGGGCTGATGGCGTTCGCGGCGATGGCGCAGTTCGCGCCGCCACTGATCGGCGGGCTGTACTGGCGCGGGGCCAGCCGGCGCGGCGCCGAGACCGCGCTGCTGGCAGGCTTCGTGGTCTGGGCCTACACCCTGCTGCTGCCCACGCTGGCCCGTTCCGGCTGGCTGGATGCCGGCTGGGTCGAGACCGGCCCGTTCGGGATCGGCTGGCTGCGCCCGCAGCAGCTGTTCGGGCTGTCGGGCTGGGATCCGTTGACCCACGGCACGGTCTGCTCGCTGTTCGCCAACGTGGCCGGCCTGCTGCTGGCCTCGATGCGCTGGCGGCCCAGCCTCGACGAACGCCTGCGCGCGGCGCCGTTCCTCGACCCTTACGCCGAACAGCGCAACCTGGCCGGCGACGACTGGCGCGGCAGCGTGCGGGTCGGCGAGTTGCGCTCGCTGGCCGAACGCATCGTCGGTGAGCGCACCGCCCAGCGCGCCTTCGCCGAACAGGCCCGGAGCCTGGGCCGCGAGCTGGCGCCTGCGGCGCAGGCCGACCGCCAGTGGATCCAGTTCACCGAACGCCTGCTGGCGGCGGCGCTGGGCGCGGCCTCGGCGCGGCGGGTGCTGACCAGTGCGCTGCGCGGCTCCGGCATGGAGGTGGCCGAAGTGGTGGCGGTGCTGGACGAAGCCGGGCAGGCGCTGCGCTTCAACCGCCAGATCCTGTCCACCACCCTGGAGAACATCGACCAGGGCGTCAGCGTGGTCGACCGCGAGATGCGGCTGGTGGCCTGGAACCGCAGCTACCAGCGGCTGTTCGACTATCCCGACGGCATGCTCTACGTGGGCCGGCCGATCGCCGACATGATCCGCTACAACATCGAGCGCGGCGAGCTGGGCGTGCTCGACGACGGCGACGTGCAGGCGCAGGTCGACAAGCGCCTGGGCTACATGCGCGCCGGCTCGCCGCACGTGACCGTGCGCCTGCGCGCCGACGGCACGGTGATCGAACTGCGCGGGCAGGCGCTGCCGGGTGGCGGCTACGCCACCAGTTATTCCGATGTCACCGAGCACGTGCACGCCCAGCGCGAGCTGCGTGACATCAACGAGACGCTGGAACAGCGCGTGGCCGAGCGCACCCGCGAGGCCGAAGCGGCGCAGGAATCGCGCGCGCGCTTCCTCGCCGCGATCAGCCACGACGTGCTGCAGCCGCTGAACGCGGCGCGGCTGTTCGCCTCGGCGCTACGCGAAACCGAAGACGCTGCGCAACAGCATCATCTGGCCGAACGCGTCGACGCCTCGCTGCGCGCCGCCGAGGAGTTGCTGGACGGCCTGCTGGACGTGTCGCGGCTGGACGCCGGCGCGCTGACTCCGGTCACCCGTGACATCGACGCCGGCCAGCTGCTGCGCGAACTGGCCGCGCAGGCCGCGCCGATGGCGGCGGCGCGCGGCATCGTCCTGCGCGTGCACGCGCCGCCGCTGGCGGTGCGCAGCGACCCGCGCCTGCTGCGCCGGGTGCTGCAGAACTTCCTTGCCAATGCGCTGCGCTACACCCCGCAGGGGCGGGTGGTGCTGGCGGCGCGCCGACGCGGCGGCCAGGTGGCGCTGCAGGTCTGGGACACCGGGCCCGGCATCCCCGCCCATCACATGCGGCAGATCTACGAAGAGTTCCATCGCTACGAGCAGGCGTTCGACTGGGACGGCCGCGGCATGGGCCTGGGCCTGTCGATCTGCCAGCGCATCGCCCGCCTGCTGGGACACACGATGGACGCACGCTCAACGGTCGGCCACGGCTCGATGTTCTCGATCACGGTGCCGCGCGGCGACACCGTGGTCGCCGCCGCACCGGCCGCCGCCGCGATCCCCGATCCCGGCCTCGATGGCCTGCGCGTGCTGTGCGTGGACAACGACCCCGACATCCTCGCCGGCATGCGCGCGCTGCTGGAGCGCTGGAACGTGCGC
The DNA here is from genome assembly GCF_000423885.1 of Thermomonas fusca DSM 15424. GTDB lineage: Bacteria > Pseudomonadota > Gammaproteobacteria > Xanthomonadales > Xanthomonadaceae > Thermomonas > Thermomonas fusca. Next base: position 7,184 of record NZ_AUIV01000030.1, on the reverse strand, counting down.
GTGCACTGCGCCGACACCGCGGACGCCGCGCTGGCGCTGGCAACCAGCCAGCCCGAGGTGTTGCTGGTGGACTACCACCTGCACGACCGTCTGGACGGGCTGGACACGCTGGACGCGCTGCGCGCCGCCTGCGGCAACGTGCCCGGCGCATTGCTCACCGCCGACGGCAGCGTCGCGCTCAAGCAGGCCGCGCGCGCACGCGGCTACCGGGTGCTGACCAAGCCGGTGAAGCCGGCGTCGCTGCGCGCGTTCCTGGCGGCGGCGCGGGAACGATGAAAGCTGGCGGTCGGGGCTTGGGCCCCGATCCCGGCCGCGGCTATTCCGCGTCCGGCACCACCACGCTTTCCGGGTCTACCAGCAGCTTGCCCGCCAGCAGGATGGCCTGGGTGCGGTTGGTCGCGCCCAGCTTGCGCAGGATCGCGCTCATATGCGCCTTGATGGTCGCTTCCGACACGCCCAGCTCGTAGCCGATCTGCTTGTTGAGCAGGCCCGAGCCGAGCATCTGCAGGACCCGGAACTGCTGCGGGGTGAGCTCGCGGATGCGCGCCGCGATGGCGCGCTCCTCCTCCGCCATCGGTTTGGCCGCCAGCGCCGCCGGCGGGATCCAGCGCTCGCCGTCCAGCACCTGCCGCAGCGCGGTGGCCAAGGTGGCGGCATCGGAGGACTTCGGGATGAAGCCCATCGCGCCGTGGTCCAGCGCGCGCCGCATCACCTCGGGCTCCTCGCGCGCCGAGACGATCGCCACCGGCAGCTGCGGATGGGTGGCGCGCAGATGCACCAGCGCGGAGAAACCGTGCACGCCGGGCATGTTGAGGTCCAGCAGCAGCAGGTCTGCGTCGGGCTCGGCTTCCACCAACGCGTACAGCGCGGCGGCGTTGTCGGCTTCGCGGATGTCGGCCTGCGGCAACAGCCGCAGCGCGACCCCCCGCAGCGCCTCGCGGAACAGCGGGTGGTCGTCGGCGATGAGCAGGGTGGTCATGGAGCCGGCGTCACTCCTGGCGCCGGTTCTGCACCAGCGACTCGACCACCGAGGGATCCGCCAGCGTGGTGGTATCGCCCAGCTGGTCGGGCGCGTTCTCGGCGATCTTGCGCAGGATACGGCGCATGATCTTGCCGCTGCGGGTCTTGGGCAGGCCCGGCGCCCACTGCAGGAAATCGGGCGTCGCGATCGGGCCGATCTCCTTGCGCACCCACGCCACCAGCTCCTTGCGCAGCTCCTCGGTTTCCTGCTCGCCGGCCACCAGCGTCACGTAGGCGTAGATGCCCTGGCCCTTGAGGTCGTGCGGGAAGCCGACAACCGCGGCTTCCGCCACCTTCGGATGCAGCACCAGCGCGCTCTCCACCTCGGCGGTGCCGATGCGGTGGCCGGACACATTGATGACGTCATCGACGCGGCCGGTGATCCAGTAGTAGCCGTCGTCGTCACGGCGGCAGCCGTCGCCGGTGAAGTACATGCCCGGATAGGTCTTGAAGTAGGTGTCGATGAAGCGCTGGTGGTCGCCGTAGACCGAACGCATCTGCCCCGGCCAGGAATCCAGCAGCACCAGGTTGCCCTCGGCTGCGCCTTCCAACAGGTTGCCTTCGGCATCCACCAGCGCCGGCTGCACGCCCGGCAATGGCTTGCTGGCCGAACCGGGCTTGAGGTCGGTGGCGCCGGGGATCGGGGTGATCAGCATGCCGCCGGTCTCGGTCTGCCACCAGGTGTCGACCACCGGGCAGCGGCTGTCGCCGATGTTCTCGAAGTACCAGCGCCAGGCTTCCGGGTTGATCGGCTCGCCCACGCTGCCAAGCACGCGCAGCGACTTCCGCGAGGTTTTCTTCACCGGCTCCAGGCCTTCGCGCATCAGCGCGCGGATGGCGGTGGGCGCGGTGTAGAAGATCGTCACCTGGTGCTTGTCGATGACGTCCCAGAAGCGCGAGAAGTCGGGGTAACTCGGCACGCCCTCGAACATCACCTCGGTGCAGGCGTTGGCCAGCGGACCGTAGACGATGTAGCTGTGGCCGGTGACCCAGCCCACGTCGGCGGTGCACCAGAACACGTCGTCGGGCTTGAGGTCGAAGGTGACGTCGTGGGTGTAGGCGGCCCACAGCAGGTAACCGCCGGTGGTGTGCAGCACGCCCTTCGGCTTGCCGGTGCTGCCGGAGGTGTAGAGGATGAACAGCGGGTCTTCCGCGTTCATGCGCTCGGGCTCGCAGGTGGCCGGCTGGCTGTCCACCACCGCATCAAACCAGCGGTCGCGCGGCATCTGCATGTCCACCGCGCCGCCGGTGTGGCGCACCACCAGCACGGTTTCCACCGAATTGGTGCCGGGCAGCTTGAGCGCCGCATCCACGTTGGCCTTCAGCGGCACCTTCTTGCCGCCGCGCAGGCCTTCGTCGGCGGTGATGATCAGCTTGCTGGTGCAATCGGAGACGCGATCGGCAATCGAATTGGGCGCGAAGCCGCCGAACACCACCATGTGGATCGCGCCGATGCGCGCGCAGGCCAGCATGGCGATGGCCGCTTCTGGAATCATCGGCAGGTAGATGGTGACGCGATCACCCTTGCCCACGCCGAGGTTGCGCAGCGCGTTGGCCAGCTTGCACACGCGGGCGTGCAGCTCGCGGTAGGTGAGTTTCTGCACCGGCGTGCCCGGGCTATCCGGCTCGAAGATCAGCGCGACCTTGTCGCCGTGCTTGTCCAGGTGGCGGTCCAGGCAGTTCACGCTGGCATTGAGCTCGCCGTCGGCGAACCAGCGGATGCGGAAGTCGCGCAGGTCGTAGCTCACGTCCTTGAAGACGGTGGGCGCCTTGTACCAGTCCAGCCGCTTGGCCATGTCGCCCCAGAACGCGTCGGGGTTGTCCAGCGCCTGCGCGCAGGCGTTTTCGTATGCGGCACGGTCGATGTTGGCCTGTGCCGCGAACGCCGGTTCCACCGGATAGATGTCGCTCATCGTGCTTTCTCCCATTCGCCACGCGGGCGTTGCCACTTTCCGCAAGTGTGCCGCATCAATGCTGCTGCGACGCAGCAAGTGAAATTAGACCTTGGTCGAATTCGCCGCCATCTACGACCAATGGCGAATAGGCGCGCGCCGCGGCTGCCCGCACCCTCGACCGCGTGCACTGATTCCGGGAGGGGAACGATGAACGCACGCTCCATCCGCAAGCCGTTGGCGCTTGCAATCGCGACGGCGCTGCTGCTGCCCGGCATGGCCTTCGCGCAGACCGCGAAAGAGAAGGAACTGGAAGCCCGCATCGCCCAGCTGGAGGCACAGGTGCAGGCGCTGCTGGGCGCGCAGCAGCAACAGCAGGCCGCGCTCACCCAGCAGCAGGGCACGCTGGCACAGGCGCAGGCCAAGCTCGACGCCGTGCAGGTGGCGCAGGCCGACGGCAAGCCGAAGATCCAGTCGGCGCCGATCCTGGCCAGCGGCAATCCCGACACGCGCTTCAGCTTCGGCGGCTTCATCAAGCTTGATGCGATGGCGACCAGCACCAATGCCGGCGAGATCGCCGACGGCACCGCCGGCCGCATGTTCTACCTGCCCAGCGCGATCCCGGTGGGCGGCGTGGACGAGTCGCGCACCGACCTCGACAGCCACGCGCAGTTCTCGCGCTTCTGGTTCGCCAGCGACGGCGAAGTGCAGGGCCACAAGGCGCGTGCCTACCTGGAGTTCGACCTGTTCGGCGGCGGCATGGCCAACCTCGGCAACCAGGCTTCCACCAACACCCACGGCGTGACCGTGCGGCAGGCCTACGTGAGCTGGGACAAGTGGCTGGCCGGCCAGACCTGGTCCAACTTCCAGGATGTGGCGGCACTGCCGGACGCGGTGGACTTCGTCGGCCCCACCGAAGGCACGGTGTTCGTGCGCCAGGCCCAGCTGCGCTACACCAGCGGTGCGTGGTCGGTGGCGCTGGAGAACCCGCAGACGGTGGTTGGCGCCTACCGCGGCACCGCGCGCACCACCAGCGACGACGGCAACCTGCCCGACATCACCGTGCGCTGGACCGGCAAGGGTGACTACGGCCACGTCAGCGTGGCCGGCATCGCCCGCCAGCTGCGCCACGACACCGCCAGCACCCATGCCAGCGGCAACGGCTACGGCCTGAGCCTGTCCGGCAAGTACAACCTCGGCAAGCAGGACGACCTGCGCTACATGCTGATCGGCGGCAACGGCATCGGCCGCTACGTCGGTTTCGCGCTGGGCGCGGACGGCACCCTCGACGCCGCCGCCGGCGACATCGAGCCCACCGGCGTGCTGGCCGGCTTCGTCGCGTGGCGGCACGTGTTCGATCCGAAGCTGCGCGGCAACCTGATGTTCTCGCGCGCGCAGCTGGACAACGACACCGACTGGACCGGTTTCGGGGTGACCAGGTCCGCGCAGTCGTTCCACGCCAACCTGATCTATTCGCCATTGCCGAAGCTCGACGTCGGCGCCGAACTGATCTGGGGCAATCGCGAACTGGAAAGCGGCGCGGACGGCGACCTCCGCCGCGTCCACGCCACCGTCATGTACAGCTTCTGAGGAGCACGCCATGTCCGACATGCAAGATCCGATGGTGGCCCACATCGAGGCCAACCCCGCCTACCAGGCGCTCAAGCGCAAGCGCAACGGCTTCGGCTGGACGCTGACCATCCTGATGCTGATCGTCTACTACGGTTTCATTGGCCTGATCGCGTTCGACAAGGAATTCCTTGCCCAGCCGATCGGCAGCGGCGTCACCACCCTCGGCATCCCGATCGCGTTCGGGGTGATCGTGTTCACCATCGCCATCACCGGGCTGTACGTGCGTCGCGCCAACAGCGAGTACGACCGCCTCACCGCCCAGATCCTGGAGGACGCTGCCCGATGAACGCATCGAAGATGAAGGCATCGCTGGCGCTGGCCGCGATGACGGCCAGCAACATCGCGCTGGCCGCCGGCGGCGACCTCGGCCAAGTCGACAAGCAGCCCACCAACTGGGTGGCGATCAGCATGTTCGCGGTGTTCGTGCTGGCCACCCTGTGGATCACCAAATGGGCGGCGGCGCGCACCCGTTCGGCCTCGGATTTCTATACCGCCGGTGGCGGCATCACCGGCTTCCAGAACGGGTTGGCGATCGCCGGCGACTACATGAGCGCGGCGTCGTTCCTCGGCATCTCGGCCATGGTGATGAGCAGCGGCTTCGACGGCATCATCTATTCGGTGGGCTTCCTGGTCGGCTGGCCGATCATCACCTTCCTGATGGCCGAACGCCTGCGCAACCTCGGCAAGTTCACCTTCGCCGACGTCGCCGGCTATCGCTTCCAGCAGACCCCGATCCGCGCCTTCGCCGCCTCCGGCACGCTGGTGGTGGTGGCGTTCTACCTGATCGCGCAGATGGTCGGCGCCGGCGCGCTGATCAAGCTGCTGTTCGGGCTGGAATACTGGATCGCGGTGGTGATCGTCGGCGGCCTGATGATGGTCTACGTGCTGTTCGGCGGCATGACCGCCACCACCTGGGTGCAGATCATCAAGGCCTGCCTGCTGCTGGCCGGCGTGACCTTCATGGCCTTCATGGTGCTGGCCAACTACGGCTTCAGCCCGGAGGCGCTGTTCGCCAAGGGCGTGGAGGTGAAGACCCAGCTGGCGGCGGCAGCGGCGGCAACACCCGAGGAGGCCGCAGGCGCGGCGGGCAAGGGCTTGTCGATCATGGGACCGGGCGGCTTCATCAAGGACCCGATCAGCGCGATCAGCTTCGGCATGGCGCTGATGTTCGGCACCGCCGGCCTGCCGCACATCCTGATGCGCTTCTTCACCGTGCCCAACGCCAAGGAAGCCCGCAAGTCGGTGTTCTGGGCCACCACCTGGATCGGCTACTTCTACATCCTGATCTTCATCATCGGTTTCGGCGCCATCACCATGGTGCTGACCAACCCCGAGATGGCCGAGGCCGGCAACATCAAGGGCGGCGCCGGCGCGGCCAACATGGCGGCGGTGCTGGTGGCCAAGATGGTGGGCGGCAACGTGTTCTTCGGCTTCATCTCGGCGGTAGCCTTCGCCACCATCCTGGCGGTGGTGGCCGGCCTGACCCTGTCCGGCGCGTCGGCGGTGTCGCATGACCTCTACGCCACCGTGCTGAAGAAGGGCAAGGCCGACAGCGCTTCCGAGCTGAAGGTCTCGCGCATCACCACGGTGGCGCTGGGCGTGATCGCGGTCCTGCTGGGGATCGCCTTCGAAAAGCAGAACGTGGCCTTCATGGTGTCGCTGGCCTTCGCCATCGCCGCCTCCGCCAACTTCCCGGTGCTGATCCTGTCGCTGCTGTGGAAGGACTGCACCACCCGCGGCGCGGTGATCGGCGGCTTCCTCGGCCTGGTGTCCTCGGTGGCGCTGACGGTGGTCTCGCCCTCGGTGTGGGAAGCCACGCTGGGCAACCCCGCCGGCTCGGCCTGGTTCCCCTACACCTCGCCGGCGCTGTTCTCGATGGCGATCGCCTTCGCCGGCATCTGGTTCTTCTCCATCACCGACCGCAGCGCCCAGGCCGCCAAGGAACGCGGTGCGTTCAAGGCCCAGCAGGTGCGGGCGGAAACCGGGCTGGGGGCCACCAAGTCCTCCGGTCACTGACGCGCCTCCCCCACGTCACGTACGCAGAACGCCGGCCGCAAGGCCGGCGTTTTTCTGTTGCGCCAGCCAGCGATGGTTGCTTCCTGCCGAAGCAGGCATCCGCCTGGGGAGAGGTCGCGAGCCGTCTTATCCAGCCCGCCAGTCGAGACCCGGACGCCCGCTTCGCGCCGATGGAACAGCCATCCAACGGCAAGTTACGAATGGCACCCCCCAGGCCAAGGATCCTGCGCCCGTGGGGTCGGGTCAGCCGACCAGGACGACCTGATTCCTGCCTTTCTTCTTGGCGCTGTTCGCGTTGTTTGTGGACATGGAGGTCATGTCATCGCCAACCTGAGCAATGACGCGGGTCCTGCGCCGACTTGGGCATTCCGCTCCAGTGCCCGGAACCACCCCAGGTAGTTCGGCAGATAGGACGTCGCCACGCCCCGGAATCGGGCCATCCAGCCCTTCAGTCGGCTGTGGTGCGCATTGACATTCTGGACATGCCACGCACCTCGCTTGCGCTCGCCGCGCAAGGTGTTCAGGGCGTGGTGCTCAATTCCCAGATCCCTTGCCGCACTTGCCAACATGGCGCTGCCGTCGGTGCACAGCACCGCATCCGACGCGATGGCGGTCGGCAGGACG
>NZ_AUIV01000029.1 GCF_000423885.1 Thermomonas fusca DSM 15424 | reverse complement strand
AAACCGGCGCATCACCGGCGTGTCGTACAAGGCCTCTTCCATCGCCGGGTCGCTGAGTGCGTACCACTGCTGCAGGAAGTGGATGCGCAGCATCGTGGCCAGCGCATATGGCTGCCGGCCTGGACGCCCCAACTTCGGATAGTGCGGCTCGATCAGCGACAGCAGCGCCTTCCACGGCACTACCTGCTCCATCTCCGCCAGGAACACCTCCCGCCGCGTCTGCTTGCGTTGGCCCAGATCTTCGGCGTCACCGAATGTCAGCTGCATCAGAAGTCATCCCGGAGGTGATGCCCTATTGTCGCCCACAGGTGGCGAGTTGTTCAGACTTTCCTTAACGGCCAACCGCAAGCTCAGGGACTCCATCAACTTGGCGAACTAGTAGTCGCGCCCCAATCGAGTCCAGAAACCCCCGTATCTCACGCTGCATTCGCTTGACGGATTCGATGTTGTCCAAAGCAGGCTGAAGATCGCCTTGGTCCAGCGAATAAATCGCGTTGCCCAGGACCTCTGGTAGGTATACCGAGGCCTCTTTGGTGCTGGCGATTCCCAGAGGCGACTGCAAGCGGTGGCGCGATAGGTTCAGGCGGTACGACTTCCCGCGGCGTTCGTCCTGAATCTCCATCGACAGTGATGAGCGTGAGAAGTACGGGGTCAACGCATTCAAACGAACGGCCCGGTCGTGGAAATCCAGTAGCGGCAGCCCTGCTGCGTCCAACTTGGCGGCAAGCGTCCTCAGTTCTGCGAGAGCGTGATCGTTTTCGATGAGAGCCCAGCCGGTGCTGCTGACGATCGACACACCAATGGCCAACTCTTCGATATCGTCCCCGCGGCGCACGGCAGCAAGCCAGTTCAGCTGTTTGATCTCGTCATCGTCCAGGTCGACATGGACTTGACGCTCTCGGCCTGCGATGCCGACAGCAAAGGGCTCCGAAGGCTTGCCAGGAATATCGATGGGATCCTTCAAGGGGAAGGTGTTGCCGATGGGAATCGCGAATGCATCCGGGTCGAGTGCCGGACCGCCCTGCCGAATGGCATCGACGAAGGCCTTGGCGCCTGCAGCATTGGCACCAGCGGCCAACTCTTCCGCCGTGAACCACGCGAAACGCTCTGGATGTGCAGCCAGGCAGCGCAGTAGGGCAGTCTTGCCAGCATCCTTCAGGGCAACCTTGAAGGGCTGGATGTGATACTCGGTAGCGGAGTAGGCGCTCTTGGCGCCTTCCAAGGCGATGTAGTGGATGGGTTCCCCCACGGGAATCTCCGCCTCGAAAGCATTGTTGGGAATCTCGAGTTCTTCTCGCAGTTCCCGCCTCACGGCTTGGGAGAAGGCGTAGCGGATGTGACTCGGGTCGATCTCCATGTTGGGATCGAAGAAGTCCAGGCATTGAGAGGGGGTCAGATACTCCAGTTCCGGCAAGTCCTCGTTGCACACTCGGCCGCCCGGGAACACGAATTGCCCTCGGCTACCGTCCCGGTGGGGGGCGGGATCCTCTCGACGCACCATCAGGAACTTCCCGTCCAGCGCGATCCAAGCCCAGGAGACCCAGACCCGGCGGATAGGCACCAGGCCGGCCGGTAGGGCTGCGCGGAGTTCCTCTGATCGCTTGATTAGCGCACGCTGCCGGTCGACCAGGTACTCACTGGCATTCCAGAAGCCTGGTTCAAGCAGTCTGAATTCCGCCACGCCAAGGCCGCCCAGTACGCTCCGAGCCATCAAGGATGCCGGGAAGGAAGCGAAGGCCCAGACATCGCTACTCAAACGGCTCTCATCGAGCACAGAGAGCGCCTGGAGCATGCGGCGAACGATGCCCAGCGCCGTGCGTGCCTCCTCGGATCCGACGCTCGTAGCGTCGATCAGGCGCTGAATAAGCTCGGCCTCGGGAATCTCCTCCCGATCGCCACTCTCCTCGGCAATCCTGGGGAGCAGGCGGGATATGGCGGTCAGCAGGTCGGGGGTCGGGTGCATTTGCCCATTGTGGACGGGGGCAGCCACAGGCTCCAAGTCAGGGAATCCGCCTCGATTCCTCCCCGACAGCCCTCCAAGTCTCAGATCATGGGCGAATCGAGGGGGTAGGCCCGTTAAAGTATGGTGGTAGGCAACACAGCCGGCCCCCTTCCCGGCCCAAGCCCTTTCTCCCATATCCAACCGACTCCAGTGACCCCACCGACCTCCGAAGCCGACGCCCGCATCCTGATCGACGACCTGCTCCGGGCGGCCGGCTGGGCGCCGGCGGACAAGTCGCAGGTGCGTACCGAGGTGCCGGTTTCGGAGGCCTTCCGAGTTGGGGAGGCTGGCTCGGTAGCCGAGGCTGTGCGCACGGCCGACGCGGGGGGATTGGGATTCGCCGACTACGTCCTGCTGGACCAGCGCGGTCGACCGCTGGCAGTCATTGAAGCCAAAAAGCAGGCCATCAATCCGTATACCGCCAAACAGCAGGCGTTGCCGTACGCGAAGAAGGTCGGTGCCCCGTTCATCTTTCTCACCAATGGCGAGCTGATCTACTTCTGGGACTACCAGAACGACGATGCCCGTCCGGTGTCCTCGCTGTACACGCGCCGCGATCTGGAACGACTCGTTCATCTGCGCAACGAGCGTAAGCCGCTGGCCGAAGTCGAGATCCCAGAAACCTATGTCCGCACAGGCGAGACACGCCTGCTGCGTCCGTACCAGCAGGAGGCAATGAAGGCGCTCGACCATGCCGCCGAACTGGGCAAGCGTCGTTTCCTGATCGAGTTGCCCACCGGCTGCGGTAAGACCGATCTGATCGCGCTCTACCTCAAGCGCCTGATCCAGGCTGGCCATGCGGAGCGCATCTTGTTCCTGGTGGATCGTGAACAGTTGGCCAAGCAGGCCATCGAGGCCATCCAGGACCTGCTGCCGCAGTACTCCAGCTACTGGCTCAAGCCAGGCGTGGCCCGTCAGGAAAAACAGATCACGGTGTGCCTGTTGCAGACCATGATGGGTCGCGTAGAGGAGCTCTCAAGCGGGTACTTCGACGTGGTGGTGATGGATGAGTGCCATCGCTCCATCTATGGGGCATGGCAGACCGCGCTGGCGCATTTCGATGCCCTGCACATCGGCCTGACTGCGACCCCGGCCATGTACATCGAGCGCAATACCTTTCAGTTCTACCAGTGCAAGGACAGCACGCCGGACTACTCCTATTCCATCCAGGAGGCCTTCAAGCAAGGCCACCTTGTCCCGTACAAGTTCGCAACTGGCATCACCACGTTGATGAGCGAAGGCGCGGAAGTGGAGGGCACTCAGTACGACCCTGCGGAGTTCGAACGCAAGTGGACGAACGAGGCCAGCAACAAGCTGATGATGCAGGAGTTCGACAAGCTCGCGTGGGCGAACTACAAGGAACTCGCGCCCGGCCAGAAGGATGGTCCCGGCAAATCGGTGGTGTTCGCTATCACCAAGCACCATGCCGCACGGCTGGCCCAGTATCTGAACGAGCTGCACCCCGAGTACAAGGGCAAGTACGCTGAAGTCATCACTTCGGATATTGCCGATGCTGATGACGCCATCAGGCGCTTCAAGCAGGACAAGCTGCCGATGGTCGCGGTCAGTGTAGGGATGCTGGACACCGGCTTTGACTGCCGTGAAGTGTTGCACCTGGTCATGTGTCGCCGGGTTCGCAGCCCAATTCTGTACCAGCAGATGCGTGGCCGTGGCACACGCACTGCGCCACACATTGGCAAAGAGAAGTTCGTCATATACGACTTCTTCGGCAATCACCAGTATTTCAACGATTCGGATACGGACATCTTCACCGGCTCTGGTGGTGGCGGCTATCGCAAGCCGCAACCTCACACGGGCCCGACTGGGCGCGAACTGATCGAGCTTGGTCTGGACGACGAATGGCTGCAAGCGGTCAGTTACATCGAAGTGGGACCGGATGGCGAACGCGTGGACAAGCGGGAGTACGTGACCGAATGGGAAAAGACCGTGCAGCAGGGCGCGGACGAGGACCCCGCGCTGGTCAAGATCAAGGCCGGCGACGCGCTGACGAGCGAGGAAGAAGAAGCGCTGGCTCATCGCCTCAATCAGCCACAGCGCTACTTCAACGAAGACAACCTGCGGCGCGCCTATCGCAAGCCCGGCGGTAACCTGGTGGACTTCATTCGCGAGGCTCTGGGTCTCATCAAGACCAAGTCGCGCCCGGAAATCATTGAGGAGAACTTCCGCGCCTGGCTGGTCGGCAAGAACTTCAGCCCGGCGCAGGCGCAGTACCTGTCCCTGCTCAAGAACCGTGGCATCTCCAAGGGCAAGGTCAGCATCGATGACCTGTTCAGTCCGCCGCTGTCCCTGCTCAACGCCGCAGGGATCGGCATCGAGATGTTTGGCGAAGCTGGCCTGAGCAGCGTACTCGAAGAAATCAACTCCACCGTGCTGGCCGCCTAACTGGACGGCCTGAACCAGACAAGAAGAACCAATGGACAACAAGCTCCGCCGCAAACTTGACCACATCACCGACGTCCTTTGGGCTGGTGGCGTAACTAATCCAGTTACCTACATCGAGCAGATTTCCTACCTGATCTTCCTCAAACTGCTGGATGAGGAAGAGAACCAGCGCGAGTTGCGCGCCCGGCTGGGTGCGGACGGCGGCAACGCCAAGCCGCTGTTCCCGGCGCAATCCGAGCGCTATCGCTGGAGTAAGTGGCGCTTCAAGAGCGGAAACGAACTGCGCGATTTCATTCGTGACGAAGTGTTCCCTTACATGGCGTCCCTGGCCAAGGACGAGCCGGAGGTGGCCGACTACTTCCGCGATGCCGTGCTGGAAATCGTCGACCCGAACGTACTGAAGGAAGTAGTCGACGAGATCGACGGCTTCGAGTTCACCAAGCTTGGGCCGGACGTCAAGGGCGACATCTTCGAGTACATGCTCACCCATCTTGGGTCGAGTTCACTCAACGGCCAGTTCCGCACCCCGCGGCAGATCCGCGCGTTCATGGTCGAAATGGCCGATCCGGACATTGGCGACACCCTGTTCGACCCGGCCTGCGGCACGGCAGGGTTCCTGATCGACGCCGTGGACTTTCTGCTGGCCAAGTACTCCGATCACGTCAGCGAATACCCGATCTACGGCGAGGACTGGCTGGAAAAGAAGGGCAAGACCCTGGCCGAGCTCAAGGCCGAAATGCCGCGCCTTCAGACCTACCGTAAGGGCGCGGGCGAGAAGATCCCGGATTGGAACGTGCTGGAATCCAGTGTGTACGGCACCGACGTGTCGCGGCAAATGGTGCGTATCGCCATGATGAACCTGGTCCTGCACGGCATCCGTCACGCCAAGCTGAAGCGCGCCAATGCGCTTTCGGACATGGGCGGGCTGAACGAAGACGACCTGCGTCGCAAGTACAAGGTAATCCTCGCCAATCCTCCGTTTGCAGGTCAGTTGCCCAAGGATTCGATTCGTTCCGACTTGCCGACCAACAGCAAGAAGAGCGAACTGCTGTTCCTGTCGTTGATGATGCAACACCTGGCACCGGGTGGACGTTGCGCCGTGGTGGTGCCGGAAGGCTTGCTGTTCGGCAGCACGGGTGCACAGGTGGAACTGCGCAAGCGACTGGTGGAGGACTTCGACCTGCTGGCGGTGGTCAGCTTGCCGGCGGGCGTGTTCAAGCCCTATGCGGGGGTGAAGACGGCGGTGCTCGTGTTCCGCAAACCACTGTCCGACAAGGCGAAGCGTCTGGATAAGGTGTGGTTCTATGAAATCCGCAATGACGGTTTCGATCCGGACAGGATTGCTGGCGGCGGCCGTGTGGAAACGCCGGACAAAAACGACATTCCGTCCTTGCTTGAGGCATGGAAGGCGTACAAGACCAATAGCTTCGCATCGGTCCCCGGCGTTGAAGCGGGTACCTTGCTGGAAGCGGGTAGCGATGAGCCGAGCAGTTGGTGGCTGACCACAGAGCGCTTGGCTGAGGGCGGCTACCACCTGGGCGCGGGGCAGTGGAAGCCGCGGATTGCCGAAGCGCCTTCTGATGAGGACCCGCTTGAACTAGTGTCCGAGGTGTTGATCGATTACAAGAAGATCGTCACTGGCCTCGAAAAGCTGAAAGCGGAGTTGGCGGAATGACTTGGCCAGTGATGCCAATCAAGTCTGTTGCTCAGGTCGTCACGGGTAACACGCCTCCCAAGAGTGACGAAGAGAATTACGGTACAGATTTTCCGTGGGTGAAGCCACCTGAGCTCGGTGAAACCGAGCCAGTTGTTTCTACGGCTGAATCTTTATCGATGCAAGGTGCAAAGCGAGCGCGGCTTCTCCCGAAGGATGCAGTGATGGTTTGCTGCATTGGCTCAATTGGACGAGTTGGGATCGCTGGTACTGAGCTTGCTACCAATCAGCAAATCAATTCAGCGATTTGTGGTGATGCGTTGAATCCGCGATTTGTGATGTATTGGTTTATGCGGACGACTGAGCAGCTGACTGCTGCTGCAAATAACGCCGTTGTTCCAATTCTCAGTAAGGGGAACTTCGAAAAGCTGGGCATTCCAGTGCCACCGTTGAGCGAACAGCACCGCATTGTCGAATTGCTCGACCAGGCCGATGCTTTGCGTCGTCTACGCCGTACGGCAGATGACAAGGTCGCTCGCATCTTGCCGGCGTTGTTCCTTAAGATGTTCGGCGATCCGGTGGCGAATCCGATGGGGTGGACGGTCAAACCCTTCGACGAGGCATTTCGTGACACTACGGCAGGCAATGCGAAGCTGCAATCCAAGCAGTTTCAGGAGTCTGGCGCTATAGCCGTAATTGATCAAGGCCAATCGCAAGTCGCCGGTTATACCGATGACGAATCACTTCTCTACAAGGGTGAATTTCCAGCCGTAGTATTTGGCGACCACACCCGCATCTTCAAGTTCGTGGATCATCCCTTCGTGCTTGGTGCTGACGGTGTGCGTGTACTGACATCGAAAGAAGGCTTCAACCCCCTCTTTGCATACTGGCATTGTCAAATGCTTGATATACCAAGTGCTGGATACAGTCGGCACTTCAAGTTCCTCAAGGAAAAGTCCTTCATTTGCCCGGATGAAGCATTACAGACGAACTACGCAACAAAAGCCGAGAGTTTCATGGCACAGTTGTCCGCACTGGACGATGCTGCGCATGACGTCGAGAAGCTGTTTTCGGCGCTAATGCACAAGGCGTTCTCAGGCGATCTCACCGCCAAGTGGCGACAAGCGCACATGCAGGAATTGCTGACTGAAATGCAGCAGCAGGCGAAGACGTTGAACCTGCCTACGCCGAAGGAGATTGCAGCATGAGTCGCCGCCTAAAAGCCTTGCGTGTAGGCAACTTCAAGGCTTTTGCCGATACACAAACCATACCTATCAAACCAATTACTCTGGTGTTCGGCCCCAACAGTGCCGGCAAGTCCAGTTTCATTCACAGCCTTGCATTGGCGCACGAGGCGGAGTTCGGACGCAAGAAGCCGGGGCGTGCGAGGCTAGATGTACGTCATACCGAGGTTGGCGGAAGTGCCATTGACCTGGGGGGATACCGTCAGTTCGTTCACCGCGGTCAGCTAGATAAGGGCGTCGAGTGGGGCGCGGTACTCAACGTTTCCGAGCTGGGTGCCGTGCCTCGCTATCAGCAACTGAAGCAATTGCTGTCTGGCGTCAATGAAGTTGCGCTGATCGTCACTCTTGGGATGGAACTCGATAACGAAGGAAGACCGCTCAAGGGTGCGGAGCCACACATCAGCACGATGGAGATTCTTGTTGACGACGTTGAATTACTGCGAATGAGTCGTCGACCTGCGGATTCAGATTCCGCAAGGTTTAGCTCGGATTTATGGCGTGACATCGATGCGGATCTTCCTCAGGCAATAAACAGAATTCTGGAGGATGCGTCAGCGGCGGGGATCACTCGCGAAGAAGTGGCTGCAATAGTCAAGGACGAAGTCAAGAAGCGCGAGGGTGAGATCGGGGAAAGAGCACTCCAGACCCTACGTATCGACCGATTGAATAGTGACCACGGTGTGCTCAGTCAGATCATTGAGGCCATTGTCGAGACTAGTACGTTTGCATTGCGCGAGCGGAAACGAGAAGTCGATGAGGCGCTTGGTGCTCTATTGTCCCGCATCGAAGTTCAGGTAGATCACTTTCTGCCGTCGAGCGTGGTGATCTCGGAAGCGGATTCATCGGTAGAGAGTGAAGTCAGTAAGGCCTTGGCATTCTGGCTGCCGAAAACACTGAATGACCTCATCAAAGGTATTGCAGATGTATTCGCTTGGGAACTGAATCAGCTTCAGTACTTGGGACCACTTCGCTCATTTCCAGCGAGGCACCTAACGCATTCAGAGCATGAGGACAACAACTGGTACGCCGGTGGTGGCTACGCATGGGACGTGGTGCGTCGGAACAGTGATGTCCGGAAAGCCGTAAATGCCTGGTTAGGGTCGGACAAGCTCAAGACGCCGTACGAGCTTCGGATCAAGGAGCTTGTGAACCTGGAACAGGTTCGTGACATTCAACTCGAAGCGAGTGACTCGTGGGAGTTCGGAGGCGAAGAGGTCGAGGGCGAGTCCATCGAGTCGGCAATCAAAGACGATTTCGAGAACTACAGCGACCTATTGGTAGACAACGCAGTGATCGATGGGCGCATCGATCGCGTCAACGAGCTTGTGTTGATGGATATGCGGAGCAAAACCGCTGTCACTCACCGGGATGTTGGTATCGGTATTTCCCAGGTGCTCCCAGTCCTGGTGATGGCTTACGCTTCCCGGGGGAAGCTATTGGCGATGGAGCAGCCAGAGATCCACTTGCATCCTTCTTTGCAGGCTGAGCTCGGTGACGTTTTTATTCAATCCGCTCTTGGTGAGCGGAGAAACACTTTCATCCTCGAAACGCACAGTGAGCACCTAATCCTTCGATTCATGCGGCGTATGCGTGAAACCCATCAGGGGAGAGAAACGGGGCTGCCACCGATTACACCAGACGACATTTCGGTTCTCTACGTCGAGCCAAATGGAACACGCAGCATTGTCCGAGAGATGCCGCTCAATGAGTTGGGTGAGCTTGTGAAGTCCTGGCCTGGCGGCTTCTTCGAAGAGGGGCTCAGGGAGCAGATCGGAGATGCTTGACGAGTATGTCCTCGTCCCGGATATTTTCGACCCGACCGCTTACTCAAATGCGGCCTTGATTGACGCGTACCTTCCATTTCTGCGCGAGCCGATCTTGCAGGAAGCATTGGTACGCGATCTGGCGGATGGGGGGTGGCGCAAGTACTGCCTCGATAACGCGGGGAGCCTCCACAGGCTCAGCAGGGAGCTGATCAGAAAGTTAGTACAAGGGAACCGGCTCAGGAGGTTCCCGAGACAGGCCCAACAGGAGCCTGTATCCACGACTGACTGGTGCAATGAAGCTTTAGGGACTAACGCGGTTGATGCATTGACGGGGATCATCGTCGGTCACGGTACAAAGCAAGAGTTCAACCAGAACGAAGTGGCGTCCATTGAACGGCTTACAGCCACCCCATGGTGGCAAGGCCGTAGCCCAACCGTTTCTGTGGATCGCAAGACGTTGGACTATCTGAGGGTCTTGGGTCGTGTTCTACCGCAGGCCAATTCCTTCATGTTCATCGATCCGTACCTCGATCCGTCTAGTCAGGGATACGGACAACTTCACCAGCTGCTTACCCCATTGGCGAGCAGAGACCCAAAGCCGAAGATTGAACTCCATCGCAGCTTCAACAAGGGGCTTCCACAGCACGTAACCCCCGATGAGCCCTATTGGCGGCGAGCCTTTTCCGATTTGGGCTCGCAGCTGAAGGCGTGCGGGTTGGTTGCGGAAGTTTTTATCTGGAGCGAGTTCCATGACCGCTTCATGATTGCGGATGTCATCGGGATAAATGCTTCTGCGGGCTTCGATGTGACCAACAGGCCGAACGACCTGGCAGTCTGGTCGCGCCTTGGCCGTAGCGATAAGGACGCAGTTCAAAGGCGGTTCGATCCGGCGTCGAGCCCCCCGCGATGGCGGTTCCTGATAGGGTATTAGAGCCCGGTCTGAACATTCACCGCCGTCGTAATCTCAAGCGCGTGGTACAGCACCGTCAGCCTGCGTCTCCATGTCGGGGGGCAACCGAGCACTCCGCCTCAACTCCTCCCCCCTCGACATCGCACGCCTTCAGAATTTGCCTGAGAGACATCGGGAACTTCATTCGAATGACGCTGCGAGAGCACCGTCTCAGGCGAAGAGACGCCGATCAACGAAGCTGCCCTGAAGAAAAGATCCAGGCGATGACGCTCATAGGAACCAATGACGGTAAAGCCGGGTGGCGCTGGAAGTACTTATTGCGATGAGGATGCGATGACCGTAGCAGAAATGTTCTCCGAGTTCCTTGGCAATCTGGCGATTACCAACACAGAAACCATAAGTGCCCGCTATGGTGAGCTGACCTGCGCGCTCAATAAGCAATTCCGTGATACGGAGTCTAGAGAGGCAAATACGCTCCAAGTCGGTTCCTTTGGGCGTAGGACTGGCATTAACGGAATTTCGGACTTGGACATTCTCTACATCATGCCCAAGTCGAAGTGGGAGGATTACAACAATTCTGGGGGACAGTTGAAACTGCTTCAGGATGCGAAGGAGGCGATTCTTAATCGCTATCCAACGACCCAAGTTCGCGTTGACCGGCTCGTCGTCACCGTGACCTACACGAATTTCCACGTCGAAGTACAGCCTGTCTTCGAACAGGACGACCAAAGCTACAAGTACCCGGACACCAAGAACGGTGGCAGTTGGAAGATCACGAAGCCAAGGGAAGAGATGAAGGCGGTTGCCGACATGGATGTCGCCAAGAACGCCAACCTGCGCCGTTTGTGCAAGATGGTACGAGCTTGGAAGAATAAGCATGGAGTTTCAATGGGTGGACTGCTAATTGACACTCTCGCCTATAATTTCCTCAATTCGACGACGGCGTACGACACAAAGAGTTTCCTCTACTACGACGAGTTGAGTCGGGACTTCTTCAAGTTTCTCTCCGACCAGCCAGACCAAGACGAATACGCCGCCCCAGGTAGCCGGCAGCGTGTCAGAGTCAAGAAGAAGTTTCAGCGAAAGGCCAGGAAGGCGTACGATCTTTGCATACAGGCGATCAGTGCTGAAGGCCAGACTAACGTCAACGAAAAGTGGAAGGGCGTCTATGGGAGACCGTTTCCATCTGCAGGAGGAAAGGTGGAGAAAGCCTTTACATCTCCCACTTGGGACAATACCGAAGAGTTCATTGAAGACAAGTTCTCGGTTGACATTCGAGGCCATCTGAAGCTCGATTGTGAGGTCAAGCAGAACGGTTTTCGCAAGTTTTTCCTGAGCGACATGCTGCTCAGACACATCCCCCTGAAATCAAGTAAGAAGCTGCACTTCTGGGTAAAGGACCTTTCGGTTAGAGCGCCCTACAAAATCTATTGGAGGGTGCTAAACCGGGGGGGCGAAGCCGAGAAGCGCAACTGCATACGCGGCCAGATCGTTCTCGATGGCGGGCATCTAGATAAGAATGAAGAGACCAGTTTCCGCGGAGATCACGTTGTCGAATGCTATTGCGTAAAAGATGGCGTAGTGGTGGCGAAGGATCGGATCCACGTTCCTATTGAGGCTGATGCAAGTGACTACGACTAATGGTTCCGAGATTGTTGAAGGTCAGCTGCGTGAATGCTACGGACGTGTTGTCTATACGCACAAGACGCATGAAAAATGCGCTGATCTCCTTCTTGATCGCCACAAATTGATTAAGCTACTGCAAGTTATTCTTTCTGCGTTGGTGACCGGCGGAATCCTTGCCACCCTCTCGGAGATATGGGGGACGGTTGCGACCGTTGTCAGTGCCATTCTGTCGACGGCACTGCTCGCGCTGAATGCCTATACCAAAGACTACGATCTGGGCGAGATTGCTCAGAAGCACCGACAAGCGTCAGCCGATATTTGGCTACTTCGAGAGAAGTACTTGAACCTCCTGACCGATCTCCGTGCCGGGAACGCCTCTGTTGAGAAGGTCTGCAATGCCAGAGATGGCTTGCTGTCGGAGCTGCACGCCGTGTATGCGGGGGCCCCAAGCACCAACTACAAGGCTTACAAAAAGGCGCAAGAAGCCTTGAAGAGTTTGGAAGACATGACTTTATCCGACAAGGAAATTGATGCCTTTCTTCCCAAAGAGCTGAAGCGTACGTGTTAGGGTTCAACCCGCCCCATGGGGGGTGCGTAGTGTGGTGACAATTGCCTGGCTCGCTGCTTTCTCCGGACGTCTGCTTGGGACCGTGATCCGCTCTTCCGCTGCCCCCGACTAACGTCTTCTAGTCGCCAGATCAAGCCGATGCCTGCTGTTAGCCTGTCGCTCAACGCCCGGAGTAAGGCTTCATCGTAGGCGCTGATCATCTGGGACCGGTCTGCTCGTTACAGCCTGGCTCCCGCCTTCGCGACAAAATGTTAACAACTATCGTGCTGGCGGTTCCGAAGGATCCAGCCTTGGATAATCGATCGCAAAGCATCAAGACCAGCTGTAAGGGCTGCTGGTCCCGGTTGGAGAATCAAGGGTGATTTGATCTCGTGCAGTTCACCGTCACGCACGGCGGGAATTATGTTCCAGCCAGCTCGTGAGGCCACAGAATCGGGACGGAATTTCTTGCCGCACCAACTGCCGACGATGATATCGGGCGCCTTGGCAACTACGTCCAGCGGGTCCTCAAGAATTCGGTCGCGAGCAAGCGGCATCACGGCTCGGTCCGGGTATATGTCATCACCTCCGGCGATCTGAATCAGCTCTGAGACCCAGCGAATCCCTGAGATATGGGGCGAGTCCCACTCCTCAAAGTAGACCTTGGGCCGATTGGACTGCTGTGAAGTCTCAGCCTTTATTGCGTCAATGCGCAGATTCAGGTCGTCTGCATAGGCGTTGGCGCGAGCGCTAGACCCGACTAGCGCGCCAAGGCGGCGAATGTAGTCGAGGATGCCCTCGACACTGCGATGATTGCTAATCCAGACTTCCACTCCATTCCGGATCAAATCGGAAGCTATGTCGGCTTGGATATCTGAGAAGCCAATAACAAGATCAGGCTGCAGCTTGAGGATTTCGCCGATCTTGGCGCTGGTGAATGCGCTGACTTTAGGCTTTTCCTTTCGAGCAATGGCGGGCCTTACTGTGAAGCCGCTAACTCCCACGATGCGATCCTGCTCCCCTAAGGCATAGAGGGTCTCGGTTGGCTCTTCAGTGAGACAGACGATGCGCTTGGGACCCATTGGATAGTCTTGACCGATCAGACGAAACCGACATTGTCGTCGACAAAAGGTTAAGTGATTTGACCGGCTTCCAAGCCAGGTCCGAGAATCGGGCTTGGAGGCCGCCCGGAGCTCCCAGGGAACGGTTCAAGCTACAACGATCCAATGCAACCTATTGATTTCATTGGTCGGCAACGATTTTTAGGGGCGACTTTACAACATCCGCTGGGTGGCCGAACTGGTGCGCATCGCCGGCGGCGACGACATCTTCCCCGAACGCGCCATCGAACCCTTGGCCAAAGCCCGCATCCTCGAGGATGCCGCCGAAGTGGTGCGGCGCGCGCCGGACATCATCCTGGGCTCGTGGTGTGGCAAGAAGTTCCGCCCCGAGCGGGTGGCCGCGCGCGCCGGCTGGAAAGAAATTCCGGCGGTGCGCGACGGCGAGCTGCACGAAATCAAGTCGCCGATCATCCTGCAGCCGGGGCCGGCCGCGCTGACCGATGGCGTGACGCGGATCGCCGCCATCGTGCAGGCGTGGGACGCGCGCCAGGCCGGCTGAGGCCGCGGTACCTCAGCGCGGATACAGCTCCGCAGTCGTGTCCATTTCCGCACGCGCGCCGCTGCGGCTGGCGGTGACGTGGAACTGCACGCTGGCCGGCGGCCGGGCCGGGAACACGCCGACGTAATCGATCAGGTTGCCGACTTCGATCCGCTGCAGTTCCAGCGGTTTGGGCGCGTCGGGCAGCACCCTGGCGGTGGCGGTCAGCTGCAGGTCGGCGGGCGGCAGGGCGTCGCCGTTGCCATCGCGCAGGGTGACCAGCAGCAGCGCGCCGTCGTGGCCGGGGTCGAAACCGTAGCGCGCCGCCATCGCAGGATCGAGATTGGCGATGGCCACCGACGAGGCCTGCAGGGTGGCGCCGCCGACGGTCGCGGTGGCGACGGTGCTGGTTGCCAAGACAGCGGCGGTCGGGGCCGGTTCGCCGCGCCCACACGCGGCCAGCAATGCGGCGACGGGAAACAGCAGGAACAGGACGGCGGATGTCTGGCGCATGCGTGGCCTCAGTCGTTGGCGGCGGACAGCGCTGCGCCGCGGACGCGGGCAGCATGGATGGCGGCGGCGACCAGCGCGCGGAAGCCGCCGGCCTCGAAGGTCTCGATGGCGGCCTGGGTGGTGCCGCCGGGGGAGGTCACCCGGCGGCGCAGCTCGGCCGCGTCGACATCGGATTCGGTCAGCATGCGCGCCGCGCCGAGCACCGTCTGCAGCGCCAGCGCGCGCGCCGCCTCGGCGGGCAGGCCTTCTTCCATGCCGGCGGCGATCATCGCTTCGGCCAGCAGGAACACATAGGCCGGGCCGCTGCCGGACACCGCGGTCACCGCGTCCATCCGCGCCTCGTCGTCGATCCAGACAGTGGTGCCGGCGGCCGACAGCAGGGTCTCGGCGAAGTGCCGGCTGGTCGCGTCCACCGCGGCATTGGCATACAGCCCGGTGGCGCCGGCGCCGAGCAGGGCCGGGGTGTTCGGCATGGTCCGCACCACCGCCAGCCCGGCATCGCCCAACCAGCGCGCGATCTGCGTCGTGGTGATGCCGGCGGCAATCGACACCACCAGCGGGCGGGCCATCCGCGCCTGCGTGGCCAGCGTTTCGCAGACTTCGCGCAGCACCTGCGGTTTGGTTGCCAGCACCCAGGTGCCGGCGCCCGCGACCGCTTCCGCGCCGCTCTCGAACACCGCCACGCCGAAGTCTGCGCGCAGCGCATCGCGCAGTGCCGGCACCGGCTCGGCCACCCGGATGGCGCTGGCGGCGCGGCCCTGCGCCACCAACCCGCCAATCAGGCTGCGCGCCATGTTGCCGCCGCCGATGAAGGCGATATCGCTGTTGTTCATGCTTTGACTCCTGTCTGCCGTGGGCCTGCGCCCGGTTGCCGTGTCTGTGGCCGGATGGCCTTGCGTGCTTGCGGTGCGGCGGGCGTCAGCCCGCTTCCCTGGCAGTGCGGGCGCCGAACAGCGCGCTGCCGACGCGCACCATGGTGGCACCTTCCTCGATCGCTTCGACGCAGTCCTCGCTCATGCCCATCGATAGCGTATCGATGCCTGGGTGGCGCGCCGCGGTAGCGTCGAACAATGCCGACATCGCGCGGAAGGCGGCGCGCCGGCGGGCCATGTTCGGGTCGGGCGCAGGGATCGCCATCAGGCCGCGCAGGCGCAGCGTCGGCTGGGCGGCGATGGCTGCAGCCAGCGTGTCCACCTCGTCCGGGCGGCAGCCATGCTTGCCGGCTTCATCGTCGATGTTGACCTGGATGAGCACGTTGAGCGGCGGCAGCGACGGTGGCCGGTGCCTGGCCAGCGCTTCCACCAGCTTGGCGCGGTCCACCGTCTGCACCCAGTCGAAGGCGCGCGCGGCGGCGTCGGCCTTGTTCGACTGCAGATGGCCGATCAGATGCCATTCCAACCCCAGCCCGCGCAGCGCCTCGATCTTGGCCAGCGCCTCCTGCACGTAGTTCTCGCCGAACGCGCGCTGCCCGGCCGCCGCCATCGCCGCCACGGCATCGGCGTCGCGGGTCTTGGACACCGCCAGCAGCCGCGGCGCTGGCCTGTCGGGCAGCCGGCTCGCGTTCTGGATCAAGGACAGGGCCGCCCGCAACGCGGAAGCGGCCGGGACGGTGGCGGGCAGGGGAGGCTGCGGCACGGTGGTTGTACGCTGGCGTCGGTGGCGCTCATACTGCCTGCGGGGTGCGGCCAGTGCCAACCATCCGGCCGGCGGCAGTGGTTTTCAGTCAAACGATCAGGCGCAAGGGGAACCCATGGATATCGCCGAACTTCTGGCATTCTCGGTCAAGAACAAGGCCTCGGACCTGCATCTGTCCGCGGGGCTGCCACCGATGATCCGCGTCGACGGCGACGTCCGCCGGATCAACATCCCGGCGCTGGACCACAAGCAGGTGCACGCGCTGGTCTACGACATCATGTCGGACAAGCAGCGGCGCGATTTCGAGGAATTCCTCGAGGTCGACTTCAGCTTCGAGATCCCCAGCCTGGCCCGCTTCCGCGTCAACGCCTTCAACCAGAACCGCGGCGCCGGCGCGGTGTTCCGCACCATTCCTTCGGAAGTGCTGACGCTGGAAGACCTGGGCTGCCCGCGCATCTTCAAGGAGCTGATCGAGCAGCCGCAGGGCCTGATCCTGGTCACCGGGCCGACCGGCTCGGGCAAGTCGACCACGCTGGCGGCGATGATCGACCACATCAACAAGAGCGAATACAGCCACATCCTCTCGGTCGAAGACCCGATCGAGTTCGTGCACACCTCGCAGAAGTGCCTGATCAACCAGCGCGAAGTGCACCGCGATACCCACGGCTTCAACGAGGCGCTGCGCAGCGCGCTGCGCGAGGACCCGGACATCATCCTGGTCGGCGAGTTGCGTGACCTGGAAACCATCCGCCTGGCGCTGACCGCCGCGGAAACCGGCCACCTGGTGTTCGCCACCCTGCACACCAGTTCGGCGGCCAAGACCATCGACCGCATCATCGACGTGTTCCCCGCCGGCGAGAAGCCGATGGTGCGCTCGATGCTGTCGGAGTCGCTGCGCGCGGTGATCGCGCAGGCGCTGCTGAAGAAGGTCGGCGGCGGCCGCACCGCGGCGTGGGAAATCATGGTCGGCACCCCGGCCATCCGCAACCTCATCCGCGAGGACAAGGTGGCGCAGATGTATTCCTCCATCCAGACCGGCCAGGGCCTGGGCATGCAGACGCTCGACCAGCACCTGCAGGAGCTGGTCAAGCGCGGCATGGTCAGCCGCCAGCAGGCCCGCGAGTACGCCAAGGACAAGCGTCTGTTCGAATAACCGCCGGTTCGCCGGGATCGGCGTGGCAAGGACATCGGAGCATCCAGGATGAGCAGCATCGACTTCACCTCGTTCCTCAAGCTGATGGCGCACCAGAAGGCGTCGGACCTGTTCATCACCGCCGGCATGCCGCCGTCGATGAAGGTCCACGGCAAGATCAGCCCGATCACCCAGAACCCGCTCACGCCGCAGCAGTCGCGGGACCTGGTGCTGAACGTGATGTCGCCCTCGCAGCGCGAGGAGTTCGAGAAGACCCACGAGTGCAACTTCGCCATCGGCGTGGCCGGCGTGGGTCGCTTCCGCGTCAGCTGTTTCTACCAGCGCAACCAGGTCGGCATGGTGCTGCGCCGCATCGAGACGCGCATCCCGACGGTGGAAGAGCTCAGCCTGCCGCCGATCATCAAGACGCTGGCGATGACCAAGCGCGGCATCATCATCTTCGTGGGCGCCACCGGCACCGGCAAATCCACCTCGCTGGCGGCGATGATCGGGTACCGCAACGCCAATTCGACCGGCCACATCATCACCATCGAGGACCCGATCGAGTTCGTGCACAAGCACGACGGCTGCATCATCACCCAGCGCGAGGTCGGCATCGATACCGACAGCTGGGACAACGCGCTGAAGAACACCCTGCGCCAGGCGCCGGACGTGATCATGATCGGCGAGGTGCGCACCCGCGAAGGCATGGACCACGCCATCGCCTTCGCCGAAACCGGCCACCTGGTGCTGTGCACGCTGCACGCCAACAACGCCAACCAGGCGATGGACCGGATCATCAACTTCTTCCCGGAAGACCGCCGCAACCAGCTGCTGATGGATCTGTCGCTGAACCTCAAGGGCGTGGTCGCGCAGCAGCTGATCCCGACCCCCGACGGCAAGGCGCGGCGGGTGGCGATGGAAATCCTGCTGGGCACCCCGCTGGTGCAGGACTACATCCGCGACGGCGAGGTCCACAAGCTCAAGGAAGTGATGAAGGAATCGGTCCAGCTGGGCATGAAGACCTTCGACCAGAGCCTGTTCGAGCTCTACCAGGCCGGCGAGATCAGCTACGAGGACGCGCTGCGCTACGCCGATTCGTCCAACGAGGTGCGCCTGTGCATCAAGCTTGCGCAGGGCGGCGATGCCCGCACCCTGTCGCAGGGCCTGGACGGGGTGGAGATCGCCGAGGCGCGCTGACCGCCTCGGCCGGCGCGCGCCCGCCACGCTAGAATGCGCGCCATGGATGAGCACGGCCAACGCTTCGGCAACCACCTGCTGATCGCGCTGCCGTCGCTGCGCGATCAATACTTCGAACGCAGCGTCACCCTGGTCTGCCAGCACGACGGCGACGGGGCGATGGGGGTGATGGTCAACCGGCCGTCCGAATACACGCTGGGCGAGGTGTTCCAGCAGATGGGCATCGCCAACGAGGACGACGCGCTGCAGGCGCAAGTGGTGCTGTCCGGCGGCCCGGTGCATCCCGAACGCGGCTTCGTGCTGCATGACGGCGACCATGCCTTCGACTCCAGCCTGGAAGTCGCCGCCGGCCTCTACCTGACCACCTCGCGCGACGTGCTGGAAGCCATGGCGCGCGGCGACGGCCCGAAGCAGGCGCTGGTGGCGCTGGGCTGCGCCGGCTGGGGCGAAGGCCAGCTGGAACAGGAACTGATCGACGACAGCTGGCTGCTGGTACCGAGCCGGCCCGACGTGCTGTTCCAGCTGCCGATCGCGCAGCGCTGGCAGGCGGCAGCCGGCAGCATCGGCATCGACCTGCTCAACCACGCCAGCCACAGCGGCCACGCATGAGCGAAGCAATCGCCGCGCCGCTGATACGCCTGGACGGCACCGTGCTGGGCTTCGATGTCGGCATGCGCCGGATCGGCGTGGCGGTGGGCAATGCCATGACCGGCGGCGCGCGCGCGGTGGCGGTGGTGGACGTGCGCGACGCCGGCCCCGAATGGGCGCAGGTGGAGCGGCTGCTGCGAGAATGGCGCCCCGACGGGCTGATCGTCGGCGACCCGTTGACCCTGGACGGCGGCGACCAGCCGATCCGCAAGGCCGCGCGCGCGTTCGCCCGCGAACTGCGCCAGCGCACCCGCCTGCCGGTGGCGATGATCGACGAACGCAACAGCTCGCAGGAAGCGGCGCGCCGCTTTGCCGCCGCGCGCGCCGACGGCCGCCGCAAGCGCCGCGACGCCGAAGTGCTGGACGCGGTGGCGGCGGCAGTGATCGTCGAACGCTGGCTGTCCTCGCCGCGCGATGCGCAGCCGGTCGACTGATGTCTCCCCTTCACCCCCATTTTCCGGATCCACATGAACCCGCATAACGACGCCGACGGCCGCCTCCGCCACCTGCTGGACCTGGAGCGCCTGGTGCCTGCGCAGCTGGACGCGCTGCTGCGGCGCGCGCAGGTCTTCGCCGCTGGCGGCGAGGCGCCGCAAGCGCTGGCCGGGGTGGCCGTGTGCACGCTGTTCTTCGAACCCTCCACCCGCACCCGCCTGAGCTTCCAGCTGGCGGCGCAGCGGCTGGGTGCGCACATCCTCAACTTCGACGCCTCCACCTCGTCGGCCACCAAGGGCGAGACCGATCTCGACACCTTCCGCACCATTCAGGCGATGGGCGTGCGCGGCTTCGTGGTGCGGCACAAGGCCGATGGCGCGGTGGCTGCGCTGGCGGCGGCGGCCAAGCCCGGCGTGGCCCTGCTCAATGCCGGCGATGGCCGCAGCCACCATCCCACCCAGGGCCTGCTGGACGTGCTGACCCTGCGGCA
Source organism: Thermomonas fusca DSM 15424 (assembly GCF_000423885.1). GTDB lineage: Bacteria > Pseudomonadota > Gammaproteobacteria > Xanthomonadales > Xanthomonadaceae > Thermomonas > Thermomonas fusca. The sequence goes on along the minus strand of NZ_AUIV01000029.1, from coordinate 16,408 downwards.
GGCGAAGGGCGAGGACTTCTCGAAGCTGAAGGTGGTGATCGTTGGCGACGTCAAGCATTCGCGCGTCGCCCGCAGCGACCTGCATGCCCTGCGCAAGCTCGGCTGCGGCGAGATTCGCGTGTGCGGCCCGGCGGCGTTGCTGCCCGACGACGGCACGCTGGCCGGCTGCACCGTCACCCACGATTTCGATGCCGCGCTGGACGGCGTGGACGCGGCGATGATGCTGCGCCTGCAGCGCGAGCGCATGGCCGAAGGCCTGGTCGACTCGCTGGACGACTACCACCGCGACTACGGCCTGACCGAAGCCCGCCTGCGCCGCGCCGCGCCCGATGCCATCGTCATGCATCCGGGGCCGATGAACCGCGGCGTGGAGATCAGCGACGCGGTCGCCGATGGCCCGCATTCGCGCGTGCTGGCGCAGGTCGGCAACGGCGTGGCGGTGAGGATGGCGGCGCTGGAGGCGCTGCTGGGTTGATGTTCAGAGCAACGGAAAGGTTGGGGGCAACGTTGTCGCGTTGATGCGCAGCTGCGCATCCAGCCAGATGCCGAATGCGAAAAGATTGATCGTGATCATCAGCAGGAAAGTCCACAGATAGCGTTGCTTGCTGGACTTGTGCCGGAACAACCGTTGCGCCAGCCAGGCGCCGGGCCACCCACCCGTGATTTCCAGCCCGTGCAGAAGGAGTTCCGGGGTACGCTGGCCCAGCCTTGCGGCAGAACGCTTGTCTCGCCAGTAAGCGCTGATCGTTGCGACGTTGATGACCAGCAGGTACCACTGCGCGGCCGTCGGCACGAGCTTGTGCAAGGTCGCCCACGTCCAGATCACCGCGAATCCGGCCAACAGGAGAGTCGCAACCCACGTAGGGAGCGGCGCTAGTCGACGTTGGGTTCCGACACGCGGCGCTTCGGCATTGCGGCGGGTGGCGACGCGGACGGCGCGTGCCCGCCATCTGCCGTCGCGTTGCTGCAGCGGGATGTATTCCAGCGAACTGCCAACCGGGGGACGGGAATCCCGACAATCCCGGATGTGGAAAAACAGGTCAGGAACGGCCGCGCGATCAGGCTTGATGAATCCGTAGCCTCCGGCTTCGTTCCATTTCACCAGAGTGCCGCGCTCGAGCCTGTCCATGCTCAGCGCAGCAACACCACGGTCGCCAGCCCCAGGAAGGTGAAGAACCCCATCACGTCGGTGACGGTGGTGAGGAAGATGCTGCTGGCCAGCGCGGGGTCGTAGCCGGCGCGCTTGAGCGTCACCGGCACCAGCACGCCGGCCACTGCGGCGAACACCAGGTTGCAGGTCAGCGCGACGAAGATCACCAGCGACAGCCCCACGCTGTGGAACCAGGCCAGCACGATCAGCCCCAGCACCGCGCCCAGCACCAGCCCGTTGAGCAGGGCGACGCGGGCTTCCTTCCACAGCAGCGGTTTGATGTTGGACGCGCCCACCTGGCCCAGCGCCAGGCCGCGCACCATCAGCGCCAGCACCTGGGTACCGGCGTTGCCGCCCATGCCGGCAACGATCGGCATCAGCACCGCCAGCGCCACCAGCTTGTCGATGGTGGCCGCGAACTGGCCGACCACGCTGGCAGCCAGGAAAGCGGTGCACAGGTTGATCGACAGCCACACCAGCCGCCGGCGCATCGCGCGCCAGACCGGGCTGAACAGGTCCTCGTCCTCGTCCAGGCCGGCCGCCGACAGCACCTGGTGTTCGGCCTGCTCGCGGATGATGTCGACCACGTCGTCGATGGTGATGCGGCCCAGCAGGATGTTGTTGTCGTCCACCACCGGCGCGGAAATCCAGTCGTGGTCGGAGAATTGCCGCGCCACTTCGCTGGAGCTCTCGTTGACGTCGATGGCCGGCTGCTCGTCGTCGAGCAGCTGGTTGATCGGGGTGCCGGCCTCGTGGGTCAGCAGCGCCTGCAGCGCGATCCGGCCGAGGTACTGGTGGCGCTTGCTGACCACGTACAGGTGGTCGGTGTGGTCGGGCAGCTCGCCGCGCAGGCGCAGGTAGCGCAGCACCACGTCGATGGTGGTGTCGGCGCGCACCGTCACCACGTCCGGGTTCATCAGGCGGCCGGCGCTGTCCTCGTCGTAGGACAGCACCTGCTCCAGCCGCTCGCGGTTCTCGCGGTCCATCGACTTCAGGACTTCGTCGATCACGGTGTCCGGCAGGTCTTCGACCAGGTCGGCTAGGTCGTCAATATCGAGATCGGAAGCGGCGGCGACCAGCTCGTCCTGGTCCATGTCCGCGATCAGGCCTTCGCGCACCTCGTCGCCGACGTGCACCAGCACCTCGCCGTCGTCTTCCGGATCGACCAGCCCCCAGACCACGGTGCGCTTGCCGGGCGGCAGCGACTCCAGCAGGTTGCCGATCTCGGCCGGCGACAGGGTGTTGACCAGCCGCCGCACCGGGCCCAGCCGGCCGCTGTCCAGCGCGTCGCTGAGCAGGCGCAGCTGGCGCGCGGTCTTGTCGTGGCGGATGGGTTCGGCCATGCGCGGCGTCCGGTGGCGGGGTGGGCCGCGACCGGGGCATCGACGGGATGCCCTGCAAGCCGCAGCGGGTCAGGCGTTCATAGTGCGGGCATTATCGCCCGCCGCGGTGGCGGTGCCCACCCCAAAACCGTAAGCGATCGCGGCGGATGTGCGAATGCGTGCGCGTGAATCCGCGCCAACAGCGTTCAGCCGGCCGGGTTTGCCTGCAGCCAGCGCTCGATGCCGCTGCGGTTGCGCGCCCGCAGCAGCGCCGGCGCGGCGGCGCGCAGCTGGCCAAGGTCGCAGGCGCGGATGGTGCGGCGCACTTCCAGCAGGGTGGCCGGATGCAGGCTCAGCTCGGTCAGGCCCAGCGCCAGCAGCATCGGCACGAACGCAGGATCGGCGGCGATCTCGCCGCAGACGGTGACCGGCTTGCCGCGGCGCTGGCCGGTGCGCACCACGTCGCGCAGCACCCGCAGCACCGCCGGGTGCAGCGGCGAGTACAAGCCGTCCAGCGCCTCGTTGGTGCGGTCCGCGGCCAGCAGGTACTGGACCAGGTCATTGGTGCCGATGGAGAGGAAATCGCACAGGCCGACGAAGGTGGGTAGCGCCAGCGCCGCCGACGGCACCTCGATCATCGCGCCCAGCGGGATCTGCGCCGCGATTTCGCGGCCTTCGGCGCGCAGTTCGCGCAGCACTTCATCCAGCGCATGGCGGACCGCACGCACTTCCTCGCCGCCGCTGACCATCGGCACCAGCACCCGCAGCGGGCCGTAGCCGGAGGCGCGGGCGATGGCGCGCAGCTGGGTGTGCAGCAGCCCACTGCGGGCCAGCGACAGGCGCACGCCACGCAGGCCCAGCGCGGGGTTGGGCTCGTTGCGCAGGGCCAGACCGGTCTTGTCGGCCTTGTCGGCGCCGAGGTCGAGGGTGCGGATGGTGACGGTGCGGCCGGTCATCGCCAGCACCGCGTCGCGATAGGCGCGGAACTGCGCCTCCTCGTCGGGCAGTTCGCTGCTGCCGAGGAACAGGAACTCGGTGCGGTACAGGCCGACACCAGCGGCGCCCAGCGCGTGCGCCTCGGTGACGTCGTTGCGCGATTCCGCGTTGGCCCACAGCTTGATGTCCGCGCCGTCCAGGGTGCGGGTGGGCTCGCGGCGCAGGCGGTTGAGCTGGCGGCGCTCGCGCTTGACCTCGGCGACGCGGCGGTGGTGGCCGCGCAGGTCGGCCGCATCGGGTTCCAGCACCACCAGGCCGCTGCCGCCGTCGATTGCCAGCACGTCGCCGTCGTTGATCTTCTGCAGCGCCTGCGCGGCGCCCACCACCAGCGGCAGGTGCAGGCTGCGCGCCAGGATCGCGCTGTGCGAGAGCGGGCTGCCGCCGGCGGTGATCACCCCGACCACGCCCTGCGCCTGCAGTTCGGCCAGCTCCGCCGGGGCCACGGTGTCGGTCACCAGAATTTCGCCGGAAGCGCCCTGCAGCGCCGCGCGCTGGCTGTGCAGGGCGGCGTGCAGGCGGCCGATCACCTGGTCGATGTCGTCGATGCGGCTGCGCAGGTAGGGATCGTCCATGCCCTCGAACACCGCGGCGATGCGGTTGCGTTGCAGGCGCAGGGCGTAGTCGGCGGTGTACAGGCCGGTGCGGATCAGCGCGTCGATGCCGGACAGCAGTTCGGGATCGTCCAGCAACAGCGCGTGCAGGTCGAGGAATTCGCCGATCTCCTGCGCCAGTGCGCCGTGCAGGCGTTCGCGCAGGCTGCGCATGTCGGCGCGCACGCTGTCCACGGATTCGTGGAAGCGCGCCAGTTCGGCCTCGACATCCTCAGCGCCGATCCGCGCTTCGTCGATGTCCAGCGCGTGCGGCAGACGCACGCGGGCCCGTCCAAGCGCGCTGCCGCGGGCGGCGGCGGTGCCGGACAGGAGCTGGCGCATCAGCTGTCCTCGTCGAAGCGGCGCTCGAACAGCGCCGTCACTGCATCGGCTGCGGCCTGCTCGTCCTTGCCATCGACCCGCAGCACGACCTCGGCGCCGGGGCCGGCGGCGAGCAGCATCACGCCCATGATGCTCTTGGCGTTGACCTCGCGGCCGCGCGCTTCCAGCGTGGCCTGGCAGGGGAAGCCCGACAGCAGCTGCACCAGCTTGGCGGTGGCGCGCGCGTGCAGGCCGAGACGGTTGGTGATGGTCAGTTCGCGGCGGATCACGCGCGTTCTCCGCGGCGGTAGGTGTGTGGGTCAGGCGTCATCGATGATGGCTCCATTGCGCGAACCGGCGGCGGCCACCGACGGCAGATCATCCAGATCCAGCTCCGCGTAGTTCATCACCCGCAGCAGCATCGGCAGGCTCAGTGCCGACACCCGCCGCGCGGGCGTGCCGATCCGCGCCAGCCGTGCGGCGATGTTGGCGGGGGTGGCGCCATACAGATCGGTCAGCAGCAGCACGCCCTGGCCGGCGTTGACCCGACGCATCGCCGCGCTGGCCAGCGGCAGCATCGCGTCAGGGTCGGCATCGAACGGCACCTCGAATGCCTCGCAGGCCAGCGGCAGATTGCGCAGCAGGCGCGTGGCCACGGCCAGCAACGCGCTGCCGACGCCTTCATGGGTGACGAGGAGGATGCCAACGGACATCCGGCAAACTTAGCAGACGCGGGCGATGCCGCGAAAGCGGTTTTCCCTCATCCGCCATCGCTCGCGGGGAGAAGAACAGCAGGGTTCCCTTGCTCCAGCGGAACAGTCAATCCAGTTCGCGGTGGTGCACCGCCACTTCCGCCCAGCCGCTGTCGCGGCAGTGGCGGGCCAGCCGTTCGGCCAGGTAGACCGAGCGGTGGCGGCCGCCGCTGCAGCCGAACGCGATGGTGGCGTAGCTGCGGGTTTCCGAACGCAGCTTGGGCAGCCAGCTGTCGAGGAAGGCCTGCACCTGGCCGGCGTAGGCGATCACGTCGGGCTCGGCGTCGAGGTGTTCGCGCACTTCCGGGTCGCGCCCGGACAACGGCCGCAGGCGCGCATCCCAGTGCGGATTGGGCAACACCCGCGCGTCGAACACGAAGTCGGCGTCGGGCGGCACGCCGTGGCGGTAGGCGAAGGACTGGAACAGCAGCGACAATCCGGTGCCGGACAGGCCGAACTCGGCCAGGATGCGGCGGCGCATCTGATGAACGTTGAGGTCGCTGGTGTCGATGCGGATGTCGGCGATCTGTCGCAGCGGCTTGAGCGCCTGCCGGTCCAGCGAGATCGCGTCCGCCAGCGCCAGCCCGAGGTGGCTGAGCGGATGCCGGCGCCGGGTGTCGGCATAGCGGCGCAGGATCACCTCGTCGCTGGCCTCCAGGTACAGCAGCTGCGGATTGGCGCCGAGCGCACCGACCTGCGACAGCATCGTCGGGACTTCGGCAAGGTCGCCGAGGCTGCGCGCATCGATGCTGACCGCGATCTTGGACGGCGCCGACTCGCTGGCCTGCAGCAGTCGCACGAACCCCGGCAGCAACTCCGCCGGCAGGTTGTCCACGCAGTAATAGCCGAGGTCCTCCAGCGTGTGCAGCGCGCCGGACTTGCCGGAGCCGGACATGCCGCTGACGATCAGCATGGTGGGCATCTCGCGGCCGTTCATTGCGCGGCGTGCTCGAGGAAATGGCTGTGCCGGGCCATGAACGCAGCGGCCGGGTCGATGCCCTTGCTGCGCAGGATGTGCATGCGGGTGGCGGCCTCGGTGAGCACCGCCAGGTTGCGCCCGGCCATCACCGGGATGGTGATGATCGGCACGTCGAGGTCGAGCACGCGACGGGTACCGAGGTCGCCGGTCAGGCGTTCCATCCCGCCGCTGCTGGACTCCAGCGACGGCCGGCTGAGGTGCACGATCAGGCGCAGGTACTTGTTCCGCTTGACCGCGGTGTCGCCGAACATCTGCCGGATGTTGAGCACGCCCAGGCCGCGCAGTTCCAGCATGTCCTGCAGCAGTTCGGGGCAGGCGCCGTCCAGCACGTCGGGCGCGATCTGGGTGAACTCGGGGGCGTCGTCGGCGACCAGCCGGTGGCCGCGGGTGACCAGCTCCAGTGCCAGCTCGCTCTTGCCGGAGCCGGACTCGCCGGTGATCAGCACGCCGATGGAGTAGATCTCCATGAACACGCCGTGCAGGGTGACCCGCGGCGCCAGCGTGCGCGCCAGGATGTACTGCAGGTGGTTGAGCAATTCATGGCCGCGCCGCGGCGACACCCACAGGGGGGTGTCGGATTCCTCCGCCGCGATGCGCAGGTCTTCCGGGCACGACTGGCTCTTGCTGATGACCAGCGCCAGCGGGCGGAAGTCGATGATCTTGTGGATGGTCTCCCAGCGCTGGCGGGCGTCCAGCCCGTCCAGCCATTCCAGTTCCTCGGTGCCGAGGATCTGTACCTTGTTCGGATAGATGGCGTTGAGGTAGCCCGCCAGCGAAGGCCGGCGGGCCACCGTGTCCACCGCTTCCAGCACGCGCTGGCCGCCGGTTTCCTGTCCGGCCACCCAGCGCAGCGACAGCCGCTCCTGCTGGTTGGCGAACAGCTCGGCGGCGGTGATGCGGGCGGCGCTCATGCGGTGCGGGGCGAAGGGAGGACAGTCATCGGCGGCGGCTCACTCGTCCGCACTCATTCGCGCCAGCCCTTCGCCGCGGCGCTGCTCGACCAGCTTTTCCTTGTGCTTGATCAGCAGCCGGTCCAGTTTGTCCACCAGCAGGTCGATCGCCGCGTACATGTCCTGGCCCACGGCGTCGGCGTGCAGCTTGCGGCCGGCCAGGGTGACGTTGGCCTCGGCCTTGTGGTCGGGCTTGTCCAGCCCGAGCTGGACGCGGATCTCGCAGTCGCCCTCGAAGTGCCGGCCCAGCCGCTCGAAGCGGGTTTCCACGTAGCTGCGCAGGGCGGGCGTGACTTCCATCTGCTGGCCGTAGGTTTCGATCTGCATCTTGACCTCCTTCTGCTGTGGCGACGGGCAGGGTGCCCGTGGCCGGGATGGCGCACCGGTTCAGCCGATGCGCATACGCTCGTGCGATGCCGGGATCTGCAGGGCCTCGCGGTATTTCGCCACCGTCCGCCTTGCCACCGGCACGCCTTCCACCTTCAACGTATCGGCAAGCCGTGCATCCGACAAGGGCTTGCGCGGGTTCTCTGCGGCCACCAGCTGGCGGATGCGGTCCTGGATCGCGGTGCTGGACGCACTGCCGCCATCGTCGGTGCCGATGCCGGAGGCGAAGAAGTCGCGCAGCGCCTGCGTTCCGCGCGGCGTGCGCACGTATTTGCGGGCGATCGCGCGCGACACCGTGGATTCGTGCAGGCCCAGGTCCGCGGCCACGCTGCGCAGGGTCAGCGGGCGCAGCGCCTGCGGGCCGAATTCGAGGAACGCGGCCTGTTCGTGCACCAGCCGGCGCACCACCCGCAGCAGGGTGTCGGCGCGCGCTTCCAGACCCTTCAGCAGCCAGCGCGCTTCCTGCAGGTGGCCGCGCAGGTAATCGGCGTCGCCGGCGCTGGCGTGGCGGATCATCTGCTGGTAATCGCGCTGGATTGCCACCCGCGGCAGTGCGCCGGCCGCCAGCGCCACCTGCCACAGGCCCTGCTGGCGCCAGACCACGCAGTCGGGGCGGATGTAGCTGCCGGCGGGCAGGGCGCCGTAGCTGGCGCCGGGGCGCGGATCGAGCGTGCGCAGCAGCTGCACGGCGGCTTCCGCCGCGGCGGCCGTGCAGCCGAGCAGGGCCCGCATGCCGTCGATGCCCAGCTTGGGCAACAGCTGCAGCGGACCGGCCGCGATCGCCAGCGCCAGCTCGCGCGCGGGCGTGTCCGCCGGCAACGCCTGCAGCTGCAGGCGCAGGCATTCGCCGAGATCGCGAGCGCCCACCCCGACCGGGTCGAACTGCTGGATGCGGTGCAGTACCGGCAGCATTTCCTCGGCGGTGGTGTCGATGTCCGGGCGCAACCCGGCCACCAGCGCGGCCAGGTCTTCGCGCAGGTAGCCGTCGTCGTCGATGGCGTCGATCAGGGCGATGCCGATGCGGCTGTCGCGCGGGTTGAAATGGCCCAGATGCAGCTGCCACAGCAGGTGATCCTGCAAGCTGTCCTCGACGTCCGGCTGCTCGATCCCGTCGCCGTCGTCGCGCCCTGCGACCGCGGCGCCGCGCTCCTGCCAAGGTTCGGCATCGCGATCCCACGGCTCGTCCAGCGCGGGTTCGGCCTGCTCGGGCGTGGCCGGTTCCGGTGGCGCTGCGTCTGCTTCGGGCTCGGCGGGCGTTGCGTCTTCCTGCCAGTCCAGCAGCGGGTTGCTGGCCACCGCGTCGGCCACCTCCGCTTCCAGCTCCGCCGCGGAAAGCTGCAACAGGCGGATCGCCTGACGAAGTTGCGGGGTCAGGACCAGGTGTTGCTGCGTCGCGGGGGACAGGCGCTGCTTCATCCACCCCCAGCATATCGCCAGCGGCGCTAAAAAAACGTGGCTGGCGGTAGGCGGCGAGACGCGCCGTCGACGCGGTTACAGGCGGAAGCTGTCGCCCAGGTACACCCGGCGCACGTCGGGGTTGTCCAGCAGTTCGGCTGGCGCGCCCTGCGCCAGCACGGCGCCGTCGGCCAGGATGTAGGCGCGGTCGCAGATGCCCAGCGTTTCGCGCACGTTGTGGTCGGTGATCAGCACGCCGATGCCGCGCCGCTTGAGGTGGCGGACGATGCGCTGGATCTCGTTCACCGAGATCGGGTCGACGCCGGCAAACGGTTCATCCAGCAGGATCATGCGCGGCTTGCCGGCCAGCGCGCGGGCGATCTCCACCCGCCGCCGCTCGCCGCCGGACAGGCTGGCGCCAAGCTGTTCGGTGACGTGGCCGATCTGCAGTTCATCCAGCAGTGCGTTCAGTTCGTCTTCGCGGCCGTTTTCGTCAAGATCCGGGCGCAGCTCCAGCACCAGCCGGATGTTGTCGGCCACGCTCAGCTTGCGGAACACCGACGGCTCCTGCGGCAGGTAGCCCAGGCCCAGCTTGGCGCGCGCGTACATCGGCTGGTCGGTGATGTCCTTGCCGTCCAGCACGATGCGGCCGGCGTCGGCGGGCACCAGGCCCACGATCATGTAGAAGCAGGTGGTCTTGCCGGCGCCGTTGGGGCCAAGTAGGCCGACCACTTCGCCCGGGTTCAGGGTCAGCCCGAAGTCGCGGACCACCTCGCGCGAACGGTAGCGCTTGCGCAGACCTTCCGCCGACAGCATCAGGGCGTGCCCTTGCCGCTGGCCTGGGCCGGCTGCGCCTGCTTGGGCAGGATGCGCATCTTGACCCGGCCGCCGCCGCTGCCGCCGCCGCTTTCCAGCTGGCCGGTCTTGAGGTTGTAGACCACCCGCTCGCCGCTCAGGCTGCCACGCTGCTGGGCGATGCTGACGTTGCCGGTGAACACGATCACCTCGTTGCGCATGTCGTAATCGACGCTGTTCGAGCGCGCATCGATGTGGTCGCCGTCGTCCATGTCCTGCTGCAGGCGCACGCCGCCGCTGAACTGCGCGCGGCTGGGCTTGCCCGCCACCTGGGTGACCACCGCCTTCTCGGAAACGATGCGCAGGCTGCCCTGGGTGATGGTGGCCTGCCCGCTGAAGGTGCAGGTGGCGTTCTCGCCCAGGCCGCAGTCGCTGCGCGCGGCTTCGATGTCCATTGGCTGGTTGCGGTCGGAGCTGCGGGCGATGGCGGTGCCGGTGACCAGCAGGGCCAGCGCCAGGACGGTGGCGGCGAATTCAGTCGTGCGGGACATAGTGGGTGCGTACCTGCGAGAGAAGCGAGACCTGCTGGCGGTCGAAATCCGCCTCCAGACCGATGCCGCGCATTGTAAGTCCGGGTCGGGTCACGGTGACGGCGGCGGTGGAGCGGGCGCGGTTGCGCTCCAGATCCAGCGCCAGCCAATCGGTTTCGATGCGGGTGGGCGGCGGCGCGTCGGCCGGACTGTCGGCGCGTACCTGCCCGCGCAGCTCCAGCTGGCCGCCGCCGGCCGGCACGAAGCCCTGCTGCGCCACCACGTTCCAGTAGCGGCCCAGCCGGTCCGGCACCAGGAATTGCGGGGTGGCCAGGGTCATGGTGCGGTCGGCCGGGTCGCGCTGCAGGACCGGGCCACGCAGGGTGAACGATTCCTTGCCCTGCTTGTCCAGCGCGGTGATCTCGTAGTCGCGCAGCACGTAGTCCGGGCGCGTGCGCAGCACGCCGTCGTCGGCCGGGTGCGACATCCGCCACACCGACCAGCCGGTGGCGATCGCACCCAGCAGCAGCACCAGGGTGAGGGGCAGGCGCCAGTTCACGGGTGCTCGCCGTGTTCGAGCAGCGCGTCGATGCGGCCCTGCGCATGCAGCAGCAGGTCGCAGGCGTTGCGCGCCGCGCCGTCGCCAGCACGCTGCGGGGTGACCCAGTGCGTGGCCGGCAGCACCCAGGGATGTGCATTGGCCGGGGCGATGGCCAGGCCCACCGCGCGCATCGTCGCCAGATCGGGCAGGTCATCGCCCATGAAGGCGGCCTGGTCCATGCCGATGCCCATTTCCGCGGCGATGCCACGCATGCATTCCAGCTTGCCGCGTTCGCCGATGTGCAGGCGCGCCACCTTCAGCTCGCGGCCGCGCGCCAGGGTGACCTCGCTGCGGCGCGCGCTGACCAGCGCCACTTCGATGCCGGCGTGGCGCAGCAGCACCAGGCCCAGCCCGTCCTGCACGTGGAAGCGCTTGTGCTCGCGTCCATCGCTGTCGAACTGCAGGCCGCCATCGGTCAGGGTGCCGTCGACGTCGAAACCGATCAGGCGGATGCGCGCGGCGCGCTCGAGGACGTCGGCGGGATAGGCGGGCATCGTCATTAAACCACCCGCGCGCGCAGCAGGTCGTGGATGTTGAGCGCGCCGACCAGGCGGCCATCGCTGCTGGTCACCAGCAGGCCGCTGATCTTGTGCGCTTCCATCAGCTGCGCGGCTTCCACCGCCAGCGCGTCGGCGTCGACGGTGCGCGGGGTGCGGGTCATCACCGCGTCGATGCGGGTGGTGCGCAGGTCGATCTGGGCGTCGTCCAGGCTGCGGCGCAGGTCGCCGTCGGTGTACAGGCCGAGCAGGCGGTCGTCGGCATCGACCACCGCGGTCATGCCCAGCCGCTTGCGGCTGATTTCCATCAGCGCCTCGCTGATGCTGGCCTCCGGCGCCACCTTCGGCACGTCATCGCCGACGTGCATCACGTCGGTGATGTGCAGCAGCAGCCGCCGTCCCAGCGCGCCGGCCGGATGCGAGCGGGCGAAGTCGTCGGCGGTGAAGCCGCGTGCTTCCAGCAGCGCCACCGCCAGCGCATCGCCCATCGCCAGCGAGGCGGTGGTGCTGGAGGTGGGGGCGAGCTTGAGCGGGCAGGCTTCCACCGGCACCGCCACGTCGAGGTGGATGTCGGCTTCGCCGGCCAGGGTAGAGCCGGCGCGGCCGGTCATGGCGATCACCGTATTGCCCTGGCGCTTGAGCGCCGGCAGCAGCAGCAGCAGTTCGTCGCTTTCGCCGGAATAAGACAGCGCCAGCAGCACGTCGGCATCGGTCACCATCCCCAGGTCGCCGTGTGCGGCTTCGCCCGGATGCATGTAGAACGCCGGGGTGCCGGTGGAGGCGAGGGTGGCGGCGATCTTGCGCGCCACGTGCCCGGACTTGCCCATGCCGGTGCAGACCACCCGCCCGCGGCAGGCCAGCATCGCCCGGCAGGCGGCGCTGAACGCGCCATCGACGCGCTCGGCCACGGCCGCCAGGGCATCGGCCTCCACCGCGAACACGCGGCGGCCGCTGGCGGCGAAATCGAAGCTGTCGGGCTGGGCAGGCATGAAGGGGGCTCGGCGGGTTTCCGCTAAACTGGGCCGTTCAGTTTACGCGAGTCCCCCTGCCAGCCCATGAACGCCGACACCATCCGCCAGCTGATCGAATCCGGCCTGCCCGGCGCCCGCGCCGAGGTCCAGGGCGAAGACGGCGTCCACTTCGAAGCCATCGTGGTCTGCGCCGCCTTTGCCGGCAAGCTGCCGCTGGCCCGCCACCGCATGGTCAACGCCACCCTGGGCGCGCTGATGGGCCGCGAGATCCATGCCCTGCAGCTGAAGACCCTGACTCCCGAAGAGGCGGCCGCCTGATGCAGAAGATCGTGGTTGGCGGTGGCGCCCGCCTGGCGGGTGAAGTCCGCATTTCCGGTGCCAAGAACGCGGTGCTGCCGATCCTGTGTGCCACCCTGCTGGCCGACACGCCGGTGCGGATCACCAACGTGCCGCGCCTGCACGACGTGCTGACCACCGCCAGGCTTCTGGCCGGCCTCGGCGCCGGCGTGGCCCACGAGGGCGACGCGATGACCGTCGACCCGCGCAGCGTCAACAGCCACGTCGCCCCGTACGAGCTGGTCAAGACCATGCGCGCCTCGGTGCTGGTGCTGGGCCCGCTGCTGGCGAAGCACGGCGTGGCCGAGGTCTCGCTGCCCGGTGGCTGCGCGATCGGTTCGCGCCCGGTGGACCTGCACATCAAGGGCCTGCAGGCGCTGGGCGCGAAGATCAGCGTCGACCACGGCTTCATCAAGGCCAGCTGCGACGGCCGCCTGAAGGGCGCGCGCCACGTGTTCGAACTGGTCAGCGTGGGCGCCACCGAAAACGTGCTGATGGCCGCCGCGCTGGCCGATGGCACCACGGTGCTGGAAAACGCGGCAATGGAGCCGGAGATCGTCGACCTGGCCGACTGCCTCAACGCGATGGGCGCGAAGATCAGCGGGCACGGCTCCGCGCGGATCGTGGTCGAGGGCGTGGAGCGATTGCACGGCTGCGAGCACGCGGTGGTCGCCGACCGCATCGAATGCGGCACCTTCCTGGTCGCCGCGGCCATGACCGGTGGCCGCGTCACCGCCACCCATGCGCGCGCCGACACCATGGACGCGGTGCTGGACAAGCTGCGCGAAGCCGGTGCTGAGATCACCTTCGAAACGACGGCCGATGCCGGCGACCGCATCACCATCGACATGCACGGCAAGCGCCCGCGCGCGGTCAACATCACCACCGCGCCGCACCCGGCCTTCCCCACCGACATGCAGGCGCAGTTCATGGCGCTGGACTGCGCGGCCGACGGCGTCGGCGTGGTCAACGAAACCATCTTCGAAAACCGCTTCATGCACGTCAACGAGCTGCTGCGCCTGGGCGCGGACATCCGCGTGGACGGCCATACCGCGGTGGTGCGCGGGGTGGAGCGGCTGACCGGCGCGCCGGTGATGGCCACCGATCTGCGCGCTTCGGCTTCGCTGATCCTGGCTGGGCTGGTGGCGGAAGGCGAAACCACCATCGACCGCATCTACCACCTCGACCGCGGCTACGAGAACATCGAAGCCAAGCTGTCGGCGCTGGGTGCCAGCATCCGCCGAATCGACTGAGCCGCGCCCGCGGCCGTCATTCCACCAGTGAGTGTCCGGCGCCGCGCAGCGTGGCCATTGCGCGCGGCAAGTCGGTTGCTTTCACCAGCAGGTAGTCGGTGTCGAAGGTGCTGACCGCGAAGATGCCGATCCCGGCTTCCGCCAGCGGTGCCAGCAGCGCCGCGAGGATGCCCACTTCGTCGAACGCGAATGGGCCGTGCAGCTTGAGCGTGCGCCAGCCGCCATCCAGCTTCGGCGCCGGCGGCGCCACTTCCTGCGGACACACGATCGACAGCTCTTCGGCGGTGCGCGACACCGAGACGAAGTCCGCCGCCTCCAGCACGCCTGCCGGCACCGGCGCATCCGCCGCCAGCCGGGCGATCACGTAAGTCTGGGGCAGCAGCGAAAGGCGCAGCGGCATGCGGGAGTTCCGTCGGGGTTGGTCCGTCGGCTCAGGCGGCGAGGTACGACAGCGCGTAGCCCGCCCACATCGCGGCCAGCACGCCAAAGCCGGCAAGGAAGACGGCAAACCGGTGCATCACCCGGTTGTAGCTGCACTGGATCGCGCTGTGGACGATCCGCAGGCCGACGAACAGCCAGGCGGCTGCGGGCAGCCACGCCGGCAGGTGGGCGGTGGCAAGCGCGACCGCGCACAGCGCGTAGAACAGCACCGGCAGTTCGAACAGATGGTTGTAATTGTCCGATGCACGGGAATCATCCAGCCGCTTTGCGCGCTCCACCGACAGCGCCACCGTCTGCGGATGGATCCGCCGCGCGCGCATCTCGGTGACGCGCACCACCAGCATGCGCAGGCCGACTGCGAAGGTGAGTGTTGCCAATGCCGCGCAGGCGGCGACCAGCTGCTGTTGCGGACCCATCGATTTTCCCCGTTGCTGGAACCGTGATGGTGAAGACCGCGGCCCGCGGTCGCGTCAGCGCGCGGCCCAAGCCAGGCACAGCGCGCCTGCCGCCCACAGTACCACCCAGGCCAGGTGGCGGCCGCGGGTGAACAGCAGTGGCAGCACGCCGCAGGCAAGCAGGCACCAGCCCAGCGTCCGCGCGATCATCGCAGCTGGTGGGTCGGCGCCGAGCTGCCAGAGCACCGCGCTGATGCCCAGCGCCAGCAGCGTGGTCAGGTGCCAGGCGAAGCGCAGCGTATTGCGGGTGAACGCCGGGCCGCCGAACAGTGGCGGCAGCTCGCGGCGGAACAGCCGGATCAGGATGTAGCGTTCGCCCAGCACGGAATGGGCCAGGCCCAGCAGTGCCAGCAACAGCGCGGCGATCTCAAGCATGGAGTTGTTCCTCGGGCGTCGCCGATAGTGTTGCGAGGAAACACCGCGAACGACGAGAGTGCATGCATGTCTGCTGCCGCGAGACGCCGCGGGCGCAGCGCGATGCTGAGGTCAGCGCGATCCGGTGAACGATGTTGCCGTCGAGCGCCAGGAGCCCAACGGAAGAAACGGTTGGCAAGTTGCGTCTGCGCACCGCTTGGCGCAGCTGCGGAAGCATTGCTCTTGGCGGCCTAACACCTGAGTTAAGCCGCGCCGCCACGTGGAGCCACCGGAGAAGAAGACGGCCAGTCGCACGACGGTATCACGATGCCAGGAAGCGGCGTCGGCTTGAATGAATTGTTAGGTCTTTGCCCGCTTGGCTCGGGCAGTAATGTGCCGTTTGCGAAGCAACCGCTCTGACCGCATAACATGCAGGATGAAGACCTTATGTTGGTCAAATCTGTAGAAAACCCGGCAGGGCGGTTCCACGATCTGACGGTAGCGCGACTTGCCAAGCTCGGGTGGATAACTACCGCTTTTCGGATGATCTGCCAGTTGCTCGACATGCGCAAAGACCCGCAAGACAAGCGCAGTCGCTGCAGCAGGATCTTCCAGTGCAATGTAGTCAGCGATTGCATCAAGATCCGCAAGCGCCGGATCTGCCCAGACTATTTCAACCATCTGGCGAGTCGCGTCTTGGCTTGAGCATGGGTCGAGATGCGCCCATCTGCAATGGCCTGCTCGCCGCGTGCAATGCCCTCCAGGATCGCCATGCGCTGCTGCATGAGCTGATAGGTCTCAACGTCCAGCAGGTATGCGCTGGGTAGACCGTGCTGTGTGATGAGGATGGGCTCTTTGTCTCGCTCGATGTCAGCGAGGAGCTCAGTAGCCTGCCGCTTGAGAGTGGTGACAAGTTCAGTGCGCATTGAGTGACACTATAGTATCACTCGGCCGTGCGCAAGTGCCTGTGCAAAGACCTAGCACCTGAGTTAAGTGACCTGCCCCCAGTAGCCGTACCAGCCATTACTGGGAGAGCCCGGGGTTGAAGGGTACTGCGGTGGGGTTGGTTTGGGTTCGATGATTGGCGGCAAACTGGGCCGGCGGGATGCGTCCGCAACTGCTGTGCGGTCGGACTTGGTTGTAGTCGCGGCGCCACTCGGCGAGGACGTCGCGGGATTGAGCCAGCGACGTGAACCAGTGCTCGTTGAGGCACTCGTCCCGGAACTTGCCGTTGAAGCTCTCGATGTAGCCGTTCTGCATGGGTCGGCCAGGCTCGATCAGCAGGTGTTGGATGCCGTGCTGCTGCGTCCATGCGATGAAGGCCCGGCTGGTG
>NZ_KE384103.1:51927-53163 GCF_000423885.1 Thermomonas fusca DSM 15424 | reverse complement strand
CTTTGCTTTTCTGAGCTGCCTATGCGGCAGCGAACTTTCATAACTTCGGGTTGCCTTTCGGGTTGCCTTTCTGAGCTGCCTATGCGGCAGCGAACGCCTATCACTGGACAAGGTTCGCGTGCTGCTTTTTCTGAGCTGCCTATGCGGCAGCGAACCTTGCCTACGCACTTCCAGTAGTGCCCGCTCATTTCTGAGCTGCCTATGCGGCAGCGAACGATTGGCTTGTGCGAGCGCGCGCAGCGGCGGCTTTCTGAGCTGCCTATGCGGCAGCGAACAGAAGAAGTCCACCGCGCTGCTGGAGTTGTTCTTTCTGAGCTGCCTATGCGGCAGCGAACCCAGGGATGCGTGCAGTTCCTGCACGGCGACATTTCTGAGCTGCCTATGCGGCAGCGAACCCGGAACCAGCTGCCTTCCTTGATCAGCGGCTTTTCTGAGCTGCCTATGCGGCAGCGAACCTTGTCGAAGGATGGCCGCATCGAATTGCGCTTTTCTGAGCTGCCTATGCGGCAGCGAACATAAACCCCGATGCGCGCCGCACGAAAGATGATTTCTGAGCTGCCTATGCGGCAGCGAACGACGCCCGCGAGAACCTGCGCAGGCTCGACAATTTCTGAGCTGCCTATGCGGCAGCGAACAGGCCGGTGCCGACCTTCGCGGCGGTGGACTTTTTCTGAGCTGCCTATGCGGCAGCGAACATAAACCCCGATGCGCGCCGCACGAAAGATGATTTCTGAGCTGCCTATGCGGCAGCGAACGACGCCCGCGAGAACCTGCGCAGGCTCGACAATTTCTGAGCTGCCTATGCGGCAGCGAACAGGCCGGTGCCGACCTTCGCGGCGGTGGACTTTTTCTGAGCTGCCTATGCGGCAGCGAACGATAGTCCTTGTTCCGCATCTTGCCATAGTCGTTTCTGAGCTGCCTATGCGGCAGCGAACCTGACCGGTTGGATCTTCTCGGTGACTTGAACTTTCTGAGCTGCCTATGCGGCAGCGAACGGCAGGTTCCGCGCGAACTCGTCGGCCGGGTATTTCTGAGCTGCCTATGCGGCAGCGAACAAGGCGCAGCCCGTCGGCGAGCCTGGCGACGCTTTCTGAGCTGCCTATGCGGCAGCGAACTTCTTGGTCATGGAGACGTGCGCCTGTGATGATTTTCTGAGCTGCCTATGCGGCAGCGAACGTGTTGCCAGACCTCGCAACATATGCCTCACATTTCTGAGCTGCCTATGCGGCAGCGAAC
>NZ_KE384103.1:0-50844 GCF_000423885.1 Thermomonas fusca DSM 15424 | reverse complement strand
TTTCTGAGCTGCCTATGCGGCAGCGAACCCTCGCCCGCTCTATTTGACGTTCGACGATGATTTCTGAGCTGCCTATGCGGCAGCGAACGATGGCGACGAAACGCAGGCGCGGGGATGCCTTTTCTGAGCTGCCTATGCGGCAGCGAACGTGGCGAATGGTGCCACCAGCATCGACATCCATTTCTGAGCTGCCTATGCGGCAGCGAACAATTCCGACCTCGGCCTCCAATTAAATCAACGTTTCTGAGCTGCCTATGCGGCAGCGAACCCCGCACCGGCACGCCGGCAGGTGGCGCAGGTTTTCTGAGCTGCCTATGCGGCAGCGAACCACGCGGCGAAGGTGTAAGGGCGGCTGAAGACTTTCTGAGCTGCCTATGCGGCAGCGAACGCTCGAAAAGTGAACCGGGTGGCAAGAAAGGTTTTCTGAGCTGCCTATGCGGCAGCGAACGAACGAAATGAGCCTTTCGCCATACGACCACTTTTTCTGAGCTGCCTATGCGGCAGCGAACAGCTCCGGGCGCGCGGCCGGCTGCGCCACGACTTTCTGAGCTGCCTATGCGGCAGCGAACATTTCCACCAACGAAGCTCGATGCGGGACTCCTTTCTGAGCTGCCTATGCGGCAGCGAACACAACGAACCCATGAGGAACACGACCCGCCACTTTCTGAGCTGCCTATGCGGCAGCGAACTCTGTTTACGCCACGATCAATCACGGTCGTAAATTTCTGAGCTGCCTATGCGGCAGCGAACGTCTTTCCTAAGCAAGAACAACGAACCCATCATTTCTGAGCTGCCTATGCGGCAGCGAACGGCCGGAGTAATTGCGGACGCCGAGCGGTACATTTCTGAGCTGCCTATGCGGCAGCGAACGTCTTTCCTAAGCAAGAACAACGAACCCATCATTTCTGAGCTGCCTATGCGGCAGCGAACGGCCGGAGTAATTGCGGACGCCGAGCGGTACATTTCTGAGCTGCCTATGCGGCAGCGAACGTCGCCGCCCGAATACAGCCCCGGCTCAAATTTTTCTGAGCTGCCTATGCGGCAGCGAACCGGCAACACCCCGCGATCAAGCTGCGCCTCCATTTCTGAGCTGCCTATGCGGCAGCGAACTAGACGTGATGGCCGTTAAGCCATTGAGATCATAGGGGAAAAGCAGCAGCAAAAGCATGCCCCCGTTTTCTCGGGGGCATGCGCAAGGTATTGATTTCCAAAGAGCCGGGTGACTCCCGGTGGAAAAGGGTCAGAACCAGGGGATGGTGGTGCTGGCACTCAGTCCATGGCTGCTGAACGAACCAGCTTGCTGCTTTTCCTGAAGAGGGCCCAAGGCAACGAACAGATGAAACGTCTGGCCAGTGCTGCGGCTGTGCAGATGCAGGTAGGGGAGATCCGGGCGGCGTTCGATGGTGTGCGGGATGGCGGCCCGGGCTTGCTCCGCTGTTTCGCCCTTGCGCTTCATGCGACGGCGTCGCAGGCGTTCGGCGCTGGTCTTGTACTGCCGGCGCTGAATGGTTCGATGGCGGGCATCGGCCGGGACTTCGGCGATCTCGCTCAAGCGCACATGGTCACGCATGCCCTTGAGCCAATCGGTTTTCAGGAACTGGAGGAGTCCCTGTTCGCCACCATGGAGTCGCAACCGATTGCCGATTGCGCGCGGGCTCAGGCTGTAATCGGGGAAGCTGACGCCGATGTTGTCCAGCCGCTGCTGCACGAGGGTCAGATGCAAGCGGTCGTAGAGCGCACCCAGCAGCTGCGCCGGGCCTGTCTCCGGATCCGGCAAAACCCGGATATCGAGATAGTGGCTGGTCATATCACTTGTCCGCGTCGCCGAACACACCGCCGCGGATCAGGGTGGCGATGACGAAGTGCTGCTGTTCCACGTCAGGCGTCTTGTCCTTGATGATCCAACCGTCGAGCAGGTTGTAGAAGTCGACTTTTTCCTTGGGTTGGCGATAGGCCTTGCCCTGGGTAGTGACCGAGCCGTAGGGCTCCACTGCGATGGGGCCGTTCTCGGCGGCTTCGGGATACCAGGTGTCGATGGTGCGGATGGCGTTGCCGAGCTTTTGCGAATGAATGGCGGCCACGCCGGCAACGTCATACAAGGTCTTGCTCTTGTCGCCGCGTCCACGATCGAGAATCAGTTCCTGCGAGGGAAACACTTCCTGGCCGAAACCAATGCGCACGAATGCGGTGACTTGCAGCAGCACATGCGAGCTACCACCGAGGCCAGCCGCAACAACATCGGCCAACGCCTGCAGCTTATCCTTTTCGCCTGCCGATGCCGTGAGCTTGACTATGTCATGCGATAAGGCATCGAACGTCCAGCTCGCGACAGGCGCACCATCCTTCAGTTGTGCGACGGTGACTTCCACCTGCTCGGCACCGATGCGGTTGCGCCACAGGAAGCGGCCGTTGGCGAGATTGGCGGCGTAGCGCTTCGCCAGCTCATCGAAACCGCCATGCTGCGCGACATAGCCATTCACCGTAGCCAACAGCTTTTGCCGGTAAGCCGCGTCGTTGCAGGCGGATGGCTGTCCGGTGCCGGCCAGTACGCGGACGGTGAACTGCACTTTCAGCGTGTCCGCATCGACGGGCAGAGTAGCCACATCCACGGTCTGCAGGTTGGGGCTCTGGATGTCGGCATCGAGTTTCGCGGGATCGGTGGCGCCGCTTTTCCGGCGATTGGAAATCGTGCCCCGCACGGATTTTTCGCGCAGCGCGATCGGTGCCCAGTTGTCCGTGGCGGCGCGATTGTTCCAGTCGCCGCCATACATCAGCGCATCTGAAGGATCGAGCTTTCGCTCGAAGGCGAGCACGGAAGCAGTCTTGAGTTCGTTGGCCATGGGATTCCCCTTGTCGGTCAGATGGTGGTTTCGGTGGCGCGGTAATCGTTGCGGCAGCGGTAGAGGCCTTGCTCGGGCTGGCTGTCGGCGTACCAGAGCAGGTCCTGCGGTTTCTGCAGGCGGTGCGGCCCGATCCATTCGCCAATGGAATACAAGCTTTCCACGAAGCGGAAGGGTGTGGTGGCATCGCGGGCATTGGGCACGCTGCCGGCCGCAAGCACGGGGCCCAGTGCGCCGTAACCCACCGGGATGGGCACGATCCAGCCCGCGCCCTTGCGGTCGTGCTGCCACGCGCCCTTGCCGTTATCGGCAGCCGCATCGAAGTGCCAGTTGATCCGCGAAAGGGATAGCCAGGCATCAAGGCGGGTGGCTTCGGGCTGCTCCGCTCGCAGCGACTCCAGCCTCGTGTCGATCAGGTCATCGCGCGCCACCAGCGTGGTGCCGGGCAACAGGCGGGCACGCAGCTTGTGGAAGTCGTTGTTGTCCTGATCGGTGAAATCCATCACCCAAGGACGCTGCCGCGACGCCTGCGACGATGTCGATTGCAATAAAGTGCCACCGGCAATGCGCATGCATTGCACCAACCCCGCAATGGTCTGCGTGTCGCGCTGCCGGGTTTCGGCATCCCAGTGTTCGGCGTGCACCGCCAGCAGCAGGCTCACATCGAGGTGGATGCGGCCTTCCTCCACGATGGCCGCCGTCTTGCCGTCCCTGCCCACCGGATTTCGGGTGAGGCGGAAGCTGTGGACAAAGCCGCCGTCGTGGATCTGCTCGTCATGGTCGTGGCACACCACGCCCACCGCGCTGAACTCGATCTCCAGCCCCAGCGCTCGTGTCTTGCGCTCCAGCGCCCACATCAGGCCAAGGAAGGCGGTGATGGAAGGGAAGCCATGGGTCAACGGGCTGGAGACGGCATTGGCGTTCTGCACCTTGAGATGCGGCAGCACCAGGATATGGGTGAATCCGGGGCAGCTCATGCGGCACCTGCCTTGGAGCGGCGTCGTAGGGGAATAGGCCAGGCCACGTCAAGAACGGCCTGACGCGCGAAGTGGCGCATTTCGGCCTCGCCCAGCATCACCAACTTGTCGCTGCGCTTGCGCAGCTCGTCGTTGAGCCAGCGGCCGAAACGACCGGCGACTTCTTCGGCCCAGTCGCCGTGTTCGTAAGCCTCGTTGAAGGCCAGATCGTCCGCCTGCCAGTGCGGGTGCTCCGGGTCGTTGCGCGGCTCCAGTTCGGTACGCTCCGGGTCCAGCCAGAGTCGCTCGCACAACGGCAACCGGCAGCTGTCCTCGCGGCTCCAACCTGCAGGCTGACTGCCACGGATCGCCGCGCCGAACGTGGCCAGCTCCTGGCCGATGGCCAACTCGATCCGCTCGCGATGCTGGCGCGTTTCCATGACCGGCGCGGGATTTTCCCGCAGGAAGTCGGACAGCGTGTCCAGCAGTTCGCGGATACCGCCGAAGCGCTTGAGCGCGCCGTGCGGGTCGTCGAATACGGAGTCGAGTTTGAGCAGACTCGTGAATTCGCGCGACTTCCATGCCCGTGGTGGAAGCGAAGTGAACAGGTAGTTCACGCCGCCGCGCTCGCTGTTCAACTGCGAGATGTTTTGCGGTTTGGTGCCGCCCAGCTTGCGCACCACCAGGTCGCGGTAATCGCGATACGTTGTTTCGGCGGGCTTGTTCTCTCGGCGGGCTTGCCGTGCGGCCTTGTTGATCTCGCCGAAGCGCGCATCCTGGATCTCCGCGTGCACGGCGTGCGCCAGTGCGCTTGAAAACATTGGCTGCAGCAGCTGGTAGTGGCTGTCGTCGTACGGGGTATCGCCAGCCAGCCAGTACAGCTGCTTGGCCATGGGGTGTGTGGCGGGCCGGGTGTCAGCGTGCACCAAGGCGGCGAATGCCTGCATCCAGCGTCGCGACTCGTCGACATCCCCGGAAAGCGCGGCGGCAAGATCGGCATCGCCGGCCTGCATCCAGTTGAGCAAGCGCTTGCCATCAACCTCCAGCTTGAGCAGCTTGAACACATCCAACGCCGCCGCATTGCCCACCACGTCTTCAGCGTAGTCCGTGCCCAGCAGATGGCTTCCCACTTCCGCATGCTGCGACAGTGCCGATGGCTGGACGTGCAGGCTGCTGCCGCGCGCGTCGGGATGGGTGGCCTTGAGCACATGGGTGACGGCCTGGATCTGGCCCACCCGGCGGGCCGCATCCGCCAACCAGCCTGCGTAATCGTATTTCGATGCCGCTTCGGCGTCGTCCTCCTTGCCTTTGAGCTTGGCCTCGCGCCGGGCATCGATGAAGCCGGCGATGGCGGCGCGGAACGCTGTTCCGCGATCGGTCAAATTGCTCATATGCCTCTCCCTCCCAAAGAGTCATCCTCACGAATAGCGATGTACCTTCAGCCGATCTCACAGCCTGCGACTCGCGGCTCGCGACCGCTTGACACGTCGGTGCATGGAGCAAACACTATCATCTATCAACCGTGATACTGATAAATAAAAATTTTAAGAAACACGTTGAGCGGGGCTGAGTGACAGACGCTGTATTGCTCAACCCTGATCGCTGCCGAGCAGGCAGCTCAGAAAGTGATCCTGATGAATGTTTCTTTGCTGCCGGATAGGCAGCCCAGCATCGAAAGTGATTTCAATGCCATCATTGCAATCGCCCTTGAGTCATCTTGGAGTCTTTCATGGCCACCATGACCATCCGCAATCTCGACGACGAACTGAAGGCGCGCCTGCGCATACGGGCGGCGCAGCACGGGAAGTCGATGGAGGAAGAGGCGCGGAGCATCCTGCGCGAGGCCCTGAAATCCGAGCCACTGAGCGGCAAGGAGCTGGTGCAGCGCATCCGCGAGATGGTGGAACCATACGGAGGCATCGAACTGGAGCTGCCGCCACGGGAGCCGATGCGCGAGCCGCCGGATTTCAGCGGCCCCGAGTTCGATCCATGATCGTGCTGGACACCAACGTCATCTCGGAACTGTTCAGGCCCACGCCGGCTCCCGCGGTGATCGCCTGGGTGACCCGCCTGTCGAGCAGCGAGCTGTACACGACGGCGGTCACCCGCGGCGAGCTGCTGTTTGGCGCGTATTGCCTGCCGGAGGGTCAGCGCAAGCATGAGTTGCTGCGCCGGATGACGGTGCTGTTCGTGCAGCGGTTCGCCGACCACGTGCTGCCGTATGACGGCACCGCCGCCGAAGCGCAGGCTGCTTTCGCAGCGATGCGGCGTGCGCAGGGACGACCGGTGTCGCTGGCTGACGCCATGATCGCCGGCATTGCACGCTCGCGCGGTGCGCAGCTTGCCACCCGCAACACCCGTGATTTCGAAGACTGCGGCTTCGAGCTGATCGATCCGTGGCAGTGACTTGCGCAACGTCAACGCGCCTTGCCGAAGCCAAGCCATGGATGCCAGCGCCAGCCCTGCACGCTTGCCGGCACGTCCACGGTGGTGAATTTTTTCCCGGCCTGCTCCAGTGACAGCTCCTGCGTTTCTGCCTGATCGGCGACCAATGCGGTCATGTCGAAATCGCCCCAGCGGCTGACGCCACAGGCGGGCGCCAGGGAAACCTCGTGCCGTAATTCCTCTGCGGGAACATAAAGCCGATCGCCCCGCTTGCCACCACGCTGCTCTTCCACCCGATGCAGTTTCAGCACGTCGGCGTCCACTTCATCCGGCAGCCAGGCCAGGGTGACATCGCGCTGCGGGTCGTCGCGGAAGGGCTGCTGTTGCGGCAGCACGCCACTCAAGGCAGCCTGCGGATATTGCCAACAGGCGGCGGCGTGATCGCGCAAGGACTGTTGTGCTGCTGGCTGGGTGCCGCGCCGCCCTGAGCAGCGTGCTGGCGCAACGGCGCGCGGCAACAGGCCGGCGCGCAGGCGTGCATGCTCCAGATCGACCCAGCGCTGGCGAGGCTTGAGTTCGGCACGCGGCTGGATGCGCGGAACGGCATCGAGGTGCTGGTATTCGGCGGCCTCCAGTAGATCACCGAGACGATGGCTGGCAAGCAGGAATCGCTCGTCGTCCGTGGTTTTCTCGAAGCCCGGCCGCGTGAACACCGCGCCGCGCGCACCACTTTGCAGCACGCCCTTGAGATTGGTTTCGAACACCAGCAGGTTTGGCCGCACAGGCGCCTTGCGCCGATGGCGCTGCACGCGGCCTGCAAGCTGAATCAGCGAGCGCATCGATGACGGTTCCGCGATGGCCCAGTCGGCATCCCAGTCGCGGCCGACTTCGCAGACCGGCGAAGCCAGCACCACGAATAGTTGGTCGGCTTCGGCATGGGTATCCAGCGCACTGCGTACCTCCGGAAGCTGCCACACGGCATCCGCCTTGCGCCGGTTGAACGTGGCATCCAGCATGGCTTCGATGGCCGAACGCAACAGCAGCGGAAAGCGCGCGTGGTAGACGCACAGGTGCAACCGTACGCCGGGAGGCAACTCGCTTTCGATCAGGGCCCGTGCCACCGAAACAATCGGCTCGATGTTGGCCATGCGCACGATGCCGAAACTGACCCGCTTGCCGGTTCCCGGATCGGACTCGGCATGGTCTCCATGCAGGCGCAGGCAGGCCTCGCGGATGCGGGCGGCGAACGCCACGCGGACGCGCTCCTCGCCCAGTCCGGGATGCGTATCGAGCGGCAGCAGCTCGGCGACGCGCAGCGGTGGCACCTTGCGCAACTCGCCCACTCGGCGTTGGACGAAGCGCGCATGCGCGGCGGCGAAGTCGTCATCGTTCTGGCAGGTTTTCGTCTGCACGCCGAACTCGTCCGCCCACAGGCAGGGCAGATCCAGCGGCGCATCGTCGGCCACGCGCTGCTGACCGCGGTTGCGCCGGTAATGGCGGCGCCCGGCGCGATACGCCAGATACATGCCCTGCACCAGTGACGGCGGCAGGGTGGCGGACGACAGCACCACCCGCGCGCCAAGCATGCCGGCCCAGTGCACCAGGCGGGTCAACGCGGGCAGGTCATCGAGGTCGTAATCGTCCAGTTCATCCAGCACCAGATCGCCGCTCAGCAGGCGCAGCATCGGCGCGATCTGGCGACCGGCGCGCAGGGATTCGGTGGCCGGTGCGAGGTGATCCACCGTGCACACCAGCATCGGCGCGGAAAGCAGCTTGCGGATGTCGGGGTTGGCCAGCGCGCGCGACAGCAGCGGGTGATCCGTGACGTTGCCTTCGTAAAGCACGTGGCTGTCTTCTTCGATCAGCGCCTGAGTGGAGGCGGAGCCTGTGCTTTCGGCCTGCTTCTCGTGGTACTCGAACAGGGCGCGGCTGGCCGAACCGCCGACCAGCACCGCCAGTTCGTCGTCGCCCAGGCTCAGATCCTGACGGTAGCTGCGACCGGTTTGCAGGGTGAGCGTGCGCAGGCCCAGCGCATAGCTCATGCGCAGACCGATTGCCGGATCGGACAGGGCATACAGGATGCGCGCATTGGCCAGCGTCTTGCCGCAGCCTGTGGACGCCATGTTGATGATGAAGGCGCCGTGCTCGCGCGCGGCCTCGCGCAGGCCGGCGGCCGCATCGAACGCCTTGTCCTGCCACGCGAACCTCTTGTCCGCGCTGCGCTTGCGCAGGCCGCGATGATTGGCAAGGCGCGGCAAGTGACGCTCGAAACCGGGCAGCGCGTGGGCGATCAGGCTGGCGGTGTGGCCCACGCCCAGCAGATGTTCCAGCAACGATTGATTGCGCTGTGTGTGGCCACGCTTGTCCTTGCGGGTATTGGCGAAGACGGCCTGGTCGGCCTGCAGGAAGCGCTGGCGTTCGGCGACAGGCATGTCGGCGCCATCCACGCCGAGACTGGAATAGTGGTGGTCGGCCAGCATCAGCGCCAGCCGCGCCAGATGCATGACGTAGGGATTTCCCAGCCAATCACCCTGTGGCTGCGCCTTCCGCTCCAGCAAGGTCTTGGCGACACGGCGTGCCTGGGTTCGCCATGCCGGTGCGACGGCGGGCAACTCGGCCACCAGGTCCCAGTACGGCGTCGCTTCAACCGGCGTGGCGCGCGAATCGATTTCGTTCCAGTCGTGGGCGACTTCGGCCAGCGGGGTTTCCAGCCAGACTTGTCGATGGCCCTTGGCGCGGGCACCGATCCCGGCCTGGCCTTCACCATTTTTCTTTTCCCCCGGCACGCAGGGAAGACGGTGATGGGTGACGATCAGCCAGCCGATCGCGGCGGCCAGCGGCGCGCGTGCAGCAAGCTCGCGAAACGGATAGCGCTCGATGCCCGCATCCACGCCATCGCGCAGGTAGCGACCTTGCGCCGTCCACACGCCATCATCGGCCTCTTCGCTGGCCATGCGTGTCAGCCAGCCGGCATCATCGTCCCCGCCCACGAAGGCCAGGAACAGGCGCAGCGACACCCATTCGTGCCGGTAGCGGTTGCGCTCGTCGAGCCGGCCCTGTAGCCGCTGCTGGAACGCCACGCTGGCCTTGCCGAGGTCATGCAGCAGCGCGCCGAGCTGCGCCAGCAGGCGAATGTGCTCAGCACTGTGCCAGTCGTTCTCGTCGCCTTTGCGCAGCACGTCGCCGGCAGTGGCATTGGTGGGCACGGCGCCCTCGCTGTTGAAGCGCCGCGCGTCGCCGACCACCCACAGCAGTTCGCTGTGGTCGGCGCCGCGAATCCAGTGACAGGCCACGGCGGTGTTCTTGCGTGCAGTCTTGCGCAACAGCTTGCGCAGGGTATCGAGCCCGGCGCGGGTGATCGGCGTCTGCCAGGTGCGGTCGCCGCGGCGTTCGGCGAACTGGTCGAGGATGCGGCGGGTTTCCGTAAGGGCGCGCTTGTCGCATTGACTGACCAACAGCACATTCATGCCGGCTTCCCGCTGGCGAGGGCGGCGGTGTCCAGTGCCACGGCCTTCACCGAATCGATCATGAAATCCAGCGCCTCGCTGCGGGTCAGCGCTTCGATGCAGTTCTGGCGAAAATCTTGCTCTTCATCGCCGCGCATCGCCGAGAGAAAGGCCTGCGGCAGGATGTGGGCATCCTTCACCAGATCGGCGATGTCGAACACCAGGCCGCCGCGGCGGGTCTTGCCGTGCAGGACGGCGAGTCCGTGCGGCAATCCCAGCACCCAGGTCGCGGTGGCACCGAGCCCGTAGGCTAGGTAGTTGCCATGATCGAGGAAGCGGTTGGCCGGATCGCCACCGGTGCCGCCCTTGGCGCGGGTGAAGTCGCCGTAGCCCACGGTATCGACGGCGAGCTTGAACAGGGCCTTGGTGAGGCGTGCCTCTTCGGTCAGCAGATGGGTGTTGTCTTCTGCAAGATCGATCTGTCTAACGGTTGCTTGCAGCAAGTCGTCCAGTCGCCGGGTGTCGATGTCGAAGCCGGCATCACGGAGACTCCGATGCTGCCATTGCGTGCGGATGCGCGCGGCGCGGGCATGCTGGAACGCCTTGGCTGCAGCCAGACGAAGGTCATCATCGAACCAGAACCGCACCCACGCCTGCAGGTATTCGGTGGGCCGGTACTCGGACTGCGGCGAGAACCATGCCACCTCGGTATCGACCTCGTTGGCGCTGAAAAGGGGCGTGCCGCCACCGCCACAGAATCCGACCAGCACGCCGGCCTTGGCCAGCTCGCGCATCGCCGCCTGGGTGATCGAGGTGCCGGTGCCCAGCAATATGGTGGTGGTATTGGCGATAGGAATGTTCCAGTACAGCGAGCGCTTGCCGGCGTCAGTGACATATTCGACGCGGCCGCCATTGACCAGCACCCGGCAATGCTGCAGGTAGTAGATGTTGGCGCGCTTGGAATGCAGGATCGTTTTCAGATCCGACGGTGAAATTTCGTCCACGTCCACTCTTTAGTGTTCGGCCCGGCTTCAAAGATGCCGTAAATCCCGCGGGCCGGAAAACCGGCCCTGTCGTTTCTGCCACCTCCCCGTCTCATTCCCCGCGACTCTCGGTCCATTCTCGCCCCCGCTTTGCCGGCGGGGGCGGCCGGGGCGACAATGGCGGTCTCCTCCGCGAACCCGAGCCGCCATGTCCAAGATCCTCTACACCCTGACCGACGAAGCGCCGTTCCTCGCCACCGCCTCGTTCCTGCCGATCGTGCAGGCCTATGCGAAGACTGCCGGGGTGGCGGTGGACACCCGCGACATCTCGCTGGCGGCACGGATCCTGGCGCAGTTCCCGGAGCTGCTGGGTGAGCGCGCGGTGGCGGATGACCTTGCAGAGCTGGGCGAGCTGGCCAAGACGCCGGAAGCCAACATCATCAAGCTGCCCAACATCAGCGCTTCGATCCCGCAGCTGAAGGCCGCGATCAAGGAGCTGCAGGACCGCGGCTACCCGCTGCCGGACTACCCGGACGCGCCGCAGGGCGAGGGCGAGAAAGACATCAAGGCGCGCTACGACCGCGTCAAGGGCAGCGCGGTGAATCCGGTGCTGCGCGAGGGCAATTCCGACCGCCGCGCGCCGAAGGCGGTGAAGGCCTATGCGAAGAAGCATCCGCACCGGATGGGCAAGTGGGACGCATCCTCGAAGTCGCACGTGGCGCACATGACGGCCGGCGATTTCTACGGCAGCGAGCAGAGCTACACCATGGTCAACGCCGGGCCGGTGCGGATCGAATACACCAGCGTCACCGGCAGCAGCTTCCCGCTGCGCGGGCCGTTGCCACTGCAGGCGGGCGAGATGATCGACGCATCCGTACTGAGCGCCGGCGCGCTGGCCGATTTCATCGACGCGCAGATCGCCGATGCCAAGGCGCAGGACGTGCTGTTCTCCCTGCACCTGAAGGCGACCATGATGAAGGTCAGCGACCCGATCATGTTCGGCATCGCGGTGTCGCGCTTCTATGCGCCGGTGCTGGAAAAGCATCCGCGCACGCTGGCCGAAATCGGATTTGACCCCAACAACGGCATCGGCGACCTGTACGCCAAGCTGGGCCAGCTGGCCGAATCCGAGCGCAGTGCGATCGAAGCCGAGATCAATGCGCTGTACGCGCAACGCCCGGGCCTGGCGATGGTCAATTCCGACAAGGGCATCACCAATCTGCACGTGCCGTCCGACGTGATCGTGGACGCCTCGATGCCGGCGATGATCCGCGACAGCGGCCGGATGTGGAACGCCCGCGGCGAACTGCAGGACACCAAGGCGGTGATCCCGGACCGCTGCTACGCCGGCATCTACCAGGTGGTGATCGACGACTGCAGGGAACACGGCGCGTTCGACCCGGCAACCATGGGCAGCGTGCCCAACGTCGGCCTGATGGCGCAGGCGGCCGAGGAATACGGCAGCCACGACAAGACCTTCAAGATCAGCGGCGACGGCGTGGTGCGGGTGATCGACGAGCACGGCACGGTGCTGCTGCAGCACCCGGTCAAGGCCGGCGACATCTGGCGCATGTGCCAGACCAAGGACGCGCCGATCCGCGACTGGGTGAAGCTGGCGGTCAGCCGCGCGCGCCTGTCGAACACCCCGGTGGTGTTCTGGCTGGATCCGCAGCGCGACCACGACCGCGGCCTGATCGCCAAGGTCGCCGCCTACCTCAACGACCACGACATTTCCGGCCTCGACATCCGCATCCTGTCGCCGGTGGAGGCGATGAAGTTCTCGCTCAAGCGCATCCGCGAGGGCCTGGACACCATCAGCGCCACCGGGAATGTCTTGCGCGACTACCTGACCGACCTGTTCCCGATCATGGAGCTGGGCACCAGCGCGAAGATGCTGTCGATCGTGCCGCTGATGAACGGCGGCGGCCTGTTCGAGACCGGCGCCGGCGGCAGCGCGCCCAAGCACGTGCAGCAGTTCGTGGAAGAGGACTACCTGCGCTGGGATTCGCTGGGCGAATTCCTGGCGCTGGCCGCCTCGTTCGAACACCTGGCCAACACCACCGGCAACAAGCGGGCGCAGGTGCTGGCCGATGCGCTGGACGCGGCCAACGCGAAGTTCCTCGACAACGACCGTTCGCCCGGCCGCAAGCTGGGCACCATTGATAATCGCGGCAGCCATTTCTACGTGGCGCTGTACTGGGCGCAGGCGCTGGCCGAGCAGAGTGCGGACACGGAGCTGGCGGCGAAGTTCGCGGCGGTCGCCCAGGCGCTGGCGGACAACGAAGCGAAGATCGTCGAGGAACTCGTCGCCGTACAGGGCAAGCCGGTGGACATCGGCGGCTACTACCAGCCGGACATGGGCAGGCTGTCGGCGGCGATGCGGCCGTCGGCCACGCTGAACGCGGCGCTGTCGATGCTGTAACCCTCGCCCGTCGGCGACCCGCGAAGCCCGGCCGCGCGCCGGGCTTCGTGTTTGCGGCGGCCCGGTTTACCCTGCAGGGCCCGTCGCATCCGGAGCTCCGCATGACCCGCCTGTCGATTCCCGCGCTTGCCCTGCTGCTGGCCGCCTGCGCCGGCACGCCCACGTCCTCGACCGCGCAGCAGCCGACCACGCCCGCGGCGGATTCCGCGCTGCAGGCCGCGGTGGCCGATCCCGGCCGCGATGCCGCCCAGCGCGCCCGCGACCGCTACCGCCACCCGGCCGAAACGCTGGCATTCTTCGGCCTGAAACCCAGCGACACCGTCATCGAGATCAGCCCGGGCAACGGCTGGTACAGCGCGATCCTGGCGCCGTACCTGCGCGAGCGCGGCCGCTACATCGCCGCCAGCGCCACCCCCGCGCCCGGCCGCAGCAGCGCGCTGCCGGCGCTGTTCGCTGCCGATCCCGCGCGCTACGGCCGCGCCAGCCTGCACTGGTACGACGGCAAGGCGCCGTCGCTGGGCACGCCGGCCAGCGCCGACGCGGTGCTGACCTTCCGCAACGTGCACAACTGGGTGGCCGCCGGCACTGCGGAGGCCTATTTCCAGGCCTTCTTCGCCGCGCTCAAGCCGGGCGGCACGCTGGGGGTGGTGGACCACCGCGCCAAGCCCGGCACCGACTTGGACACGATGAAGAAGTCCGGCTACCTGACCGAAGCGCTGGTGATCGAGTCGGCCACCCGCGCCGGCTTCGTGCTGGACGCGCGTAGCGAGGTCAACGCCAACCCTGCCGACAGCGCGGACCATCCCAACGGCGTGTGGACGCTGCCGCCCACCAACCGCCATGACGCTGGCGATGCGGAAAAGTACCGGGCCATCGGCGAAAGCGACCGCATGACCCTGCGCTTCCGCAAACCGGCCAGCGAATGACTTTTCGATGCGGTGCCATCTGCGCCGCGCCCGCGGCCGACGACGGTGAACCGCGACGCTTCCGGCTTTCGTAACCCGCGCATGCTGATCGCCTTCAACAAACCCTATGGCGTGCTCTGCCAGTTCACCGACCGCAGCCGGCCGCCGCGGCCGACCCTGGCCGGCTTCGGCCTGCCGGCGGACGTGTATGCGGCGGGGCGGCTGGATTTCGATTCCGAAGGCCTGCTGCTGCTGACTGATGACGGACGGCTGGCGCATCGATTGACCGACCCCGCGCACAAGCAGCCGAGAACCTATTGGGTACAGGTGGAAGGCACGCCGGACGCGGCGCAGCTGCAGCAGCTGCGCGACGGCGTGATGCTCAATGACGGTCCCACCCGCCCCGCGCAGGCGCGGCTGCTGGCCGCGCCCGCGCTGTGGCAGCGCGATCCGCCGGTGCGGTTCCGCAAGACCGTGCCGGATGCCTGGCTGGAACTGGTGATCTGCGAGGGCCGCAACCGCCAGGTGCGACGGATGAGCGCGGCGGTGGGCCTGCCCACGCTGCGGCTGGTGCGGGTGGCGGTGGGGCCGCACCGGCTTGATGGCCTGCAGCCCGGCCAATGGCGGGAAACCGCCAGCAGCTGAGGCGATGCGGCGCGCGCTTCGCGCAAAAAACACCGCGCGCCGGGTGCCGACGGCGCGGCGTCCGGCTCAGACGCCGTAGTCGTCGCGCTCGTAGTCGCCGCGGCGCAGCGCGCGCACCTGCTTCGCCTCGCCTTCGATCGTTTCCCTGCGCTTGGCGCGCTGCCGCGCGGCCAGCCACAGCAGGCCGGCACCGACTACCGCGGCCCCGACCAGCACCGGGTTGCGGCGCACGAACTTGCCCGCGACCTTGCTGCCCACCCGCAGGGCACCCAGCGCCGCGCCGGTTTCGACCCACTGCACGGCCTTGTCCGGAAGCTTGCGGCGCAGGCCCTCGCCCACGTCGGCCAACAGTTCCAGGGTCCGATCCTGCGTGCGTTCCAACTTGCCCATGTGCTGCTCCTCGGCTTGCATCGTCTTGACCACGAGTATGGCGTGTCTGCGTGACGGGTGCGTCACGTCCCGCGTGGCTTGGCCCGGTGCGTGGCGATGGCGTTCCACGGGTCGTCCGGCCATGGGTGGCGCGGGTAGCGGCCCTTCATTTCCTTCCTGACCTCGGCATAGGTGTTGGTCCAGAAGTTGTGCAGGTCGGCGGTCACCTGCAGCGGCTTGCCGCCGGGTGAGAGCAGATGCAGCAGCAGCGGCACCCGGCCGTCGGCCACGCGCGGCGTCTGCGCCAGCCCGAACAGCTCCTGCAGCTTCACCGCCAGCACCGGCGGCGCCGGCTCGCCGTGGTCGTCCAGCCGATAGTCGATGCCGCGCTCCAGTCCCGACGGCACCGCGATGCGGGTCGGCGCCAGCTGGTCGATGCGCTGGCGCAGGCTCCAGTCGATGCCGGACTTCAGCGCTTCGGCCAGCTCGCCGGCGTCCAGCGCATCCAGCCTTGTCTTGCCGGCAAACGCGGGCTGCAACCAGAGCTCCAGCGAAGCCAGCAGCGCGGCGTCGGAAAGATCCGGCAGGCCCAGCTCCGGCATCCACGCGCGCAGGCACTGTACTCGGATGCGCCACTGCGACAGCGCCTCGCTCCACGGCAGCACCGACAGGCCCAGCTCACGCACCGCCGCGGTCAACGCGCACGCGGCCTGGTGCGGATCCACCCGCCCCGCCGATTTCACCGCCAGCACGATGCCGTCGAACCGCTCGATGCGCTCGCTGCGCAGCGCGCGCTTGTCGGCATCCCAGCGCACCTCGTCGGCGTCGGAAAAATGGCTCGCGAATTCCGCGCGCAGCCGCGCCTCGTCCACCGGCGCGGCGCGCAGCAACAGCGCATCCTTGGCCTCGAAGCGCAATTCGCTGGCCACCAGCCACGGCTCGCCGTACAGCGCGGAATCGTCGAACAGCCGCGCCATGCGCCCGTTCGCCAGCTGGTAGCGACGCGGGTCCTGCGGATGCTGTTTGGCGATGCGGTCGGGGAAGGCGTGCGCCAGCAGGTCGCCCAGCGCATGCGCCGGCACGGAAACAGGCGGCGAGGCGGCGCAGCGCAGGCGGCGACGCCACTGTTTCGCTGCAGCGTCGATGGCGGCCAGCGCGGAACGGTTGGCATCGGCGGGCACGCGCCCATCGCGGAGTGCGGCCAGCGCCTGCCAGCGCTGCGCCAGCGCGTCGCTGCGCGAACGCAGTGGATCGCGTGCTTCCACCAGCGCCGCCAGATCGCAGGCCAGCGCGATGCGCGCCGGGACATCGGTAGCCAGCAGCATCGCCGCCAGCCGCGGGTGCGTGCCCAGCGCCAGCATCCGCCTGCCGCGTGCGGTGAGCTTGCCGTCACTCAGGGCATCCAATCGCTGCAGCAGATCCCTACCCGCCGCCAGCGCGCCCGATGGCGGCGGATCGACGAAACGCAGTTCGCTGCTGCCCCAGGCCGCCAGCTCCAGCGCCAGCGCCGCCAGTTCCACCTGCGCGATCTCCGGCTTGCGCTGCCCCTCCAGCCGCTGCGACTGCGGCCACAGCCGATAGGCGAAGCCTTCCGCCACGCGCCCGGCGCGACCGGCGCGCTGGTCGGCGCTGGCCTGCGAGATCGTCACGCTGTCGAGCCGCGAGAAGCCGCTGTTGGGATCGAAGCGCGGCTCGCGCGCCAGCCCGCTGTCGATCACCACCCGCACGCCGGGCAGGGTGACCGACGACTCGGCGACGTTGGTGGCCAGCACGATACGGCGGCGGCCATCCAGCGCCGGCTGCAGCACGTGCGATTGCTGTTCGATTGGGAGGTCGCCGTGCAGAGGCAGCACCTCGACATCCGGCGCGAGCGATCTCCGCGGCGGGGGTGTTGCGTCAAGCGCGCCATGGAGGGCGCGCGCCCGAATCGGGGCAGGATGCCCCGACTGAGGGGAAAGCAATGCCCCCGCCGCGAAGAGCGGTCGCTGCAAAAGTGCCTCGGCAAGCACGGCCTCCAACTTCGCGATCTCCCGCCGCCCCGGCAGGAACACAAGCACATCGCCCGGATGCGCGGCCAGCGCATGTTCGATCGCGCGTCGCACCTGCTGCTGCAGCGCCTCGTCGCGGCGCGCGGGGAAATGCGCGATCTCCACCGGGAAGCTGCGGCCCGCACTCGACAGCCGCGGCGCATCGAGGAACGCCGCCAGCCGCTCGCCGTCCAGCGTCGCCGACATCACCACGATCCGCAGGTCCTCTCGCAGCCCGGCCTGCACGTCAAGCGCCAGCGCCAGCCCGAGGTCGCCGGCCAGATGGCGCTCGTGGAATTCGTCGAACAGGATCGCGCCCACGCCTTCCAGCAGCGGGTCGTCCTGCAGCATGCGGGTGAGGATGCCCTCGGTCACGACCTCGATGCGGGTATTCGGCCCGACCTTGTTCTCGAAGCGGATGCGGTAACCCACCGTCTCGCCAACCGCTTCGCCCAGCTGCTTGGCCATGAACCCGGCCGCCGCGCGCGCGGCGACGCGGCGCGGTTCCAGCATCACGATCTTGCGGCCGTGCAACCAATCGGCATCCAGCAGCGCCAGCGGCACCTGCGTGGTCTTGCCCGCGCCGGGCGGCGCTTCCAGCACCAGGCGGGGATGCGCGGCCAGCGAGGCGAGGATGTCCGGCAGCAGCGGGGTGATGGGGAATGCGGAGACGTTCACCCGGTAAGGATACGGGAGCATTGTGTGCCGCTTCGGGCGGGCCGCGCGCCGAAGCCGGCGGGTGCGCTTCGCCGCTCAGGCTCCGCATCCGGCTTCGATGCGCGGCCGCGCGCCATCCATGGCACGCTCGAAGCGCACCCGCCGCCGCCTTCGGCACACGGCATCGCGACTTTCGGTCTTCGACTCCGTTTGCTATCGGTAAAATCGCGCCATGCAACTCATCGACATCGGCCTCAACCTCACCCACGACAGCTTCGACCGCGACCGCGACGCGGTGTGGCAGCGCGCCCGCGATGCCGGCGTGCGCCAGGCCATCCTCACCGGCGCCTCGCGCGAGCATTCGCCGAAGGCGCTGGAACTGGCGCGCACCCGCCCCGGCGAATGGTTCGCCACCGCCGGCGTGCATCCGCACCACGCGACCGAGTACACCGCCGAATGCGATGCCGAACTGCGCGCCCTGCACACCCATCCGGAGGTGGTCGCGGTGGGGGAATGCGGGCTGGACTACTTCCGCGATTTCTCGCCGCGGCCGGCCCAGCGCAGCGCATTCGAAAAGCAATTGCAGATCGCGCTGGACCTTGCCGTCGATGGCGTGGGCAAGCCGCTGTTCCTGCACCAGCGCGACGCCCACGCCGACTTCATGGCGATGATGAAGAACTTCGAAGGCCGGATCGGCCCGGCGGTGGTGCACTGCTTCACCGGCACGCGCGAGGAACTGTTCGACTACCTCGACCAGGACTGGCACATCGGCATCACCGGTTGGCTCTGCGACGAGCGCCGCGGTGCGCATCTGCGCGAGCTGGTGAAGAGCATCCCGGGCAACCGCCTGATGGTGGAAACCGACGCACCCTACCTGCTGCCGCGCACGCTCAAGCCGATGCCGAAGGACCGCCGCAACGAGCCGGCGTTCCTGCCGCACATCGTGGAGGAACTGGCGCGCGACCGCGGTGAGGACTTCGCCACTGCCGCCGCGGACAGCACCGCCACCGCGGCTGCATTCTTCCGCCTGACCGGTTGATCAGCTGCGCAACCCCACGCCCCGCTTGAGCAACCACAGGCCCAGAGCGGCCAGCGCCGTCGCAAAGGCCAGCATCAGCGCGTAGGCCACCCACAGCGGCACGTCGGAGCTGCCCAGCAGGCCGTAGCGGAAGGCGTTGACCATGTAGAAAATCGGGTTGGCGTGGGTGGCTGCCTGCGCCCAGCCGGGCAGCAGGTTGATCGAATAGAACACGCCGCCCAGGTAGGTCAGCGGGGTGAGGATGAAGGTGGGGACGATGGCGATGTCGTCGAACTTCTTCGCGTACACCGCGTTGACGAAGCCGGCCAGCGAAAAAATGATCGCGCCCAGCAGCACTGAGCTCAGCGTCACCAGCGGATGCGGCACGTGCACGCGGGTGAACAGCATGGCGATGCACAGCACGATCGCGCCTACCATCAGCCCGCGCAGCACCGCGCCGGCCACGTAGCCGGCCAGGATCACCCAGTGCGGCATCGGGCTGACCAGCAGTTCCTCGACGTGGCGGCCGAACTTGGCGCCGAAGAACGAACTGCTGATGTTGCCGTAGCTGTTCTGGATCACGCTCATCATCACCAACCCGGGGACGATGAACTCCATGTAGTCCAGACCGCCCATCTTGCCGACCTTGCTGCCGATCAGGCCGCCGAAGATCAGGAAGTACAGGGTCATGGTGATCGCCGGCGGGATCAGCGTCTGCGTCCAGATCCGCAGGATCCGCATCACCTCGCGGCGGGTGACGGTGCCCAGGGCGACCAGGTTCTGGCTGCTCATGCGGCGGCTCCTTCGCGTGCGGTCATCCGCACGAACAGTTCTTCCAGCCGGTTGCTCTTGGTACGCATCGAGCGCACCCGGATGCCGGCGGCGTCGAGCGCGGCGAACACCCGGTTGAGGTCCATCGCCCGCGGCATGTCCAGCTCCAGCGTATGCGGGTCGGCGGCCACCAGGGTGGCGCCCTCGATCGCCGGCAGCGCCGCCGGCAGCGCATCCTCGACGTCGAACAGGAAGCCTTCCACGTCCAGCTTGGCCAGCAGCGACTTCATCGGCCCGTGCTCGACGATGCTGCCGTGGTCGATGATGGCGAGGTTGCGGCACAGGCTCTCCGCTTCCTCCAGATAGTGGGTGGTGAGGATGATGGTGGTGCCGGCGGCGTTGATCTCCTTCAGCGTCTTCCACATGCCGCGGCGGATCTCGATGTCGACGCCGGCGGTGGGCTCGTCGAGGATCAGCAGCTTCGGCTGGGTCATCATCGCGCGGGCGATCATCAGCCGCCGCTTCATGCCGCCGGACAGGGTGCGGCTCATCTTGTCGGCCTTGTCCCACAGCTGCGCGTCCTTCAGCACCTGCTCGGCGCGCGCCAGCGCCTGCGCGCGCGGCAGGCCGTAGAACCCCGCGTAGTTCACGCAGATGTCCAGCGGCTTTTCGAACATGTTGAAGTTGAATTCCTGCGGCACCAGTCCGATCAGGCGCATCGCCGCGCTGCGCTCGGCGTCGATGTCCACGCCGAACACTTCCACCGTGCCACCGCTCTTGTTGACCAGCGAGCTGACGATGCCGATCAGGGTGCTCTTGCCGGCGCCGTTGGGGCCCAGCAGGGCGTGGAAATCGCCGGGCGCCACGTCCAGGCTCACGCCTTTCAGCGCCTGCACGCCGTTGTCGTAGGTCTTGCGCAGGTCGCGCACGCGCAGCGCGGGCACAGCGGGATCGAAGGGCATGGATGGCCTCGTGCGCGGGGGCGGCGCGGGAAGCCGGTAGTATAGGCAGCCCTGTGGCGTCACTCCTGCCACGCACTGTTGCAACGCCGTGGCCATCGCCCATTTCCCGCTGAAGCTCGTCGCCCGCCGGATGATCGCGCCCACCGTGGCGCACCTGTCGTTCGAACGCGACGACGGCCAGCCGCTGCCCTGCATCCCCGGCCAGTTCATCCAGATCCACTTCGACTACGCCGACGGCAGCGCCGCGCGGCGCAGCTATTCGATCGCGGTAGGACGGGCGCTGGACGCACCTGCGGACGGGCGGGTGGATATCGCGGTCAGCTACGTGCCAGGCGGCGCCGCCACCGCGCTGTTCGAGGCGCTGGATATCGGCGCCACGCTCAATGCCAGCGGCCCGTTCGGACGCTTCTGCCTGTATCCCAACGACGCCAACCGCCGCTACCTGCTGATCGGCACCGGCACCGGCATCACCCCGTACCGGGCGATGCTTTCGCAGCTGGCGCAGCAGATGACCCAGCGCGGCGTCGAAGTA
This sequence comes from Thermomonas fusca DSM 15424, assembly GCF_000423885.1. Taxonomy (GTDB): domain Bacteria; phylum Pseudomonadota; class Gammaproteobacteria; order Xanthomonadales; family Xanthomonadaceae; genus Thermomonas; species Thermomonas fusca. The sequence continues at coordinate 29,926 of NZ_KE384103.1, read as the reverse complement.
GCGCTGCTGCAGGGTGCGCGCACGCCGGAAGAGCTGCTGTACGGCGACGAGTTCCGCGCCTTCGCCGAGACCCATCCCGGCTTCCGTTACTTCCCCTGCCTGTCGCGCGAGCTGCCGGCGGAAGGCTCCGCGCATGCGCATGCCGACGTCCGCCACGGCTACGTGCAGAACGTGCTGCCGGAACTGGCGCCGGACCCGGCCAACGACATCGCCTACCTGTGCGGCAACCCGGACATGGTGGATGCGAACTTCGAGGCGCTGAAGGAAATCGGCCTGCCGGTGCCGATGATCCGGCGCGAGAAGTACGTCAGCAACAAGTAGTCCCGGCGGCCAATTCCCGCTAATCCCGCCACGCGCTCACGCGCGCAGCAGGCGCCTGCTCAGCGCTTCACCAGCTCCACCCGGCGGTTCTTCGCCTTGCCTTCCTGGGTGCCGTTGTCGGCCACCGGTTGCGTGGAACCGAAGCCGGCGGCGGTCAGCCGCGACGCCTCGATGCCCTTGCCGGCGAGCAGGGCGACCACCGCCTTGGCACGGCCCTCGGACAGCCGCTGGTTGTGCGCCGCATCGCCGCTGTCGTCGGTATGGCCGTTGACCGCCAGCTTGAGCGCGCCATCGATCTTCATCAGTTCGGCCACCTGCTCGATCTGCGGCAGAGAATCGGGCAACACGTCGGTCTTGTCGGTGGCGAAGTTGACCTGCAGCGCCACCTTGCCGGCGGCATCCAGTTGTTTTTTCATTTCACTGGCGGGCAGGAGTTGGGCGGTGGCCACGAAGGCCTTTTCCTGGCCGACGATGAGCCCGCCCTGGGCGGTGTCCTGGGCGAAATGGATCCAGATGTTGCCGTCGTCGCGACGCACCACGTAGGTGCTGGCGGGCACGTTGTAGATATCACCCAGGCCTTTGAGGAAGCCCATCGTGATTTCGTCGCCCCAGCTCTTGATGATGTCGTAGGGAATTTTTTCCTCGGAGAGTTTCACTCCACCCATCTGCGCGACCAGCGCTTCCAGATTCTTGCGCAACTCGTACGGGTTGTAGTCGCCTTCCTTCTCAGGATAGACATTGACCAGATAGAAACGCCCTTCCACCCAGTGCGCCCGGCCTTTCACCCAGAACGGGAAGCGCGCGATCCGCTTGGTTTCGGCATCACCGTTGCCGACGTAACCCGCGGGCAGGGTGAGGTAGGGGAAATCGCCCAGCGCCACGGTGCTCAGAGGGACCGACGAAATGTCGAACTCGCCCACCGCCGCCTGACCTGCATCGGCTGCGTCGTCAGCCTGTCCCGGCTTCGCATCGGTAGCCTTTTCCAGCGCGGCCGCGGTGGCCTCCTTCAACGCATCGGTTGCGCCTTCCTTCTTGCAGCCCGCCAGCAGCGCCATCGCGATGGCCGCAGTCACGCCGATTGCCAATCCAGTCCTGTCCAAACGCATCCAAAGCTCCTTGAATATCAAAAATTGCAAGTCCAGCGCACAACGGAAATGCTGCCGGTCTTGTCCGTGCGCGGGCACCGATCTTAGCGGACGTCCAGGAGGCTTACTGGGTGAACGCTTCGAGCGGGATTGATGCTGCCGGTAGATCCGGCGTCGTCACTCTGACCGGTGCCGAACCAGCGCCCGGAGTGAGATAGACATCGGTAGGCAGATCGAGATCCGGCATCAATGCACATGCGCCGGCGTGCGCCGCGCAGGAAGCATTGAAGCCAAGCAGATTCGCCTGCATCCAGCGCCTCAGCAATGGATAGGCCGTGACCAGGCTGGCCTGATCGCGCGCAAATACGATGACCCGCGGTCGCAGTCCCTGGCGCTTGGCTCGCTTTTCATATTCGGCCACGGAAGTGTACGTACCGGATTTTCCATATGTCAGGCCCAGGATGTCATCCACGACTGCGGCCAATTCCAGCTGCCCGGTTTTGTCCGCGATGACCACCGACTGGAGATTCGCCTCTTCGTACTTGAAGCCCCAGGTCACGGTGCTTCCATCCGATGTCGCCATCACCCTTCCCGCGGCTTGCAACCCCGCAAGAATGCGATCCGATACATGCATCTCCGGATAATTGACCAGCCCCACGGACGAGCCCAGGGTCGCGGTGCCCACCAGCTGCTTGAGCGCCCCTTCATCAGGCGCGTCTTCCAGCTTGAGCACACTCGCCCGGGGAGGTGCCACCTGCTTCATCTTGTACAACCAACCGTCGTACATGTGCCAGAGCTGCTCGTTTCCATCCTCGTACGCGATTTCGTACCAGTACGCAGGATCTCCGGCTTTGTCATCCGGCGCATGGATCTCCAGCACCGCCACGGCATCCCGGTCGGCGCCGAATCCGTAGAAGCCGCTCCAATACCCGCCCCAGCGCGTCGCGGGAATCTCCCCCTCGGCCCGCAAAACCGGATAACAGGAAATCCGGTAGCGCGGCCTCGCCACGGATGCCCTGTTCCAGTTCGATTCGAACATTCCGGCCGAGAGCACGACCATTTTCCCGATGCGCTCCTTTGCTTGTTCATCCGGACTCGAACTGCCGGCGTACCGGGAAACCGAAATGATCTCGTAGCTCCCCAGGTATTCCGCCGTACTTCCATTCTGTTTGCATGAGGCCGTTTCGACACGTGCCGGAACAGGACGGGCGCCGCCTCGATCGGCCGGGGCTGCCGTTGCCGCCTGCCCGCTCCTGTCAGCATAGCCTTCGCTTCGTGCGCCACTACCCGCCAGCACCGGCAGCACCGCCAACACCGATATTCCGAAAAGACCAGCGCATCTCAGCACTACCGACTTCCTCCGGGAAGTACGCCGAGGTCCGCCGTTTTTTCATGACTCATCGATTCGTATCCCCGGCGAAACGTCTTTATGGAGCCTGATGGCAGGTGGCGAGGGAGCTTCGCGTGTGGCCTCAACGACGCCACAAGCGGCGCTACGCATTCCACGCCGAAGGTACGCATGCGTCAGTCTCCCGCTGCCGGCGCGTCGAGCTCGGCCATGGCGCGCCCGACTTCCGGCAGCAGGCCTTTGCCAACGGTCATGGTTTCCAGTTCGAGGTTGCAGCCAGGTCCCTGTGAGCCATGCCTGCTCTCCAGCGGCAGCCCACCCAGATACGCCATCGGCCCGAGTTCGCCTGCACATGGCGAGTCCACCGGCCCGTCGCTCATGCCGATGTCCAGTCCGCCGGACCAGACACACGCCTCATGGTTCTCGCTGCGCCAGCGCGTGCACGGCTGACCCTTGACCTGCGACTCCCCTATCCGCGTGAAGCCCAGCAGCTTGGCCCCCAATGCCACGTCCGACGGATCCACCGGCGAAATCTCCATCGGAGTGCCGTCGATCTCGCGGAAACTCTGGCTTTCCTCCTGAAGCTGTTCTTCCAGCCTGATCACGCAGCCGCCATCGGCGCGCTCCTCCAAGACGTGGCGCCAAGTCCGTTGCCGGCCGTAGGCACCGCGATCGTCCCGCCACAGTTCCACAGCGCCGGTGTCAAGCTTCTGGACTTCACCCGGCGCAAGGCCACGCACCAAGCGACCGCTTGCCTTGCAACCCTCCTCCAGCACGGCGTAGTTCCAGCGCGCCATGTGCTTGCCGTCGTACAGCCGTTCCCACCGCAGGGTTGCGTGCACGGCGCGGCGATTGACCGCGGCGCTCCCTGCGCCGGCTTCACCTGCCGTGTCCTCCGCAGCGCTGGAGTGGCATCCAGCTGAGGCGAAGAGGCAGAGGGCGGCGGCAGAGGCCGCAATCGTCTTGTTCATGGGCCCGCCAGAGGGATGAGTTTGTCGGCCCGCGGGGTTTCCACCAGGCGCGCCTGCCAGTAGGGGCTGAACATGCTGCCTTGCTCGAACTTGCCGGCGCCCCGGCCCCAGACGATGCGCTTGAACGGCGCGTACTCGTGGGGCCGGTTGAAGTACACCTGTGCGCTGGCCATCGCGCGGAGCTCGCGGCCGCGCGCCTGATCCTTCAGCGCCATGCGACCGGCGCCAGCGCCGAGCGCGGAATTGCTCCGCGCATTGCACACCCCGGTTGCCATTTCCATGGTTAAGATCGGACCAGCCTTGTCGCCCTCTGGAAGTTCGCCACAGCCCACGCGTGTGCCGGGGCCGGTTCTAGATATCGCGCACTTCCGACCTTCAACCTGCGGCTCTTTCCTTTACAACTGCCATTTATTCCCCCTGAATGTGACATTTAATGTCACTAACGGCCGTTTTTTTGCAAATCTATCACGCCTTTTGTGACAAACAACACAAACGATTTGCGCAGCGCATCGCGCGCCTCGCGCTAACCCAAGGCCCTGTCAAGCAACCTTGACAATCCTTTCGTGACGCCGGTATCGTCCCTGTCAAGCTCGCTTGACATAGGATTTCCGTCATGGTCACACCGCGCAACCGCCTGAAAGGCACCGGCACCGGTCTCCTCGGCGTCGGCATGGCCTTCTTGGTCCTCGCCTTCAATGGGCAACCGGCCATGCTGGGCGTCGGCATGGCATTCCTGGCCGTGGGGCTCGGCTTGCTGGATCGCGCGCGCAGGGGCGGTGGCCAGTGACCCTGCGGCGCTGGATGTGGATCTTCGTCGCCATCGGCCTGGCCGCGCTGGCGCTGGCCGCGGCCGGCCAATGGCTGCTGCGCTGGCCGGACGAGATGGTGGGCATGTGGGTCGGCATCGGCGCCGGCTACCTGCTGGGCGCGGCCCTGTTCCTGCTGCTGCCGCGCTGGTGGCGCCAGCATTGCGACGAGATGTATGCGCAGCCGGCCGGCCGCCGCTACCTGCGCGCACTGTGGCCGATCATGGTGGGCTATTCGCTGACCCTGTTCCTGTCGATCTGGCTGGTCAAGCGCGGGATCGAATCGGTGCCGCTGCGCGCGCTGGTGGCGGTGTTGCCGGCGCTGGCGATCGCGCTGCTGATGCGCGCCGCGCTGCGCTACCTGCGCGAGATCGACGAGTTGCAGCGGCGCATCGAAACCGAGGCGATCGGCGCTGCCAGCCTGCTGGTGTCGCTGCTGTATTTCGCCACCGGGCTGCTGCAGAAAGCCAAGGTCGTCGATGTTGACGCCGCCGCCGCGATGATCTGGGTGTTCCCGTTGCTGTGCGCCAGCTACGGCATCGCCAAGATCGTGCTGACGAAGCGCTACCTGTGAGCGCGCTCGCACGCTACTGCCAGCACCTGAGCCCGGCCTTGCGCGCGTACTACCGCGCTTCGGCATTGCCTTCGCTGTTGTTCCTGGCGTTGACCGGCCTGCACGAATGGCTTTCCCGCCAGCCGGATCTGGCGCGGTGGCTGCGCTTTGCCGGCGCACTGGCGCCGGCCGCCGCGATGGCTTGGCTGTTCGCCTGCTACCTGCGCTTCCTGCGCGACTGCGACGAACTGGAGCGCGGCATCGAGTTGAAGGCGCTGGCCTGGGCCGCAGGCATCAGCCTGCAGGGGCTGATGGCCCTGCTGTTCCTGATCGACGCCGGCCTGCTGGACTGGCCGCAGAAGCGCCTGATGGCAGTACTGACGGTGCTGCTGCTGGCCAGTTACGCACTGGTTCGTGGTGGCCTGCACCGCAGGTACGCATGAACAACCGTCTGCGCGAACTGCGGGAATGCGAGGGCTTGTCGCAGGGCGAACTGGCGCTGCGGCTGGACGTGTCCCGGCAGACCGTCAACGCGCTGGAGACCGGCAAGTACGACCCGTCGCTGCCACTGGCCTTCCGCATCGCCCGCCTGTTCGCCTGCCGCATCGAAGACATCTTCCTGCCCGATGAAACCTGAATCCTTCCGCTTTTCCACCTGCAAGCACCCAAAGGGGTTGTCCCGATGAACTCCCGCAAGACCAGACTGATCCTTGCCGTCGCGGTTGCCGCCGCGATCTTCGGCTACAAGGCATTGAACCCGAAGCCGGACGCAGGCGATTCGCCGCTGGCCGCCGCCTCGGACGCCAAGCCGGTCGCGCCGGTCCAGCCGGTGATGCTGGGCCAGATCGCCTTCACCTCGTGCAGCCTGAGATCGCCGATGGCCAAGGAAAGCTTGGAGGCGATGTGCGCCACCTATGCGGTGCCGGAAGACCGCGCCAAGCCGGAAGGCCGCAAGATCGCGCTCAACATCGCCTGGCTGCAGGCCACCGGCAAGGGCGAAAGGATGCCCGACCCGGTGTTCTTCCTCGCCGGCGGACCCGGTCAGTCGGCGGTCGAAACCTTCCCCGGCCTGGATCCGGTGTTCAAGGAAGTGCGCAAGCAGCGCGACGTGATCCTCGTCGACCAGCGCGGCACCGGCAAATCCAACCTGCTGTCCTGCAAGGCGCCGGACGGCGGCGATGACGCCTTCGATCCATCGCCCGAGGCGATGCAGGCGCAGGCCACCACCTGCGCGGCCGAGCTTTCGAAAAAGGCCGACCTGCGCCACTACACCACCACCGACGCCATCGCCGACCTCGAGGCGGTGCGCCGGGCCATCGGCGCCGAGCAGGTCAACCTGGTTGGCGTGAGCTACGGCACCCGCGTCGCCCAGCAGTACGCGATGCGCCATCCGGCCGCGACCCGCAGCATCGTGCTGGATTCGCCGGTGCCCAACGCGCTGGGGCTGGGCAACATCTTCGCCCGCAACCTCGACGACGCGCTGGCGCTGCAGTTCGCGCTGTGCAGCAAGGACCCCGCCTGCAAGGACAAGCTGGGCGATCCGCGCGCGCAACTCGACGTGCTGCTGACCACGCTGCGCGCCAACCCGGTGCAGCTGCAGTACCGCGACGCCAGCAGCGGCGAGATGAAGCAGGGCACGCTGCGTGCGGAAACCGTGGCCGGGCTGGTGCGCATGTACGCCTACATGCCGCTGGCCAGCGGCCTGCTGCCGAAGCTGATCCACGAAGCCAACGCCGGCCGCTACGAGAACCTGATGGCGCTGTCGAAGATGATGAGCGGCGACATGCAGGACGCGATGGCGATGGGCATGCAGCTGTCGGTGATCTGCAGCGAGGATGCCAACAGCATGGTGGTGCGCGAGGAAGACGCGAATACCGTGCTCGGCAACTTGATGCCGTCGGGCATGGCCGCGATGTGCAAGGCCTGGCCGAAGGGCGCGGTGCCGGCCGACTTCAACCAGCCGCTGGCCACCAAGGTGCCGGCGTTGGTGCTGGCGGGCGAGTTCGACCCGGTGACCCCGCCGCGCTACGGCGAGGAGATCGTGAAGTCGCTGGCCAACGGCCGCCTGTTCGTGCTGCGTGGCCAGGGCCACAGCGTGATCGGCGCCGGCTGCATGCCCAAGCTGTTCACCCAGTTCATCGAGAAGGCCGATGCCAAGGCGCTGGACGGCAAGTGCCTGGACACGCTGGCCTATCCCTCGCCCTTCATCAGCTTCAACGGCGCGCAGCCGTAAGCCACCCTCCAACAGGACGCTTGCAATGATCGTTGCAGAACACCTTCGCAAGACCTTCCCCGGACGGGGCAAGGACAAGACCCCGGTCATCGCCGTGGACGACGTGGGCTTCACCGCCCGCGACGGCGAGATCACCGGCCTGCTCGGCCCCAACGGCGCCGGCAAGACCACCACCCTGCGCATGCTCTACACCCTGATGTCGCCGGAGTCCGGCCGCGTGCTGGTGGACGGCATCGACGTGGCCAGCGACGCCGAACGCGTGCGCCGCAGCCTGGGCGTGCTGCCCGACGCGCGTGGCGTGTACAAGCGCCTGACCGCGCGCGAGAACATCGACTACTTCGGCAAGCTGCACGGGATGTCGCCGGCGGAGATCGCCGCGCGCACCGGCAGGCTCGCGCAGGCGCTGCAGATGGAAGACTTCCTCGACCGCGCGACCGAGGGTTTCAGCCAGGGCCAGCGCACCAAGACCGCGATCGCGCGCGCACTGATCCACGATCCGAAGAACGTCATCCTCGACGAGCCCACCAACGGCCTCGACGTGATGACCACCCGCGGCCTGCGCGGCTTCCTGCAGGAACTGCGCGGCGAAGGTCGCTGCGTGATCTTCTCCAGCCACATCATGCAGGAGGTGGCGGCGCTGTGTGACCGCATCGTGATCATCGCCCGCGGCAGGGTGACCGCGCAGGGCACCCCGGACGAACTGCGCGCACTGACCGGCGAGGCCAATCTGGAAGACGCATTCGTGAAACTGATCGGCAGCGAGGAAGGACTGCACGCATGAACAACTCCACGCACAAGACCGGCTTTTTCGCCGCCATGCTGACGGTGATGCGCAAGGAGTGGCTGGACTTCTTCCGCGACCGCCGCACCTTCTATCTCAGCCTGCTGGTGGCGCCGCTGCTGTACCCGCTGATCTTCCTCGGCATCGGCAAGCTCACCCAGATGCGCGCCGAGACCCAGCTGGAGAAGACCCTCAGCGTGCCGGTGGTGGGCATGGAGCGCGCGCCCAACCTGGTCAAGTTCCTGGCCAGCTACGGCATCGAAGCCAAACCGGCACCGGCCGACATCGAAGCGCGCGTGCGCGCCCAGCAGGAAGACCTGGCGCTGGCGATCGATGCCGATTTCGCCAAGGACTGGCATGCCGGCAAGCCCGCCAAGATCGACATCATCACCGACACCACCCGCCGCAACGGCGACGTGAAAGTGGCGCGGGTGGGCAAGGTGCTGGAGGGCTACGGCAACGGCGTCGGCGCGATGCGGCTGCTGATCCGCGGCATCAACCCGGGCATCGCCACGCCACTGCACGTGGGCACCCGCGACATGGCCACGCCGGAAGCCAAGAACAGCCAGTTCATGTCGATCCTGCTGCCGATGATCCTGACCATCTTCGCCTTCATCGGCGGCGCGCATCTGGCGATGGACACCACCGCCGGCGAGCGCGAGCGGCAGTCGCTGGAACCGCTGCTGGCCACGCCGGCATCGCGCGCGGCGCTGGTGGGCGGCAAGATGCTGGCGGCGGCCCTGCTCGGCCTGGCGTCGATGCTGCTGATCCTGGTGTCGTTCAAGCTGTCGGCCACGTTGGCCAGCGGCATGGCCAAGCAGATGGACGTGAGCTTCCTGGCCATGGGCAAGCTGCTGCTGACGCTGGTGCCGCTGGTGCTGATCGGCACCGCGCTGATCACCGCGCTGGCCGCCGGCGCCAAGAGCATGAAGGAAGCGCAGAGCCACATCATGTGGCTGATGATGCTGCCGATGCTGCCGGCCTACGGCCTGATGGCCTATCCGCTGAAGGACACCGCGCTGTGGCAGTACGCGGTTCCGTTCCTGTCGCAGAACCAGCTGATCCAGAAGATCACCCGCGGCGAAACCGCGTCGATGGAGCAGTGGGGTCTGTATCTGGCCAGTTCGCTGGCGTTGGCGGCGGCGCTGTGGGCGCTGGCGGTGTGGCGCTACCGGCAGGAGAAGCTGGCGATCTCGGCCTGATCGATCCACCCGCTTCCCGCGTAAACAAAAAGCCCGGCGTCCGCCGGGCTTTTTGCTGCCGCTCGCTCCGCCGCGCTTACTGCTCGAACGAAATCGTGCGGCGGCTGGTGGTGGCCTGGCCGATCGGCTGGAAGCGCCAGCGCTTGACCGCATTCAGCGCCTCGCGCTCGAACTCGCGTTGGAACTGGCGGGTGCCGTCGGACGAAACCACCCGCGCGCTGGCGATGTTGCCATCGGTGCCGACGGTGAACTCCACCTGCACCGAGCCGGTAGCACCGGCACGCTGCGCGGCCGGCGGGAACTTCGGCCCGGGCTGGCTGATCGCGCGCAATTCGGTCGACGCCGCGGCCGGCCGCGCTGCGGCGGCCGACGCCGCCTGCTGGCGCTGCGCCGCTTCACGCTCGGCAGCCTCGCGCTGCGCGGCCTCGCGTTGCGCGGCTTCACGCTGGGCCGCCTCGCGCTGCGCAGCTTCACGCTGGGTCTGCTCCTGCTGTGCCACCTGCTGGCGCTGCTGCTCCTGCTGCTTGCGCTGGTCTTCCTCGCGCTGCTTGAGCTGATCGGCCTTGCGCTTGGCCTCTTCTTCGGCGGTCAGCTTCTGCGTCTCGGTCTGCTGCTTGAGCTTCGATTCGCCGCTGGCGACGCTGGCCTTCAGCCGCTCCAGCGCCGGGTGGTTGGGATCCGCCTTGCCGATCAGGGCCAGCAGGCGCGAAGCCTCCTCGTAGTCCTCGCGGGCGATGCTCTGCTCGGTGGCGATCACCGTCATCGGCAACAGATCGCTGAGTGCGCTGGATGCACCGGCATCGCCAGGCTGCTTGTCGCGCAGGGCGAGGTAGTACTCCATCGCGTTGTTGCCGGGCGGCGCGTACAGCCGGTTGTCGTTGTAGGCGGTGTTGGCCGCGTCGCGCAGCTGGTCGACACCCATCGCCGACACCGACGCCGCCACCACCGTTTCCGGCGTCGGCGCGGGCGCTGCCTGTTGCGCCGCCTGCGGACCCGCAGCCGCCTGTTCGTCCTTCTTGCATGCCCCCAGCGCGCAGGCCACGGCCACCGTCAGTGCGACCGGGACCCACCCCTTTCGCATCTTGTTGTTTGCAGTCATTGCGTTCCCCCTGTTATGCAAAGCGCTTTTCAGCGTAGCACGCGGCATCCGGGCGCCGGTTGTCAAGTGGATGGGCTCATTTGCCGATGCAGAACGAGCTGAAAATGTGACCCAATAAGCCATCCGCATCGACCCGCCCACCGATGGCACCCAGCGCATCGTGCGCACGCAGCAGTGCTTCCGCGGCCAGTTCCAGGCGTTCGACGGACAGTTCCGCCGCGGCCTGTGCCAACCAGTCGTCGGCCTGCGCCAGCGCCTGCACGTGGCGCGCGCGCGCCGAAAACGCGCCCTCGCCCGCGCCGCCACCGGCCAGCGCGAACAGGCGCTGGTGCAGCTGCGCCAGCCCCAGGCCCGTATGCGCCGACACCGCCAGCGCGTCATCGTCCAGCGCGGGAGATGCGGGCAGCAGGTCGACCTTGTTGTGCAGCCACAGCACCTGCGCCACGCCGGCCAAATCGGCGGCGAGCGCGGCCCGCCCGGCTTGGGGATCGCGCGCATCCAGCACCGCCAGCGCGAGGTCGGCGCGCCCCAGTTCGCCGCGGGCGCGGCGGATGCCTTCGGCCTCGATGGCATCGTCGGCATGGCGCAACCCGGCGGTATCGGCCAGGGTCAGCTCGACCCCGTCGATGCGGATGGTTTCCTGCAGCACGTCGCGGGTGGTGCCGGCGATGTCGGTGACGATGGCGCGGTCGCTGCCCGCCAGCGCATTGAGCAGCGAGCTCTTGCCGGCGTTGGGCGGGCCCGCCAGCACCACGTGCAGGCCGTCGCGCAGCTTGCGCCCGCGCTCGGCGTCACTGCGCAGCTGCACCAGTGCGTCGCGCGCCTGTTGCAGCCGGCCGAACAGGACCGCGCCGCCAAGCGTGTCCAGCGGTTCGTCGGCGAAGTCGATCGCCGCTTCCACGTGCACGCGGATCGCCAGCAGCTGCGCCATCAGCGCATCGACGCGATGCGAGAACGCGCCGTCCAGCGACCGCCGCGCCGCTCGCGCCGCTCGCGCGTCGGCGGCCGCGATCAGGTCGGCAATGGCCTCGGCCTGCGCAAGATCGAGCTTGCCGTTGAGAAATGCGCGCTGGCTGAACTCACCCGGCGCGGCCTGGCGCGCACCCAACGCCACGCAGCGCGCCACCAGTTCACCCAGCAGCACCGGGCCGCCATGCGCCTGCAGCTCCACCACGTCCTCGCCGGTGAAACTGGCAGGACCGGCGAAATACAGGGCGATGCCATCGTCGAGGGTCTCGCCATCGGCATCGGTGAAGCGCGCGTACTGCGCCATGCGCGCCCGCAACGGCTTGCCGCAGATGCGCTCGCCGATTGGCCGCGCCTGCGGCCCGGACAGGCGCACGATGCCGACCCCGCCTTCGCCGGCGGCGGTGGCAATCGCGACGATGGTGTCGGTGTCGGACATGCGGGGATGATCGCAGACGGACCCGCTCGCGGCGAGACGATGTGCGGTGGGCCGATGGCCAAGACTCTCGGCGACAAGGATGTCGCCGAGAAGCCTACATGGATGTATTCACGACGTGTCTTGGCCATCGGTCCAGCGTGCAGCGCCGGTATCCGGCCAGCGCCCGCGCGACGGCCCTTACGCCTTCGCCGGCTCCTCGGCAAAGCGCTTCATGTTCCACCACTGCTGGGCCATGCCCAGCGCGCCATTGGTCACCCAGTACAGGACAAGGCCGGCCGGGAAGAAGGCGAACATCACCGCCATCACCAGCGGCATCATCTGCATCATCTTCTGCTGCATCGGATCCATCCCGACCATCGGCGACATCCTCTGGGTGAGGAACATCACCACGGCGTTGAGGATCGGCAGGATGAAGAACGGATCGCGCGCGGTCAGGTCGCTGACCCAGCCGATGATCCACGGCGCCTGGCGCAGTTCCACCGCTTCCAGCAGCACGTAGTACAGGGCCAGGAACACCGGCATCTGGATGAAGATCGGCAGGCAGCCGCCGGCCGGGTTGATCTTCTCCTTCTTGTACAGGTCCAGCATCGCCATCTGGAACTTCTGCTTGTCGTCGCCGTAGCGCTCCTTGAGCTGGGCGATCCGCGGCTGGAACTTGCGCATCTTCGCCATCGACTTGTACTGCGCGGCCGACAGCGGATACAGCACCAGCTTGATCAACACCACCAGCAGCACGATCGCCCAACCCCAGTTGTGGGTGAGCTTGTGCAGCTGGGTCAGCAGCCAGTGGATCGGCTTGGAGAGCACGGTGAAGATGCCGTAGTCCATCGCCAGGCCGAGGCCGGGCGCGGTGGCGTCGAGCTTGCCGGCCAGCTTGGGGCCGACCCACAGGGAGGCGGTGCTCTCGAAGCGCTGGCCCGGGGCCAGGGTCACCCGCGGCCCGCGCGCGGCGATGCTGTAGAGATGGCCCTTCTGGGCCAGCGAGTACAGCGCGGCCTGGTCCTTCTGCGGCACCCAGGCGCCGAGGAAATAATGCTGCGACAGCGCCACCCAGCCGCCGGTGACCTGCTGGTTGAGCGGGCCGTCCTCGACGAAGTTCGGATATTTGCGCTTTTCGTACTTGTCTTCCGGGCTGTACCAGGCGGCGCCGTTGAGGCTGAACGATTCCGGGTTGGTGAAACCGGTCTTGACCGCTGGCGGCACGCGCTCCAGCCGGCGCTCGATGTCGCCGGTCCAGGCGCTGCTGCCGGCGTTGACCAGTTCGTCGCGCACCCGCAGCGCGTAGCTGCCGCGCGCCAACGTGTAGGTGCGCTGCAGCTGCATGCCGTTGGCGGCAGTGGCGACGAAGCGCGCCTGCACCTCGGCGGCGCCATCGGCCAGCGTCATCTCCCGCGCTTCGCCCTGCGGCTGCAGCGCCAGCTCCACCCCGTCGACTCCGCGCCAGAAGGCTTCCGCGGCGAAGAAGCGGGCCGGGTCGGTATCGAACAGCACTACCGGCGGGCTGCCAGTGGCACGGGTCTGCGGGTAGTGGAGCAGCTCGGCGCGGGTGACGTCGCGGCCGTTCAATTCCAGCGCCAGCACGTCGTTGCGCAGGTGCAGGGTCGGCGCCGCGGCCACCGCACTGGCCTGCGCGATGGCGCCAGCGGCGGGCGCCGCCAGCGGGGCGGCGACGGCGGCCGGCACTTCCCCCTGCGCTGCCGCGGGAACCGCCGCTGCAGGCTGCGCCGCGGCGACTTTTTCCTTGCCCCACTCCTGCCACAGCAGGAACGCCACCATCAGCCAGGCAATCAGCAGGAACGTACGGATCTGGTTCATTGGGCAGGGGTCTCGGGGCGCGCTTGCGGCGCGGCCACATCGGGAGAAGCCGGGGAATCGGCGGGCGGCATTGTGCCGGCCACGGCCGGCAGGGGCAACGCACCGGCGCGCGTCAGCAGCTGTTCAAACGCCGCTTGCAGGGTGCGGTTGTCGGTTCGCGCGGCGCCGCTGCGGGCAACCACGACGTAAGCGCCACCCTGCAGTTGCGGGCGCAGCCGGCGGAAACATTCGCGCAGGGCGCGCTTGATGCGGTTGCGTCCGACCGCATGGGGATCGACCTTGCGCGAGACCGCCAGGCCCAGCCGCGGCGGCGCTGCATCGGCCAGCCAGTGCAGGGCAAGGCGCGGCTCGGCGGTCCGCCGGCCGCCATCGAACACGCGGCCGAACTCGGCCTTGGCGCGGACCCGCGCAGCAGGCGGGAATCCGGCGGCCTTGCGGCGCGCAAACGCGACAACGCCGGCATCCTGCGTGGACGCCGGCGTCTGGTTCATCGCTGGCAACATCATTTGGTTCCGGCGCGGACGCCGGACGCGCGATCCGACCCGAAGGTCAGACGGTCAGGCGACGACGGCCCTTGGCGCGGCGACGCGCCAGTACCTTGCGGCCGTCGGCGGTGGCCATGCGGGCGCGGAAGCCGTGATCACGCTTGCGCTTGAGGTTGCTGGGCTGGTAAGTGCGCTTGGTCGCCATGGCGGGCCTGCTTGCTTTGTTTCAAAGAATAAGACCCGGAATCATAGCTGGCTAATAAGCCCCGTGCAAGTCCAACCGCTTTTCCTGCGCCAGCTGATGGTTTGGCGGCACCCGGGCGCGGTGGTAACCTGCCCAGCTCCCATCTTATCCACAGCCATCCGGTTTCCCGGTTCGGCTGCTCGCGCTTTTTTCCGGATCCTTCGACCCATGCACGTCTGGCCCGCCTGCCTGCAACGCCTTGAAACCGAGCTCCCGCAGGACGAGGTGAGCATGTGGCTCAAACCGCTGCAGGCGGACCGGCGCGACGGCGGGTTGGTGCTCTACGCACCCAATGCCTTCGTCCGCGACGAGGTCCAGAGCCGCTTTCTCGAACGCATCCGCGAGCTGGTCCGCCATTTCGACGACGGCGCCGAGGTGGTGGTCGACATCGGTGCCCCGCGCCGCATTGCCGCAGCGCCCGCCAACCAGGCGCTGCCGGCCCGCCCGGCGCCTGCCGCGGTGGTCGAACCTTTCCACGGCAACGTCGATCCGCATTACAGCTTCGACAACTTCGTCGAAGGGCGCAGCAATCAGCTGGCCCGCGCGGCGGCCTGGCATGCCGCGCAGAAACCCGGCGAGCGCACCCACAACCCGCTGCTGCTGTATGGCGGCACCGGCCTCGGCAAGACCCACCTGATGTTCGCGGCCGGCAACGAGATGCGCCGGCTCAACCCGGCGGCGCGGGTGCTGTACCTGCGCTCGAACACGTTCTACGACGCGTTCTTCCGCTCGCTGCAGGAAAAGACCACCGACCAGTTCAAACGCCAGTTCCAGAAGATCGACGCGCTGTTGATCGACGACATCCAGTTCTTCGCCGGCAAGGACCGCACGCAGGAGGAGTTCTTCCACACCTTCAACGCGCTGTTCGAGGGCCGCCAGCAGATCATCATGACCTGCGACCGCTACCCGCGCGAGGTGGACGGGCTGGAGCCGCGGCTGAAGTCGCGGCTGGGCTGGGGGCTGTCGGTGGCGATCGACCCGCCGGACTTCGAGACCCGCGCGCAGATCGTGCTGTCCAAGGCGCGCGAGCGCGGCGCGGTGCTGCCGGACGAAGTGGCCCAGCTGATCGCCAAGAAGATGCGCAGCAACGTGCGCGAGCTGGAAGGCGCGATCAACAAGCTGACCGCCCAGGCCGGCCTGCTGGGTCGCCCGGTGACCATGGAGTTCGCCCAGGAAACCCTGCGCGACCTGTGGCGCGCGCAGCAGCAGGCCATCAGCATCGCCAACATCCAGAAGGCCGTGGCAGACTACTACGGTCTGCAGCTGCGGGAGATGCTGGGCAAGAAGCGCACCCGGTCGCTGGCGCGACCGCGACAGGTGGCGATGGCGCTGGCCAAGGAACTGACCGAACACAGCCTGCCGGAGATCGGCGTGGCGTTCGACGGCCGCGACCACACCACCGTGCTGCACGCCTGCCGGCAGATCCGCACGCTGATGGAAAGCGACGGCAAGCTCCACGAAGACTGGGACAAGTTGATCCGCAAACTCAGTGAATGAGTACGGAACAAGCTGTGGATAAGCAGGGGATCGAATCTGCCGTGCAAAACCATCCACAGCTTGTCCCATGCTTCCAAGGGGGTTATGCAGGCGCTTTCAACCCGCATAAAACCGATTTGAAACAAATAGTTACAGTAGATATCCCGGGTTTTTAGCTACTCCAGCACCACCGTCTTTCTAGATTTATCCATATTCAAGAAGCAAGGGCTTGCCAACCGGCGTGCCTTTCGAATCAGCCAAAAGGGTGAGGGGTTTACATGCGGTTTTCCCTGCAACGCGAAGTCCTGCTGAAGCCATTGGCCCAGGTCGTCAACGTGGTCGAACGTCGGCATACCCTGCCGGTCCTGGCCAACCTGCTGGTCCGGGTCAATGACGGACAGCTGTCCCTGACCGGTACCGATCTGGAAGTCGAAATGGTCGCGCGCACCGCGGTCGAAGACGCCCAGGACGGCGAGATCACCATTCCCGCCCGCAAGCTGTTCGACATCGTGCGGGCCCTGCCGGATGGCAGCCGGGTCACGATCAGCCACAGCAGCGACAAGGTGACCGTGCAGGCCGGCCGCAGCCGGTTCAGCCTGGCCACCCTGCCTGCCAACGATTTCCCTTCGCTGGACGAGGTGGACGCCACCGAGCAGGTCAGCGTGCCCGAGGCGGCGCTCAAGGAACTGCTGGAGCGCACCGCGTTCGCGATGGCACAGCAGGACGTGCGCTATTACCTCAACGGCCTGCTGTTCGACCTGCGCGACGACACTCTGCGCTGTGTGGCCACCGACGGCCATCGCCTGGCGCTGTGCGAAACCAGCCTGGGGCAGGAACATGGCGGCAAGCGCCAGATCATCGTTCCGCGCAAGGGCGTGCAGGAACTGCAGCGCCTGCTCGAGGGCGGCGACCGCCAGATCGAGCTGGAGCTGGGCAAGGGCCATATCCGGGTCAAGCGCGACGACGTGACCTTCACCAGCAAGCTGATCGACGGCAAGTTCCCGGATTACGAAGCGGTGATCCCGATCGGTGCCGATCGCGAGGTCAAGATCGACCGCGAGGCGCTGCGTGCGTCCCTGCAGCGTGCGTCGATCCTGTCCAACGAAAAGTACCGCGGCGTTCGCGTCGAAGTCTCGCCTAACCTGCTCAAGATCAGCGCCCACAACCCGGAGCAGGAAGAGGCGCAGGAAGAGGTGGAAGCGGAAACCCATGTCGATTCGCTCGCCATCGGTTTCAACGTGACTTATTTGCTTGAAGCGCTCGGCGCGCTGCGCGAGGAATTCGTGGTCATCCAGCTGCGCGACGCCAACTCTTCCGCGCTGGTGCGCGGTGCTGGCAGCCACCACGCCCGCCACGTGGTGATGCCACTGCGGCTGTGACCGGGCATGCCATGCCAGCCTGAGCCCGGCCGCTGGCCGGGCGCGGTTGCAGGGATGTTCCACGTGGAACATCCACCTCGACGCCCGGCACAGTCCGGGCGTTGTCGTTCCCGCCAGAGTGAAAACCCGAGATGCTGATCCACCTGCTTCGCGTCGAGGCGTTCCGTCGCTTCGATTCGGCGGAGATCGCCCTGCGCCCCGGATTCAACCTGCTGACCGGCGACAACGGTAGCGGCAAGACCAGCGTGCTTGAGGCGCTGCATCTATTGGCGCACGGGCGCAGCTTCCGGGGCCGTGTTCGCGATGGGCTGATCCGGCAAGGGGAACCGGCGTTGCAGGCTTATGTGGAGTGGGAAGCAGAAGGCGTGGCTCGCCGGGCCGGGTTGCGCCACGCGGGTGGAAGCTGGGAAGCGCGGTTGGATGGCGAGGATGTGCGCCAACTCGGGCAGTTGTGCGAAGCGCTGGCCGTGATCACCTTCGAACCCGGCAGCCACGCGCTGGTGGATGGCAGCGCCGAAGTGCGGCGGCGCTACCTCGACTGGGGTTTGTTCCACGTGGAACATGGCTTCATGCCGCAATGGCGCCGGTACGCGCGTGCGCTCAAGCAGCGCAACGCCCTGTTGCGGCAGACCGGCGGGGCCAGTGCGCAGCTGGATGCCTGGGAACATGAGCTGGCGCAATCGGGGGAGGAGCTTACCCTGCTGCGGGAAGCCTATGTGACAGGACTTCAGCCCAGCCTCACCCGGCTGCTGCCGACCCTGTTGCCCGCGGCAGGGGGTGTGGAACTGCTGCTCCAGCCGGGATGGAAGCGGCAAGAGCTGTCGCTCGCGGATGCCTTGCTGCTGTCGCGCGAACGCGATCTGGCGCTGGGCTATACCTCGCTGGGGCCGCATCGCGCCGATCTGAGGATTTCCCTGCGCGATCTACCAGGTCGTGAGGGTCTGTCGCGGGGGCAAACCAAGCAGTTGGCGTTGGCACTGTTGTTGGGGCAGGCCGCGCACCTTGCAGCGATCAGGGGCGGGTGGCCGGCCCTGCAGCTGGATGACCTCGGCTCCGAGCTGGATCGCCACCACCAGCGTCGGTTATTGGAGGTTCTGGCCGAGAGCGGGGCGCAGGTGCTGATCACCGGCACGGAAGCCCCGGCCGGGCTGGCCACGGTCGGGGTCGATGTGGCGATGTTCCACGTGGAACATGGGAAGATCGGCGGCGCCTGATCGCTCGTTCGCCTGGATCCAAGCGTAACCAGGCGTGAGCCGCGGCATCGGCCACAAAAAGCCTGCGGGCCTCGGTCGGCTATACTGTAGGTTCCTATAGCTAATGTGTCTTGGCGTGCCCACGGCACGTCACGGGAGTCGAACGCGTCGATGTCGCAAAACGAACAGACCCCGGGCCAGCAGCCCGAAACCACCCCGAACTCCACCTACGATTCCAGCAAGATCACCGTTCTGCGCGGGCTGGAAGCGGTGCGCAAGCGCCCGGGCATGTACATCGGCGATGTCCATGACGGCACCGGCCTGCACCACATGGTGTTCGAAGTGGTCGACAACTCGGTGGACGAGGCGCTGGCGGGCCATGCCGACAACATCATCGTCAGCATCCATGCCGACGGCTCGGTCAGCGTGTCCGACAACGGCCGCGGCATTCCGGTGGACATCCACAAGGAAGAGGGCGTGTCTGCGGCCGAGGTCATCCTCACCGTGCTGCATGCCGGCGGCAAGTTCGACGACAACAGCTACAAGGTGTCCGGCGGCCTGCACGGCGTGGGCGTGTCGGTGGTCAACGCGCTGTCCAGCAAGCTGACCCTGGACATCTGGCGCGACGGCGGCCACCACCAGCAGGAATACGCACACGGCGAGCCGGTCTATCCGCTCAAGCGGGTCGGCGATCAGGGGGGGCGTCGCGGCACCGTGCTGCGTTTCTGGCCGTCGGAGCAAACTTTCAGCGACACCGAATTCCACTACGAGATCCTGGCGCGGCGCCTGCGCGAGCTGAGCTTCCTCAACTCCGGGGTCAAGATCACCCTGATCGACGAGCGCGAGGAAGGCCGTCGCGATGTATTCGAATATGAAGGCGGCATCAAGAGCTTCGTCGAGCATCTGGCGCAGCTGAAGACTCCGCTGCATCCGAACGTGATCTCGGTGAGCGGCGAGCAGAACGGCATCACCGTGGAGGTCGCCCTGCAGTGGACCGACGCCTACCAGGAAACGATGTTCTGCTTCACCAACAACATCCCGCAGAAGGATGGCGGTACCCACCTGCAGGGTTTCCGCTCAGCGCTGACCCGTACCCTGACCAATTACATCGAGAACAACGGTATCGCCAAGCAGGCCAAGGTGGCGCTGTCGGGCGACGACATGCGCGAAGGCATGATCGCGGTGCTGTCGGTGAAGGTGCCGGATCCCAGCTTCTCCAGCCAGACCAAGGAAAAGCTGGTGTCCTCGGACGTGCGTCCGGTGGTGGACAGCACCTTCGCGGCGCGGCTGGAGGAGTTCCTGCAGGAACACCCCAATGAGGCGAAGGCCATCGCCGGCAAGATCGTCGATGCTGCCCGCGCCCGCGAGGCCGCGCGCAAGGCGCGTGACCTGACCCGCCGCAAGGGCGCGCTGGACATCGCCGGCCTGCCCGGCAAGCTGGCCGACTGCTCGGAAAAGGACCCGGCGCTGTCGGAGCTGTTCATCGTCGAGGGCGACTCCGCCGGCGGCAGTGCCAAGCAGGGCCGCAACCGCAAGACCCAGGCGGTGCTGCCGCTGCGCGGCAAGATCCTCAACGTCGAGCGCGCGCGTTTTGACCGCATGCTGGCCAGCGCCGAGGTCGGCACCCTGATTACCGCGCTCGGCACCGGCATCGGCAAGGATGAATACAACCCGGATAAATTGCGCTACCACCGGGTCATCATCATGACCGACGCCGACGTCGACGGCAGCCATATCCGCACCCTGCTGCTGACTTTCTTCTACCGGCAGATGCCGGAGCTGATCGACCGCGGCCACATCTACATCGGGCTGCCGCCGCTGTACAAGATCAAGCAGGGCAAGAACGAGCTGTACCTGAAGGACGATGCCGCGTTGGACGCCTACCTCGCCGGCAGCGCGGTGGAAGGCGCTGGGCTCGTGCCGGCCGAGGCCGAGCCGGCCATCGATGGTGCCGCGCTGGAGGGCCTGCTGCTGGCCTACGCCAAGGCCAGGGAAGCGATTGCCCGCAACGCCCACCGCTTCGATCCGGGCGTGCTGGAGGCCCTGATCGATTTCGTGCCGCTGGATGCCGCTTCGGTGGCGGCGCACGGAGATCTGTCCGCGGCGCTCACCGCGCTGGCCGGGCGCCTCAACCAGAGCGGACTGGGCAAGCCGCGCTACGCGCTGCGCTGGCAGACCGCGGAAGAGGGCCGTCCTGCCGCGCTGCTGGTGACCCGCAGCCACATGGGCGAGGAACTGATCCAGGTGTTGCCGCAGTCGCTGTTCGAACACGGCGAATTGCGGCCGCTGCGCGAAGCCGCCGCCAAGCTGCATGGTCTGGTGCGCGACGGCGCGAGGATCGTCCGCGGCAGCAAGTCGCAGCCGATCGCGCGCTTCGCCGATGCCCAGGCCTGGCTGCTGGAGGAGGCGAAGAAGGGCCGCCAGATCCAGCGCTTCAAGGGTTTGGGCGAAATGAACCCGGAGCAGCTGTGGGACACCACCGTGAATCCGGACACCCGCCGCCTGCTGCAGGTGCGGCTGGAAGACGCGGTAGCCGCCGACACCATCTTCAGTACCCTGATGGGTGATGTGGTCGAACCGCGCCGTGCATTCATCGAGGACAACGCGTTGAAGGTGGCCAATCTCGACGTTTGATCGGGCGCGCCGGATTGACACCGCGTTCAGGCCCTGCGGCCTACAACGGCGATCCTGGCCCTGATCGGAGATCGACATGAACACCAAGGCAATTGCACTGGGTGTCGCCACCGCGCTGTCGGTTGCGGCCTGCGCCACCACCACCTCGCCGACAGGGCGCACCCAATACGTGGGCGCGGTGTCGCAGGCGCAGCTGGACCAGCTGGGCCTGCAGGCGTTCGCCCAGGCCAAGGCATCGACGCCGCTGAGCCGGGATGCCGCGAAGAACGCCTACGTCGGCTGCGTGGTGCGCGCCGTCACCGCCCAGCTGCCGGCGCCATGGAGCGGCGTGCGCTGGGAATACGCGCTGTTCGACAACAACGAAGCCAACGCCTGGGCACTGCCCGGCGGCAAGATCGGCGTCTACACCGGCATTTTCAAGGTCGCCACCAACCAGGACCAATTGGCCGCGGTGATTGCCCACGAGATCGGTCACGTGATGGCCCGCCACCACGACGAACGCATCACCCGGCAGGTCTACGCGCAGACTGGGCTGGGGGTGGCCGGCGCGCTGGCCGGCTCCCGTTACGGCGAGGCGGCGCAGCAGACCACCGGCCAGCTTGGCGGTGCGTTGTTGCAGGGCACCTTCCTGCTGCCGAATTCGCGCGTCCAGGAGTCCGAGGCCGACGTCGTGGGCCAGGAGCTCATGGCCAAGGCCGGGTTCGACCCCGAGGGCGCAGTGTCGTTGTGGCGCAACATGGCGGCAGCCGGCGGCGGCCGGCCACCGCAGTGGCTGTCCACCCATCCCGACCCCGCTTCCCGCCTCCGCGAATTGCAGGCGCGTGCGGCCGGGTTGACGCCGGTCATGCAGGCGGCGCGCAACAAGGGGCAAACTCCGCGCTGCCGCTGACTTTCCGCTGACCTGCCGTCCTCCGGCACAGGAAGGCGCAGCGACTTTCTGCTACGTTTCCGCACCTGGCCGCGCCTGCCGCGGCACCTTGCCATCGAGGAATGCCCCCATGTCCAAGTCTCACCACCGTCCGTTTGCCGTTGCCCTGTCCGCCGCCCTCGGCATGCTGGTGCTGGCGCCTTTCGTTCATGCCGAACCGCAGTCGCAGACGATGAGCAAGCAGGAAGAACGCGCTCGGAGGCGCGCTGAACTTGGCAAGGGTCAGCAGAAGGCGGAAGAGGCCAAGCCGGCGCTGTACCCGAACGCAACCCGTCAGTCGCCGGAAGCCAAGGCGTCGCCCAAGCTGATCAAACATCTGCAGGAACTGCAGGCGCATTACGAAAAGGACGACTGGGCAGGCGTGATCGCCAAGGCCGAGGAAGTCGCGGCGATGCCGGCCGCGAACGCGTACGAGAAGTCGTTCGCCTATTCGATGGCGGGCAATGCCGCTGCCAACATGGATGACCAGGCCAAGGCGGGCGAGTTCTTCGCCAAGGCGGTCGCTGCCAATGGTCTGGAGAACGACGGTCACTACTCCACCATGTACAACATGGTGGTGATTCAGTACGGCGAGGACAAGTTCGCCGAGGCGCTGGCCATGCTGGAGAAGTTCCTGGCCGAAACCAAGTCCGACAAGAAGGACCACCTCGCCCTGCGCGCCGGCCTGCTTGGCAACCTGGACCGCCACGAAGAAGCCGCCGCGATCTACAAGGACCTGCTTGCCAAGAACCCGGATGACAAGCGGCTGCTGATGAACGCCGTCGCCGCGCTGCAGAATGGCGACAAATTCGACGAAGCCAACGTCCTGCTGGAAGCTGCGTACAAGCGTGGCATGCTGACCGAGAAGCGCGAGATCCGCGCGCTGTACATCGGCTACATGAATGCCCAGCGTTGGGACGACGCCAAGAAGGTCATCGACGATGGCGTGGCCAAGGGCGTCCTGCAGGCCGACGCGGACCTTGCTCGCGACTACCAGGTCCTCGCGCAGAACGCCTACATGGACGACAAGATCCCGCTGGCGATCGAGCTGTACAAGCGCGCGGCGCCGATGGCGGCCGATGGCGAGGCCTATCTCAATCTCGCCAAGGTGCTGGACTACGCAGAGCGCAAGGCGGAGGCAAAGGCAGCCGCCAAGCAGGCGTTGGAAAAGGGCGTCAAGAAGCCGGAAGATGCCAAACGCATCCTCGCGCGTTGAGACGCACCGCGCAGTTTTCGCCCTACACCACAGACAATGCTTGGAACAAGTCGTGTCTGCTGGTATAAACTACGGGATTCCTGCGGCCATAAAGGTCGCACCGTAATCCGCCCCGGTCCAACCGAACGGGGCCCTCCACTCCAGAGCCGTGCGCATGACGGAAGATCTCGCCCACATCGAGAAGAATGACAACCGCGATGGCGGCCTGAGCTGGCCGCGCATCGCCGGCTTCAGCTTCGCCATCGCCCTGCATGCCGCAGCGCTGCTGATGCTGCTGGCACCGCTGTCGCCCCCGGCCCAGGACGTGGAGAAGGACGATGTGGTGAGCGTCACCTTCATCGAACCGCCACCGCCGCCGCCGCCGCCGCCGGAACAACCCAAGCCGCTGACCACGCCGCCGAAGACGTTGTCGCCGCCGCGCCCGAGCCCGATCCCGCCGCCGCCGGATGACCCGCCGGTGGTGCTGAGCGAATCGCGCGCCGTCGACGTCGCCGCGCCGCCGCCGTCGCCGCCGTCGCCGCCGGCCTCGGTGCCGGACATCGGTTCCAGCGTGGATGCTTCCTCGCGGGCGATGAATCCGCCGAAGTATCCACCGGAAGAAATGCGCCGGGGCATCCAAGGCACCACCGTCCTGATTGTCAGCATCGATTCCAGTGGCGGCGTGCTCGACGTCGAGGTCGAACGCTCCAGCGGCAACCGCAATCTCGATCGCGCCGCGATCACCGCGGCCAAGCGCTGGCGCTTCAACCCGGAAGTCAGGAACGGGCAGAAGATCGCCAGCCGCGTTCGCGTCCCGGTCGAATTCAAGATGTAACTGCTGTTCCGCACCACCCGTTCCAACGCAATCGCTTCATCTAGCTCTGAACAACTTCATCCACGACATCCAAGGGTAAGCGTATGTTGCAAGAAACTGCTGCCGCCGCACCTGCCGCCGCCGGAGGCAACAACGCCGCCGCGCTCCAGCAGATGGGCTTTGAAAGCCTGATCCAGAACTTCGACGCAGTCGGCTGGATCGTGTTCCTCACCTTGAGCATCATGTCGGTGATGTCCTGGTACTGGATCATCATCAACTTCATCAAGAACATTCGCCTGCGTGGCCGCGCCGAACGCGTGGTCAGCACCTTCTGGGAGACCACCAACGCCCAGGACGCGATCCGTTACATGGAAGAACAGCCGAAGTCGGAGCCGTTCTCCAAGATCGCGCTGGATGCCGCCCAGGCTGCCGCGCACCACCAGCGCCACGACGGTTCCAAGCTGGCCGAGTCGCTGAACCGCTCCGAGTTCGTCGACCGCGCCCTGCGCCAGGCCGTGACCCGCGAGTCGCTGAACCTGGAAGCCGGTCTGACCGTGCTTGCCACCACCGGTTCGTCGGCCCCGTTCGTCGGCCTGCTCGGCACCGTGTGGGGCATCTACCACGCGCTGATCGCGATCGGCTCGTCGGGCGATGCGTCGATCTCGGCAGTGGCCGGCCCGGTGGGCGAGGCGCTGATCATGACCGCACTCGGCTTGTTCGTGGCGATTCCGGCACTGCTGGCGTACAACGCCTTCGTGCGCGCGAACCGGATCACCAACAACCAGTTCGACACCTTCGCCCACGACCTGCACGACTTCTTCGCCACCGGCGCTCGCGTCGGCGACGCGGCCGGCAAGCGCTGATTTTTGGCCACTGGAACCTGACGGAGGCCCCTGACCATGGCAGCAAGTGTCGGTAACAAGGAAGACGGCGCGCCGATGGCCGAAATCAACGTCACGCCCCTGGTGGACGTGATGTTGGTGCTGCTGATCATCTTCATGATCACCACGCCGCTGATGAACCACAAGGTCAAGGTGCAGCTGCCGCAGGCGGTGGTCCAGAAGAAGGAAGAGAAGAAGCAGCAGATCCCGCCGGTGACCATCACGGTGACCGAGGCGGGCGAGCTCTTCCTCAACGATGAGCCGGCGACCCGGCAGGCGATCGAAAGCCGCCTGTCGGTCGAGGCCCAGAAGACCCCGCAGCCACCGGTGCAGATCCGTGGCGACAAGACCACCCCGTACCGGCTGATCAACGAAGTCGTCAAGATCGCGCAGGCGCAGGGCATGGCCAAGGTCGGCTTCGTCACCACGCCGCCGAAGAAAGGGTAGTAAGGAGAACGCACGATGGCCTTTGCCAAAGCCAGCGCAGGTGCCATGGCGGACATCAACGTCACCCCGTTGATCGACGTGATGCTTGTGCTGCTGATCATCTTCATGGTCACCATGCCGATCCAGTCGGTGCCGGTGGACGTGGATCTGCCACAGAAGACGGAAAAGCCGCCGGAAAACCCGAAGGAGCCGCCGGATCCGATCGAACTGCGGATCGACGCCTCTGGCCAGGTGTTCTGGAACAACTCGCCGGTCGCCGTTTCGGCGCTGGAGCGGATGATGGACGAGGAAGTCGCCCGTGATCCGAGCAACCAGCCCGAGCTGCAGATCGACACCAATGAATCGGCGGAATACGGCGTGCTGGCCCAGGTGCTGGCAGCCGCGAAGAACGCCGACATGATCAAGATCGGCTTCGTCCAGAAATAAACATTCAGCCCCGGCTTCCGGGGCACGTCGTGGATGACGAAACGCCGCCCGATTGGGCGGCGTTTTTTTTTACCTGAAGCCCCTGCTACGAAACCGAATCGACGATGTGTCGATAGGCGCGCACGGTCGCGGCGAGGCCGGCGTACAGCGCTTCGCCAATCAGCGCATGGCCGATCGACACCTCGCGGACGTCGGGCACATCGGCGAGGAAACGGCCCAGATTGGCCTGGTTGAGGTCGTGGCCGGCGTTGACCTGCAGGCCGGCGGCCTGTGCGGTGCGCGCGGTTGCGGCGGCCAAGCGCAGCGCCGCATCGGCATCGCCGGCGGCGAAGGCTTCGGCATAGGGGCCGGTGTAGAGTTCCACCCGATTCGCGCCCAGCTCGGCGGCCTGCGCCACATCCGGACCGCCGACGTCGACGAACACGCTGACCCGGCAACCCAATGTCTTGAACGCGGCGATGAGCGGGCGCAGCGATTCGCCGTCGCGGTCGAAATCGAAGCCGTGGTCGGAAGTGAGCTGGCCGTCGCCATCGGGCACCAGGGTGACTTGGGCCGGCCGCACCGCATCGCACAATGCCAGCAGGCCCGGATAACCGACGCGCGGCGGTGCAAACGGGTTGCCTTCGACGTTGAATTCGACCCCGCGCGCAGTGCACAGCGCGCCGAGCGCGTACACATCGTCGCTACGGATATGACGCGCATCGGGCCGTGGATGCACGGTCAGGCCGTGGGCGCCGGCATCGAGGCAGGCCACGCCGGCGGCAAGCACGTCGGGTTCGCCGCCGCCGCGCGAGTTGCGCAGCACCGCGATCTTGTTGAGGTTGACGCTGAGCGCGGTCATGGCGCGTCGCCAGCGTCGTCGCGCTCCTGTTTGCGCGCTTGGGCCAGCTCGCGCAACCGGCGCAGTTCGGCCGGGTCGACCATCATGGTCGCATCGCGATCGCTGCCGGCGACGCGCGCCTGATACAGGCCCAGCACCCAGGCGACGAACAGGACAAGCGCTGCCAGCAGGCAGCCGGCCAGCGCCGCCATGGAGGTGGTCAGGAACGCCAGTGCCATGGCGGCAACGGCGAGGAGCAGGAACAACCAGTGCATGCGTGCGGCTCCGGGTCGGGTGGGCGAAGTTTACGCCGCCGCGACGGTCACAACAGGGGCGCCATCAGTCTTGCCAGCGCCTCCGGCAGACGCGCCGTGAGCAGCGGCCGCGGGCGATCAGGGCGCACCCGCGGCGCCGAGGCGAACTCGCGTTCGATCAGCAGGGCCAGCGCGTTGGCGACGCCGGCATCATCGATCAGCAGCGACGATTCGAAGTTGAGGCGGAAGCTGCGGTGGTCGAAGTTGGCGCTGCCGATGATCACCAGCCGGTCGTCGACCAGCAGCGATTTGCTGTGCAGCATGCGTGGGCCGTACTCGTAGACCTTCACCCCGGCCGCCAGCAGATCGTCGTAGTAGGAGCGCACGCACCAGGTGACAAGCCGGCTGTCGCTCATCTGCGGCAACAGCAGACGCACGTCCAGGCCGCCAAGCGCGGCCGAGGTCAGCGCCATCATCGCTGCCTCGCCGGGCACGAAGTACGGCGTGGTCAGCCAGATCCGTCGGGTTGCCGAATGGATGGCGCCGACGTGGGTGCGGTGAATCGCCTCCCACGGCGAATCGGGGCCGGAAACCAACAGCTGGGCGTGGATTGGGCCTGGCTGCGGCGCCGGCATCGCCTGCACGACGTCACCGATGAAATCCTTGCGCTCGGTGGCATAGGCCCAGTCCTCGACGAACACCTCCTGCAGCGAACGCACGATGTCGCCTTCGACGCGCAGGTGCAGGTCGCGGTAGGCATCGTCGCGCAGGCGCTCGTCCTCCTCGTCGGTGATGTTGATGCCACCGAGGAAGCCGACCCGGCCGTCGATCACCACGATCTTGCGGTGGGTGCGCAGGTTCAGCCACGGGCGCTTCCACGGCAGCCACAGCCGCGCCGGGTGAAACCAGGCCAGCTCGCCGCCGGCTTCGATCAGCGGATCAAAGAAGCGCTTGCGGCACTGCATCGAGCCCATCGCGTCGACCAGCAGCCGCACCTTGACGCCGGCGCGCGCACGTTCCACCAATGCGTCGCGCAGCGCCGTGCCGGTGCGGTCCGGGTTGTAGATGTAGTACTCCAGATGGACGTGGTCGCGCGCCTGCGCGATTGCTTCCAGCAGCGCCGGATACTTGCTGCCGCCGTCGACCAGCAGGCGCACGTCATGCGCGGTGCTGGGCGCAAGCCCGCTGGTGGCATGCGCCAGCGCACGCAGCTCCAGGCTCTCGTCGCCGGGGCCTTCGGCCTCGGTCGGCAGATGGGCATGGTGGCGCTTGCGGCGGGCGCGGTGGCGGACGATCCGCTGCGGGCCGAGGATGTAATAGATCGCGAAACCGATGTAGGGCAGCGCCGCCAGGCTGATCAGCCAGCTCAGGGTCGCCGCCGGCTCGCGCTTCTGCAGCACGATCCAGCTGCCCAGCCAGACCAGGTACAGCGCCCAGCCCGCGGTCAGCCAGGCGCGGATGTGGGGAATCGCCCACAGCGCATCCCAGGCGTCGATCAATGCGGTCACGGCGTTCTCCTGCGTCGCGGGGGTTGCGACCGCCACAGGGTAGGCTGGGTGGATGCAGATTTCATCCGCCCCGTCCCATCCCGACGACGATGCGCGCCGAGCGATGGCACCGCACAAGGGGCGCGGCGCTGTCTCGGCGCCTGCAGGTCGTTTCGAGAAGCGCGCGCTGCGTTACGACGACGATGGCTGGGGTTCGGTGTATGAAGCACTGGAGGAAGCACCGGCACCGCGCACCCAGGTCACCAGCGAGCGCGCGCGCAGCATCATCAGCCGCAACAGTTCGCCGGACATCGGGTTCTCGCAGTCGGTGAACCCCTATCGTGGATGCGAACACGGTCTGACGGCCTGGTAGTATGTTCACCGTTCTGATCCGATAAGCTATTGATTCATATGACGTAAGGTTGCTTTTCTGTGAACATAATAAGAAGATCGGGTCCGTGATCTCGTGAACAGTACATCCACTGCTGGAGAAGGGAGTGGTTGAAGTGCGCGATACAAGACGCAGGCAAGAACAAGGGGACCCCGGTAATCAAGAGCAGTTCAAGCCTTACAGGCTTGAGATCCAGAGGGCTGCGCCGCCAGAACATGTCGTTGCCGATTTCCCGAGTATCAATGTTGCGCAGCTCCCTGCAGGAACGAACTTTCTTGTCAGCAGTGCGACGAGCCTTCCGTTCGAGCCTTTCTTGGAGTTCTTGGCAGACAAGGCATTCACTCGCTCATCGAGGCATCTGAGACTCCACAAGAGCATCAAGACGGTGGAAGCATGGACGTCCGACCTGCGAGACTTCTTTGCATTCCTGGATGCAATGAAAATAGTCTGGCAGGACGCCAACGAAGACATCCTTCTCGCCTACCTGGACACCATGATCGAACAGCCCTCCCCTGCGACTGGGATGGCGTATGCAGATAAGACGATCATCAGGCGATTGAGCACGATCAAGAGCTTCTTCACTTGGGCTCATCTCAATGGTCAGACCAGGTCAAGCCTGGCCGAGGTTGAAGAAGCCAGGGAGCTGGAAGCCAGGAGAATGAATCCGCAGCTCCAGCCGAAGGGAATGCCGAGGCCACCGCCGCTTGACCGTAAGGTGCGCCCCATCCCAATGGGGGAACTGCGCCAGATCTTCGACTGCATCGGCCCTCCTTTGGTCCACGGAGGCAAGATCATCGACGCCTCTAGACGCGACCTCAATCACGCAGAAGTGCGTAACCGCATGATTGCCGAATGCGGATTTCAGGCTGGATTGAGGCGCGCAGAACCGCTTGCCTTGGAAGTTGGAAATATCCTCCAGACAAGGACGTCAGGGCGCAGCCTGTCGTCCATGTGACCTGCCCCCACTGAGCCGTACCACTCGAAGCTAGGTAGAGTCCGTCATCCAGAGAGGACGGACATGCGCAAGAGTCGCTTCACCACGGAACAGATCATCGGCTTCATCAAGCAGGCCGAGGCCGGCATGGCGGTATCGGAGATGGGCCGGCAGCACGGCTTCAGCCCGGCCAGCTTCTACGCCTGGCGGGCCAAGTACGGCGGCATGGAGGCCGAAGACGCCAAGCGTCTGAAGGAGCTGGAGTCTGAGAACAACCGCCTGAAGCGGCTGCTGGCTGAAGCGCACCTGGACATCGAAGCGCTCAAGGTTGGCTTCGGGG
>NZ_AUIV01000026.1 GCF_000423885.1 Thermomonas fusca DSM 15424 | reverse complement strand
CGGAAGCAAGTGACGGGCGCGGTGGCCAATGGATCGGCCAGACTTCAGAGCCGCCCCCCTCGCGCGCGCGCGTCCCCGTCTTGTCTCCGGCTAGCAGCCCCAGCCGCCTTGCCAGCTCCAGCGCGCGCATGGACGAATCGCACAAGGCCGCGTTCGGCAAACGGTCGCCGGCACTTTGATTGCCTTGATTCTTTTTCAATCCGCCGGCCCTCGCGCGGCACGCTCAGTGTCAGGGAATGCCTACCCCAGCGCACGGCATCCGCCGACTGTTTCGCCCTGTTCTCAGGTGCAACCTGTCCGGGCTGGCAACGTGCAACGCCGCAAGGTCATCCACGTGCACGCGGGTCGCAGGGATAGCGGCCCTGCCGGCATCATCTATTCGGCCCTACTTTAGGGGCGGCGGGCCTTTTTAGGGCGTCCAAAAACTCCGCAGGCGCAAACCAGCACACTTTGTGCAAAGGAAAAGGGCCAGCCCGCAGGCCAGCCCTTTTACCGTGTCAAAAAACCCCAGCCTCACGGCGAAACGCCCATTGCTTCGGGTTGTTCTTTGCAATGGACAAGGGCCGGACGTGCCGGCCCATCCTCCTTTCGCTCAGGGCCGCATGGCATCGCATCGGTGCCGCTGCATCGGCCAGTGCCCCGCACGTCCTGCGGCACAGGCGCCACCGCCGGCCGCCGGGTTCATGGCGTTAGGCAGGAAGTGTCGACAGTCCCGGCATTGAACCTGCGGGCGCGGGATCGCCTTCCCGGCCTTGCGCCTGAAACACCACGGGCAAGCCCGGACGCGCGCTGCATCCGGCCACAACCAGACAGGGCCGCACCCCTCGCAATGCGCCGCCGTAGTCCACCCCGGCGGCACGTGGCCGGCATCCATGCCAGCGCCCAGCACCAGCCCGCGCAGGTATGCCCTCAGCGTCTTGTCGGGTTGCCCCGCACAGGCGGTCACGTCATCGGCGTGCAATCGGTGAACGTGGGCAGCGTCCACCCCTTCGGACTCGGCCAGGTGCAGCAGGTGTGCGCGGATTTCAGGCTCGCACCCTTGCGACACTTGCGACACTTGCGACACTCGGACGCCTGCGGACGGTTGTGTCGCAGGAGTCGCAAGAGTCGCAACCACTCCCGCGCCGTTTTGCAGCAGTTCGGACAGCGCGCCCATTAATCCGGCTCCCCGACCAGCACCCGCCAAACACGGGCGCACCGCCTGCCCTCCAGCACTGCGCCGCCCTCGGCAAACGTCGCCCAGCCTGCAACCTCCAGCGCCTCCACTGCGGCGGTGAATGCCTCATTCGTGCGGATGCAGTTCGGGCCATTCCGCAGCGCGTCCCGGCTATGCAGTAGCGTCCGCCCCGTCTCCCGGCACCATGACAGCAGCGCCTCGGCATGCTTCACCTTCGCCGGCACGGATGCAGTACCAGCGATGCGGGCAGCTTCCCGCAGGTGATACATCGCCAGCAGCGCGGCCCGTCCGACCGTCTCCGCTCGGATCGCGGTCGCGTCGGGTTCCTCCACCAGCGTTAGCACCCCTGCGATGCGTGCCACCTGTGAAGCGGCTTTCGATGCCCACGCGCGGACGCTGGCAAACTCGCCGGCCATGTCGGCCTCAATCGCGTTATGGACGCCCACCCATAGCGCCTTAGCGTCCGGTGCCAGTGGCAGCGCGCGCGGCTCCAGTTCGTTCCTAGAGCCCTCCCGCAGCGGCATGGGTGCAGTCAGCAGGTCGCGCATCCGTGACCAGTAGCGGGCCAATGCCGGATCGCGGCTCAGGTCGGCGTCGCAATAGCTCCGCGTCCCCACCGTCGACGCGGGCCATGCGACAAGGCAACGCGGCAGGAAGCCTTGCCCCGTCAGCACGTCATCCGACAGCACCCGCTCGGCAATGACGGGCTGCACCATGACGTGCATCGCCAGCCTGCGGCCGTAAAACTTCGCGGCCCCGTCCCCGGCGCGGATGCGGGCAAACTCCCCGCTATCCCAAAGCTTTGAGAAACCGGCCGCTGATTTCGTGCGGTTATCCCGGCTCATGGCGTGGCCGTCCAGAAAATCGCCGGCATCATCATTGAATAGCCCCAAGCTCGGCCGGCCGGACTGGTACAGCTTGTGCAGCCCCTCCAGCGTTGCCTCGGGCACCAGCAGCAGCGGCGACAGCGGCGACTCGGGCGGCGGCCCCAGCTTGTGCAGGCTTGCCCGGATCGCTTCGGCATCCTTGCCTTTCTCCGCAGCGCGCGCGGCGGCCTTGTGGGCGGACAGCGCCACCTCATGCGATGCCATCGCCTGCCGGTATGCGTCGGCGTCGGATCGCTCAACGTCCCGATGCGCCTGCAATGCCCATCTGTCCGCGCCGCTCTTGCGTTCGCCGGAATCGCCCACGGTCACATGCCACAGGCTCAACGGCTCGCGCCGGCCATCGATGACCACATCGGCGTGCGGTTGCGCGGCCAGACTTGCGGCCGACAGGATGGATTGCCCGCACAGGCCAGCCGGCGACTGCACAACGGCGTGGATCGCCTTTGCAGCCCCGCCCAGCACGTCCCCCAGCGCCTCCAGCGGGTACGGCTCGGCGGGCGGTAGCGGACGCCTCAGCGGCTCAGGCGCGAACCCGGCATTTTCCGCCACTAGTTTATTCGCGCGCTCCTCCAGTGAAAGGACGGCATTCATGCGCTCGGCCTCCACTGCTGCGGGCGGGACAGGATCGCCCGCGCGCTGGAAACCCGCTCGACGGCAGCGGTCAGGCGTGCATCATCCTCACCGCTCAGGAATTGCCAGCCCTGCAACTGCCGGCCTGCGGCCTCGATTACCGCGCCCTCCAGCGCCAGGACTTCGACGGCGGACGCCATGCCCGCCTCCCGGATCGCCAGCCGCGCCCGCTCCCGCTCCTCCCTCGACTGCGGCCAGTGGCGCGGCGGGTGCAGGTCGGCCCAGCGAAGCCCGACAGCTCCCAGCACGTCATCCGCCGGACAGCCTGCGAAGCAATGCACCAGCACGCGCCCGTCGCGTTCGGCAATCGCCAGCTTGCGGGACTGCCCACCACAGGCCGGACAGCGCGCGCGGTAGCCGTTGCCCTGCCGTTGCACATGCTCCAGCCGTTGCAGTAGCGGCTCCGCGCTGGCATCCTGCACATGCACCCCGATCCCATCGAATGCACTCACGGAACCCGGCCCGCCAGCCGGGTTTCGTCCGTTATGGCCGCTCACGCCGCACGCTCCAGCCGCTCGGGCAGCGTCCGCAGGGACTCCAGCACCACATAGCGCCGGGTTCCGATGGTGAACGTCTCCAGCTTGCCGGATCGCGCAAGCTCGAACGCCACGGATCGGCTAATGCCATGCTCCGCGCAGGCCGTGACCAGCGGCCGATAGGTCGGGGTTGCCTCAGTACGCATGTTTCCGTTTCCGTCCCTGCGGGTTTGTGCAGGGCGATACGGACTTTGTGCCTCGCCTAGCGCCGGAATAAGCCCTAATGCGGGCAGGCGCAGTGCGTATGCGTGCATACGCCCCTATTTGATATCGGCATCCCTAAACCATTTCGTGACGGTGCGGGTTACGGCTAGATCGTCTCCAGTCAGCGGCTCGCCTTCGGCTCTCGCGCGTTCCCTCACTTCCGGCAGGATGCTTTTGATAACGGCCGCGCGGCTCTTTGGCGGCGGATTGTCTCGCCGCTGCTGGAAAGCCCATTCCTTCACTGGGTTAAGCCGTTCCCAGCGCGCAACGGCGGGAACCTTGCCGCGTTCGCTCTGGACTGCCTCAACGGCCCCGCGAGCCGCCTTCTTGTCTCGCAACGGCTGAAGGATCGATTCGACGGCCGCGCCCATCTCCGCCAACTCCTCCTCCCACTTGAAAAGCTGATCCCGACTTAGATGTCCCAAACGGTTGCGGATACTTAGCCTGCGGCGCATTTCCTCTATAACGCCAGCGGTCGCCTCAACTCCCTCCAGATGCGCGGCGCGCTCCTCCTCCCCGACTTCCCATCGCCACTTCGCGACAATTCCCCGGATGTGACCCATGTCGGATTCGATTCGTTCGGCAATCTCCGCGCGCCGTTTGTTGCCGTTAACAAACTCGATGCCCAGAAACTTCGCCATCGCCCACCCCCGCGCCCTGATAAGCCCCGCACCAGCGCCGGCAGGGTGTCCGGCGTTTTCGCCCCGTCGGGCTAGGTGCGGTTGTTCCTTACGTCATGCGGCAGGCATCCGGCCGTTTCAAGCCTTGCGCTTGCGAATCGGCGTCACGTTCGCCGCCTCGGCCGGCAGGGTGCCGCAATAGGTCGCCCAGTCCTGCATAAGGCGCGCGCGCCGCTCCAGCATGTCGGAACGGCGGTAGGCGGCTTCGCTCTTGTCTTGGATCGCATGCGCCAGCGCCATCTCCGCCACGTCGCGCGGGTAGCCCGTTTGATCGGCGGCCCAGTCGCGGAATGTCGACCGGAAGCCGTGCGCGGTCAGTCCCGGCCGCAGTTCCTTGACCAGCTTCAACGTCGCAGCAATGGTCAACGGCCCCGGCTTGCGGCCCGAACCCGGAAACACCCAGCCATCCCGGTGCGGCATGGCCTCCAGCAGCGCCATAAGCTCATCCGACAGCGGTACGCGGTGATCCTTGCCCGCCTTCATCCGTGCGCCCGGAATCGTCCAGACCTTCGCCCTCAGGTCGATTTCATCCCAATGCACGGCGGTCGCCTCACTTGGCCGGACAGCGGCCAAGATTTGCAGCCGTAGCGCCTTGCTTGCCAGCGTGTCGACGGCGACAAGCTCGCGCCAGAATGTCCCCATGTCGGCATAAGGCAATGCAGCGCGCGGCACCCTCTGCCTCACCTTGTTGGCTTCCGGCAGCAGGTTTTCCAAGTGTCCGCGCCAGCGGGCGGGATTGTCGCCCTTGCGATAGCCGCGCGCTGCGGCCCAGTCCAGCACGGCCTCGATGCGTTGCCGGACGCGGGTTGCCGTTTCCGTCTTTGTCGTCCAAATGGGTTCCAGCGCGCCCAGCACTAGCGCCGTGTCGATTGCCTGCACTGGCAGCGGCAGCAGGTCGGCCGCGTGGGCGTCCAGCGTGTTTCCCCACTGCTGCGCATGCTTGGCGTTGCGCCAGCCCGCACGGTGCGCGCTGATAAACGCGTCCCGGCACTCCAAAAACGTCTTTTGCTTCGCCCGCTCCAGCTTGGCCGCCAGATCGGCCTCGCGCTTCGCCTGATCCGCGTCGCGCTTCGCCTGAATCGGGTCTAGGCCATTTCTTAGGCCGTCGCGCGCCTTGCCGACCTCAACGCGGGCATCGGCCAGCGTGACAGCAGGGAACGCCCCTAGCCCCTTGTCGCGCAGCTTGCCGGTCACGCGGTCGCGGTAGCGGAAGATCCACGAACGCGAACCGCTCGGGCGGACATTCAGGTAAAGCCCGTCGCCATCGTTGTGCATCCCCTCCGGCAGCTTGCCCAGATGCTTTGCAACCAGCTTACCCATGACAGCCTCCGCCCCGTGCCCGCCCATACTCTAGCCCATACTTCAGCCCATACAAAATGCGCCGGTCACGGACGGACGGAAAAGGACGGTTGTGGACGGGTTTCGCAGGAAAGCTAGCTGCAATGCGGCTTTCAGGCAGGATGCGCGGACGGGCACGGACTCGGAAAAACGCTAGTCAGGCAGACACCGCTTCCGCCACCCCTACGCCGCCTTGGCCTTCCCACCCGCACGCGCTTTCGCCTTCGCCTTCAGGCATTCCGGGTCGCTGCATTCCAGCCGTGCTTCCTCCAGCATCTTCGGCAATTTCTGGGCGAGGAAATCGATGAACACCCGCACCGCCGGCAGCATGCCGCGACGCGAGGCGAACACCGCGTGCGCGATGCCTTGCGGCAGTCGCCAGTCCGGCAGCACCACTTCCAGCGCGCCGCTGCGCACCGCCTCGGCGCAGATGGTTTCCGGCAGCAACGTGATGCCCACGCCACCTTCCGCCATCGCCTGCATCATCGGGAAATCGAAGCCGGTGACGCGCGGCTGCAGCTCGATGCGGCGCACCTCCCCATTGGGGCCGTGCAGCTCCCAGCGCTGCCGCGCCTCGTCCTCGCTCACGCTCAGGGTAACGTGGTCGGCCAGTTCCTCCGGCGTGCGCGGGCGACCGGCGCGGTCCAGGTATTTCGGGCTGGCGACCAGCAGCTCCTGGATCTGGCCGAAGCTGCGCATGACCAGGCTGCCGTCCTCGTCCAGCTTGCTGCGCACGCGGATGGCCACGTCCACGCCTTCGTTGATGACGTCGATGCGGCGGTTGCTGACGGTCAGCAGCACCCGCACCTTCGGATGCAGGGCCATGAACTCCGGCAGCAGCTTGGGCATCTGCTGCTGCGCCATCGACACCGGCACGCTGACCCGCACGCTGCCGCGCGGCTCGGCGCTGAGCCGGTCCACCGCCTCGCGCGCGGCCTGCGCTTCGGCCAGCATCGACTGCGCGTGGCGATGCACGCTGGTGCCGACATCGGTGACCGCGAAACGGCGGGTGGAACGCTGCAGCAGGCGCACGCCGAGTTCGGCCTCCAGCGCGCTGATGCGCCGACTCAGGCGCGACTTGGGGATGCCCAGCGCGCGTTCGGCAGCGGCGAATCCGCCGTGGTCGACCACCGCGGCGAAGTAGTAGAGATCGTTGAGATCCTGCATCAGGGTAATTCCAAATATGGAACGTAAAGTAGCATTTGACTAACTTTATCCCAAAAAAGCAACAATCTACATTGATCCCATCGCGGCTCGCCGCACCCACAGGGATCGCACACCATGAAACTGCTGCATCTTGATTCCAGCATCCTCGCTGAAAACTCCGCCAGCCGCGAGCTGTCCGCCGCCATCGTGGCCCGCTGGCAGCGCGACGTGGCCGGCATCGAGGTGATCCACCGCGACCTGGCCGGCAGCCACGCCCTGCCCCATCTCGATGGCGCCAGCCTCGCCAAGGCGGACGCCGTGCAGGCCGCCCGCGCCCAGCGCGCGCTGGACGAGT
The DNA here is from genome assembly GCF_000423885.1 of Thermomonas fusca DSM 15424. GTDB lineage: Bacteria > Pseudomonadota > Gammaproteobacteria > Xanthomonadales > Xanthomonadaceae > Thermomonas > Thermomonas fusca. The sequence continues at coordinate 55,180 of NZ_AUIV01000026.1, read as the reverse complement.
TCCTGGCCGCCGACGTGGTGGTCATCGGCGTGCCGATGTACAACTTCGGCATCCCCAGCCAGCTCAAGGCGTGGATCGACCGGGTGGCGGTTGCCGGGCAGACCTTCCGCTACACCGAAGCCGGCCCGGTCGGGCTGGCCGGCGGCAAGAAAGTCATCGTGGCCGGCACCTACGGCGGGCTGTATCCGCTGGAGGAAGGGCGCAATTTCATCGAGCCCTACCTGCGCCAGGTGTTCGGTTTCTTCGGCATTAACGACGTCAGCTTCATCACCGCCGAAGGCCTGGCCGTTTCGCCGGAAATGCGCAGCGACGCAATCGCCGCGGCGCACGCCCGCATCGGCGAAGCGCAGGCGCTGGCGGCCTGAGCGTTTCGCGGGTATTCGCAGGCGCGCACTGCGGGCCAGGACGCTGCGCGACACGCCGTGAATCCATCCATGGTGGCTTCTCGGCGGCATCCATGCCGCCGAGAGTCGCACACCGCCCTGGCCCGCAGTACGCGCCTGCGATTTCAATTGCTTCTCACGAAAACGGGTCCCCGCGGACCCGTTTTCGTCGACACATATCGGCGCGCTCAACCGATCCGTTCGGCCCCACCCATGTACGGGCGCAGCACTTCGGGCACGTCGATGCTGCCGTCGGCGTTCTGGTAATTCTCCATCACCGCGATCAGCGCGCGCCCCACCGCCACGCCGGAACCATTGAGCGTGTGCACCAGCTCGGGCTTGCCGGTGGCCGGGTTGCGCCAGCGCGCCTGCATGCGGCGGGCCTGGAAATCGCCGCAGTTGGAGCAGGAGGAAATCTCGCGATAGGTGTCCTGCGAAGGCAGCCAGACTTCCAGGTCGAACGTCTTGGTGGCGCCGAAGCCCATGTCGCCGGTGCACAGCAGCACCTTGCGGTACGGCAGGCCCAGTCTCTCCAGGACGGTTTCGGCACAGCGGGTCATGCGCAGGTGCTCGGCGTCGGATTCCTCGGGCCTGGCAATACTGACCAGTTCGACCTTTTCGAACTGGTGCTGGCGGATCATCCCGCGCACGTCGCGACCACCGCTACCGGCTTCGGAGCGGAAGCACATCGAATGCGCGGTCATCCGCAGCGGCAGTCGATCGGCATCGAGGATCTCGTCGCGGACGATATTGGTCAGCGGCACTTCGCTGGTCGGGATCAGGTAGCGCTTGTGTTCACCCAGCTGGGTGGAAAACAGGTCCTCTTCGAACTTGGGCAATTGCCCGGTGCCGCTCATCGACTCGGCGTTGACGATCACCGGGACGTTGGTTTCCTCGTAACCGTGCTCGCCGGTGTGCAGGTCCAGCATGAACTGCGCCAGCGCGCGGTGCAGGCGGGCCAGCTGGCCGCGCAGCACGGTGAAGCGCGAGCCGGACAGCTTGGCCGCGGTCTCGCCGTCCAGCCAGCCGTGGCGCGCGCCCAGCTCGACGTGATCCTTGACCGCGAAATCGAAGCTGCGCGGAGTGCCCCAGCAGTGCTGCTCGACGTTGTCGGCCTCGCCGCCGCCCAGCGGCACGCTGGCGTCGGGCAGGTTGGGAATGCCGGAGGCGATGGCTTCGATCTCGCCGCGGATACGCTCCAACTCCACTTCGGAAGCCTTCAGCTCTTCGCCGAAGCCAGCCACTTCCGCCATCACCGGCGCCACATCCTCGCCCTTGGCCTTGAGCATGCCGATCTGCTTGCTGCGGGTATTGCGCAGGTTCTGCAGCTCCTGGGTGCGGATCTGGATCTGCTTGCGGCTGGCTTCCAGCGCTTCGATGCGGGCGACGTCGAGTTCGAAGCCGCGGCTGGTGCGCAGGCGTTCGGCAAGGTCGGCAGGATTGGAGCGCAGCAGGGCGGGATCGAGCATGGGAGGTTCGCGGTGCAAGGTGAACGCGCATTATCGCCGAGCGCGCCCGCGATGAAAGCGCGGTGCGGCGGCTGTGCAAGAATGCGGCCATGTCCGCGTCCGACCCGCAGCTCCCGCAGCGCAAGCCGCTGCTGCCGCCCCAGCTGGCGATCCGCCTGGCCATCGCCTTCGGCGTCGGCCTGCTGCTGTTCCTGCTGGTCTGGCTGAATTCACGCCGCAACTACGACTTCTACAAGGCCGACGGCACCGAGGCGGCCGCCGGCCAGTCCGACGCCCTGCCGGTTCCGCTGCCGCCGGATCTGGCCGGCAGCGACGGCGGCGATGGCAACGCCAGCGGCCTGCGCACGGTTGGCCGCGACGGCGTCACCGACCCGGTCGCAGTCCCGGCCAGCGACCAGCCGCGGATCATCGAAGCACCCGTGCGCCCGGCACCGCCGCCCGTGGCGCAGGCCGCCCCGGCGCCCGGCGACCGCGCCCAGCCACAGCCGCTGTCCACCCCTGCCCCGCGCTACCCGCGCGAAGCGCTGCGCATGGGCGCCGGCGGCACCGTGCGGATCACCGTGACGGTGGCGGCCGATGGCAGCGTGGAACGGCAGGAGCTGACCGACAGCAGCGGCAACCGCCATCTCGACCGCGCCGCGCTGGAGGCGGTGCGCCGCTGGCGCTTCCAGCCGGCCACCCGCAACGGCAAGCCGGTGGCGGCCGAGGTGTCGGTGCCGATCGTGTTCAATCCCGACGGCAACTAGCGATCGCTTCGATTCCGCGGCTCCGTGCGCCAGTGGCGCGCGCTCAGCCCTTGATCCCGCCCTTGGTCAGTGCCGCCGGGTCCAGCAGCTTGCGCAGCTGCTTTTCGGTCAAGCCGCTGTCTTCGAGCGCCACTTCCAGCACCGGACGGTTTTCCGCGTAGGCGCGCTTGGCGATCTTCGCGGCCATTTCATAGCCGATCACCGGGTTGAGCGCCGTCACCAGGATGGGATTGCGCTCCAGCGCCTGCGCCACCACGTCGCGGCGGATCTTCAGGGTGGCGATGGCATCGTCGGCCAGCGCACGCATGGCGCTGGCCAAAAGACCAATCGCCTCATCCAGATTGCAAGCCAGCAGCGGCAGCATCACGTTGAGCTGGAAATTGCCGCTCTGGCCGGCAACGGTATTGGCCTGATGCAGCCCCATGACCTGCGCGCAGACCATGCACAGCGCCTCGGGAATGACCGGATTGACCTTGCCCGGCATGATCGAGCTGCCCGGTTGCAGCGCCTGCAATTCGATTTCGCCCAGGCCCGCCAGCGGGCCGGAATTCATCCAGCGCAGGTCGTTGCCGATCTTCATCAGCGCCACCGCCAGCACGCTCAGCTGGCCGGACAGTTCCACCAGGTCATCTTGCGCCGCCAGCCCCTCGAAAGTATTGGGATTCTGGCTGAAACCGAGGCCGGTGGCGGCGTTCATGGCCTTCGCCACCGCTTTGCCGAACTTCGGGTGCGCGTTGATGCCGGTGCCGATGGCGGTGCCGCCGATCGGCAGCCGCGCCACCCGCTTCAGGCTGTCCTCGATCCGCGCCTGCGCCGAGGCCAGCTGCGCCTCCCAGGCGCCGAATTCCTGCGCGAACGTCAGCGGCATGGCGTCCATCAGGTGGGTACGACCGGTCTTCACCACCGCGCCGATCGCCTTGGCCTGGGCGTCGATGGTGTTGCGCAGATGCTCCAACTGCGGCAGCAGCGCGGCTTCGGTTTCGCGCACCGCCATCACCCGCAGGGCGGTGGGAATGGTGTCGTTGCTGCTCTGGCCAAGATTCACATGATCGTTGGGATGGATGGCCAGCCGGCTGGCCTTGCCGGCCACGTGCGCGATCACCTCGTTGGCATTCATGTTGGACGACGTGCCCGAACCAGTCTGGTAGCGGTCGATCGGGAACTGTTCGGAATGCGCGCCGCCGGCCACGGCGGTGGCGGCTTCAACTATTGCATCGGCGCGCTTGCCATCCAGCAACCCCAAGTGCCCGTTGACCAGCGCCGCCGAGGCTTTCACCAGCGCCAGCGCGCGGATGAACGCCGCCGGCATCGGCCGCCCGGAGATGTGGAAGTTGGCCAGCGCCCGCTGCGTCTGTGCGCCCCACAGCGCCGCCTCCGGCACCAGCAGTTCGCCCATGCTGTCGTGTTCGCTGCGGAAACCCCTGCGCTTGCTGCCGGCCATGTCGCCCTGCCATTTGTTGATGGATGGAGGGCAGCTTGCCCCGCCCGGCCGCACTTCCACAAGGCAGCGCGGCAGGCTCCGCTCTACAATGGCCGCCCCGTTGCCAGCCGCTGCCGCCCATGTCCCACGCCCTGACCGCCCTGTCCCCGCTCGATGGCCGCTACGCCGGCAAGGTCGATGCCCTGCGCCCGATCTTTTCCGAATACGGCCTGATCCGCGCGCGGGTGAAGGTGGAGGTGGAATGGCTGCTGGCGCTGGCCCGCGAGCCCGGCATCCCCGAGCTGGCTGCGTTTTCCGATGCCGCCGCGGCGCGCCTGCGCGCACTGGCCGACGGCTTCAGCGTGGAGCATGCGGCGCGGGTCAAGGCCATCGAGGCCACCACCAACCACGACGTCAAGGCGGTGGAATACTTCATCAAGGAGCAGCTGAAGGACGACGCCGAGCTGGGGCCGGCGCTGGAATTCGTGCACTTCGCCTGCACCAGCGAGGACATCAACAACCTGTCCTACGCACTGATGCTGAGCCAGGCGCGGCAGGACGTTCTGTTGCCGAAACTCGACGCGCTGATCGGGAAGCTGCGCGCGATGGCGCACGAGCACGCCGCGCTGCCGATGCTCGCGCGCACCCACGGCCAGACCGCTTCCCCCACCACCGTCGGCAAGGAGCTGGCCAACGTGGTGGCACGCCTGCAGCGCCAGGGCGAAGTGCTGGCCGGGCTGCCGATGCCGGGCAAGATCAACGGCGCGGTGGGCAACTACAACGCCCACGTGGCGGCCTACCCGGACGTGGACTGGCCGGCGTTCTCGCGCCGCTTCGTCGAGTCGCTGGACCTCGACTGGCAGCCCTATACCACCCAGATCGAGCCGCACGACGGCGTGGCCGAACTGAGCGACGTCTGCAAGCGCATCGACACCATCGCCATCGACCTGTGCCGCGATATCTGGGGCTACATCTCGCAGGGCTACTTCAAGCAGGCGGTGAAGGCCGGCGAAGTAGGCAGCAGCACCATGCCGCACAAGGTCAACCCGATCGACTTCGAGAACGCCGAAGGCAACTTCGGCATCGCCAGCGCGCTGTTCGAACACTTCGCGATCAAGCTGCCGATCAGCCGCTGGCAGCGCGACCTCACCGACTCCACCGTGTTGCGCGCACTGGGCACCGCCTTCGGCCACATGCTGATCGGCTTCGACGCCCTGCAGCGCGGCCTGAACAAGCTCAGCGTCAACCCGGAGCGGCTGGCCGCCGATCTCGACGCCAGCTGGGAAGTGCTGGCCGAAGCCGTGCAGACGGTGATGCGCCGCCACGGCCTGCCCAATCCCTATGAGCAGCTCAAGGCGCTGACCCGCGGCCATGGCATCAACGCGGCATCGATGCGCGAATTCATCACCGGCCTGGATCTGCCCGCAGCCGACAAGGCGCGATTGCTGCAGATGACCCCGGGCAGCTACACCGGCCTGGCCGAACGCCTGGCACGGGAAAGCTGAGCTTCACCCCACCCCACCAGGAGCTGCCATGCCCCCCTACGCACGCCTGCTGACCCTCTTCCTCCCGCTCGGCGCGTTGGCCTGCACGCCGCAAACACCCGCCGCGCAGCAGCCCGCGCCGCCAGCGATTCCCGCACCCGCCGCGCCGGCCGCCGCCTCCACGCAAGGTGCGGGCAGCCTCACCGATCCCGCCAGCGGCGCCCAGTGCGGCGGCCAGAACGTGCGCATCACCCGTGACGATTTCCAGCTGGTGCTGGAGGGCGACTGCGGCGAGATCGTGATCGCGGGCTCCAACGGCTCGCTCAACGTCGACAAGGCGCGCGCCATCCGCGTGCAAGGCAGGCACGTCACCATTCTCAACATGAAGGTGGATGCGCTGGCGGTGACCGGCTCCAGCAATACCCTCAACATGACCGAGGTCGCCGAAGCGGTGGTCGAGGGCGACGACAACGGCCTGCTGGGGCAGCACTACGGCAAGGTGGTGTTCCGCGGCCAACGCAACTACGTCAACACCAACAACCAGCCGCAGGTGGAAGACAGCGGCACCGGCAACAAGGTGATCTGAGCATGTCCGGAAGCGCGCAGCCTGCGCTGGAGATCGACGCCGCCCGCGGCCCGTCGCCGCTGGGCATGCCGCCGGCGGAGTTCCTGCGCGACTATTGGCAGAAGCGGCCGCTGTTGGTGCGCAACGCATTCCCCGGCTTCGTCTCCCCGATCGAACCCGAGGACCTGGCCGGGCTGGCCTGCGAAGACGGCGTGCTGGCGCGGCTGATCGAGCACGACCAGGCCAGCGACGGCTGGAAGGTGCGCCACGGCCCGTTTGCCGAAGACGATTTCCCTGCCCTGCCCGACCACGATTGGACGCTGCTGGTGCAGGACGTGGACAAGTGGGACGCCGACATCCGCGCGCTGCTGGCCCATTTCGGTTTCCTGCCGCGCTGGCGGATCGACGACGTGATGGTCAGCTTCGCTGCCACCGGCGGTTCGGTGGGCGCGCACGTGGACCAGTACGACGTGTTCCTGCTGCAGGCCCATGGCCAGCGGCGCTGGCAGATCGATACCTCGCCCGCGCCGCCGCTGGATTTCCGCAATGACGTGGACATCCGGCTGCTGCGCGAATTCCACCCGACCCACGATTGGGTACTGAACCCCGGTGACATGCTCTACCTGCCGCCGGGCGTGCCGCACCACGGCGTGGCGGAAAATCCCTGCCTGACCTTCTCGGTGGGCATGCGCGCGCCCGCCGCCGCGGAGCTGCTGGGCGACTATGCCGACACCCTCGCCGCCGACGCCCCGGACGAGCTGCGCTATGCCGATCCCGACCTCGCGCTGCCTGGCGATGCGGGCGAAATCGACGAGGCCGCCATCCAGCGGGTGGAAGCCGCCCTGCAGCAGCTGCGGATGGATGATCCGGACCGCTTTGGCGACTGGTTCGGCAGTTTCATCACCACCTACCGCAGCGCCGTGCTGCCGGCTGCCGACGACTATCCCCTGCCGCGCCCCGCGATGGAACAGGCGTTGGCCGATGGTGCCCTGTTGTGGCGCCATCCCTGGTCGCGCATGGCCTGGCGCCGCGCCCGCCAAAGCGACGCCGCGGCTCCGGCACGGCTGTATGCGGGCGGCGCGCCCTATCCATTGGCCATCGACGACGCCCGCCGGCTGGCCGCCGCGGACAGCATCGACGCCAGGCTGTACGCTGCGCTGGGCGAGGCGGGACGGGCTGCGGTCGCGGCCCTGCTGGCCGCCGGCCACTACCGGCTGGAACAGGAGGACGAAGCATGAACGGCGACCCCGGCAGCGAACCGATCCGCATCACCGACCACCCGGCGGCCGTCGAAGCCGCCACCCGCATCGCCGCGGACGCGCGCCGCGGCCTGTGGATCCGCAGCCTGGATCTCGAAGGCTGGTTGTTCGACCACCCCGACTTCCTCGCCGCGCTGCGCGGCTTCGCCACCTCCGCGCGCGATGTGCAGGTGCAGGTGCTGCTGCACGACGCCGCCGCCCCGCAGGCCGCCCACGCCAAGCTGCTGACGCTGGCCCAGCGCCTGCCCAGCGTGTTCCAGTTTCGCGAAGTGGACGATCCGGTCTACCGCGAGGAGCGGGTGGCGCTGGTCGCCAATGACGCCGGCGGGTATTACGTCCGCACCCAGGGCGACCGTGTCGAGGGCGTTGCCGCGTTCGATTCACGCGGGCGGGTGCGCCAGCTGCAGCAGCGCTTCGATGAAATCTGGGAGCGTTCCCGTCCGGTAACTGAATATCGCGCCCTCGGAATATGAAATCGCCGCGTTCTTGACTTTGGTCGCATGCGCCGGCGACCCCCCTGCGGCTATAATTCCGGCTCTTTGCTTGCGCGCATTCAGAATTTGTTCCGCCCCGGTCTGACGCCAGTACCGGCGGGCACACCCCCCACCCCACCGATAGGTTGCTAGCCACACCGTGGACAGTCTCCTCAAGCAGTTCGCTCAAACCTCCCAGCTCGGCGCCAACGGCGCGTTCATCGAAGACCTCTACGAGCAGTACCTGGTCGCGCCCGACAGCGTCGATCCCAAATGGAAGCAGTACTTCGATGGCCTGAAGGGCCGCGAAGCCGGCGACATCCCGCACTCCGCGGTCATCGACCAGATCGCCGAGGCCGGCCGCCAGGCCGCGCGCGGCGTGGTCGCCGCCAGCAGCGGCAGCGGTGACGAGCGCGAGCGCCACGTCGGCCGCCTGATCACCGCCTACCGTTCGCGCGGCCACCTCGGGGCGCACACCGACCCGCTGGGCCTGACCCCGCCGATCAATCCGCCGGACCTCGACCTCGCCTTCCACAAGCTGTCCGGCAGCGACCTCGACACCGAATTCAGCACCGGCGGCGTCGGCGGCCAGGCGCGGATGAAGCTGCGCGACCTGTACGCGCGCCTGCGCGCCACCTATGCCGGCAGCATCGGCGCCGAATTCATGCACATCACCGACGCCGACCAGCGCCGCTGGCTGTACGAGCGGCTGGAAACGGCGGCCGGCAACTACGGCCGCAGCAAGGAAGACAAGCAGCGCATCCTAGAGCGGCTGACCGCTGCCGAAGGCCTGGAACGCTACCTGCACACCAAGTACGTCGGCCAGAAGCGCTTCTCGCTGGAAGGCGGCGATTCGCTGATCCCGCTGCTGGACGTGGCGATCCGCCGCGCCGGCCAGGCCGGGGTCAAGGACGTGGTGCTGGGCATGGCCCATCGCGGCCGCCTGAACGTGCTGGTCAACACCCTCGGCAAGCCGCCGCGCAAGCTGTTCGACGAGTTCGAAGGCAAGTTCGAACACAGCCGCCAAGGCGACCACACCCACACCGGCGACGTGAAATACCACATGGGCTACAGCGCCGACGTCGCCACCCCCGGCGGCCCGGTCCACCTGGCGCTGGCGTTCAATCCCTCGCACCTGGAGATCGTCGATCCGGTGGTGGTTGGCAGCGTGCGTTCGCGCCAGCACCGCCGCGGCGATGGCGAGCGCAAGCAGGTGATGCCGGTGCTGATCCACGGCGACGCCGCGTTCGCCGGCCAGGGCGTGGTGATGGAGCTGCTGCAGATGTCGCAGGCCCGCGGCTTCCGCGTGGGCGGCACCCTGCACGTGGTGGTCAACAACCAGGTTGGCTTCACCACCAGCGCCGCCGAAGATGCGCGTTCGACGTTCTATTGCACCGACGTGGCCAAGATGGTCGGCGCGCCGATCCTGCACGTGAACGGCGACGACCCGGAAGCGGTGGCGTTCGTGGCCGAGATGGCGTTCGACTTCCGCCAGGCGTTCGGCAAGGACGTGGTCATCGACCTGGTCTGCTACCGCCGCCACGGCCACAACGAAGCCGACGAGCCGGCCGCCACCCAGCCGGTGATGTACAAGAAGATCCGCGCGATGAAGACCACGCGCGAGCTGTACGCGGAGAAGCTGGCGGCGGAAGGCACCGTGGCCGCCGCCGAAGCGCAGGCGCTGGTCGATGCCTGCCGCGACCGCCTCGACGCCGGCGAAGTCACCACCGAGATCGTGAAGGCGCAGCCCGACGCGCTGACCGTGGACTGGTCGCCGTACCTGGCCGGCAAGCTGTCCGACCCGGTCGACACCAAGGTGCCGCGCAAGGCGCTGGACAAGCTGGCCGCGCAGATCAACACCATCCCGGACGCGGTCAAGCTGCATCCGCGCGTGGCCAAGATCTACGACGACCGGCGCAAGATGGCCGCCGGCGAACAGCCGGCCGACTGGGGCTTCGCCGAGAACCTGGCCTACGCCACCCTGCTGGCCGATGGCTACCGCCTGCGCCTGGTCGGCCAGGACTGCGGTCGCGGCACCTTCTTCCATCGCCACGCGATCCTGCACGACCAGAACACCGACCACTACCACCTGCCGCTGCGCGAACTGGTGCAAAACCCGGAAGACGTCACCATCATCGACTCGCTGCTCAGCGAGGAGGCGGTGATGGCGTTCGAATACGGCTATGCCACCGCCGATCCGATGACCCTGGACATCTGGGAAGCGCAGTTCGGCGACTTCGCCAACGGCGCGCAGGTCGTCATCGACCAGTTCCTGGCCGCGGGCGAAGCAAAATGGGACCGACTGTGCGGCCTTGCGCTGTACCTGCCGCACGGCTACGAAGGCCAGGGCCCCGAGCACAGCTCGGCGCGCCTGGAGCGCTTCCTGCAGCTGTGCGCGCTGGACAACATGGTGGTCTGCACGCCCACCACGCCGGCGCAGGATTTCCACATGATCCGCCGGCAGATGCGCCAGAGCACCCGCAAGCCGCTGGTGGTGATGACGCCGAAGTCGCTGCTGCGCCACAAGCTGGCGGTATCGAGCCTGGACGAACTGGCCAGCGGCGAGTTCCAGCGCCTGATCCCGGACACCACCGCCACCGCGAAGAAGGTCAAGCGGGTGGTGGTCTGCGCCGGCAAGGTCTATTACGACCTGCTGGAAGAAGCCCACAAGAAGGAGATCAAGGACGTGGCGCTGGTCCGCGTGGAACAGCTGTACCCGTTCCCGCGCCCGGAGCTGGTGGCCGAACTGAAGCGCTTCGGCTCCGCCACCGACGTGGTCTGGTGCCAGGAAGAGCCGCAGAACCAGGGTGCGTGGTACCAGATCCAGCACCATCTGCGCGCCTGCCTGCAGCCCAAGCAGGTGCTTGGCTACGCCGGCCGCCTGCGCTCGCCCTCGCCCGCCGCCGGCCACATGGCCGAGCACGTGGCCGAACTCAACAAGCTGCTTGCCGACGCACTGGTGAACCCGGTCGGCAACGACAGCGACGCCGACTAATCCCCCTCCGAATTCCGACAGGACGCCCTCATGGCCATTGAAGTCAAAGTCCCGGTTCTCCCCGAATCCGTTTCCGACGCCACCATCGCCAGCTGGCACAAGAAGGCCGGCGACGCGGTCAAGCGCGATGAAAACCTGCTCGATCTCGAAACCGACAAGGTGGTGCTGGAAGTGCCCTCGCCGGTCGATGGCGTGCTCAAGGAGATCAAGTTCGAAGCCGGCGCCACCGTCAACAGCCAGCAGGTGATCGCGGTGATCGAGGAAGGCGCCACGGCCGCTGCCGCCGCCCCCGCCGCCGAAGCGCCCAAGCCGGCCGCCGGTGCCGAGCAGGTGATGCCCAAGGCCCAGGCCGCGGCGCTGCACGCGGCGGCGCCGGCCAGCACCACGCCCAACCCCGTGGGTGGCGACCTGCCGCCGGGTGCGCGCTTCGCCGCCACCACCTCCGGCGTGAACCCGGCCGACGTGGCCGGCACCGGCCGCCGCGGCATGGTCACCAAGGAAGACATCGTCAACTACGCCAGCGGCAAGACCGCCGGCGTGACCGGCGGCGCGCGTCCAGAGGAACGCGTGCCGATGACCCGCATGCGCGCCCGCATCGCCGAGCGCCTGATGCAGTCGAAGAACTCCATCGCCATGCTGACCTCGTTCAACGAGGTCAACCTGGCGAAGGTCATGGAGATGCGCAAGGAGCTGCAGGACGACTTCGTCAAGGCCAACGGCATCAAGCTCGGCTTCATGAGCTTCTTCGCCAAGGCGGCGGCGAACGCGCTGCAGCGTCATCCGGCAGTCAACGCCTCGGTCGATGGCAACGACGTCATCTACCACGGCTATGCCGACATCAGCATCGCGGTGTCCACCGACAAGGGCCTGGTCACGCCGGTGCTGCGCAACGTCGAGCGGATGGGCTTCGCCGAGATCGAGCAGGGCATCGCGGACTACGCCAAGAAGGCGCGCGACGGCAAGCTGGGCCTGGACGACCTGCAGGGCGGCACCTTCACCATCACCAATGGCGGCACCTTCGGTTCGCTGATGTCCACCCCGATCGTGAACCCGCCGCAGAGCGCCATCCTCGGCATGCACGCGATCAAGGAGCGCGCCATCGTCGAGAACGGCCAGGTGATCGCCGCGCCGATGATGTACATCGCGCTGAGCTACGACCACCGCATCATCGACGGAAAGGACGCGGTGCTGTTCCTGGTCGACATCAAGAACCAGCTCGAAAACCCGCACCGCATGCTGCTGGGAATGTGATTCCGGCGACGGGAACCGGCAACGGTTCCCGTCCTGTTTCGGGGCACCGCGGGCCCGGAGCCTGCCCCCGCTACCAAGTTCAGGAATGAAGCAATGAGCGAACAACAGCAATTCGACGTCGTCGTCATCGGTGCCGGCCCGGCCGGCTACCACGCCGCCATCCGCGCCGCGCAGCTGGGCCTGAAGACCGCCTGCATCGACGCCGCGCTGGGCAAGGACGGCAAGCCGGCGCTGGGCGGCACCTGCCTGCGCGTAGGCTGCATCCCGTCCAAGGCGCTGCTGGATTCCAGCCGCCAGTTCTGGAACATGGGCCACATCTTCGACCAGCACGGGATCAGCTTCGACAAGCCCGCGATCGACGTGAAGAAGATGGTCGCCCGCAAGGACGGCATCGTGAAGCAGTTCACCGGCGGCATCGCCGCGCTGTTCAAGGCGAACAAGATCACCGCGTTCTACGGCTTCGGCCAGCTGCAGCCGGGCAACGTGGTGACGGTCAAGCAGCACGACGGTAGCGAAGTCGCGCTGAAGGCCACCAACGTCATCCTCGCCGCCGGTTCCGATTCCATCGAGCTGCCGTTCGCCAAGTTCGGCGAGCACATCATCGACAACGTCGGCGCGCTGGACCTCGAGAAGGTACCGAAGCGCCTCGGCGTGATCGGCGCCGGCGTGATCGGCCTGGAACTGGGCAGCGTGTGGAAGCGCCTGGGCGCCGAGGTCACCATCCTCGAAGGCCTGCCGAACTTCCTCGCCGCCGCCGATGCGGAAGTGGCGAAGGTCGCGGCGCGCGAATTCAAGAAGCAGGGCCTGGACATCAAGCTGGGCTGCAAGTGCACCGCCACCGAGGTCAAGAAGGACGGCGTCCATATCAGCTACACCGACGACAAGGGCGCGGCCCAGGAACTGGTGGTCGACAAGCTGCTGGTGGCCGTGGGCCGCCGCGCCGCCACCAAGGGCCTGCTGGCCGATGGCACCGGCGTGCAGGTCAACGAGCGCGGCCAGATCGTGGTCGACGAGCACTGCCACACCGGCGTCGATGGCGTGTGGGCGGTCGGCGATTGCGTGCGCGGGCCGATGCTGGCGCACAAGGGCTTCGAGGAAGGCATCGCGGTGGCCGAGCTGATCGCCGGCCTGCCCGGCCACGTCAACTTCGACACCATCCCGTGGGTGATCTACACCGAGCCGGAAATCGCCTGGGTTGGCAAGACCGAGGAGCAGCTGAAGGCCGAAGGCACCCCGTACAAGGCCGGCAGCTTCCCGTTCGCGGCGGTCGGCCGCGCGGTGGCGATGGCCGAGCCGGCAGGCTTCGTGAAGGTGCTGGCACATGCCGAAACCGACACCATCCTGGGCATGCACCTGGTCGGCGCCAACGTGTCAGAGCTGGTCCACGAAGGCGTGCTGGCGATGGAGTTCAAGGGCAGCGCCGACGACCTGGCGCGCATCTGCCACGCCCACCCGTCGCTGAGCGAAGCCGTGCACGACGCCGCGATGGCGGTGCACAAGCGGGCGATCCACAAGGCCAACTGATCTCGCTGGCGGCCGGATCGTGGCGCGGGGTTTCCGCGACACGCCGCAAGTACGTCCATGTAGGCTAATCGGCGGCCTGCTCGCATGCGCTTTCCTGCGCATGCGGCAGGACCGGGGCAGACCATCCATGGTCTGCCCGTCCGGCGCGATGCGCCGAACCCATGCCGCCGATTGTCGCGAAAACCCCGCGCCACGCTCCAGCCTTGTCGGATACCACGCGAAAATCACGGCCACCCCGGTGCGCCGTTTTTCGTTCGGGCGCGCGATAATCCGCGCATGAAAACACTCTGCGTCTACTGCGGCTCCAACGCCGGCAACGATCCCGCCTACGCCATCCTCTCCCGCGCGCTCGGCAAGCGCCTCGCCGGCGAAGGCATCGCGCTGGTCTACGGCGGCGGCAACGTCGGCCTGATGGGCATCGTGGCCGATGCCGTGCTGGAACACGGGGGCGAGGTGGTCGGCGTGATCCCGCAACAGCTGGTGGATTGGGAGGTCGCTCACAAGGGCGTCACCCGGCTGGAAGTGGTCGACTCCATGCACAGCCGCAAGGCGCGCATGTTCGAGCTGGCCGACGGCTTCGTCGCCCTTCCCGGCGGCTTCGGCACCCTCGATGAAATGTTCGAGATGCTGACGTGGCGCCAGCTGGGCCTCGGCAAGAAGCCCTGCGCCTTCCTAGGCGTCAACGGCTTCTGGCAGCCGCTGATGGCGATGCTGGACACGATGGTGCGCGAGCGCTTCCTGCATCCCGAGCAGCGGCAGGACATGTGGCACGGCGGCGACATCGACGCCCTGCTGGCATGGATGCAGGCCTACGTGCCCGCGCACGCCGACAAATGGCTGGACGAGAAGCGCCGCAGCCAGCTCAACCTCACCCCGGAGGATGTATGACCATTCCGGCGACGTTCCGGGCCTTCCGCATCCACAGCGACGCCGCCGGCTACCGCAGCGGCATCGAAACCCTGTCGCTGGACGACCTCAACCCCGGCGAAGTGGTGGTGAAGGCCGCCTACTCCTCGGTCAACTACAAGGACGCGCTGGCCGGGACCGGCAAGGGCAAGATCCTGCGCAGCTTCCCGCTGGTCGGAGGGATAGACGTCGCAGGCCACGTGGTGGCGTCCACCGATCCCGCGTTCCGCGAAGGCGACGCCGTGCTGGTCACCGGCAGCGGGCTGTCGGAAACCCGCGACGGCGGCTATTCGGAAGTCGCGCGGCTGGATGCGCGCTGGGTGATCCCGCTGCCCGCGGGCCTGAGCCTGCGCGAAGCGATGATCCTGGGTACCGCCGGCTTCACCGCGGCGCTGGGCCTGCTGCGGATGACCGAAAACCGGCAGACCCCCGCGCTCGGCCCGTTGGCCGTGACCGGCGCCACTGGCGGCGTGGGTTCGATGGCGGTCGCCATCTACAGCAAGGCCGGCTATGAGGTGCACGCGATCAGCGGCAAGCCCGAACATGCGGACTACCTGAAGTCACTGGGCGCGTCCGACGTGCTGGGCCGCGACGCGCTGGCCACCACCAAGCCGATGGACAGTGCCCGCTTCGGCGGCGGCCTGGACAGCGTCGGCGGGCCGATGTTGGCCGCCCTGCTGGCGCAGACCGCCCCCTACGGCAACGTCGCCAGCTGCGGGCTGGCCGCATCGCATGAGCTGCACGCCACCGTGATGCCCTTCATCATCCGCGGCGTCTCGCTGCTGGGCGTGGCCTCGGCCGGCACCGCCCGCGACATCCGTGACGAGGTCTGGCGCCGCTTGGCCGGCGACTGGAAGCCGGACAACCTGGCCGCGATCTGCACCCGCGAAGCCAGCCTGGACGAACTGCCGCAGGTGTTCGACGGCATGCTTGCCGGCGGCGCGCTGGGGCGTACGGTGGTGCGCATCGCGCCTGTCATCTGACCGCGCTTGCAGGCCGCGGGCCTGCGGCTACAATCGACCCGCATACCCGGGGATTCACATGGCACGCATCCTGATCGTCGACGATTCGCCCTCCCAGCTGATGAGCATCCGACGCATCGTCGAGAAGCTCGGCCACGACGCACTCACCGCCGAGGACGGCGCCGCCGGCGTGGAAGCGGCCAAGCGCGAGCTGCCGGACCTGATCCTGATGGACGTGGTGATGCCGAACCTCAACGGTTTCCAGGCCACCCGTTCGATCAGCCGCGAGGCCACCACCAAGCACATCCCGGTCATCCTGGTCACCACCAAGGACCAGGACACCGACCGCGTCTGGGGCATGCGCCAGGGCGCCAAGGCCTACATCACCAAGCCGTTCAGCGAATCCGAACTGGCCGATGTGATCAACCAGTATCTGGTCACCGGCCCGAGCGCCGCGTAACTCCTGCGGGCGCGGCCTCAGCAGCGAACGTCACCGCAGCCGGTGGGGCTTAACCTGAAACCCCACCCGAGAGGCCGGCTCACCCCCGCCGCCAGTCGTCGCCGAAGGCATCGCGCATCTTCGTGTAGGCCTTGCGCTGGGCGTCGTTGTGCGCCTTCGGGGCGAGGACTTCCAGCTCGACGATCTGGTCGCCATCCGCCGCGCCGCCGCTGCCCGGCAGGCCGCGCCCGCGCAGGCGCAGCTTGCGGCCGGATTCGGAATCGGCCGGAATCTTCAGTTCCACCGGCCCGCCCAGCGTGGGCACGCTGAGGGTGGCGCCCAACGCCGCTTCCCACGGCGCCACCGGCAGCACATGGATGACGTTGCGGCCATCGACCTCGAACTGCGGGTCGGCGGCGTATTCCACTTCCAGCAGCAGGTCGCGGCCACCATTGCCCTGCCGGGCCAGACGGATCACCTGACCGGGGCGCACGCCCTTGGGCACGCGCACGTCCAGGGTCTTGCCACCCACGCCGATGCGCACGCTGCTGCCGTTGTAGACCGCGCTCAGCGGCACCGCCAGCTTGGCGCGGGTGTCGCCCGCCGGCTGCCCAGGGCGCCCACCGCCGTTGCCGCGGGCGCGCTGGCCGAACAGGTTCTCGAAGAAATCGGAGAAACCGCCGCCGGCACCACCGCCGGCGAAGATCTTGTCGTAGTCGAAATCCGGCTGCCCGCCCTGCCCGCGGCCGAAGCCGCCGGGCGGCGGGCGGATCTCGTCGCCGGGGCGGTATCCGCCGGCGCGCAGCTGGTCGTAGGCCGCGCGCTTCTGCGGGTCGCGCAGCGCTTCATAGGCTTCGTTGACCGCCTTGAACTTGTCCTCGGCGCCCTTTTCCTTGCTGACGTCGGGATGGTATTTGCGCGCCAGCCGGCGGTAGGCGGTCTTGATCTCGGCCTCGCCCGCGCTGGCTTCGACCCCGAGGATCCCGTAGTAGTCCTTGAATTCCATCGATGCTCCCTGCGGTCTGCGTGCGGGGATTATCCCACCGCGCAGCCCAAGTGCAGTCACAGGCCTTAGACTGCCTGCTCATCGAAGTGAGGCCCGGTCATGTCGATTCAAGTCGGTCAGCACCTTCCCGAAGCGGTCCTGCAGTACATCGACAACGGTGTGCACCGGATCGACACCCACAGCCTGTTCGGCGGACGCAAGCTGGTGCTGTTCTCGGTGCCGGGCGCGTTCACGCCGACCTGCTCCGAACGCCACCTGCCCGGCTTCATCCAGCATTTCGATGTGTTCCGCGCCAAGGGCATCGAGGTCGCCTGCATGGCGGTGAACGATGCCTTCGTGATGCAGGCCTGGGGCAACAGCCAGGGCGTGCCGCAGGGCATGAAGATGCTGGCCGACGGCAATGCCGACTTCACCCGCGCGCTGGGGCTGGAGCTGGACGCCAGCGGCTACGGCATGGGCGTGCGCAGCAAGCGCTTCGCGCTGTATGCCGAGAACGAGATCGTGCGCGGCCTGTGGGTGGAGGCGCCGGGCGAATACCGGGTGTCGTCGGCGGAAAACGTGCTGGCCAATCTTCCGGCCTGATTGCACCTGCGACCGCGGCGCGATGCGCATTCGCGCATCTTTGCCCGGCGCGTCACGGTTACCGCGGCAGGATCGAGAAACGCAAGCTGTCCCAGGCGCCGCTGTCGGCCAGCGCGGTGAGTTCGTGTCGGCCCGGCTCGGCGAATTCGTGCAGCAGCGGCCTGCCACCTGCGGTTTCACCGATCCAGCGGCCGTCCAGCAGCCACTGCACCCGCGCGCCGGCGCCCAGTGCACGCAGCGCAAGCCGCACGCCGGCGCCGCGGCCCGGCGCCGCAGCGAGCACAGCGCCATCGTTGACGCCTTCGATACGCAGGGTTTCCAGCGCGCCGCGGCCGTCGTCCGCGCAGTCGTCGGCCAGCGGCGGCAGGCTCGCCCCGGCACGCCAGGCCGCCGGCAGCCACGGCATCGCCAGCGCCGGCCAGCGCGCGATCTGTCGCGCCTGCGCGACATGCGGCAACCGGCAGTCGGCGGACAACCGGCGTCCGCTGCCGGCGTCCACTTCGAAGCGCTCGATGCCGGCGCTCCACAGCCGCGCCTGGCGCTCCGGCAGGGTCGGCGGCACCACTCCATCCAGCGTCCACGCCTCTCGTCGCCGCTGGCACAGCGCGTCCGGCTGCGCGCTGGCGGCAGTGCCCAGCGGCCAGCAGATGTCGGTTTCGGCCACGCTGCCGGGCATCGGCACGCGCCGCGAATCGCCGGGCGCGCGCGGCAGGCTGTCGACCACTTCGAACAGCAGCGGCAGTGCGGTGACCGCGCCGTACTGGCCGGGCAGCGGGGTGCCGTCCGGCCGCCCCACCCACACGCCCACGCTGTAGCGCGGCGTTGCGCCGATCGCCCAGGCATCGCGGAAGCCGTAACTGGTGCCGGTCTTCCACGCCACCTGCGGGCGCCGGCCGGTGTCGAACATGCCCTCGGCCTCGCCGGGGCGCGGATGGGCGGCCAGGATCTCGCGCACGATCCAGGCCGCGCCGGGCGACAGCAGGCGGCGTTCGAGCTTCGGCGCATCGCCGGTATAGCGCACCCGCCCGGCGATGCCGCCGCGCTGCAGGGCGGCAAACGCGCCAACCAGATCCTCCAGCCGCGCGCCGGTGCCGCCCAGGATCATCGACAGGTTCGGCGCCGCCCCACGCGGAAGCCGCAGGGTGATGCCCGCGTGCTCCAGCCGCGCGGCGAAGCGCGCTGGCCCGACCCGGTCCAGCAGGTCCACCGCCGGCACGTTGAGCGACAGCCGCAGCGCCTCGGCCACGCTGACCGGGCCGTTGAAAGCGGTATCGAAATTGGACGGCCGGTAGCCGCCGAACGACTGCGGCGCATCGACCAGCAGGCTTTCCGAATGCACCAGGCCTTCGTCCAGCGCCATCCCGTACAGGAACGGCTTGAGGGTGGAGCCGGGCGAACGCCAGGCCTGCACCATGTCTACATGGCCCAGCCGCGCCTTGTCGGCGAAGGCCAACGAGCCCACGTAGGCGCGCGCTTCCAGACTGGCGTTGTCGACCACCAGCAACGCCGCCGAGGTGCGCGGCGGCAGGTCGGAGAAATACGCCGCGACCCGTTCCTCCAGCGCACGCTGCAGGGCCGGCTCCAGCGTGGACACGATGCGGCGTGCCTGCGGCCGCGCGGCGTGCAGGCGCTGCGCCAGCAGCGCGGCGCCCATCGGCGCGCGCAGGCGGCGCGACACCACGTTCTCGATGCGCGCATCTTCCACCTGTGCGCGCGTCCACACGCCGCGCGCGGCCATCCGCGCCAGCAGCTTGTCGCGCGCAGCCTGCGCCGCGTCGGGATAGCGGTCCGGGCGCAGCCGGCTGGGCGCCTGCGGCAGCACCGCCAGCAGCGCGGCCTCGGCATGCGACAGCCGCGCCGCCGGCTTGCCCAGGTAGGCCCAGCTGGCGGCCTCCACGCCTTCGATGGTGCCGCCGAACGGCGCGCGCTCCAGGTACAGGGTGAGGATCCCGCGCTTGGACAGATGCACCTCCAGCTGCAGCGCGCGCAGCAGCTGGCGCAGCTTGCCGGCGACGCTGCGGGTGCGCGCGCCGTGCAGGCCGGGATCGATGATCCGCGCCACCTGCATGGTCAGGGTGGAGCCGCCGGAGACGATGCGCCGGCTGGCCAGCATCTGCGCGCCGGCGCGCAGCATCGCCACCGGGTTGATGCCGGGATGGCGCCAGAACCAGCGGTCCTCGTAGCCCAGCAGCGCCTGCACGTACAGCGGCGACACCTGCTCCGGCGTGGCCGGATAGCGCCACACGCCTCCCGCGTCGGCAAACGCGCGCAGCGGGCTGCCGTCGCGGGCGGTCACCACGGTGGCGGAATCGCGGCCCTTGGGCAGCGGCAGCGGAAAGGCGAAATCAAGGACCAGCAGGGTCAGCAGCAGTGCGGCCGTGCCCCAGCGCAACCACGCCAGCAGGCGCCGCCAGCGCTGGCGGCGCAACGCACTTGCGAACGTCATCGCGGCCTCAGGGCTGCACCACCGTGATCCGCTCCGGCACCGCCTTGCCCACCCCGCGCAGCGCCGGCCGGTACATGTCCTCCGCCAGCGGCGGCGGCACGGTGTAATTGCCGGGGGTGACCGCGCGCACGAGGTAGAACAGCTTGGCGGTGCTGCCCGCGTCCAGCTTGAGCGCGGCCACGTAGCGGTCGTCGCGGAACTCCTCGTGGCGCAGGTTGACGCTGTCGCCGCGTTCGCCGATGCCGATGCCGTCCACCACCACGTCGGCCCATTGCTTGGCATCGCCGAGGTTGAAGTTCTCGATCTCCAGCCCCGCCGGCAGCAGGTCGGTGAGCAGCGCGTCGGGCATGTCGCGGTCGGCGGTGATGGCAACCCGCACGATCAGCGCTTCGCCTTCCTTCAGCGGACGCGGCACCCACGGCTTGCCGTCGGTGCCAAACAGCGCGCGTTCGACCTTGATCACGCTGGCATCCGGCGCAGGTGCGGCGCGCGGCACGCCGGCCACATCGAGGCTGGCGTAGAACGGCGGCTCGCCGCTGGGCATGAAGCGCAGGCCCTTGGACAGGGTGGCGTAATCGACGTCGCGGGCAAAGCTGCGCGCCTTGGCGATGGCCTCTTCGACGCCGCCGGTGACCAGCTTGCCGGCCACTTCCTTTTTCACGTCCATCAGCAGCGCCTTGCCCAGCCGCGCCAGCGCGATCTGCTCCTGCGTGCTCAGCCAGAACCACGACGAGGCGCGACGGCGCGCGTCCAGTTCGCGGCTGACCTCGATCACCTTGGCATCAAAGGCCGGCCTGGCATAACCGCGCTCGTGGGTCATCGCGATCATCAGCGCCAGGTCGCGCAGCGGCGTGCCGTAGTCGCCCAGCCAGTCGTGGCGGTCGCCCTCGAAGGCGAAGCCGGCGGTGATCGCCTTGCCGCCGCGCACCTTGTCGCCCTGCATCGACAACGCCAGTCCGAGCTGCACCAGCGGCAGCCCTTTCAGCGCCTGCTTGCGGTCGTTGTCATACAGCGCGCGCAGCGTCCCCAGCGGCGCGCGGTTGACCCGCGCCAGCACGTAGCCGGCATGCGCCTGGTAGGCGAACTTGAGGTACTGGCGGTGGCTGCGGCCGTAGAACTCGTTGCCTCCGGACAGCAGGTCCTCGCTGAGCCGCTGCAGCGCCTTCTGCAGCACCGCCTCGGGCACCACGAAGCCGGCCTGCCGCGCGTCCAGCAGGAATTCGGCGATGTAGGGCGTCAGCAGCGGATCGACGTTGTCGTCGTCCCCCCACATCGAGAAGTGGCCGTTGCCCGCCTGCATCGAGGCCAGCCGCCCGAACGCACCCTCCATCCGCGCGCGCCGCTTGCCGGCATCCAGCCCCGCCACGCCGAAGCGCTGTGCCGTTTCCGCATCCAGCGCCAGCGCCGCATAGCCCTTGCTGGCGGTCTGCTCGGCGCAGCCATAGGGATAGTCCAGCGCGCCCTTCAGCGCGGCGCCGAACGGGATCGGCGGCAGCGCACTGACCAGCATGCGCGCGCGCACCGAGCCCGGCAGCAGCCCCTCGGCGAACCCGGCATCCATGGACGCCGCCTCGCCTGCGCCCAGCACCTGCGTGCGCGAGCGCAGCACCTGCGGCCATGCCGCGCGCACCGGCAGGTCGTATTTCCGATCCACCTTGAAGCCGTTGCCATCCACCCGCACCCGCACCTGGGCAACGCCATAACCGTCCTGCGCGGTGAGCGGGAAGCTCAGCGTGGACTTGGCCTCGCTGCCCAGCTTCAGCGTGCGGCTGGCGTCGCCGATCGCGGCAGGCCCAATCCCGTCCAGCTTCACCTTGAACTCGCCGGCCTTGCCGGTGAAGTTGGTGATGTCCAGGCTGATCATGCCGCGGTCGCCCGGCGCCATCGCCCGCGGCATGCTGGCCTCGGCGACGATCGGCGCGCGCACCACCACCTCGGCGTCGCGATGCCCGTACTGCGCATCGGCATAGACCAGCGCCGACACCCGCAGGGTGCCGTTGAAATCCGGCACCGGCAGCGACACCCGCGCAATGCCCCTGGCATCCAGCTTCACCGGCCCGGAGAACAGGTCCACCGTCTGCACCCGCGCGGTGGGCCGGCGCGCCTGCGGCAGCGCGGCCAGCGCCATGTCGCCACCGAAGCGCAGCCTGGCGACGCCGCCGTCGAAACTCTCGATGACGCGGCCATAGATGTCGTAGGCATCCACGCCCAGGCGGCGCTGAGCGAAGAAGTGCGCGCCCGCATCCGGCACCGGGAAGCGGGTGATGTTGAGGATGCCCACATCGACCGCCGACAGCGTGGCGTAGGCGGTCTTGCCGGCCAGCTGCGGCACGCTCAGCGTCACCTGCAGCGGCTGCTGCGGGCGCACCAGCTTCTTCACCGCCAGGCCCACCGCCACGCTGCGGTCGCGCCGATCCATCGGCACGAACACCTCGCCCACCGCGCGCGCCGGGGTGATCTTGCTGGTCGCGCTGCCGCCGCGAAACACCAGCGCGGTCACGTACACGTCGTGGCGCTCCCAGTCCTGGGTCACCGGGATTTCCACCACGGTGCCAGGCTTCACGTCCACCGACTGCACGAACAGCATGCGGTCGCTTTCCACCATCACCACGCCCTTGCCGGCATGCGGCGGCGTCAGCGTGACCTTCAATTTGTCACCGGCGCGATAGGCGGTCTTGTCCAGCGCCAGCTTGACCTTGTCCGGGCGCGCGTCCAGCCCGCGGTTCTCGTCGCCCCAGCCCCAGCCGGCGCGGAACGGATAGCGCATGGTCAGTCTGGTTGCCGGGTCGAACACCTCCAACCGGTAGTCGCCCCACTCCACCGGGAAATTGATCCGCGCCGCGGTGCCGCCGGCATCGACGCTGCGCGTCTCCAGCGTCTGGAAGCGGCGGGTGAAATCGTGGCGCCAGCCGCTGTCCTCGTCATGGCTCCAGTGGTAGTCGCGGTGTTCGCGCACCAGTGACACCTTCAGCCCGGTGGCGGGCCGCGGCCGGCCGTCGCTGCCGTAGCGCATCAGCTCGAAGCCGGCGCTGGCATTGGCGTCGGCGCCATCCTCGTCGTCGAACAGCGGGCGCACGCCGACCAGCGCATCGGCCGGCCACAGCGTGCGCGCGAGGCTGCGGTTGACGCTGCGTCCGCCGGATTCGAACAGGCTGCCGGACACGATGGCCTGCACCGGCGTGCTGGCCTTCACTTCCTCGGGCAGGGCGATGTCCTTGCGCAGCTCGCCTTTCGCGTCGAGTTCGGCATCGACGACATCCACCGCGTCCTTCGGCAGCGCCACGGTGGGATCGCCGAAGAACCAGCCCTTCAGGTTTTCCAGCGGGTGCTGGTCCACCCTGACCGCCAGCTTGGCGGTGAAACGGTTGCCGGCGGCCGGCGCGCCGTACAGGTAGGCGCCCTTGGCATGCAGCGCCAGCGGCTGGCCGGGACGCAGGATCGATGCGGCGCTGTCGAGGTCCAGCTTCATCCGCTCCGGCAGGAATTCCTCGATGCGCAGGCTCATGCCCTGCACCGCTTCCTTGCTGGCGGGATCAAGGCGGAACTCCACCTGCCAGCGGCCGGTGGGCGCTTCGACCGGGATGGTTTTCTCGAAGCGGAAGTAGCCCTGCACACCGGGCTGGATGCGCGACTCGACGAAGGTCCTGCCATCCGGCTGCTTCAGCCGGACGAACAGGGATTGCGACTTGCCGCCCTTTGCCTGCACCGGCCGGCCGTCGAAGTCGCGCAGCAGCGCGGAGACGCGCACGGTTTCGCCAGGCCGGTAGAGGTCGCGACCCGACCAGGCGAACACGTCGAACCAGGCCTGCTCGCGGCCGGCCACCGCGAACTCGGACAGGTCCAGCGCCGGCTGGTTGAACGGCAGCATCGACATGTCCTTGCCGCGCAGCGCGGTGAGCACGTGCCCGGCGTCCAGCCGGTAGTCGAGCAGCGCGTTGCCGTTGCCGTCGGTGCTGCCCTTGAACACCGGCTGGCCGCGCGCATCCAGCACCCGCAGCTCGACGTTGGCAAGGCCGGCGCCGCTGGCCAGCGAGGCGGTGTGCACGAACAGCTTGTCCTTGTAAGCGCGCGCGTGCAGGCCGATGTCGCTGACGCTGAAGTAGGCGACGTCGAACTCGCCCTTGAAGCTGCCGGTCCGCTTCATCACCGCGAAGTACAACCCCGGCTTCTGCAGCTCGACGATGTCCTGCAGCGGCAGGTAGGTCAGCACGCGCTCGTTGCGCTCACCGCCCAGCACGAAGCGGTTGACATAGACCGGTTCGGCCAGCTTGCCGATCGGCGCGCGGCTGTCCGCATCGTCCGGGTCGTACCAGGACGGGTCCAGCTCCCAGCTGCCGCGACGGCCGCCGCGCTGGTAGTCGGCGAAGAACTTCGGCAGCGCGTCGTCGCGCACGCGCAGGAACTCGACATCCACCTCCGCCACGTTCACCGACACCACCGGCAGCCCGCGCGATTCCTTGGCCGGGATCACGCTGCCCTGCGAGGCGAAACCCACCGCGGGTTCCAGCTCGCCGGTGAACACCTTCAGTTCCAGATCCTTGCCCAGCTTGCTGCCGTCGGCGGCGGTCAGCGCGGCGGAAATCCGCAGCGTGTAGTGCTTGTTCGCCTCGACATAGGGGAAGCGCAGGGTCTTGCCGTCGTCGGACAGCGCCCAGCCGCTCTGGCCGTCGCCCTTGGCATCGATCACCAGCAGCTTGTCGAAATCCTGGGTGCCCACCAGCGGGCGCGAGAATTCCACCGCCACCGCCAGCCCGTCCGGGCGCTGGTCGGGCCAGGCGCGCGCCACCGCGAAGCCGGTGATCTTCGCGCGCTCGGCCTTGATCGCCTCGCCGCTGGGAGCCGGCAGTTGCCCGCCCGGGTCGCGCTTGCATCCGGCAATTCCCGTCGCCAGCAGTCCAAGCAACAGCAGCGCCAGCAGGCGCGCGGGCAGAAAGGTCCGTGCACGCATCATCGCGATATCCATTCCGAGGGATCGCGCCGAGTACAGGGGGCCTACGCGGGCTGGCACGCAGGATGGCGCGGCGCGGAACGCCCGGCCAGGACGCGCGGTCAGACCAGCAGGCGCTCCCACATGCCGGCGAAATCGGCGTGGATCCGGCGGTGCTGCGCCCATGCCTCCAGCATCGCCAAGCCTTCGTCGCGACTGAATTTCCCCTGCCGGGCCAGCATCGCCAGCGCCGCCGCCAGCCGCCCGGCGCGCAGCGCCCGCCCCAGCGGATCGGCCGGCATTCCGTCCGCACGCTGCGCATCCAGTGCGGTGCCGATCCGCTCGGACAGCTCCCACGACACCGCGATGCGGTGCGCCATCGGCGCCGTCTGTTCGTCGAGCACGCGGGCCACGGTGCGCGGGTCCGGCGGCAGGTGCGGGTGCAGCGCGTAGTTGTCGCGCAGCACCTGCGCCACCATGATCGCGCCCAGCCCGTGCAGCAGCCCCACCATCTGCGCGGCGAATGCGTCCTCCTGCCCGCGCCCGCCGCGAATCATGCCGGCGGCAACGTCAGAGGCCAGCTGGGTGTGTTCCCAGATCACCCCGGGCAGCCGGCCCAGCGGGCCTTCGCCGGTCTGCATGACCGGCTGCACCAAGGCCGCGGCGATGACCGGGCGCAGCCCGTCCAGCCCGAGCAGGGTGGCGGCGCGCATCAGGCTTTCGACCGGTTTTTCCTGGATCCGGTAGAACGGGCTGTTGGCGATGCGCAGCAGGTTGGCCGACAGCGCCGGATCTTCGCTGACGATGCGCGCGATGTGTTCCAGCGATACGTCGGGATCGTTGATCGCCCGCATCAGTTTGGGCAGCAGGTAAGGCCGGCGCGGCATGTGCCGGGCCTGGAACTGCGTCCGCGACAGCAGGTTGGCGCAGGCCGCGGCGATGGCCGCATGCGCGGACGCTGCTTCCTCCGGCGCAACCGCCACTGGGCCGGCCCCGACGGTCTTGGTGTCCACCGCCAGCGCATACAGTTCGCGCACCAGCGTGCGACCGCGCGGGATGCCGGGGTCGGCAACGTCTCCGGCATCTGTCGGCGGCCAGTCTTCGTCGTCATCCTGCGCATCCGCAGGATCGATTGGCGGGCGCCGATCCGTCGCGTCGGCATGGAACGACCACCATGCGCCGATCCCGGCCAGCACCGCCACCGTGCCCGCTACCGCCACCCATCCCACAGCATCCATCCGCGACTCCACCGGCCCCGTTGCACGTCCTGGATCCCGCTGCATCCTGTGCGGGAAGGGGACAGGCTAGCCGATGTAAGCACGGAGTGGCAGCCGCGCGCGCGCCGGGCCTCGTCGGCCCGGCGCCAGGACTCAGGCGACGGGATCTTCCGCGCCGTCGCTGCTTTCGTCGTCCAGGGTGGCATCCAGGCGCTCGATCGCCTGCAGCTTCTCGTCCGCCGCCAGCCGCATCAGGGTCACGCCCTGGGTATTGCGGCCGACCTGGGCGATCTCCGCGGCGCGGGTGCGCACGAGGGTGCCGCCGTCGGAAATCAGCAGCACGTCGTGGCGTTCGGTGAGCTGGATGGCGCCGACCAGCGCGCCGTTGCGCTCGTTGGTCTTGAGCGCGATCACGCCCTGGGTGCCGCGGCCCTTCTTCGGGAACTCGTCGATCGGGGTGCGCTTGCCGAAGCCGCGCTCGCTGGCGGTGAGCACGTCGCCGTCGCCATCCACCACGATCAGGCTGCGCACTTCCTCGCCGTCGGCCAGCTTCATGCCGCGCACGCCGGTGGCGGTACGGCCCATCGGGCGCACGCTGTCGCCACCGAAACGCACGGCCTTGCCATTGCTGGCGAACAGCATGATGTCGCGGGTGCCGTCGGACAGCTCGGCGTTCACCAGCGCATCGCCCTCGGCCAGGTTGATGGCGATCTTGCCGCGCGCCAACCGGAACGCGTATTCGGTCAGCGGGGTCTTCTTCACCGTGCCGTTGCGGGTGGCGAAGAACACGTACTTGCCGTCCTCGTACTCGCGCACCGGCTGCACCGCCTGCACCTTCTCGCCTTCTTCCAGCGGGATCCAGTTGATGATCGGGCGGCCGCGCGCGTTCGGCCCGGCCTCCGGCAGCTGGTACACCGGCAGCCAGAACACGCGACCGTGGCTGGTGAAGGTGAGCAGGGTGTCGTGGGTGTTGACCAGCCACAGCTGGTCGATGAAATCCTCGTCCTTGGTCGCCGCCGCGTTGCGGCCCTTGCCGCCGCGCTTCTGCGCGCGATAGGTGGTGGCCGGCTGGCGCTTGGCGTAGCCGGCGTGCGACAGCGTGACCACCACGTCTTCCGGCGCGATCAGGTCGAGGATGTCGAGGTCTTCCTCGGAGGCGCGGATCTCGCTGCGGCGCGGGTCGTTGAACTCGGCCTTGACCAAGCGCAGCTCTTCGCGGATTTTCTCCAGCAGCACGTCCGGATTTTCCAGAATCAGGATCAGCCCGGCGATTTCTTCCAGCAGCTGGCGGTATTCGTCGGTCAGCTTCTCCTGCTCCAGCCCGGTCAGGCGGTGCAAGCGCATTTCCAGGATCTGCTGGGCCTGCGTCTCGGTCAGCTGGTAGCCATCCGCCTGCAGGCCCACGCCGGCCGGCAGGTCTTCCGGCCGGCTGGCCTCGGCGCCGGTGGCGGCCAGCAGCGCGCCTACCAGCCCCGGCTGCCAGCGCCGCGCCAGCATGCGCTCGCGGGCGACGCCCGGGTTCTCCGAGCTCTTGATCAGCTCGATCATCTCGTCGATGTTGGCCAGCGCAACGGTCAGGCCTTCGAGGATGTGCGCGCGCGCGCGCGCCTTGCGCAGCTCGAAGATGGTCCGGCGGGTCACCACTTCACGGCGGTGCCGGACGAAGGCCTCGAGGATCTGCTTGAGGTTCAGCAGCCGCGGCCGGCCATCGACCAGCGCCACCATGTTGATGCCGAACACCGACTCCATCTGGGTCTGCGAGTACAGGTTGTTCAGCACCACGTCGGCGGATTCGCCGCGCTTGACCTCGATGTAGATGCGCATGCCGTCCTTGTCGGACTCGTCGCGCAGCTCGCTGATGCCCTCGAGCTTCTTCTCCTTGACCAGCTCGGCGATCTTCTCGATCAGCCGCGCCTTGTTCACCTGGTAGGGAATCTCGGTGACGATGATCGATTCACGGCCGTTGTCGGCCACTTCGATGTCGGCGCGGGCGCGCATGCGCACCCGGCCCTTGCCGGTGCGGTAGGCGACGTGGATGCCGCCAACGCCGTTGATGATGCCGGCGGTGGGGAAATCCGGGCCGGGGATGTATTCCATCAGCCCGTCGATGTCGATCTGCGGGTCGTCGATCAGCGCCAGCAGCGCGTCCACCACCTCGCCCAGATTGTGCGGCGGGATATTGGTGGCCATGCCCACCGCGATGCCGGCCGAGCCGTTGACCAGCAGGTTCGGGAACCGGGTCGGCATGACCGTGGGCTCCAGTTCCTTCTCGTCGTAATTGGGCTGGAAATCGACGGTGTCCTTGTCGATGTCGGCCATCAGCTCGTGGCTCAGCCGCGCCATCCGCGCCTCGGTGTAGCGCATCGCCGCAGCAGAGTCGCCGTCGACCGAACCGAAGTTGCCCTGCCCGTCCACCAGCAGGTAGCGCAGCGAGAACGGCTGCGCCATGCGTACCAGCGTGTCGTACACCGACTGGTCGCCGTGCGGATGGTACTTACCGATCACGTCACCGACGATGCGCGCCGACTTGTAGTACGGCTTGTTGCTGTGCGCGCCCAGTTCGTTCATCGCGAACAGCACGCGGCGGTGCACCGGCTTCAGGCCATCGCGGACGTCCGGGAGCGCGCGCCCCACGATCACGCTCATGGCGTAATCGAGGTAGCTGCGACGCATCTCGTCTTCCAGCTTGACGGGGATGATTTCCTTGGCGGATTCGGCCATCGTGCGTCCGTTTTTCGTGGTGGTGCCTATCGTGAATTCCGGCCCGCAGGCGACCAGCGGAAACCTGTTCCGCAAGTGCGTCCGGCGGGAATATCAACAACACGGAATCATACCATCCGGGGGCCTTTAAAGCACCCCGATTCCATCGGAAATCAAGCAGTTGCGCGGCTTCCAGGGCGCCATGCGTCGCCCCGCAGCGGCATTTCCCGGTGCCTGAAGCGGGATCGCGGCCGAGAGGGCGAAGTCCACGCCGCCCGCCCGATCACGGGAACGGTGCGAAAGCCGCGTCTCAGGCGCCGAACAGCGCCCGCATGCGCGCCGCGTCCGGGCGTTCGACCACCCCTTTTTCGGTGACGACGGCGTCGATCAGCGCATGCGGGGTCACATCGAAAACCGGATTCCACGCGCTCACGCCGTCGGCCACCACGCGCTTGCCGCGGAACGACAGCAGCTCGGCCGGGTCGCGCTCCTCGATCTCGATCAACTCGCCGGAAGCCGTGCCCATGTCGACGGTGGAGGACGGCGCCACCACCATGAACTTCAGCCCGTGGTGGCGGGCCGCGATGGCCAGCTGGTAGGTGCCGATCTTGTTGGCGGTATCGCCGTTCGCGCAGATGCGGTCGGCGCCCACCACCACCCACTGCACCTGTCCGGTCTTCATCAGGTGCGAGGCGGCGGCGTCGGCGATCAGGGTGGCGTCGATGCCGTCCTGCGCCAGTTCCCACACGGTCAGCCGCGCGCCCTGGTTCCACGGCCGGGTCTCGGTGGCGAAAACGCGCGCGATGCGGCCGTCGGCCACGCCGGCGCGGATCACGCCCAGCGCGGTGCCGAAGCCGGCGGTGGCCAGCGAGCCGGTATTGCAGTGGGTCAGCACGCCGCTGCCAGGCGCGATCAGCGCGGCGCCGGCGCGGCCCATCGCGCGGTTGGCGGCCAGATCCTCGGTTTCGATGGCAAGTGCCTCGTTCTCCAGCGCCGCGCGCCAGTCGTCGCCCGGATCCAGCGCAGCCAGCGCGTCGCCCATGCGCGCCAGTGCCCAGGCCAGGTTGACGGCGGTGGGGCGGGCGGCGTTGAGTCGCTGGATGGCGGGCTCCAGCAGGCGCGAAGCTTCGGCCGCATCGGCGGTTTCCAGCCCGCGGCCGGCCAACACCACGCCCCAGGCCGCGGCGATGCCGATGGCGGGCGCGCCGCGCACAGTCAGCGCGCGGATCGCTTCGGCGACCTCGTCGCTGCTGCGGCAGATCTCGTGGACCACGGTGAACGGCAGCACGCGTTGGTCCAGCAATTCCAGCGTCTCGCCGTTCCAGCGGATCGGGCGGACGTGGTCGTAGCGGTCGTAATCGATGGCGGAATCGTTCATGCCCGCATTTAACCACGGCCATCGCGGGGTGCTTGCGCACCCCGCAATGCCGTCACGCGCCCGCTGCGATCAGAAGCTGCGGAATTCGGCGCGGCAGCCCTGCGCCACCCAGATGCCACTGCGGCCATAGCCCCAGCTGCGACCTTCGATGCAGGACGCGCGCGACAGCTGGCGAACCAGCTGCACGCCGGCGCGGGTGTTGGCCGCGCATTCGACGTAGCGCCCGTCGTTGGATTCGCAGCGGAACATGCGGCCGCCGTAGCCGTAATCCGGGCGGTCCCAGCTGCCACCGCGGCGCACCGCGAACTCGCCGCGGCAGCCCTGCGACACCCACACGCTACCGCGCTCGGTACCCCAGCTGCGGCCCTCGATGCAGGCCGAACGCGACAACTGCCGCACGAGTTCAGCGCGTCCGCGACCGGGGAACGCGCAGCGGTTGTAGCGGCCATCGTTGGAATCGCAGCGCACGATGTTGCCGTAGCCCTGCCCGTATCGGTCGTCCCGGCCGTAGCGGTCACCGCCCCGGTCGGTCAGGCGGAAGTCGGCGCGGCATCCCTGCGACACCCACACGCTGCCGCGTGCGGAACCCCAGCTGCGGCCCTCGATGCACGGCGCTTTTGATAGCTGCCGTTCCAGCATCGCCCGCGCACCTCCGGTGGGGCATTCGCGGGTGCGGCCGTCGTTGGATTCGCAGCGGATGACCTGATCGCCATAGCCGTCGCCGCCGTAGTACTGGGCGGCAGCTGGAGCCGCGGCGGAGCCGGCGAACAGGGCGATGGCAATGACAAGCTGGCTACGCATGGGCTGGCTCCTTCTGGCTCGGCCCGGCATGGGCACGATTCACGGCTCCGACTGTAGGCGCGCCGGATTAACCGCAGGCAAAAATAACGCGTCCGCCAGGCGTATGGACACGACGCATTCAGATTTAGCTTCGGCTGCCTTCGCGCTCAGGCGCGGGCGAAATCGAATGCCAGCACATCGGCGATGCGCGGCGTGCCCAACAACGACATCAGCAGCCGGTCCACCCCAAGCGCCACCCCGGCGCAGGCCGGCAGGCCGTGCTCCAGCGCCGCCAGCAGCGCGGCATCCAGGGGAATCGCCGGCTGGCCGCGCTGTGCGCGCACCTGCACATCGCGTTCGAAACGCGCGCGTTGCTCGGGCCCATCGCGGAGCTCGTGGTAGCCGTTGGCCAGCTCCAGCGGGCCCAGATACAGCTCGAAGCGTTCCGCCACCGGCGGATCCTCGGCACGGATGCGCGCCAGCGCCGCCTGCGACGCCGGCCAGTCGTGCACCGCCAGCAGCACGTCGTTGCCGAACAGCGGCTGCAGCCGGTGGGTCATCAGCAGGTCCAGCCAGTCGTCGCGGTTCAGGCCATCGGGATCGATGCGCACCTCGCCCAGCGCGCTGCGCAGGGTATCGATGTCGGCGGTCAGGGGATCCAGCTGCAGGTGCTGCCAGTAGAGGTCGCGGAAGCTTGTGACCACCGGCGCTGCATCGCGCCCGACCAGCGCCAGCGCGGCGCGCACCAGCGCCACGGTTTCGTCGAGCAGGCGCAGGTGGTTCCAGCCGATCCGGTACCACTCCAGCATGGTGAATTCGGGGTTGTGGCGACCGCCAGCCTCGCCGTCGCGGAACACCCGACCCAATTCGTAGCAGTCGCCGATGCCCGCCGCCAACAGGCGCTTGAGCGCGAACTCGGGCGAGGTGCGCAGCCAGCGCGTGCGCGGCGCGCCGTCGGTGCGGCCGGAAAACTGCAGCGAAAACGAGGCGATGTTCGGCTCGGTGTTGCCGGCCAGCGACAGCACCGGGGTTTCCACCTCCAGCACGCCGCGGGCGTGGAAGAATTCGCGCACCAGGCGGTTGAACGCGGCGCGCAGGCGGAGCGCATCGAACGTGGCGGTCGGTTGCCAGCCGGTCACGGCCTGTCCCGTTCGCTCTGGCGATGCTTTGGGCGGTCATTCCCGCGGGCAAAAGCAAAATCGGAAACCCTCATGCGTGCTTCGCCAGGAACGCCAGCAGCTTCGCTTCGTCCCAAACCTCAACGCCCAACTCCTCGGCCTTGGCGAGCTTGGAACCGGCAGCTTCGCCGGCCACCACGAACGAGGTCTTCTTCGACACGCTGCCGGCCGCTTTCGCACCCAGTGCTTCCAGCTTCTCCTTCGCTTCGTCGCGGCCCATCGACACCAGCGTGCCGGTCAACACCACGGTCTTGCCTTCCAACGGCCCGGCCGCCTGTTCGCCACGTTCGGGCAGGCGCCCGCGCAGCTCCGCCTGCGCCTGCGCGGTGCGCAGCAGCAGGCCGGCGTTGGCCTCGATCTCCAGCCACGCAACCAGCGCGCCGGCGGTCTCAGCCGGCAGGCCGGCGGTGACGAGGTTGTGCACCGGTGCGTCCAGCAGGGCCTGCGCGTCGGCGAACGCACCGCCGAGCTGGGCGGCGCGGACCGGCGTGATTTTCGGGACTTCCAGGTCGACCAGCAGTGTCGCCAGGTCCAGCGCCTCGGCCAGCTTCGGATTCGGCGCACGCGCATCGGTGATGCGCACGCCGCGCGCCAGCAGCCGATCGATCACCTGCTGGTTGCCGGGCTGGTCGAAGAAGTGGCCCAGCGCGCGCGCGACTTCGCCACCGATGTCGGGCACGCGCTTGAACAGCGGCCAGGGCAGGTGGCGGATCAGCTCGAGGTCGCCGAACCACTGCGCCAATGCCTTGGCGGTGCTTTCGCCAACGTGTTCGATGCCGAGCGCGTACAGGAAGCGGGCCAATGTCGTCTCGCGGCTGCGGTCGATCGCCTCGATCAGGTTGTCGGCCCATTTGGTCGCGATCTTGCCGGCCTTCACCGTCTCTGGAACGGAGCCGTCGCGCTCGTCCACGCGGCGCTTCATTTCCAGCAGGTCATCGAGGGTCAGGCGATACAGGTCGGACACGTCCTGCAGGTAGCCGAATTCGGCCAACGATTCGATGTAGCGCTCGCCGAGGCCGTCGATGTCCATCGCGCGGCGCGAGGCGAAGTGGAACACCGCCTGCACCCGCTGCGCCGGGCAGCTCAACTCGCCCGAGCAGCGCCACACCGCAGCGCCCTCCTCGCGCACCACCTCCGCGCCGCAAACGGGGCAGCGCATCGGCATCGACCACGGCTGCGTGCCCGGCGGGCGCTGGTCCAGCACCACCTGCACCACCTCCGGGATCACGTCGCCGGCGCGGCGCACGATCACCGTATCGCCATTGCGCACGTCCAGCCGTGCCACGTGGTCGGCGTTATGCAGGGTGGCGCGGGTGACGGTGACGCCGCCGACCTGCACCGGCTTCATCAGCGCCCACGGCGTCACCGCGCCGGTGCGGCCGACGTTGACTTCGATCGACTCCAGCACGGTCATCTGTTCCTGGGCCGGGAACTTGTGCGCGATTGCCCAGCGCGGCGCGCGCGAAACAAAGCCGAGCTCGCGCTGGCCGGCGTAGTCGTCGAGTTTGTAGACCACGCCATCGATGTCGAACGGCAGGCCGTCGCGTGCCGCGCCGATGCGCCGGTAGTAATCCAGCAGGCCGTCGACACCCTGCACCACCATCGCCAGTTCGCTGACCGGGAACCCCCATTCGCGCAGCAGCGCCAAGGTGGCCGAATGGGTGGCCGGCAGCGCGCCGCCTTCCACCAGGCCGATGCCGTAGGCGAAGAAGCTCAGCGGCCGCTGCGCGGTGACGGCCGGGTCCAGCTGGCGCAGCGAACCGGCGGCGCCATTGCGCGGATTCGCCAGCACCTTGCCGCCGTGCAGGCGCGCGTGTTCGTTGTACTTCTCGAAGTCGGCGCGCGGCATGTAGACCTCGCCGCGCACTTCCAGCACATCCGGCCAGCCGCTGCCGCGCAACTTCAGGGGAATCGCCTTCAGCGTGCGCAGGTTCGCGGTCACGTCCTCGCCGCTGGCGCCGTCGCCGCGGGTGGCACCCTGCACGAACACGCCCTGTTCGTAGCGCAGGCTGATCGCCAGGCCGTCGAGCTTGGGCTCGGCGGAAAACGCGAGCTCGCCACGATCCAGCGTCTCGTCGATGCGGCGCACGAAGTCGCGCACTTCCTTGTCCGGGTCTTCACCAGGTTTCGGATCGGGGTTGCTGAACGCATTGCCCAGCGACAGCATCGGGATGGCGTGGCGGACTTCGGCAAACCTGCCCGACGGCGCGCTGCCGACGCGACGGGTGGGCGAATCGGCAGTCGCAAGCTGCGGGTGCGCGGCCTCCAGTTCGTCCAGCTCGCGCAGCAGACGGTCGTACTCCGCATCCGGGATATCCGGCGCATCGAGGACGTGGTAGCGGTAGCTGGCGTCTTCCAGCTTCTTTCTCAGCTCGGCGGCGCGTTCGGCGAGGGTGGCGGTCATGCCGCGATTTTAGCGTTGCCGAGGTGAGCGCCAACGGACGGTGGCGGGTTCCGGCTCTGTCCGCATTCGCCCCGGTCGATCACGCCAAGCCCAAGCCCACCAAAGTCCGATCCGGAATCGAGGTGGGTTTCAGAGCATCCGCGGTGCGCTGGAAAAGTACCCGCCGGTGGTTTCGTAGCTGAGCGCGCTGCTGGCGTTGAACAGCGCGGCGGTGGCGGTGAACTGGGTGGGGCTGAGGAACACCTGGGTGGTCGCCGACGAGCCTTCCAGGGTGTAGTAGAGCCAGTATCTCTTGTCGCTCGGCTTGTAGCCGAAGCTGTAGCTCTCGACCTTCTTCCACGCCATGGCCTGTTCCCGCTGTGTGTGTGTCCCTGCAACAACGGAGGATCCGGGCCGGACAGGCCGGCGCTACCAGCGCGACGTTTTGCCCAGCGGCGGCGCGGCGTTCTGGCGGTCGTAGGCGCGCAGTTCGTCGCGGATGTGCTGGATGCGCTGGCGGCCCAGCGCGCTGCGCTCCTCGTCCAGCACCACACCGTCCAGCAGGTCGGCCATGCGCTGCGCGGCGGGCTCCATGGTTTCCCAGGCGTTCAGTGCCGGCAGCGGCGCCGGCAGGGTGAGGAAGAAGGCGATGGCCGGGGTTTCGACCTCGGCGATGCGCGCCATGTCGAAGCTGCCAGGCTTGATGATGTTGGCCACGCTGAAGATCGGGCCGGCTTCGGGCCGGCCGTCCACCAGGCGGTGGAACACGTCCATGTAGCCGAAGGTCAGGCCAGCCTTCTCGGCGGCGACCACGATGTCGGACCCGCGCAGCTTGTTGCCGGCCTTGGCGGCGACGTACAGCGAAATGATGCGGTCGAACTGATCGACCGGACGCTTGCCCAGCTCGCTCTGCGGCGCGCCGGTGGCCAACGGCAGTTCGTCCTGCTCGGCATCGCCATCGCCCCAGCTGTCGGCCAGCTGCTCGCCGAGCGAAGGCTCGGTGCGGTCGCCGGCCTCGCGTGCGGACTCGCGCGGCAGGCGGCGGCCCTGCCCGTCCTTGCGGCTGCGGCCGAAGAAGATGATCGCACCGAGCAGCAATGACATCGCCACCGCGATGCCGATCCGGAGCAGGGTCATGTCCGACATCAAGCAATCTCCATAAAGCGGTTCATGCGGCGCCGGCCAGGCGCGCGGCTTCGGCCAGGTCGACCGACACCAGGCGCGACACGCCCGGCTCGCGCATGGTCACGCCGGAAAGCTGCCGCGCGGCTTCCATCGTCGCCTTGTTGTGGGTGACAAACAGGAACTGTACCGCCTCGCTCATCTCGCTGACCATCGCGGTGAAGCGGCCGACGTTGGCTTCGTCCAGCGGCGCGTCCACCTCGTCCAGCAGGCAGAACGGCGCGGGGTTGAGGCGGAAGATCGCGAACACCAGCGCCACCGCGGTCATCGCCTTTTCGCCACCGGACAGCAGGGTGATGTTGGACACGCGCTTGCCCGGCGGCCGCGCCATGATCGTCACGCCGGTGTCCAGCAGATCCTCGCCGGTCAACTCCAGGTAGGCGTGGCCGCCGCCGAACAGCCGCGGGTACAGCTCCTGGACGCCGGCGTTGACACGGTCGAAGGTGTCCTTGAAGCGGCCGCGGGTTTCGCGGTCGATCTTGCGGATCGCTTCTTCCAGCGTATCCAGCGCAGAGGTCAGGTCGGCGTCCTGCGCATCCAGGTATTCCTTGCGCTGCGCGGCCTCTGCGTGTTCGGCGATGGCGGCCAGATTGACCGGCTCCAGCCGACGCAGCTTGCCGTCCAGCTCGCCAACCGTGCGCTCCCACGCGCCCGCCTCGGCGTTTTCCGGCAGCGTGTTCAGCACCTCGTCCATGACGAAGCCGGCTTCGACCACCGCCGCCGTGAACTGCTCGGCCTTCAGCGCCAGCGCCTGCTGGTCGAGGCGACGCTGGCCGATGGCCTCCCGCTGCGCCAGCGCCTGCGCGTCGCGCTGTTGGCGCACCTGCTCGTGCTGGCGCAGCTCGGCGTCGATGCCTTCCAGCGTCGAGCGCGCCTGCGCCAGCGCGCGATCGGCGCGCACACGCTCCTCCAGTGCGGCCTGCCGCTCGGCTTCCAGCGCCTGCACGGGCGCATCGCCTTCGGCCATCTGCGCGGCCAGGTCGCCAAGCCTGGAATCCAGCTGCCCGCGCTGCCCGCCCATGCGTTCCAGCGCCTGCGCCAGCGCCACCGCCTGCACGCGCTGCGATTCCAGCGTCAGCGCCAGTGCGTGCGCGGCGTCGCGCGCCTCGCGGGCAGCGCTGCGGGCCGCCTCGCGCTTGTCGGTGAGGTAGCGACGCTCGTTTTCCAGGGTCTGCCGGGCCGACTCCAGATTGCCCATCCGGCCCAGCGCGTCGTCGATGCGGATGCGCGCCTCGGCGGCCTGTTCCTTGTTCGCCTCCAGCACTTCGCCCAGCTGCGCCAGCTCACCGTCGATGCGGGCGATGCGGTTGCGCGCGTTCTCCAGCCGGCCCTGCTGGCTCTGCAGCTGGCCGGCGAGCTCCGATACGTTGCGATGCGCCATGTACAGCTGGCGCTGCGCGTCCTCGCGCTGCTGCTCGGCCGCCAGATGGGCGTCGCGCAGCCGGATCAGCGCGGCGTCCAGTTCGCGTTCGCGCTGCTGGTGCTGTTCGATGTCGCCGCGCAGGCTCTGGATTTCCTTCTCGCGCAGCAGCGCGCCCTGCTTGGCCGCGCCGGAACGCGCGATGCGCACCCAGCCGTCGCCAAGCCGCTCGCCGCCACGGGTGATGACCGAATCGCCCTCGCCCAGCGTGGCCTGCAGCGCGCGTGCATCGACTAGGGTGTCGGCCGCGTGCAGCCGCGCCAGCAGGCGACGGATCGCGCGCGGGCCCTGCACTTTCGCCGCCAGCGAGGTGGCGGGATAGGTGGCGTCTTCGGCCGCGCCGGCGACCAGCGCCAGCCGGCCTTCGCCGAGCTCGCCCAGCGCATCGACCAGCTGCTCCGGCGCCTCCACGATGACCGCTTCGATCAGCTGACCCAGCGCGGCTTCGACCGCATTTTCCCAGCCGGCCTCGACCTGCAGGCGTTCGCCGACGCGGGCGGCATCGTTCAGGCCATGCGCTTCCAGCCACTGTTTGGCCGCGCCTTTTTCCTGCCCCAGCGCAGCCGCCTGCAGGGTTTCCAGCGAAGACAAGCGGCCGCGCGCGCCCTGCGCTTGCTTGCGCAGTTCGGCCAGCTCCGACTGGGCAGCGCGCTGGCGCTCCTGCACCTCGCCGCTGGCCTGCTTGCGGGTTTCCACGTCACCGGTCAGCGACTCCAGCGATTCCTTCTGGGTTTCGTGCTGCAACTGCAGCTGCTCGAAGGCATCGCTGAGGGTGTCGAGGTCGAGCCCGGCGCGCTCCTCGCGCAGCTGCTGGCGGCGGCGGTCGGCGTCGAGGATCTGCCGGTCCAGGTGTTCGATGCGGGTGCGCTCGACGTCACCGGCGCGCGCGGCTTCGGCCTGGTCGCGGCTGTGCGTGTCCCAGCGCTGCTGCCAGTCGGCCAGCCGGGTTTCCGCCTCGCGCAGGGCGTCCTGGCGCAGCAGGTCTTCTTCCTGCAGCAGCTCAAGCCGGGGTTCGGCATCGGCCAGCGCCTCGCGCAATACGTCGAGCTTCTGCTGGTCGCCGCTGATGTGGCTGCCCAGTTCGGCCAGCGCTGCCTGCGCCTCGTCGCGTGCGCGCTGCAACCGCACCGACAGTTCGCGCTGGTGGGCGATCTGCTGTTCCACCCGCGCCAGCGTGCTGCCGACCTGGTAGACCGCGGCCTGCGCGGCATTGAGCGCATCACTGGCGGTTTCGCGGCGCTCCCGCCCGGTTTCCAGCTCGCTTTCGGCGTGGCGCTGCTCGGCGATCAGCTGCTCCAGCCGGGTTTCCTCGCGCGCCAGTTTTTCGCGCAGGCCCTGCAGGCGGGCGTCCAGCGCGCGGAACTCCAGCGCCTTCCATTCGGCGTCCTTGACCCTGCGTTCGGCCTGGATCGCGGTGTACTGCTCGGCCTGCTTGGCCTGCCGCGCCAGGTGCTGCAGCTGCTTGCCGACTTCCTCGCGGAGGTCGTTGAGGCGGTCCAGGTTCTCGCGGGTGTGGCGGATGCGGGTCTCGGTTTCCTTGCGCCGCTCCTTGTACTTGGAGATGCCGGCCGCCTCTTCCAGATAGACGCGCAGTTCTTCGGGCTTGGCCTCGATGACCTGCGAGATCATGCCCTGCTCGATGATCGAGTAGCTGCGCGGGCCCAGACCGGTGCCGAGGAACAGGTCGGTGATGTCGCGGCGACGGCACTTGCCGCCATTGAGGTAGTAGCCGCTCTGGCCGTCGCGGCTGACCGTGCGCTTGACCGAGATTTCGTTGAACGCCGCGTATTCGCCGGTGATGGTGTGGTCGCTGTTGTCGAACACCAGTTCCACGCTGGCCTGCGACACCGGTTTGCGCGCCGAACTGCCGGAGAAGATCACGTCGGTCAGCGAATCGCCGCGCAGGCGGCTGGCGGCGCTCTCGCCCATCACCCAGCGGATCGCGTCGATGATGTTGGACTTGCCGCAGCCGTTCGGACCGACGATGCCGGTCATGTTGGTCGGCAGGTGCAGCGTGGTCGGATCGACGAAGGACTTGAAGCCGGACAGCTTGATGGTGGACAGGCGCATGCGCGTCGGTGAACCCTTGGCGGCGCGAACCCGCGCCGCTGGAAAATTGGACTGAATCGATCCCCTAAACCATTGTTTTATCTAAGGGAAACTCTGCGGCAGGCAGATGCCGACAGATGAGTATAGCGGCGCTACGCGGCCTCGTCGGGGGTTCGCGCGCGGATCGCCAGGGCGTGGATGTCGGTCTGCATCATCTCGCCCAGCGCGGCGTAGACCAGCCGGTGCCGGGCCAGCGGCAGCTTGCCGGCGAAGGCGGCGCTGACGATATCGATGCCGAAATGGCCCTGCCCGCCGCGGGCGCCGGCATGGCCGGCGTGCCTGTGGCTGTCGTCGCTGACCTCCAGCGACAGCGGCGACAGCGCCTGCATCAGCAGCTCGCGGATGCGCTCGACCCGCGCCGGGTTCAGGCGCGGAATGTCGACCTCGCTCCAGCCGCCGCTCACGGCAGCACCTTGCGGAACGGGCGCACGTCCACCCGCGCGTACACGCCGGCGGCGCAGTAGGGATCGGCATCGGCCCAGGCGCGGGCGTCCTGCAGCGAATCGAAGCGGGCCACCACCAGGCTGCCGGAGAAGCCCGCCGGGCCCGGATCCTCGGCGTCGATGGCCGGGCATGGACCGGCCAGCAGCAGCCGGCCCTCGTCGCGCAGCGCGTGCAGGCGTGCCAGGTGTTCCGGGCGCGCGGCCTGCCGCCGCGCCAGCACGTCCTGTCCGTCATAGCCCTCGATCACGTACCACATCGCATCCGCCCTCCATGAACCGTTGCCGCCATTGTAGGGGCGGCCAGTGGACAGCCGCGGCGGCAGCCCGTACCCTTGGCCGATCGTGTTAAGGCCCGATCCCGCGGCCCGCGCGGCCATCCGGCGCCCCACACGCCGCCCCGCGCCCGCCGATCCGGCCTCCTGCCACCCGTTCCGATGCCGCCCGCTGGCCGGGTGCATGCGCGCAGTGGCGGATTGCTGCAGGCGCAAGGTGACCCGGCCGGTACGGCCATCGACACATGCTGTGGCCCGGAGGGGGCCGCAAACCAGATGACATCCGAATCCAGCAGCGGCCCGGCGGCCGATGCCCCCGCCCACAATCCGAGCATGCGCCCCGAACAACAGGCCGCGCCGCAGCAGCAGGAAATGCCGCTGGCGATGGTGCTTGGACAGCCGGTGGTGGAGATCCCGAAGGATCTCTACATCCCGCCGGACGCGCTGGAAGTCATCCTCGACGCCTTCGAAGGCCCCCTGGACCTGCTGCTGTACCTGATCCGCCGGCAGAATCTGGACATCCTTGACATCCCCGTCGCCGAGATCACCCGGCAGTACGTGGACTACATCCAGGCCATGCACGAGATGCGCTTCGAGCTGGCTGCCGAATACCTGGTCATGGCCGCGATCCTGGCCGAGATCAAGTCGCGCATGCTGCTGCCGCGGCCGCCCAGCGAGGAAGGCGTGGAAGACGATCCGCGCGCCGACCTGGTGCGCAGGCTGCAGGAGTACGAGCGCTACAAGAAGGCCGCCGAGGACCTGGACACCCTGCCGCGGCAGGACCGCGACACCAGCGTGGCCACGGCCCACCTGCCCGATCGCGCCGCGGTGCGGCTGCCGCCGCCGGTGGAACTGAAGGAAATGCTGCTGGCCCTGCACGACGTGTTCAAGCGCGCCGAGCTGTACACCCAGCACGCGATCAAGCGCGACGCGCTGAGCGTGCGCCAGCGCATGGGCGAACTGCTGGAGCGGCTGGCCGGCGGCGCCTTCCACCGCTTCGAATCGCTGTTCACGGTCGAGGAAGGCAAGCTGGGCGTGGTGGTCACCTTCCTCGGCCTGCTCACCCTGGCCAAGGAACAGCTGATCGACATCGTGCAGGACGAGCCTGTGGACGTTCGCCAAGGCGAACGTCGGCCGCTGGCGCCGATCTACGTGAAGTCGCTGACCACGGGCGAAGACGCGCCCGCGCTGGACGAGCTTTCCAGCGAGTTCGATGACGCAACCGGGCCGAATGCATGACCGAAATCGACCAATCCCTTGTCACCCGCGTCGTCGAGGCCGCACTGCTGGCCTCACACCAGCCGCTGACGCTGGTCCAGCTGAAGGGTCTGTTCCCGCTGGACGAACCGGCGCCCGAGGACAGCGTGGAAACCGCGCTGCGCGAGCTGCAGGCCGGCTGCGACGGGCGCGGCGTGGAGCTGGTTGAAGTCGCCTCCGGCTGGCGCTTCCAGATCCAGGCCGACGTGCACCCGTGGGTGGCGCGGCTGTGGACCGAGCGGCAGACCAAGTACACCCGCGCCACCCTGGAGACGCTGGCGCTGATCGCCTATCGCCAGCCCATCACCCGCGGCGAGATCGAACAGATCCGCGGCGTCACCGTGAACAGCAGCATCATCAAGGCGCTGGAAGAACGCGAGTGGATCCGCGTGGTCGGCCATCGCGACGTGCCCGGCAAGCCCGAGCTGCTGGCCACCACCAAGACCTTCCTGGACTACTTCGGACTGAAGCGGCTGGACGAACTGCCGCCGCTGTCGGAACTTAAGGAGATCGGCGAGCTGGAACCGCAGCTTCCGTTTGCCCCGGCCATTCCGGCCGGGATGGAAACGGGGTCGGAGAACATTTCCAGCCAAGCAAGCCCGAACGAAGACAGCGATGGGGAAATGGTCTCGGACCCCATTTCCGTACACGCTCTGCCCGAACAACCCCAACCCAACCAAGACCCACACGGAGACGACGCGAATCCCTCGGCTGACAGCCGCGCATCGTCGGAGCAAGCACATGAGCAATGAAGATTCCAAGACCCGCCGCCCGCTGAGCCTGAAGCGCGCCGCCACCGAAACCGCCGCCACCCCGCAGATCAGCGAACGCCTGCACAAGGTGCTGGCGCAGGCCGGCCTGGGCTCGCGCCGCGCGCTGGAAGCACGCATCGCCGAGGGCCTGGTCAAGGTCAACGGCGAGGTCGCGCAGACCGGAATGAGCATCACCGGCGGCGACAAGATCGAGATCGACGGCCGCACCTTCGTGGCCAGCGCGCTGACCGATCCGCCGCGCGTGCTGATGTACAACAAGCCGGAAGGCGAAGTGACCACCCGCGAAGACCCCGAAGGCCGCCCGACCATCTTCGACGCACTGCCCTCGCTGAAGGGCGCGCGCTGGATCGCGATCGGCCGGCTCGACATCAACACCACCGGCCTGCTGCTGCTCACCACCGACGGCGAGCTGGCCAACGCGATGATGCATCCCAGCCACGAGGTGGAACGCGAATACGTCTGCCGCGTGCGCGCGCCGGAAGGCGAGGAAAGCGTGTCCGACAAGCTGGTGGACCGGCTGGCCCGCGGCGTTGCGCTGGAGGACGGCCCGGCCAAGTTCGACGAGATCGAGCGCGTGACCGGCGCCAATGCCCCGCAGGAAAGCAGCCACGACTGGTTCCGGGTGCTGTTGAAGGAAGGCCGCAACCGCGAAGTACGCCGGTTGTGGGAATCGCAGGGCTGCCAGGTCAGCCGCCTGAAGCGCATCCGCTACGGCCAGGTGCGCCTGCCGCAACCGCTGCTGCGCGGACAGTCGCAGGAGCTGCCGCAGGCCGAGGTCGAGGCGCTGCGCAAGGCGGTGGGGCTGGAAGACGGCGCGCCGTCCGCGCTGACGCTGATGCCGGTGCTGGGCCAGCGCAAGGCTGGCAAGACCGTGGTGACCGGCAACGCCCGTGGCCACGGCTACGTGGGCGGCCACACCACCGCAGACGAAGGCCGCGAACTGCGCCGCTTCGACGCCTTCCGCGAGGATCGCGGTCGCCGCGGCGCCCCCCGCAAGCCCGGCGGCCTGACCGTCAGCGGCGAGATGGCCGCGGCGCAGCGTGACAAGCACCTGAAGATGAAAGGCCCGCGCCAGCCCGGCCAGCGCATGAAGCCCGGCGAGCAGCGCGGCGACAATCCGGCGGCGATGCGCACCTGGTTCGTGCCGGATGGCGTGGACACCGGCCCGTCCGGCCACCGCAACCCCGGCCAGCGCGGCCCGAAGAAGTTCGGTGACAAGCCGTTCGGCGAACGCAGCGGCGGCGCTGGCCGCCCCGGCGGCGGCAAGCCGCGCGGACCCGGTGCCGGCTTCGGCGGCGACGCTCGCGGCCCCAAGCCGTTCGGTGAGCGCGGCCCGCGCCGTGAAGGCGGCCCGGGTGCCGGCGAAGCGCGTCCGCA
This sequence comes from Thermomonas fusca DSM 15424, assembly GCF_000423885.1. Classification (GTDB taxonomy): domain Bacteria; phylum Pseudomonadota; class Gammaproteobacteria; order Xanthomonadales; family Xanthomonadaceae; genus Thermomonas; species Thermomonas fusca. The sequence goes on along the minus strand of NZ_AUIV01000026.1, from coordinate 11,874 downwards.
GCGCGCGCCCAAGCCTTACGGCCATCCGGGCAACGCCCCGCACTTTCCGTCCGACCATGCCCACGGCGGCGGCTTCAACCCGTACGGTGGCAGCGGCCACGGTGACGCCCGTGGCCCGCGTGGCCCGCGTCCGGGCGGCCCGCGCCCGGGCGGCAACCGCAATGGCCCCGGCAATGGCCCGCGCGGCCCGCGCGGCCCGCGTCCGGCCGGCGGCAACCGCGGCCCGCGCGGCGGCAGCAAGTAAGCCGCAGCGTTTTCCAGTCGAAGTCATGCCATCACGCCCGCAGCTGCGGGCGTGATGGTTTCAGCAAGGCGAAGCCTGCGCGCTGACGCACCGCAGGCAGCTTCGACGTCAGCCCTGCGTCGGCGGCGCGTCCCGGTGTTCGGGCCCGCCGCCATGGAGCGGCTGCACCGGCCCTTCGACCATCTGCCACTCGGCCTGCGCCGCCTCGCGCAGTCGCGCCAGATCGGCTTCGCTGCAGGCGGCATCAACCTCGACCCGGGTCAGGCAAATCGCCTGATTGCGGCCGCTGGCCTTGGCCAGATACAGCGCGGAATCCGCGAGCCCAAGCGCAGCCGCCCACGACTGTCCCGGCATCATCGGATAGGCGACCACGCCCAGCGACACGCTGACCGGAATCGCCTGCCCCTCGAACATGACCGGATCGCCGCCGATCGCATCCAGCACCTTTTTCGCCACCAGCGGCAGCGCCGCGGCCGGGGTGGTGGGCAGCACCAGCACGAACTCTTCGCCGCCCCAACGAGCCACCACGTCGTTCTGGCGCAGCTTCGCCTGCAGGCGCCTGACCGTTTCCACCAGCACCGCGTCGCCTGCCGCGTGCCCGCGGGTGTCGTTGATCCGCTTGAACAGATCCAGATCCAGCAGCATCAGGCCGATGCTTTGCCCACTGGTCGCCTGCTCCATCTGCTGCTGCAGCCCGTCCAGCATGGCCTGGGTGTGTCGGCGGTTGAATGCGCCGGTCAACGCATCGGTAGCCGACTGCAGGGCCAGCGCGGCATTGACATGGGTCAGCTTGCGGTTTGCCAGCCGCGCGCGCTTGATCGATTGCCAGGATCCCAGCAACACCAGCCCCAGAATCACCGCCAGCGCGATCCACAGGCGCTGCTTCCAGCTCTCTGCCTCCAGCTGGCTCTGTTTGGCCGTGTTCTGGGCAGCGAGCTTCTCGATCTCGTCGGCCTTGCGCTGGGCAGAGTATTTTTCCTGCAGCTCCAGCACTGCGGTCTCGCGCGCCTGAACCGCGCGCTTTTCCTGCAGCTCGGTGATCGTCTGCAGGGCATCCAGCGCTTCTTCATACCGCCCGGCCTCGCGCAGCACCCGCACCAGTTCCTGGGTGATGCCCAGCGTGTAGACCTCGATGTCGGCCTGTTTGGACAGCTCCACGGATTCACGCAGCACGGCCACGCCCCGGTCCACGTCTCCCATCCCCGCCAGTGCGATGCCGATGTTGGCCAGCGGCGCGATCATTTCCCGCTGCAGTCCCTGCTCCCGCGCCAGGGCCAGTGCCTGCCGCGCATACCGCAGCGTCTGCGCGTAGCCGCCGGGCTGCGACAGCCAGAAATCGGCCAGGTTGTTGAGGATGATGATCCTGTCTCGCAACAGGTCCGGGTCGTCACCCACCAGCGCCAATGCCTTTTCCAGCGCAGCGCGCTGCTTCGTGCGTTCCCCGGCAAGCGAATAGGCGTGGCCCAGGTCGAGCAGAATGGTGGGCCGCTCCACCAGATAGCCAATCTCTTCCGCCAGCCGGTAGGCCTCGTTCCCCATCTGGATCGCGCGCTTGGGATCGCCACGATCCGCATTCAGCGCGGCCATCAGGCCCAGGTATTCCACCTGCGCCGCGTTGCGGCCTTCCAGCTTGGCCAGCTCGCTGGCGCGGACCAGCAGGGCGATTGCATCGTTGTAGTTGCCCTTCCGCCTGTCCAGTTCGGCCTGCGCCGCCAGCAGCTTCCGCAAAGCGTCCCGCGAATCCAGCTGTCGCTGCAAGATCTCCATCTCCGCCAGTCGTGCTTCGGCATCCGCGCGCGCTGCCTTGTTGATGACTCCCTCGCGGAACGCCGACAAGGCCAGGTCGAACCTGCAGCGCACGCAGCCTTCCTTGTCTGCCATCAGTTGCAGCGCAGCGGCGCTGGAGCGATGCACCTGCGGATGCCGGCCGCCCCTGGACAGGTCCAGCAATACGCCGTGATAAGCGGCGCGGCGCGCCAGCGGCGCGTCCTGGCCGGGCACGTCCTCGACCGACTGCAGGCGCTGGATCGCCGCCGCCACTGACGGATAACCATGCTCGCGAAAATCCTTCAGCACGTCGTCCATGCGCGCCTGCGCCGCGGCCAGCGACGACAGCATGCACAGCAGCAATCCGGCGACCAGCCGTAGTCCAGACTTCATCGACACCCCATGCTCCCCATGCTCCCCATGCGATTGTTGTACTCCACCGCGCATCGCCGCGATGCGACTCCTTCGGCAAAAACCGCAACCCGTCCGCCCGGCCCATGACCCGCGTAAGCTCGCAGCATCATCACGGAGGCCTCCATGCACGTTGTCCTGTCGCTACTGCTTCTGTTCGCCGCCCCGCAGGCAGCAACCACCACGGCCATGGACTATAGCGAAGCCAAGCGCCTGGCCGATGCCGACGAGGCCGCGGTGACCGGCCCCGCCAAGGAAAGACTGCTGGCGGCGCAGGCAGCGCTGCTGGATGCCGGGGTGGCCGAATGCAATCGCTTCGATCTGCGCGGCGACCTCACGCCGTTCGTGGTGGTGATGCAGCTGGATGCACAGGGCCGGGTGCAGCAGACCTGGCGGCAGGGCGGCTCGCCACTGGCGATCTGCCTGCAACGCTATGTGCGCGGCCGGACGCTGGTGGCGCCGCCGAAAGCCCCATTCCACGCTTCGCTGGAAATCAGCTTCGACAAGTAGCGGAGCGAATGCGGCAAAAATAGAACAATCCGTAGTTTTATACCGGATTGAACGCAATTTTCAGACAATCCATCATGACACCCAAGGCAACCGGCATCGCGCCGGCCCGCATTGGAGCAAAGCCATGAAGAAGGTCCTCGAAGTCGCCGGTGCGCCCGGTCGACACTCGGTCGGCAACGGGTTTCCCGTGCACGGCATGTTCGGCTACAGCGGCCCCGGGGTGGCCGAGCGCAGCCCGTTCCTGATGCTGGATTACGCCGCACCGTTCCGGTTCGAGCCGACCACGGAACGGCGCGGCGTCGGCCAGCACCCGCACCGCGGATTCGAGACCGTCACCATCGTCTACGAAGGCGAGGTGGAACACCGCGATTCCACCGGCAACGGCGGCATCATCGGCAAGGGCGACGTGCAGTGGATGACTGCTGCCGGCGGCATCCTGCACGAGGAATTCCACTCGCCGGCCTACGCGGCCGCGGGCGGGCCGTTCGAAATGGTGCAGCTGTGGGTCAACCTGCCGGCCAAGGACAAGCTGGCGCCGCCCGGCTACCAGGGCATCCTGGACGCGCAGATCCCCGCCATCGCCCTGCCGGGCGAGGCCAGCACGCTCCGGTTGATCGCCGGCGAGTACGCCGGCCAGCGCGGGCCGGCGCACACCTTCACCCCGATGAACGTCTGGGATCTGCGGCTGGCCGCCGGCCAGCGCGTGTCGCTGCCGCAGCCGGCAGGCTGGACCACCCTGCTGGTGGTGCTGGACGGCACCGTGCAGGTGAATGGCGAAGCCATCGTGCGCGCCGCGCAGATGGCCACCCTGGCCACCGCCGGCAGCGGAGTGGAAATCGAGACCAGCGGCGCGGCGAAGCTGTTGCTGCTGGCCGGCGAGCCGATCGACGAGCCGGTGGTGGGTCACGGCCCGTTCGTGATGAACAGCCAGCAGGAGATCATCCAGGCGATCGCCGACTTCAACAGCGGCAAGTTCGGGCGCATGGCCGGATAAGCCGGCCGCAAGCTCCGCACACGCTCCAAACGGAACTGGCGTCCCTGCAACAGGGACGCCAGCGACGGGAACCGTCAGGAAAACGCGCCCGCCCCAGCGGGCGAGCTGCCGTCAACCCAGCGCAGCGAGGGCGGCGGCGTAGTCCGGCTCTTCGGTGATTTCCGGCACCAGCTGGGTGTACAGCACCTTGTCGTGGTCATCCAGCACCACCACCGCGCGCGCGGCCACGCCGGCCAGCGGGCCGTCTTCCAGCGCCACGCCATAGTCGCGCAGGAACTCGTGCCCGCGCATGGTCGAGAGCATGGTGACGTTGTCCAGGCCTTCGGCGCCGCAGAAGCGCTGCTGGGCGAACGGCAGGTCGGCCGAAATGCACAGCACGGCAGTGTTGGCCAGCCCGGCGGCGTCCTGGTTGAAGTGGCGCACCGAGGCCGCGCAGACGCCGGTATCGATGCTGGGGAAGATGTTGAGGATCTTGCGCTTGCCGGCAAAGTCCGCCAGCGCGCGGTCGGACAGGTCGACGCCGACCAGACGGAACGCCGGTGCCTGGTCGCCGATCTGCGGAAGCTGGCCGCCGACGCTAACGGGATTGCCCTTGAGGGTGACGCTGGACATGTGGAACTCCTGAACGGAACGATGAATGGGACACCCATGCTAGGGCGGCAGACGTAAGCCTGCCGTCACGGCACCACGGCCGTCCATGCGGGGGTGGCGAACTTCTCCAGCACCAGCGCCTCGGCCCGCGCAAGCTCATTCGGGCGGACGGCGTCGTCGGACAGTCCGTGCGCCTCGCGGAAGGTGTCGATCATCCGCGCGATGACTTCCGCGCGGGCCAGCCCGGTCTGGCTGCGCAGCGGGTCGACCCGCTTGTTGGCGCTCTGGGTGGCCTTGTCGGACAGTTTCTCGCGGCCGATCCGCAGCACCTGCAGCATCTTGTCGGCATCGATGTCGTAGGCCATGGTCACGTGGTGCAGCACCGCCTTGCCGCGGCGCATCTGCGCGGCGCCGGCGATCTTGCCGGCCTTCGAGGCGATGTCGTTGAGCGGCTGGTACCAGGCCTCGATGCCCAGCGTGCGCAGCGCCTCCAGCACCCACGCGTCCATGAACGCGTAGGACTGCTCGAACGACATCCCGGCCACCAAAGACTCCGGCGCCGACAGCGAATAGGTGATGGTATTGCCCGGCTCGATGAACATCGCGCCGCCGCCGGTGATCCGTCGCACCACCTCGATGTCATGGCGGGCCGCGCCGTCGGGATCGACCTCGTTGCGCAGCGACTGGAAGCGCCCGATCACCACCGCCGGCGATGCCCATTCCCAGACCCGCAGGGTGGGGGCCCGGCGGCCGGCCGCCACCTCGTCGGTGATGACCTCGTCCAGCGCCATGTGCAGCGCCGGCGACTGCGGCCCGGCGTGGACCAGCTGCCAGTCGAATGCACGCCAGGCGCTCATGCCGCCTCCGCCGCGTCGATGGCGCGCCGCACCGCGACCGCAACCGCGTCGGCGCTGATCCCGTACATCCGCACCTGCGCCGGCAGCGCTGCCTGCACCACCGCCGCAAGCACGTCCACATCGGCATCGGCGCCCTGCCCGGCCAGCGCCGCATTGATCGCGTCCAGCGCTTCGTCGGGTTCGAGGAAGAAGTCCCCGCTCAGCGCCACCTGCGCCAGCCGGCCGTGTTCGATGGCCACGTCGGCCACCACCAGTTTGCCGCCCGGCATCTTGTATTCGCCATGTCCCTGCATGCCGGCATTGTCGGCTGGCATCGCGGTTGCCGCCATGACCTCGATCACGCCTCGAGGTTGAAGGCATCCGCATCGCGCAGCGCCGGGAAGCGCTCACGATGCGCCTGCAGTTCCGCCGCCTGCAGGGTGGTGGTGACCACCACTTCGGTATCCATGCACTCGCTGACCGGCTGGCCGAGGAAGTCGATCACCGCGCTGTCGCCGCTGTAGTGCAGGCCGTTGCCGTCGATGCCGACCCGGTTGACGCCGACCACGTAGCTGACGTTCTCGATCGCGCGCGCGCGCAGCAGGGTCTTCCACGCATGACTGCGCACCGACGGCCAGTTGGCGACGTACAGCGCGAGGTCGTAGTCCGGCAGGCCGGGACGGGCCGCGTCGAAACGATTGCGCGAGAACACCGGGAAACGCAGGTCGTAGCAGACCTGCAGCAGGATATGCCAACCCTTCCATTCCACGATCACCCGGCGGTCGCCGGCGGCGTAGCGTTCATGCTCGTTGGCGAAGGAGAACAGGTGACGCTTGTCGTAGTGGGCCAGCCCGCCACCCGGCGCGGCGAACAGCATGCGGTTGTAGACGCCGTCGCCGTCGCGCAGCTGCACGCTGCCGGTAACGGCGGCGTCCAGCCGGTCGGCCTGCTCCAGCATCCACGCCACGGTGGTGCCTTGCATGTCTTCCGCGGCACTCACCGCGTCGTTGGAAAAGCCGCTGGTGAAGGTTTCCGGCAGGACGACCAGATCGGTGGTGCCGTGCAACGGTGCGATCAGCCCGGCGTAGTACTCGCGGTTGCCCGCGGGGTCGTGCCAGCGGGTCTCGCCCTGCACGATGGAGACGCGCAGGTCGGACTGGGGGGCGGAGTCATCCATGAGTGTCATGCCTTGGGCGGATCGGGAAGGAATTTCAACACGTTGCCGTTGATGCAATAGCGCTTGCCGGTGGGCGGCGGGCCGTCGTCGAACACATGGCCCAGGTGGATGCCGGAACTGGTGCTGCGTACCTCGACGCGGCGCATGCCGTGGCTGTCGTCCTGCAGGAATTCCAGCGCGCCCTGCATGGGCTCGAAAAAGCTGGGCCAGCCGCAGGCGCTGTCGAACTTGGCGTCGCTGCGGAACAGCGCAGCCCCGCTGATCGGGTCGAAATAGGTGCCGGGGCGGGACTCGTACAGGTGCGCGCCGGTGCCCGGCAGTTCAGTGCCGGCTTCGAAGGCAATGCGGCGCTGCTCGGGACTGAGCAGGTGGAAGCCCAGCCACTGCCAGAACTTCTTCGGATCGCCCGCATAGCCGGTGAACCGCGTGACTTCCCTGCCCTGCTGGAACAGCACGATGGTCGGCGTGCCCAGCAGCGGCCCGGCCAGCGTCCAGCCGCTCGGCGCCTTCTGCGAACGGGTCTTGGCGAACGGCACGTCCGCGTTCCAGCCCGCCAGCACCTGCGCCTCGAACTTCTCGCAGTACGGGCAGTCCTCGGCGTCGTACACCACCAGCTGGCGATCATCACGCAGCGTGCTGCCATCCAGCGGCGGCGTGGTCACGACATCGGCATCGATGCCGTACTTCACCCCGGTGCCGCCCAGCCCGCAGTAGCCGTCGGGATTCTTCAGCAGGTAATCCTGATGGTTCTCCTCGGCGCGGCTGTAGTGGCGCAGCGGCAGGATCTCGGTACTGATCCGGCCGTGGCCGGCGCGCGTGAGGTTCTTCTGGTAGAGATCGCGGCTCTGTTCGGCCAGGATCTTCTGCGCCTCGCTGGTGAAATAGATCGCGCTGCGGTAGTTGCTGCCGATGTCGTTGCCCTGGCCGTCGGCCTGGGTGGGATCGTGGTTCTCCCAGAACGCCACCAGCAGAGTCATCAGGTCGAGGCGCTTCGGGTCGTAGCGCACCCGCACCACCTCGGCGTGGTTGCGGGCCTGGCTGCGGCCGGCGCGGATCAGCCGCTCCTCGCGCAGCACGTCTTCGTAGGTCACCTTGGGCGCATCGCCGCCGGCGTAGCCCACCTCGACATCAGCCACGCCCGGCACCGCGCGCAGGCGCTTTTCCGCACCCCAGAAGCAGCCCATGCCGAAATAGATGTCCTGCAGCTGTTGCGTGTCCATGGCGGCGGCTCCTGTCCGTGGCATGACCGGTCGGGCCTGCAAGGCCCGCCATCCCAAGAATGCCGCTGCGCCCGTCAGCAGCAGTGCGAACAACAGGGCGATGGTCTTGTCGGCCTGCATCACGGCCTCCAGTGGTTGGGTGCTACAGCTTGGACAAGCGTTCGATGGCGCGGTTCACCGTGTCCTCGTTCTTGGCAAAGCACAGCCGCAACAGGCGCTGGCCGGCCGGTGCCGAGGCGTAGAACGGCGATAGCGGGATCCCGGTGACCCCGTGCTCCACGGTCAGCCAGCGCGCGAACTCCAGGTCCGGCAGGTCGCTGACGGCCGAATAGTCCACCAGCTGGAAATACCCGCCCGGCACCGGCAGCGGCTTGAGCCGGGTTGCGGCCAGCTGCGCGCGGAAGCGGTCGCGCTTGTCCTGGTAGAACGCGCCGAGCTGCTCGTGGTGTTCCGGCTCCTGCATGATCATTTCGGCGAAAGCATGTTGCGACGGCGTGAAGCTGCAAAACACGTTGTACTGGTGGACCTTGCGGAACTCCGCCGACAGCGCCGGCGGCGCGATCGCGTAGCCCAGCTTCCAGCCGGTGCAGTGGTAGGTCTTGCCGAAGCTGGAGATCACGAAGCTGCGCTCGCGCAGGTCCGGGTAGAGCAGCGCGGATTCGTGGCGGGCGCCGTCGAACACGATGTGCTCGTAGACCTCGTCGCTGAGCAGCACGATGTCGGTGCCGCGCAGGATGTCCTGCAGCGCCTGCATGTCGGCGGCGGTGAACATCGCGCCGGACGGGTTGTGGGGGCTGTTGACCATCAGCATGCGCGTCTTCGGCGTGATCGCCGCGCGCACCGCGTCCCAGTCGGGGGCGAAGGTTGCCGGGTCCAGCGGCACGTGCACCGCGGTGGCGCCGGCCAGCTCGATGGCCGGCTCGTAGCAGTCGTAGCAGGGGTCGAGGACGATGACCTCCTCGCCGGCGCGCACCACCGCGTGGATGGCGTTGAAGATCGCCTCGGTGGCACCGCTGGTGACGGTGATTTCGGTGTCGGCATCGGGGCGCCAGCCGTAGCAGCGCTCGGTCTTGGCGGCGATGGCCTGGCGCAGCGCCGGGATCCCGGTCATCGGCGCGTACTGGTTGTGGCCGGCCTGCATCGCGCGGGTCAGCGCGTCCACCAGCCGCGGCGGCACCGGGAAATCCGGGAAGCCCTGGCCGAGGTTGACCGCACCGTGCTCGGCCGCCAGCTGCGACATCACGGTGAAGATGGTGGTGCCGACCTTCGGCAGTTTGGTGTCTGGACGCATGGCGATGCCGTTTGCAGCGGGCATTCCAGTGTACGGAATCCACGCGCAGGCGGATGCGCAGGCAGGCGCAGGACGGTGGGCGCGCGTCGGAGCGGGCCGGTAGAATCGGCGGCCCATGCCCGATTCCCGCACGCCTTCCCGACCCCTGCTCGCCGCGCACGGGCTGGCGTTCTCGCGCGACGAGACGCCGGTGTTCGGGCCGCTGGATTTTTCCGTCGATGCCGGCGAGGCGCTGCTGGTGCAGGGCGGCAACGGCGCCGGCAAGACCACCCTGCTGCGCGTGCTGGCCGGCCTGCTGCGCGCCGAGGCTGGCAGCGTGGAGATCGACGGCCTGCCCGCACGGCCCGCGTCGCGCGCGCGTCACATCGCCTACCTGGGGCACCTGCCGGGCCTGAAGGCCGACCTGTCGGCGCTGCGCAACCTGGAATACCTGTGCGGGCTGCACGGCCGGCGCGTCCGGCAGACGCCGGAAGCGGCAATGGCCATCGTCGGGCTCGGCGGTTTCGAGGATGCGCCACTGCGCACCCTCTCGGCCGGGCAGAAGAAGCGCCTCGGGCTGGCCCGGCAGTGGCTGTCGCCGGCGCCGCTGTGGCTGCTGGACGAGCCCTACGCCAACCTCGATCTGGACGGCATCCAGCTGGTCAACCGGATGGTGGAAGCGCATCTGCGCGAAGGCGGCGCGGCGCTGATCACCACCCACGGCGCCTACGCCGCGCCGCCGGTGCGCACCCGCCTGCTGGAACTGAAGAGGCCGGTGGCATGATGTGGCAGGCCGCGCGGGCGCTGATGACCCGTGACCTGCAGCTGCTGTGGGCGCGCCGCGGCGACGCCCTGCAGCCGGCGTTGTTCGCGCTGCTGACCGTGGTGCTGTTCGCGCTGGCCCTCGGCGGCGACGCCAAGTCGCTGGCGCCGGTGGCGGCGGCGGTGCTGTGGCTGGCGGCACTGCTGGCGGGGCTGCTGGCGCTGGACAACCTGTTCCGCGGCGATGCCGAGGACGGTTCGCTGGAACAGTGGATGCTGGCGCCGGTGCCGCTGTGGTGGCTGGTGCTGGTGCGCACCCTGATGCACTGGGCCACCACCGCGCTGCCGCTGATTCTGGCAGTGCCGCTGCTCGGCGAGTTGCTGCACCTGCCGCATGCGCAGCTGCCGGTGCTGATGCTGTCGCTGCTGCTGGGCACGCCGATCCTGAGCCTGCTGGGGGCAGTGGTCGCCGCGCTGACCGTGGGCATGCGCCGCGCCGGCATCCTGGTCGCGCTGCTAGCGCTGCCGCTGTACGTGCCGGTGCTGGTGTTCGGCGCCGGCGCGGTGGCTGCGCACGCGCAGGGCTTCGACCCCGTCGGCGCGCTGCTGCTGCTGGGTGCCGGGCTGGCGCTGGCGCTGGCGCTGGCGCCGGTGACTGCGGCCGCGGCGCTGCGAATCGCCCATTCATGAAGCAGCGTGCGCTTGAGATGGATCAATGTTCTTTTAACGGATCAGGGATGACAATGACGCGCCTGGCCGTCGCGGCCAGCCCCATTTTTTTGGGTTCTTCTCCCAACTGAGGGGAGAGGCGCACGGCCGACCGGGCAGACTTGCTGATGTCTAAGGCAACAAACTGGGGCCGGCCGTGGCCGAGGGTCATTGTATTTCCCAGCTGGGCGGCTGGGAGGGGTATCGGGTTGAGGACTGGCGGCACGAGCAGCGCGGAGAGCACCGTTGGCTGGTGCTGGAGCTGAGTCCGGCATCTGGCGAATCTCGCCGCTGCAGCGGCTGTGGTGAGGTCGTTGCGACGATCCACGACCGCACGCCGCGTCGGATACGCGATCTGCCGGTGTTCGGGACCCCGGTCGAGCTGCGCGTCGAGCGCCTGCGACTGGCTTGCCCTCGCTGCGGCCCGCGGCTGGAGCACCTTGCATGGCTGGATCCCCACTGCCGGGTGACGCGCCGCCTGGCCGACAGTGTCGCCCGCCTGTGCGCGGTGACCTCGGTGCTGCATGCCGCACGTTGGCATGGCATCGACTGGAAGACCGCCAAGACCATCGACTTCCGGGCGCTGGAGCGCAGCTTGGGGCCGGTGGACCTGGACGGCATTCGCCGGCTGGCGATGGACGAGTTCGCAATCCAGAAGGGCCACCGCTACGCCACCGTGGTGGTCGATGTGGAGCGCAAGCGGGTGCTGTGGGTGGGGCGCGGCCGTTCGCGGGCTGAGATCAGGCCGTTCTTTGAACTGCTCGGCGCTGCCCGCTGCGCACGCATCGAGGCCGTGGCCATGGACATGAACACGGCCTACGACCTGGAGGTGCGCCAGCACTGCCTGAACGCCCGGGTGGTCTACGACCTGTTCCACGTCATCGCGAAGTACGGCAGGGAAGTGATCGGGCGCGTGCGGGTGGATGCGGCCAACCAGTTGCGCCACGACAAGCCGGCTCGCAAGGTGGTCAAACGGGCGCACTGGCTCCTGCTGCACAACCCGGAAAAGCTCAGAACGAGCGAACAGGTGCGATTGGACGAGGTGCTAGCCGCCAACCAGTCGCTAATGACGGTCTACGTGATGAAAGAACAGCTCAAGGCGCTATGGTCGGTACCGACCGCATGGGCATGGAGGGGCGCGTGGACGCAGTGGCTGCGTCACGCCCGGGCAAGCGGCATCCCGGCCCTGATGCACTTCGCCAAGTGTCTGCGTCCCTACTGGCGCGGCATCCTCAGCCGGGTCCGCTGGCCGATGCACACGGGCATCGTCGAAGGCATCAACAACCGCATCAAGGTCATCAAGCGTATGGCCTACGGCTATCGCGATGACACCTACTTCTTCCTCAAGATCCGCGCCGCATTCCCCGGAGTTGGGAGATGAACC
>NZ_AUIV01000025.1 GCF_000423885.1 Thermomonas fusca DSM 15424 | reverse complement strand
CACGCCAGTCGCAGACGCGGGACATGCAACTCCACCGGATCGCCAAACACCGGCAGATCCCGAACACACCGCATCGTCCGATCATGGACGGCCGCCACGACCTGGGCGCAACCCACGCAACAATGTTGCGCTTGCCGGAGCGGCTCCAGCTCGATGACCAGCCAACGCCGCTCCCCGCGCGGCTCATGGCGCCACTTGCGGACGCGGTATCCCTCCCAGCCACCAAGCCGGGACATACAATCTTGTTCGGCCACGGCCGACCTTCAGTTTGTTGCCTCGAGAACAGCAAGTCTGACCGGTCGGCCGTGCGCCTCTCCCTCAGTTGGGAGAAGAACCCTTTTTTTGGCCTGCCGTCGGCGGCGCAGGGCTCTCAGTCCACGGTCGCGCCGGCCTGGACCAGCTGCTCGACCGGATAGCCGCGGCGCGCCGCGCGCGCACGGATCGCGTCGAACTGCGCACGCGGCATCACCGGCGTGCGCGAGAGTATCCACAAGTACTTGCGCGACGGCCCGCCCACCACCGCCCAGCGGTAGTCCGGATCCAGCTCGACCACCCAGTAGTCGGCCCAGACCATCGGCAGCCAGCCCAACCACGCGGGCGCGAAGCGCACCTGCAGCTGCCCCGGCTGCCCGGCCACCGGCCGCGCGATGGCCTCCGACACCAGCCGCTTGCCGTCGCGCCGCTCGCAGGCGTTGCGCACCGCCATCCTGCCGTCCGGCCGCGGCATGTAGGTCGCGGTGATCGCAGCCGTGCAGTTGCGCTGGAAGAACATCGGCAGGTGCGCGATCTCGTGCCACTGGCCGGCGTAGCGCTGCAGGTCCAGCGCCGGCACCGCCGCATTCGGCAGCGGCGCTTCCTGCGCGCGGGCAAGGCCGGTGACCAGCAGCAGGGACAGCAACAGGGAACGCGGCATGGCGGCATCTCGCGGCAGGGGGAAGGGGATTGTCGGCGGCACGGGCGCAGGTCCGGGTGAACACCATGGCGTACCCGCAGCCGTGCTTGGTGCGTCGTCGACTTGCGCGGGCTACGCGCGATCCGGCGCGAACGGATGCACCCCGTGCGCGACGCGCCATGTACATCGCAATGGAGGGAACCCCGCGCGCATGGTCTACTACGCGGATGACACGCCCTGCCCTGATCGTCGCCCTCTGCCTGCTCGCCGGCGCCTGCACCGCCCCGCGCGAGCGCCCCGCCACGCCGCCTGCCTCCACGCTCACGCTGGCGAGCTGGAACATGGAACACCTGGCCGAACGCAACGACAGCGGCTGCCGCCCGCGCAGCGATGCCGACTACGCCGCGATGCGCGCCTATGCCGAGGCGCTGGATGCGGACGTGATCGCGTTCCAGGAAGTGGAATCGCGCGCCGCCGCCGAACGCGTGTTCGACCCGGCGCGCTACACCATCGAAATCGAGCAGCGCGTGGGCAGCGGCCGCAAGGGCGAATGCGGCGGCAAGCCCGGCCTGACCATCAACCCGCAGCGCACCGGCTTCGCCATCCGTAAGGGCGTTTCGTTCGAGCGCCAGCCCGACCTCACCGACCTGCAACTCGGCAATCCCGACCTGCGCTCCGGCGTGGACCTGGTGGTGCGGCCGGCGGGCGCCGCGCCGATCCGGCTGCTGTCGGTGCACCTGAAGGCCGGCTGCAACAGCGGCGACCAGCGGGAGGCCTGCCCGGTGCTGTTCCAGCAGGTGCCGGTGGTGGAACGCTGGATCGACCAGCGCGCCGGCGAGCGCCTGCGCTTCGCGGTGCTGGGCGACTTCAACCGTCGCCTTGCGTTGCCCGGCGACGCGGTGTGGGCGGACTGGGACGATGCCAGCCCTGCCAACGCCGATCTCGCGCGCGCCTCCGGCGACCAGGGCGCGCGCTGCAACCCGCGCTATCGCGACTTCATCGACTACATCGTGCTGGACCGCCGCGCCAGCGGCGGCCTCGTCCGGTTCGAGGAAAAGACCTACGCCGGTCCCGCGCTCAGCGACCACTGCGCGATCACCGCGCAGCTGCAGCCGCACTGAGCCGCCAACCGGCGCAACAAGTTTGCGACCGCGCGAGGCGACAGGCGTCGGTCGACGCCGTGCGCGGCGCCCTCTTCACGTGATGCCCGCTTGCGCGCGGCCATGCTCCGGCTTCCCCCAACGCCGGACACCCGCATGACGCCTACCCCGAGCACCCAGACCTTCGTTGACCTGCAACGCTACCTGGGCAACTGGTACGAGATCGCGCGCAAGCCGATGCGCCACGAGGACGCCACCGCCCGCGACGTCACCGCCACCTACTCACTGGATGAAACCGGCGCGGTGTGCGTGATCAACGCCTGCATCAACGCGGAGGGCGAAGTGGAAGTGTCGACGGGCCTGGCCACGCCCACCGATGCCAGCAACGCGCGGCTGGAGGTGAGCTTCCTGCCGGAGGGCCTGCGCTGGATCCCGTTCGCCAAGGGCGACTACTGGATCCTGCGCGTGGATGCCGACTACCAGACCGCGCTGGTCGGCGACCCGGACCGCAAGTACCTGTGGCTGCTGCACCGCCAGCCGAAGATGGACGACGCCACCAAGGCAGCCTGGCTGGACGTCGCGCGGGCGCAGGGCTACGCGCTGGACGACCTGATCTACCCGCAGCAGAGCGGACAGGTGCACCTGGAGGCCGGTCGCTGAGGCATGTGTGCGGAGCCGCCCGCCCATCTGCTGCTGACGCAGGCAACGGAGGCGCCCGCAGGCGGCCTCCGCTGGCAGCAGGCGCGCGCCAGGCGCGGCTTATTCGGCGTCGATGTCGACGCGCACGCCCTGCACGGTGTTCTCGATCACGGTCACCGCGAAATCGCGCTCGCCCTCGCGCTTCTTCGCCAGTACATCCTCGCCGTCGTCCACTTCCACGCTGTAGCGGTTGCTGGCCACCATCTGCAGCGCGGTGCCGATGTCGCGCGCCACGGCGTTCTCGGCGCGGCCGGCGGCTACCTGGGTGGTGGCGCGGATCGGCTCGCCCTTCTCCGGCGCCACCTGCACCACGATCTGGCCGGCGCTTTCGGCATTGCCGCTGATCTCCAGCCGCCACTTGTTCTGCAGGCCATCGGCACGGGCCGCGCAGGCAAACAGCGCCAGGCTGGTTGCAAGGATCCAACGACGCATGGGTTGCTCCTTTCCGGGGGGATGGAGGCCCAGCGATAACGGCGCCGCCGTGAGCAGGCGGTGAAACATCGGCGCGCTGGCTGCAAAGCATTCAGCCTGTCGCGCAATCCCAACCGCAGCTGTCTGGCGCGCGGACTTGCTCACGCCGCGTGCACAACGGGCGCACGGACACTTGGCGCATGACCCCACCTGAGCCGCGCAGATGGATCACGGCACCCGCTGCATCGAAGACACCGGCATGGAAGCCGACCTGACCGCACTGGACGCGCTGGAACTGGACATGCCCGCACTGCAGGCGCGTGCCAACAACCTGTTTGCGCTGGCCACCGCGTGGGCCGAGCGCCACGACGCCATCATCGCGGCCACGCCCGCGGCCTCGCTGGGCGTGGTCGAGGCGCGCCTGCGCCGCATGGGAATCCGCTGGGGCATGGTCCCCGGCGCACGCATGACCGGGCAGTTCCCGGCGCTGCCGGCGATGGGTGTCCCGGAGGCAAAGGCCCGCTGAGGCCAACCCGATCGAAGGTCAGAGGAACGTGCCGGCCACCGGCGTTTCCAGCTTCGCTTCGGGACACATGTCGGTGTAGCGGTCGAACAGCTCCGCAACCTCCGGCGGCGCTTGCAGCTGACCTGATAGGTCACCCGTCTGGAAAGTGATCGGCACGTTGTCGCGGCACGCAATCGGCGCGCCCTCGAACGTGTGCGGCACCGACCAGGTCGCCATCGCTTCGCGCGAGGCGGCATCCAGGCGCTGGTACACCCGGTCGACCTTGCCGGGATACACCAGCTCGACCTCGATTGGCTTGCCCGCCGCGTCGTACAGCACCGCATACACCAGCACTGCATTGACGCCGCTGCGCATCAGCTCGGGCGGGAAGCGCGGCGGCGACATCGGCGTTTTGTCCGTCCGCCGTACGATCAGGGCGGGTTTCTCCTGCTTGCCCACCCCGAGGATGCGGAAGGCGAAGCTGCTTTCCGCCACCGGCACAATTTCCAGCTTGATCGACTGCGACACCGGCGCCGCCACCGCCTTGCCCTGCCATTGCAGGGGCGTGTAGCGCCACGTTGCGACCCGGCGCCGGACCATCGCCTGCAGGTTTTCCGCCAGTGCCGCATCCGGCTGGATGTCGGCCAGTGTGCCGTCGGCCTGCACCGTGGCGCTGAAGTCGAACCGCACCAGCTGCGGCTTGGCCGGTGGCTTCGCCGCCTGCGCCATTCCCGACACCACGATGCCGCCCACCAGCGCGGCGCACAGTTTCATCCGCATTTGCACTCCCCCCGGAATGGCGCCGCCCGCGAAGGCAGGCGGCGCACTGGATCAGACCGCCCCGTGGCGCTTACGCGCCCAGCAGTTCCACCTCGAACTTCAGCGTGGCGTTCGGCGGAATCACGCCGCCGGCGCCGCGCACGCCGTAGCCCAGGTTGGGCGGGATGATCAGCGTGCGGGTGCCGCCTTCCTTCATGCCCTGCACGCCTTCGTCCCAGCCGCTGATGACCATGCCACCACCGAGCGGGAAGATGAAGGGCTCGCCGCGGTCCTTGCTGGAGTCGAACTTGGCACCCTGCTCGCCGTTCTCGTACAGCCAGCCGGTGTAGTGCACGGTGACATTGCGGCCGGGCCTGGCCTCCGCGCCGCTGCCAACAACGGTGTCTTCGAACTGCAGCCCGGAGGCGGTGGTGGTGAAAGCCATGGTGATTCCTTTCGGTGGTGTTGAGACAGGCGGAAAGTGTAGCGGGCGGCACGGGACGGGTGCGCATGAACGCTGCGCAACCCGGCGGCTGCATTCAGCGCATCAGCAGGCAATCCAGCGCATCCAGCGCGATATGGATCAGCAGGCCGATGCCCACCAGCCGGGTCACGCGCGGCACCACCAGCGCACCGTACACGGCGATGGCCGGCGCGGTGTGCAGCGGGTGGAAGCCGATGCTGCAGCGCCCCGGCGCGTAAATGGGGTCGGCCAGCAGGTGGTCGATGTCGATCAGCCAGCCCAGCAGCAGCAGGCCCCAGGCGCGTCGGAAGCCGATGGACTTCAACCGGTCCCGATAGAACAGCCATGCGACCAGCGCCGGAACGGCGGCGTGCAGCAGCAGGTGCAGGAGGGCGCGCAGGGTCATGCGGGGTAATCGATATCGGCGTGACGCACTAGGTTACGGCGCGGCGGCGGCCAGCGTGGCCGTCCGGGCAGGCCGGCCTTTGCATCAGCGCGCCTGACCGCCCCCTGCTTGCTGTTTTTCTAACGCGATGGTCACCAGGCGGCTACTGCGTCTGCGGCAAGCTGGCCCTCCTTCCCCTCCCTCCAAGAAGGAGTTCCCATGGCCAACACCTTGCGCGGCAAAACCATCGCCATCCTCGCCACCGACGGCTTCGAGCAGGTCGAAATGACCGAGCCCAAACGCGCCGTCGAGGACGCGGGCGCCACCACGCGCCTGCTCTCACTGAAGACCGGCGAGATCCAGGGCATGCACCACGACAAGAAGGGCGACACCTTCAAGGTGGACGGCCGCGTGGCCGATGCCAGCATCGACGAATTCGACGGCCTGCTCCTGCCCGGCGGCGTTGCCAACCCGGACGCGCTGCGCATGGACAAGGCCGCGGTGGACTTCGTGCGCGACTTCGCCAACAGCGGCAAGCCGATCGGCGTGATCTGCCACGGCCCGTGGGTGATGGTGGAAGCCGACGTGGTGCGCGGCCGCAGGATGACGTCCTGGCCCAGCGTGCGCACCGACCTGCGCAACGCCGGCGCGGAGGTGGTGGATGCCGAGGTAGTCACCGACCGCGGCATCGTCTCCAGCCGCAAGCCCGACGACCTGCCGGCGTTCTGCCGCAAGATCGTGGAGGAGTTCGCCGAGGGCAATCACGCCGAGCGTCGCTCTGCGGCGTGAGGGCGTCAACGCGAAACGCGAGAGGCCCGCGATGTGCGGGCCTCTTGCATTGGGTGAAGTGAACCTGACCCCGTTTTCCCGTTTTCCTGTCTCTGGAGAAGGCCCATGTACTTGGTCCAGCTGCTCCTGCCGCTGCGCGACGACGAGGGCAAACCCTTCGAGAAACCGTGCTACGCACGCGTTCGCGATGAACTCACCCAGGGCTTCGGTGGTGTCACCGCCTACCAGCGCGCGCCGGCCACGGGCCTGTGGGAAGCACCTGACGGCGACGTCGAGCGGGACGATGTTGTGCTGTTCGAAGTGATGGCGGACACGCTGGACCGCGCGTGGTGGTCGCGCTATGCCGCGGACCTGGCCCAGCGCTTCAGGCAGGATGAAGTGATGGTGCGGGCCTGCCCCTGTGAGCGGCTGTGAGGGGGTGGCGGAATACGCCCCCTGCTCCGCCTGTGCCCTGGAATGCCGGGCCTGATCCGTGCCCCTCAATTCTTGCAGTAGCCCTCGCCCGGCTTGACCGTCAGGCAGTCCTGCTTGCCCGCGAGATACTTCAGGCCGGTCGCCTCGCCATCGGTATGCACCGCGCTTTCGGCAACACCGCTGCGCATGAAGCGCAGGCCTTCGGCAGTCACCGAGCCGTCGAACGTACCCTTGTTGTCGAGGTCCCATTGCATGTCGAGGGTGACGCCGCCACCGGGCTTCGAGGCCACCACCAGATACATGCCCTCCACCCCCGTCCAGCGACCGAGGTAGCTGGCCTCCGTCTGCGGGGTATCCGCCGATGCCGGCGGCGTGGCGGGCGCGGCATTGGCACCCGCAAAGTTGTGCGCAGGCACGGTTCCGGTTGCCGGCGGCGTGGTGGCCGCGTGGTCTTCGGCCGGCGCGGGCGCATCGACTGCCTGCGGGCGATCAGAACA
Source organism: Thermomonas fusca DSM 15424 (assembly GCF_000423885.1). Classification (GTDB taxonomy): domain Bacteria; phylum Pseudomonadota; class Gammaproteobacteria; order Xanthomonadales; family Xanthomonadaceae; genus Thermomonas; species Thermomonas fusca. The sequence continues at coordinate 56,395 of NZ_AUIV01000025.1, read as the reverse complement.
GGCAGCAAGCGCCGCGACGACGAACAGCAGGGGAAGTGCCTTCACGACGAACTCCGTTGTATGCACCAGGGACTGGTGTTCGTGCAGCCTACGGACGCGGGCGTTGACGTGGCGTGGTGTGCCGCTTTGCAGGGAAGTGATCCTGACCCCGTTTCCTTACAGGGAAAGTGAACCTGACCCCGTTCTCGTTCCCCGTTCTCGTTTCTCGCGAGGACTCAGATCACATCGCATTTCAAACGGAGATGTTCTCTGACCCTTTTATTTTGAAAAGGGGTCGGAAAAGGGGTCAGAGAACATTTTCCGGAAAAGGGGTCAGAGAACATTTTCCGCGCGATCACACGCAGCGCAATGCGGTTCAAACGGAAATGTTCTCTGACCCCTTTTTGCGGTAGGTGCTTATTGAACACCACGACCGAAAGTGGGCGGAGGGAATTAAGGCGACTCAATTCCATCCGCCCCTTTCTTGCCCCATTATTCATAAGTGAACCTGACCCCATTTTGGTTTCGCCCGCATGCACTCGGCCTTGGACTACCGGGCACCGATGCAGGCGGAGCGTGATTACCAAACCGTCAGGACTGTATCCTGACTACCTGTCTGTGGAATGCGGGACAGTCCACTCTGACCCCTTTTTGGCCCTTATTTTTCACTGCTCCGAGCCAAGCAGGCGTCAGCCTGCGCTTTATCAAGGTACATACGCTGCTCGTAGTTGATCCAGAGTCCTCCATCGACCTTGAGGTGAGAGTCGATCCAAAATAACTGGTCGCGCTCAGAGGCAGGAAGGTACGCCGCAAGCGTGAACTTTCGGCTGCTTCCTTTAGAGAGCAAAATTACGCCATAGATCGAATCGACCGGGTCTGAGAACGGGCGATTCAGGCTGTCTGCGGCCGTGCTCTTCATATCCATTCTGTATTCAAGTCGAATATCAATAGGGTTTAGTAGTTCAATGTCGGCGTAGACGAAATCACCACGACGGTAAAGCCTGCTAATTTTTTGTGTGGCTACAACGATCTGTTTTAGATCGTCATGTGTGAGAGCGTTTTTCCCTTTTTCTGGGGCGTTGGACAAACTAGAAATGCATGCAGGATAGAGAGCGATCTCATTTGCAGGGGTGACGTAGTCACGTACCGTAGGCCAGATAAGATCTTTAGCCATTTCGAAAGCAATGTTGGCTATCAAACCTGAGATTAAGAACACAGCAAGCAGGACACCCAGCACTTTCGGAGTGCTTGCGCCGATTTCTGCGGCGCTCGTAACGATTTTTCCTGTTGCATCTTTCGACTTGATGCTGAGTATCTGATCACGTCGGAAGCTGCTGGCGCCCTCCACCAGAAAAAGAAGACCCACTTGCTCGCCGTTGCGCAACCTCGACAACCGAACCGTACCGCTCGACTCGGCGGCAACTTCGGTGGCGGTACTTGCAATAAGCTCATAGTGAAAGGTCGGTGAGAGGCATAGCTCCACGTCGTCTTCAACTTGACGGCCAGCATTTTGCAGCTGGATGAATGCAACGCTCGATTGTTTGGCGAGTTGTGAATACTCGAACACGTGTGGCGCCACACAATAGAGGCGCCTCTTTAGGAATTGCTGTCTGGCGTACCAAGTGATTAATGCGATAAATAGTGCGGCGAGGATTGAGAGCAAGGTGGCCATAGGTTTTTGCTCAAGCCATTGATCGCAAGACAATAAAAAGGCCAGGCGCTTGCGCTGCCTGGCCTATTCTTTAGGCGCTAGCCATCACCCGCACTTGCTATACCCACAATTCAAACAAGTAGCACACCCATCCATCAGCACCAGCGCCTTGGTGCTGCACTTGTGGCACATGGTCGCGGACGGCGGGAAGGTGGCGCCTTCGCCGGTGACTTCGATGTCTTCGGGATGATCGGCAGCGCTGCCGGTCAGGCCGGCCGAACCGGCGTCAGCGTTTTTTTTTGAGCGCTCTTCGAACTGCTTGCGCTTCTCGGCGATCAGCGCGCGCTGGTGGTCGCTCATCTCCGGGTCGTGCAGCATGCCGATGGACTTCAGGTGGTCTTCGACGATGTGGCCGAGTTCGGCGACCAAGGAGGGCATGTACACGCCGCCGGCCTTGAAGTAGCCGCCGCGCGGGTCGAACACGGCCTTCATCTCGTCGACGATGAAGGTGACGTCGCCGCCCTTGCGGAACACCGCGGACATGATGCGGGTGAGCGCCACGATCCACTGGAAATGCTCCATCGACTTGCAGTTGATGAAGATCTCGAACGGGCGGCGGTGTTCGTGCTCGTTGCCGGCGTTGAGCACGATGTCGTTGATGGTCACGTACATGGCGTGTTCCACCAGCGGCGACTTGATCTTGTAGGTGCTGCCGATCAGGACTTCAGGACGCTCGATGCGCTCGTGCATCTGGATGACGTTGTCTTCGGGCTCGGCGGCCGGCGCGGGTGCCGCGGCCTTGGCGGTTTCCTTCGCCTTGTCGTCCGGGGTGACGACGGCGTAGCCCTTGATTTTCTTATCGATCCTGACGGTCATGGTCCTGACTCTGGTTGTCTGCTTGCGTTGCTTGGGATGCGCGCCGCGCCCGGCGTGCCGGGCGGGCGCAGGGACAGGCTTACTTCCGGGCGGTCTTCTTGGCCGCTTTCTTCATTGCTTTCTTGGCCGGCGCTTTCTTGGCAGCCGCCTTCTTGGCAGCCGCCTTCTTGGCGACGACCTTCTTGGCGACGACCTTCTTCGCAACCGCCTTCTTGGCGACCTTCTTGGCCGGTGCCTTCTTCGCAACGGCCTTCTTCGCCGCCGGCTTCTTGGCAACGGCCTTCTTCGCGGCGGCCTTCTTCACCGGCGCCTTCTTGGCGACGGCTTTCTTGGCGGGCGCCTTCTTGGCCGCGGCTTTCTTCGCCGCCGGCTTCTTGGCAACCGCCTTCTTCGCCGCGGCCTTCTTGCCGGCGACCTTCTTCTTCAGGCTCGCCACTTCCTTCTTGGCGTCCTTGCTGGCGGTCTCGAGCTTCTTCTTGGCCCCGGCGACGGTCTTGCTGACCGCCTTCTTCACCTTGGCCACTTCGGTCTTCACTTTCTTCTCCGCGGACTTGGCGGCTTTCTTCGCCTTGGCCACGGTGGCGCTGGCGGTGCTGGCGACCGCGCCGCCGACTTCGACAACCTTTTCTTTCGCAGTTTCAACGGCATCCGACAGCGTTGCCGTCATTCCATCTCCATTGCTCATGTGCCCTCCGGGGCGTGGGTTGGTGGGTACAACAGCGCGATCCTATACCCGGCCGCGCGCGCGTGCAGTGATTGTGGCAACACTGCCGCGCGCGCCGTTGGCCGGCACATCAGAACTTGCCGTAATACCCTTCCTTGAGCGCATCGAAGAGGTTGGCCGCGGTGTGCATCTCGCCGTCGTATTCGATCTGCTCGTTGCCCTTCACTTCCACCACGCTGCCGTCTTCCAGCTCGAAACGATAGGTGGTGTTCTCCAGGTCGGCTTCCTTCACCAGCACGCCCTGGAAGGCGGCGGGGTTGAAGCGGAAGGTGGTGCAGCCCTTCAGGCCCTGCTGGTAGGCGTAGCGGTAGATGTCCTTGAAGTCCTCGTACGGGTAGTCGGTGGGGACGTTCGCGGTCTTGGAGATGGAGCTGTCCACCCACTTCTGCGCCGCGGCCTGCACGTCCACGTGCTCCTTCGGGCTGATGTCGTCGGCGGCGATGAAGTAGTCCGGCAGCTTGGCGGCCGCGTCCTCGGCGTAGGGCATCGCCTTCGGGTTGACCAGCTCGCGGTAGGCCAGCAGCTCGAACGAGAACACGTCGACCTTTTCCTTCGACTTCTTGCCCTCGCGGATCACGTTGCGGCTGTAGTGGTGCGCGAAGCTGGGTTCGATGCCGTTGCTGGCGTTGTTGGCCAGGCTCAGCGAGATGGTGCCGGTGGGCGCGATGGAGCTGTGGTGGGTGAAGCGGGCGCCGACATCGGCCAGCTCCTCCACCAGTTCCGGCGCCACCTCGGCGACCTTCTGCATGTAGCGCGAATAGCGCGCGTGCAGGGCCTTGCCGGCGATCTTCTGACCGACCTTCCAGCCGTCCTTCTTCATCTCCGGACGCTTGCGCAGCATCTCGGCGGTGACCTCGAAGGTCTCGTCCATGATCGGCGCGGGGCCCTTTTCCTTGGCCAGCGCCAGGCCGGTTTCCCAGCCAGCCACGGCCATGTCGCGGGCGATGCGCTCGGTGAACTCGCACGACGCCTTGCTGCCGTACTTCATCTTCAGCATGGTCATGGTGCTGCCCAGGCCGAGGAAGCCCATGCCGTGGCGGCGCTTGCGCATGATCTCGTCGCGCTGCTGCTGCAGCGGCAGGCCGTTGACCTCGACCACGTTGTCCAGCATGCGGGTGAACACGCGCACCACTTCCTTGTATTCCTCCCAGTCGAACGTGGCCTGGTCGGTGAAGGGATGCTTGACGAACTTGGTCAGGTTGACCGAACCCAGCAGGCAGGCGCCGTAGGGCGGCAGCGGCTGCTCGCCGCAGGGGTTGGTGGCGCGGATGGTCTCGCACCACCAGTTGTTGTTCATCTCGTTGACCTTGTCGATCAGGATGAACCCCGGCTCGGCGTAGTCATACGTCGAGACCATGATCATGTCCCACAGGTGGCGGGCGCGGATGTGGCCGTAGATCTTGCAGGCCACCAGCCCGTCCTCGCGGGCGATGTAATTGCGGTGGGTCGGCCACTCGCGCCAGACCACCTGCTCCGGATTGTCCAGGTCGATCTCGCCCCTTTCCTTGATGTTCACCGGGAACACCAGCGGCCAGTCGGCGTCGTCCTCCACCGCCTGCATGAAGCCGTCGGTGATCAGCAGGGACAGGTTGAACTGGCGCAGCCGGCCGTCCTCGCGCTTGGCGCGGATGAAGTCCTTCACGTCCGGATGGCTGACGTCGAACGTGCCCATCTGCGCGCCACGGCGGCCGCCGGCGCTGGAGACGGTGAAGCACATCTTGTCGTAGATATCCATGAACGACATCGGGCCGGAGGTGTAGGCGCCGGCGCCGGCCACGAACGCGCCGCGCGGGCGCAGCGTGCTGAACTCGTAGCCGATGCCGCAGCCGGCCTTCAGGGTCAGGCCGGCTTCGTGGACCTTGTCCAGGATGCCGTCCATCGAGTCTTCGATGGTGCCGGAGACGGTGCAGTTGATCGTCGAGGTGGCGGGCTTGTGTTCCTGCGCGCCGGCGTTGGAGGTGATGCGGCCGGCCGGGATCGCGCCACGGCGCAGCGCCCAGGTGAAACGCTCCTGCCAGTACTGCTGCAGCTCGGCGGTGGGCTCGGCTTCGGCCAGCGCCTTGGCGACGCGCTTGTAGGTGCCGTCGATGTCGGCATCCAGCGGCGCCCCCTGCTTGGTCTTCAGGCGGTACTTCTTGTCCCAGATGTCGGTCGATGCCGGCTGCATCGGAATGTCCTGATTTGCGTCCGTGGTCACCGCTTCAAGCCTCGCCGTGCTCATGCCCTTCGACTCTCCTGTCTTTATAGACCCGCCAGCTGGCGGACCCGTTGCCCGTGCCCCGCCCCCGGCTTCCGACGGGGGCGACGATGCAGGCCGCGCGGGGCGCGCAGCCTGCTGCTTTCTCAATGTGATGGCGTTGCCGCCGGTTCTTGCTTCGTCACGCGCCGCTCCCCTGCCGACGTCGTTGCCCCGTATCCTGCGGCGCCCCTGCGCCACTAGCCTTGGGTTTTCCTGCAATCACGAACCACTAGATCTAGTGGCCCAACCCGACGGACGATAGCCACGCCCCCGGACCAAGTCAACGCCAAAATTTGCGCCCGGAGGCTTGCGTTTCCGGGCGCCTGGCTGAGATCGCCCGGCGATGCGGGTTCCACGGCAAGCGACGGTTTCTGGGCGTGGAACTGAATGCGGAAATGTTGCAGCGCGGTGCATGGGCAGCGCCGGCAATGCCTCCCTGCCGACCCCCCGCCCGGGCCGCCTTCAGCCAGGATTGCGCGTGCCATCACGAGACTCGGCAATACTTGACCTGTCACCAACCTTGCCCCACGTATCACCGCATGAAGACCGCCACCAAGACACTGTTCGCCCTGACCGCCGCCGCCGCGTTCGGCGGCTTCGCCGCCACCGGCCTCAACCTGATGCTGGAGCAGCCGGCCGCCGCCGCGCCGACCGCGAGCGCCGCGGTGCCGGCCACCGCGGCGCTGCCGACAGCCGTCAACGGCACGCCGCTGCCGTCGCTGGCGCCGATGCTGAAGAAGGTGCTGCCGGCGGTGGTCAGCGTGAACACCAAGCAGCGGGTGCGGGTGAACACGCCGTTCGGCGACGACCCGGTGTTCCGCCGCATCTTTGGCATCCCGCAGGAGCGCATCGCGCAGTCGCTGGGCTCGGGCGTGATCATTGACGCCCAGCGCGGGCTGGTGCTGACCAACAACCACGTGGTCGAGGACGCCGACGAAGTGCAGGTCACGCTGGCCGACGGGCGCAGCCTGAAGGCGGAGTTCGTGGGCAACGACGCCGACACCGACATCGCGCTGATGCGCATCCCGGCGCAGAACCTCACCGCCATTCCGGTGGCGAACAGCGATGCGCTGCAGATCGGCGACTTCGTGGTCGCCATCGGGAACCCCTTCGGCGTCGGTCAGACCGTGACCAGCGGCATCGTCTCCGCGGTGGGCCGCAACAACCTGCCCGGCGCCGGCTACCAGAACTTCATCCAGACCGACGCCAGCATCAATCCCGGCAATTCCGGTGGCGCGCTGGTCAACCTCAACGGCGAGCTGGTCGGCATCAACACCGCCAGCTTCAACCCGCGCGGTTCGATGGCGGGCAACATCGGCCTGGGCTTCGCCATTCCGTCCAACCTGGCCAGCCGGATCAAGGACCAGCTGCTGGCCGGCGGCGTGGTCCGCCGCGGCACCCTGGGCATCGACACCCAGGACGTGGACGCACGCATCGCCAAGGGCCTGGGCCTGGCCGAAGCGCGCGGCGCGGTGGTCACCCGCGTCTATCCCGGCTCGGCCGGCGGCGCGGCGGGCCTGAAGATCGGCGACGTGGTGGTGGCGGCCAACGGCCAGCCGGTGGACAACGCCGAGGCGCTGCGCAATTTCCAGGGCCTGCAGGCGCCGGACGCGAAGATCACGCTGGACCTGCTGCGCGAGGGCAAGCCGCTGAAGATCACCAGCGGGCTGCGCGAGGCGCCGAAGGCGCTGGCCGGCGAGCAGCTGGATGCGCGGCTGGCCGGCGCCAACTTCGCCGAGCTGCCCGAATCGCTGCGCCGGCAGGGCCTGGCCGGGGTGCTGGTGGAGAAGGTGGAACGCGGCAGCCGCGCGCAGCAGAACTACCTGCAGCCCGGCGACGTGATCCTCACCGCCAGCAGCGGCGACTTCAGCGACCTCACCGGCTTCCGCGCCAGCCTGTCCCGCGGCGGCGAGCAGCTGGTGCTGCAGGTGCTGCGCAACGGCCGCGCCTACAACGTGCCGATGCGCTGACGCGGCCGTCACGCATCGGTGCGACACTGCCCTTTCCCACTCCCACTCGAGGATGCGTCAATGAGCGAACACACCGATGCGGTCAAGAGCGGCCTGGGCGAGGCCGGCGCGCACCTGAAGCAGGCGGCCAGTGCTGGCGGCGGCGCGGTCCGCAACGCGGCGGCCGTGGCCGGTGACGAACTGCGGCTGGGCAAGGCGCAGATCAAGGCGGAACTCGCCGATGGCGCGCTGTCCGGGCTTGGCGCCGCCGAGCATCTGGGCGCAGCCGCAGGCGAACAGGCCAGCGCGCTGATGGACAAGGGCCGCGACCTGCTGGACAGCGCCGCCGAGCTGATCCGCGAGCGCCCGCTGGTGGCGTTCGGCGCGGCCTTCGCCGCCGGCTGGATCATTTCCAGACTTGGCCGCAGCGACAAGTAAGCACCCATGCATGCCAACGAGGACGCCCCGCAGGACACGCCGCGGGGCGCACCGGATGATGCATCGGCGCAGGCCGCGCCCGGCATCGAAGAAACCCTGCGCGGGCTGCGTGACGAAGGCCGGGAAGGACTGAAGGCGGCTGCCGACGCGGCCAAGGCGCTGCGCATCCTGGTGGCCGCCGATGTCTCGCTGGCGCGCAGCGCGTTCGGCCGCACGTTGGCCTTCACCGGCATCGCGATCGCCTTTGGCGCCTCCGCTTGGCTGCTGCTGATGGCCGCGCTGGTGGCGGCGCTGGTGGTTGCCGGACTTTCGTGGCTGGCGGGATTGCTGATTGCCGCTGCGCTGAGCATGGTGGCCACCGCCGCCGCGGGTTTCGGGGCAATGCGCTACTTCGAGCACACCCGCCTGAAAGCCACGCGTCGCCAGCTGGCCCGGCTGGGCGTGGGCGAACTGGCCGACTTCATGCCCGATGCGGGTGGCGCGCAGTCCAGCGAGGCTGCCGCGGAAAAGGTGGCGGAGGTTGAAGCGCAGACCGGCACGCCGCCGAAGAAGGGCCTCGGCATCGACGTGACACCGCCTTAAGGGAGCCGCGATGGGATTCGACGCGCTACTCACCAAGGTCAAACAGGCGGAAGAGACGCTGGAAGCCCGCGAGCGCGAAGCCGTGGGCCGTTGGCGCCACTTGGCCGCCAGCTGGCGCGCGGCGTGGACGCCCGGCCGGATTGTCATCGTGGGGCTTGCCGCCGGCTTCGTGGCTGGCCGCGCCAAACCTGCGCAGCTGGCGAGCAGTGGCAACGGCGTGGTGGCCCTGCTACGCACGCTGGCGCCGCTGCTGGCCGGACTGCAGGCAGGCGTGCAGACCGCGCAAGCGGCGCAGGAGGAGGTGCAAGAGAGCCCACCCGCGCCCGCGCCGGCACCTGCCCCCGCGCCCGTTGTTCCCCCCAGCTATGGGGCGATTCCGTGAGCGCATCGGCCGATGCCGCGACAACGATCGCCGAGGCGCCCGCCGCAGGCGAACCCGCGCCACCTGCGCCGCGCCCGCGCGGGCCGCTTTCGCTGGTGGTACTGGCGGTGCTGGCGGTCGCCTACACCCTGTGGGCCAGCCAGGACCTGATCCTGCCGGTGCTGCTGGCGATGTTCTTCGCGTTGATCGGCAACCCCATCATTCGGCTCTTGCAGCGCCTGTACGTGCCGCGCTTCGTGGCCGCGCTGGCGGTGCTGTGCAGCGGCATCGCGCTGACCGTGCTGCTAGGCCTGCAGCTGGTGCAGCCGGCCAGCGAATGGGTGCGCGAAGCGCCGCGCGAACTGCGCACCCTGACGCCCAAGCTGCAGAAGCTGACCAAGCCGGTGCAGGACGCCAACCGCGCCGCCGAAAACATCGCCCGCGTGGCTGGTGGCGAGAGCACGAGCAAGCCGGTGCAGGTGGTGCGCACGGAGGTCAACGATCCGTACAAGTCGCTCACCGCCACCCCGATGATGATGGCCTCGGTGCTGGCAGTGGTGCTGCTGACGTTCTTCTTCATGGTTTATGGCCAGGATCTGCAGCGGCACGCCATCGCGCTGCTGCCGGACCGGCAGAAGAAGAAGCTGACGGTGGAGATCCTGCAGGCCATCGAGATCGAGATCAGCCGTTACGTGCTGACCATCAGCGCGATCAACGCGGTGGTGGGGCTGGCCTTCGCCGGCTGCCTGTGGTTCTTCCTCGAGATGCCAATGGACGAGGCGCTGCTGTGGGGCACGATGGCGATGCTGCTCAACTTCGCACCCTACGTCGGCCCGCTGATCGGCATCGTGGTGATGCTGCTGATGGGCTTCTCCAGCTACGACGAGCCGCTGCGCGCGCTGCTGCCGGCAGCGATCTACCTGGGCTTGCACACGCTGGAAGGACAGATCGTGACCCCGATCATCCTGGGTCGGCGGATGGCACTGTCGCCGCTGGTGCTGATCCTGGCGCTGATGGTGTTCGGCTGGCTGTGGGGAATCATCGGCCTGCTGCTGGCGGTGCCGATGCTGGTCTGCGTGAAGATCATGCTGGCGAAGATGGAAGGCATGGACGGCTGGGCGCGCCTGCTCGAATAGCCGGGCCGCAGGCCAGGACGCGCCGCCGGGCGCGCCCTGACTGGCCGGCCTACAATGGCGGCGTGAACCTGCCCATCCGCGCCATCACCCTCGATCTCGACGACACCCTGTGGCCGTTCGCCCCGATCGGGGACCGCATCGAAACCGCCCTGCACGCCTGGTTCTCCGAGCACAGCCCGCGCACCGCCGAGCGTTTCCCGATCAGCGAAATGCGCGCGCTGCGCGAGCGGGTCTTCAGCGAGTTCCCGGAGCATGCGCACGACCTCGGCCTGCTGCGCCGGCTGACCATCGAACGTGCGCTGCGCGAGAGCGGCGACGACCCGGCACTGGCCAGCGCGGCGTACGCGATCTTCTTCCACGAGCGCAACCGGGTGGACTTCTATCCCGACGCGCACGCCGGCCTGCAGCGCATTGCCGCGCACCTGCCGGTCGCCGCGCTGACCAACGGCAACGCCGACCTTGCGGCGATCGGCATTAGCAGCCTGTTCCGCTTCCAGCTGGGCGCGCGCGAATACGGCGCGGCCAAGCCGGATGCCGGCCTGTTCCATGAGGCCTGCCGCCGGCTGGGCGTTGCCCCCGGCGAAGTGCTGCACGTAGGCGACCATCCGCACATGGACGTGGCGGGCGCCGCCAACGCCGGCCTGCGCAGCTGCTGGATCGACCGCGGCGACCACGCCTGGCCGGAACCGCTGGCGCGCGCCGACCTGCACATCCCCACCCTGACCGCGCTGGCCGACTGGCTGGACGCGGGCGCTGTTTTCGAGAACGCCGCATGAACCTGCCCGCCGGCTTCACCGCCACCACCGACACCCCGCTGCCGCTGCATGCCGTGCGCAAGCCCGAGTTCGCCGCCTGGTGCGCGGCGCAGCCCGCGCCGGTGCAGGCCTGGCTGGCGGCACAACGTTTCGACGGCAGCGCCGGCAGCGTGCAGGCCTGGGCGGATGGTGAAGGCCGCGTGGCCGGCGCGGTGCTGGGCATCGAGGACCCGCACGACCCGCTGGCCTGGGCGCACGCGCCGCGCGCGTTGCCGGCCGGCGACTGGCGGGCGGCCTGCGAACTCGACGGTGGCGCCCTCCGCGCGCTGCAGCTGGGCTGGGGCCTCGGCCTGTATCGCTTCAGCCGCTACAAGTCGCAGCCCGCGCCGCTGGCGCGGCTGGTATCGGAGGCGTTCGACGCCGAGAGCTTCGATGTGCTGGCCGCCTGCGTGCGCGTGCGCGACCTGGTCAACACGCCCACCGAGCACATGGGCCCGGACGAACTGGAAGCCGTCGCGCGCGAAATGGCGCAGGTGCATGGCGCGGCGGTAGAGGTGATCGCCGGCGACGCGCTGCTGGCGCAGAACTACCCGGCCATCCACGCGGTCGGCCGCGCCTCGCACCGCGCGCCGCGCATCATTGAACTGCGCTGGGGCGAGCCGTCGCATCCGCACGTGGTGATCTGCGGCAAGGGCGTGTGCTTCGACACCGGCGGGCTGGACCTCAAGGCCGCCGCCGGCATGCGCAACATGAAAAAGGACATGGGCGGCGCCGCGCACGCATTGGCGCTGGCCGAACTGGTGATGGCGCGCAAGCTGCCGCTGCGGACCACCCTGCTGGTCGCGGCGGTGGAGAATGCCGTCGGCCCGAATGCGTTCCGGCCCGGCGAAGTGATCGCCACCCGCAAGGGCGTCAGCGTGGAGATCGACAATACCGACGCCGAAGGCCGGCTGGTGCTGTGCGACGCGCTGACCCGCGCCTGCGAACTTTCGCCCGACCTGCTGCTGGACTTCGCCACCCTCACCGGCGCCGCGCGCATCGCGTTGGGCCCGGACCTGCCGGCGCTGTACGCCAACGACGAGGCGCTGGCCCACGAGTGGCTGGCCGCCGGCCAGCAGGCGCGCGACCCGCTGTGGCGGATGCCGCTGTGGCGGCCGTACCTGCGCTACCTCACCAGCGGCATCGCGGACCTGGCCAACAGCAGCAACACCACCATGGCCGGCAGCGTCACCGCCGCGCTGTACCTCGAACGCTTCGTCGATGATGGCGTGCGCTGGGGCCATGTGGACGTGTACGCATGGAACGACAGCGACCGCCCCGGCAAGCCTGCCGGCGGCGAAGCGCAGGGCCTGCGCGCCGCCTACGCCCTGCTGAAGGCGCGCGCCGCGGGCTGATCCCGCGGCTCAGCCGGCGCCGCGCAGCAGCGGTGCCAGCGCGCGCAGCCGCACCTGCGTGGCCGGCCCGACCAGCGCGAACGCGGTGCGGCCTTCCGCCCAGTACTGCGCCAGCAGGCGGCCGTCGCGGCGTTCACCCGGCGCGGCCAGGCGCGGCGTGCGCGGGCGCAGGTACAGGCCGATGCGGCCGCCATCGCGGTCCTGGTAGACCAGCATCGCGGCCGCGCCCTCCGGCGTGGACAGCAGCCGCCCGCCTTCAAGCCGGTAGCCCTGCGCGCTGAAGTCCGGTACGTCGCCGGCCGCGCCGAACTGCGCGTGCAGCCATGCCTGCAGCTGCGCGCGGCCGCCGGCGTCGAACTCCAGCGGCGCCGGCCCGGCGGCGAACAGCCGGTACGCCGCCACCGCATCGGCCATCGGCGCTCGCTCGCCCACGCCGGCGCCGCGCAGCTGCCAGCCGAACAGGGTGCCGATCCCCAGCGCCAGCATGCAGGCCGTGGCCAGCCCGACCCGCGCACGGCGGCGCCGGGCCAGCCGTCGCCGCGCCGCGGCCACGCCGACCGACCCCGGCAGCGCGGCGGGCGTATCCAGACCGGCCCAGTCGGCGCGCAGCAGTTGCGCGTCGCGCTGCCACGCGTCCACCCGCGCCTGCGCTTCGGGATGCGCGCACAGCCACGCCAGCACGGCGTCGCGGCGGTCGGGCGGCAGGCGACCATCGACCAGCGCATGCAGGTCGGCATCGTCCGGGGTCCAGGTCATGGCACACCTCGCAGGCGGCGGGTCGGGGTGAGCGCCTCGTCGGCGGCGGCGCGCAGCCGGTCGCGGGCGCGGGACAGGCGCGACATCACGGTGCCGATCGGCACGCCCAGGGTGTCGGCGGCCTCGCGGTAGCTGAAGCCCTCCACCGCCACCAGCAGCAGCAGCGCGCGCTGCTCGGCCGGCAGGCGGGCGAATGCCGCCAGCTGCAGGCGGTCGGCGTGGATCTGCTCGGGCGATGGCGCGGTGGGCGCGTCCTGCGCCCCCAGCAGGGCCAGCAGGCGCTGCCAGCGGCGGCCACGGCGGTGCTCGTCGACAAACTGGCGGTACAGGATCGAGAACAGCCAGGGCTGCAGCGCCTCGGCGTCGCGGCGGCTGCCCCAGCGGCGCAGCGCGCGCTCCAGCGCGGCCTGCACCAGGTCGTCGGCCGCCGCGGGATCGCCCGCCAGCGAACGGGCGAAGCGCCGCAACCGCGGCAGCAGCACCTGCAAGGCCTCTTCGTCGAGGGCGTCCATGGGTCTCCGTCCACTGGGGATTCACCGGTCAGACGCACCGGCCCGCGAATTATTCCCCGCCGCAGCGGGGAATAACGCCTCCGCCTGCACGTCCCACCCGTATCCCCCCTACGAATCGGAGCCGCAATGACCACGCCCAACCCACCTCCCCGCCAACGGCTACCACTAGTGCCGCTGGCTGCCATCGCCGCCGTGGTGGCCGTGGCCGGCACCGGTTTCCTGTACGCCGCCGGGCGGCTGGGCGACACCCAGCCCACCGCGCGCACCCTGATCGGCGCGATCGAGGCTGCCGGTGGCCCGCATCCCGGCTACCGCCGCGCGCACAGCCGCGGTGTCTGCGTGGGTGGCTGGTTCGAGGGGACAGCCGACGGCGCCGCGCTCTCGCCGGCGCGGGTGTTCGCGCAGGACCGCGTGCCGGTGCTGGGCCGGCTGTCGATCGGCGGCGGCGATCCGCATGGCGCCGAGGCCGGCGCGCGCGTGCGCAGCCTGGCCCTGCTGCTGCGCAGCGACGACGGCGCGAACTGGCGGCTGGCGATGAACAGCTTCCCGTTCTTCGCGGTGCCCAGCGCCGAGGCCTTCCTCGAGCAGACCCGCGCGCAGATCCCGGACCCCGCCACCGGCAAGCCGGACCCGGCGCGGATGGCCGCGGTGCTGGCGAAATATCCCAGCGCGCGCGCCTTCCGCGACTGGGCGGCCAGCGCGCCGTGGCCGGACAGCTGGGCCAACACGACCTACAACGGCATCCACACCTTCATCTTCGTCGCGCCCGATGGCCGCCGCCAGCCGCTGCGCTGGTCGCTGCGCCCGCGCGCGCCGCTGGTGGCGATGGATGCTGCCGCGCGCGCCGCGGCCACCCCGGACTATCTGGCCGCAGAGTTCGCCGGTCGGCTGGCAGCCGGCCCGGTGGCCTGGGACCTGGTGGCGACGCTGCCGGCACCCGGCGATGCGCTGGATGATCCTTCGCAGCCGTGGCCGGCGTCTCGGCCCACCCGTACGCTCGGCACGCTGTGGCTGGACACCATGGCGCCGCAGGCCGAGGGCGCCTGCCGCGACGTCAACTTCGACCCCACCGTGCTGCCGCCCGGCATCGAGCGCTCCAACGATTCGATCCTGGCCGCGCGCGCGGTGGTGTACGCGCAGTCGTTCAACCGCCGCGAGCGCGAGATCGCCCGCGGCCAGGCGCCCGAGGCCACCGGCCAGGGAGGCAAGCCATGAGCCCCGCACCGCGCTTCGTCCCGCTAGCCCGCCTGCTGCACTGGCTGATGGCCGCGCTGCTGCTGGCCCAGCTGCTGATCGGCGTGGCGATGATGGCCTCGCTGGTCCTGCGGCCGCCGCTGATCGCGCTGCACCGTCCGCTGGGCCTGGCCCTGCTGGTGCTGGTGCTGGTGCGGCTGTGGGTGCGCCGCCGCCATCCGCCGCCGGCGCTGCCGGCCGACCTGCCGCACTGGCAGGCGGCCGCCGCGCACGCCTCGCACGTGCTGCTGTACGCGCTGATGCTGGCGCTGCCGCTGCTGGGCTGGGCGCTGACCTCGGCCGCGGGCAATGTGGTGGTGCTGCCCGGCGACGTGGCGCTGCCGGCGATCGCGCCGCACGATGCCGTGCTGTACGCGTGGCTGCGCGCTGCCCACGGCCTGCTGGCGTGGCTGCTGCTGGCGACCGTGCTGGGCCACGTGGCGGCCGCGCTGCACCACGCGTGGATCCGCCGCGACGGCGTGTTCGAGGCCATGACGTGGGGGCGCCGGCCGCCGCCGGGGACCGGCTGACTCACGCGGCATTGGCGGACCGGCGCGCTATCCTGCGGCCGTCTTCCGGGGATCGCGACGATGCGCGCACGCACCGCCTGGTTCGTCCTGTCTGCACTGCTGATCACCGCCTGCGCATGGTGGGGCATCAGTTTCCTGCGAGGTGACGATGCCAACGCCGCGCAGACGCTGCGGGTGGGGCTGTACGAGAACGCGCCGAAGGTCTATCGCGACAAGGACGGCCACCCGGCCGGGCTGTTCGTGGAGCTGCTCGATGCGATCGCCCGCAAGCAGGGCTGGCGCGTGCAGTACGTGCCCTGTGAATGGTCGGACTGCCTTGCGCGGCTGGAAGCGGGCGAGTTGGACCTGATGCCCGACGTCGCCTACACGCCGGAGCGCGGCCGCCTGTTCGACTTCCACACGGTGCCGGTGGCGCATTCGTGGTCGCAGGTCTACAAGCATCATGGGCTGGTGGTGCGCGCTTTCCCCGACCTGGCCGACCTGCGGGTAGCACTGCTGCGCGACAGCGTGCAGGAAGGCGAACTGCGCCACCTGCTGCAGGAACTGGGCGTGCGCTGGACCGCAGTCGGGGCCGACAGCTACCGGGAAACTTTCCGCGCGGTGCACGACGGCCGCGCCGACGTGGCCGTCGCCAACAACTTCTTCGGCGCCCGCTCGGGCCGGGACTTCGGGCTGGAAGAAACCGCGATCCTGTTCAACCCGGCGACGCTGTACTTCGCTGCGCCGCGTGGCCGCCACGCGGCGGTACTGGCACGCATCGACCACTGGCTGCGCGCCTGGCAGCAGGCGCCGGACTCGGTCTACTTCCGCGCGATGCGTCACGCCATGATGCCGCCGCCACTGACGGTGACGCCGCCCTGGCTGCCGGCTGCGGTGGCCGCCGCGGCTGCGCTGGTGCTGGCGCTGCTGGTGTTCAGTCTGGTCCTGCGCTGGCGGGTGCGCGCGGCGACCGTAGATGCCACCGCGGCACGCAACCGGTTGGAACTGGTGCTGGAGGTCAGCCCGGTGGCGCTGTTCCTGCTGCGCGAAGAGGACGGCGAGCTGGCGGTGGAATGGGCCAGCCCGAACGTGCCGCGGCTGTACGGCGTGCCCGCCGATGAAGTGCTGGCCCCGGGCCGGTGGAAGCAGCACGTGCACCCCGACGACCTGCCCACGCTGGAGCCCGCCCTCGACCACCTGCGCCGCCACCCGTCGCTGACCCGCGAGTACCGCGTGGTCGACGAAGCCGGCGCCGTCCACCACGTGCACGAAGCGCTGCGCGCGCTGCCCGCAGCGGCCGGCCAGCCGCTGCGCGCGCTCTCCACCTGGACCGATGTCTCCGAGGCCAAGGCCCACGCCGCCGAACTCAGCCACCTGGCCCACCACGACAGCCTGACCGGGCTGCCCAACCGGCGCCTGCTGCAGCTGTTCCTGGAGGACGCGGCCCGCGGCGGCCGGGGCTTCGCGGTAGTCGCGCTGGACCTGGACCGCCTGCGCGGCGTCAACGACACCCTCGGCCACGAACTGGGCGACCAGGTCCTGCGCGCCGCCTCCCAGCGACTGCAGGCGCGGCTGCCGGCCGAGGGCTTCCTGGCCCGGCTGGGAGGCGACGAATTCGCCGCGATGCTGCCCGGCGCTGCCGAAGCCGAGGCCGATGCGTTCGCGCTCGACGTGACGGACGCGTTCACCCGGCCGCTACTGGGCGGCGCCTCGCCCACCGTGCTGACCATCAGCGTCGGCATCGCGCTGGCCCCCGCCGACGGCGACGATGCCGACACCCTGCTGCGCCACGCCGAGCTGGCGCTGTACGAAGCCAAGCGGCTGGGAACCGGCCGCCGCCAGTTGTTCCAGCCGGCACTGTCCACCGGCGCGGCACAGCGGCTGGCGCTGGAAACCGGCCTGCGCATGGCGCTGCCGCGCCAGCAGTTCCACCTGCACTACCAGCCGCAACTGGACCTGCGCAGCGGCGCGCTGACCGGGGTGGAAGCGCTGCTGCGCTGGGAACACCCGGAGCTGGGAATGATCCCGCCCGCGCAGTTCATCCCGGTGGCGGAGGAGACCGGGCAGATCGAGGAGATCGGCCAATGGGTGCTGCTGGAAGCCTGCCGCCAGCTGCGCGCCTGGGACGAGGCGGGCCTGGGCGTGGCCGGGATGTCGGTCAACTGTTCCGTGCAGCAGCTTGACGCCGACCGCCTGCCGGCGCAGGTGGCGGCGATCCTGGCCGCCACCGGGATCGCCGCGGACCGGTTGGAACTGGAGATCACCGAATCGGTACTGATGCGCGATCCCGAGCACGCCATCGTGGTGCTGCAGGCGCTGAAGGCGCAGGGCGTGCGGCTGGCGATCGACGATTTCGGCACCGGCTATTCCAGCCTCGCCTACCTGCGGCGGCTGCCGCTGACCCGGCTGAAGATCGACCGCGCCTTCGTCAGCGGCATCGGCAATGACCCCGGTGACGAGGAGATCTGCCGCACGGTGATCGCGCTGGGCCGCAACCTAGGCCTGGAGACACTGGCGGAAGGCGTGGAGCAGGCGCATGAGGCGGCGTTCCTGCGGGATGGCGGCTGCACCCTGACGCAGGGTTTCCACTACGCGCGCGCGCTGCCGCCGGATGCGCTGGTGGCGTGGGTCACCGCGCACCGGCGGCAACCGCGCCGCGCCTGAGTGGCGGCTACAGCCAGCCTTTCTGGCGCGCGAGCCGGTAGGCCTCGATGCGGTTGCCGACGCCGAGCTTGCCGATCGCCTCGGACAGGTAGTTGCGCACGGTGCCGTGCGAGAGGTTCAGCCGCTGCGCGATCTCGCCGGCGGACATGCCTTCGCCGGCCAGCCGCAGCGCCTGGCGCTCGCGATCACTGAGCGGATCGGCTTCGCCCCAGGCCTCCAGCGCCAGCTGCGGGTCGATCGCCCGGCCGCCGCGGTGGACCTGGCGCAGCGCCTCGGCCAGCTGTTCGGCAGGCGCGTCCTTGAGCAGGTAGCCGCGCACCCCGGCATCCAGCGCGCGGCGCAGGAAGCCGGCGCGGGCGAAGGTGGTGATGACCACCACCTGCACCGGCAGCGCGTGGCGCTGGATCCGCTGCGCCAGTTCCAGCCCGGTCAGGCCGGGCATCTCGATGTCGGTCAGCAGCACGTCGGGCTTGAGCCGCTGCAGCTCGCGCCAGGCCGACTCGCCGTCGGCGGCGGCGGCCACCACTTCGATATCGGACTCCATGCCCAGCAGCGCGGCCAGCGCGCCGCGCAGCAGGGCTTGGTCTTCAGCCAGCAGGACTCGGATCATGGCGCGGGACGTTAACAGATCGCGCCGCGCGGCTGGTCCGGCAAGCGCGGCTAGGCGGGGGCCGCGCCGGCAGACGCTGGCGTTGCGGGCAGGTGGTCGTTGGCGGCCAGCGGCACCCGCGCTTCGATGCAGGTGCCCTGGCCGGCGCCGGCGTCGACGCGCAGGCGCCCGCGCAGCGCCTCGATGCGTTCGCGCATGCCGGCCAGGCCATTGCCCGGCACCAGGGCACCGCCGCGACCATCGTCTTCGACCCGCAGCACCGCCTCGCCCGCCTCCACGCCGAAGCGGACGTGCGCGCGGCGCGCACGGGCGTGGCGCTGGATGTTGGTGGCGGCCTCGCGCACGGTCATCGCCAGCGCCGACTCCACCGCGGCCGGCAGCGCAGCGCCGGAGAAGTCGTCGTCGAGGCGGTACTCGAAGGCCACGCCGTCGGTTTCCAGCAGCAGCTTGGCCGAAGCCAGCTCGGCGGCGATGCCGGCCGCACGGATGCCGCTGACCGCACCGCGCACCTGCGCCAGCGCTTCGCGCGCGACCTGGCTGACCGCCGCGATCTCGGCCTGCGCGGCGGCGGGATCGCGCGCCAGCAGGCGACCAGCCAGGTCCGACTTCAATGCCACCATCGACAGCGTGTGGCCCAGCAGGTCGTGCAGGTCGCGGCCGATGCGCTCGCGCTCGGCCAGCGCCGCCAGCCGCCGCACTTCCTCGTGCGAGAGCTTGAGCGCGGCGTCGCGCTGGCGGTTGACGCGTTCCACCATGGTGATAACGCCGATGATCGCGGTGACCGCCGGCATCCACACCAGCGATATCCACGGGTAGCCGATGTAGCGCGCATAGAAAATCAGCGCCGCGTTGCACGCCGCCAGCGCGACTAGGTAGCGCAGCAGCGAGCCCTTGCAGCGCGGCTGCAGCATCACGCAGCCGAACACGAAGTAGCTGAGCCCCGATGGATACCAGGGCAGCAGCGCGAAGCACAGCGCCAGCATGCCCAGAGCGGCCAGCTGCGCGCGCCGTTCGCTGGCGGTCACGCTGACGTGGAACAGCAGCAGGAACAGCGGGAACGACAGCAGGGTCAGCAGCAGCCAGCGCAACGTGTAGCCGTAGACGCCGCCGGAAAACGACGGGGTGATGAACACCCAGATCGTCCACACCAGGTGGATGTGGTGGGTCCAGACCGACCGGCCCAGGCGCAGGTCCTGTGCCATCAGCGAGTCGGGCGCCGGCCGCGGCCAGCGCACGGGCAGGGCGAACGTCATGGACGGCTCCTCAGGCGCGATGCGCGGATCATGGCATGTCGCGTCGGCCTCATTCCGCTGCCCCCAGACGACGCTGGGCCAGCGCGAAGAACACCGCGGTGAAACCCGCCAGCGCCAGCAGGTGGAGCCACGCCGGCTGGCCCTGGTCATGGCCTACCACCTTCAGCGCCAGCTGGCCGAGGTGGTAGGCCGGCCACACCACCGCCAGCTTGGCCAGCAGCGGCGGCAGCATCGACAGCGGCAGCCACAGACCGGATAGGAACGACATCGGCAGGTACAGCCCGTTGAGCAGCGCGGGTGCGGCGCTGCCACTCACCCGCGTGCCCACGTACAGGCCCACCGCGGCGAACGGCAGTACACCCCCCATGTTCACCACCAGCAGCGCCAGCCACTGCAGTGGCGATAGCACCACGCCGGCGACCGTGGCCGCCAGTAGCGCCATCAGCAGCGAGATGGCGGCGGCAAACAGCATCGCCATCGCCATCCTTGCCAGCAGCAGTGCGCCCGGCGGCGTGGGCAGCACCTGCTTGAGCCGCAGGAAGCCGCGCTCGCGATCCAGCGCGATGGTCACGCCGAAGCCGAACAGGCCCGCGCCGGCCACCCCGAACGCGCCGTAGGTGGCCAGCAGGTACTGCGCGGTGGCGGCGCTGTGCTGCTTGTTCAGCACCACCGCGAACAGCAGGTAGAACATCAGCGGGAAGCAGGTCACCGGGATGCAGAAGGCGGGGTCGCGCAGCATGCGCAGGAACTCGCATTTGGCTTCCAGCAGGTAACTGCGCAATGCGGGGCGCTCCACGGCGGGAAGCATGGCAGCCATCACGCGGCCTCCTGTTGATCGTTGCGGGTCAGTTCGAGGAAGGCATCGGCAAGACCGGCGCGCTGCACCTCGAGATCGCGCAGACCGTCGTCGGCAGCGAGCAGGCGACGCACCACCGGTTCCGGACCGTCGGCGACGATTCGCAGCACGTCGCCCACGCGCTCGACCTGGCGCACGCCCGGCCAGCGCGCCACCGCGCCGGCATCCAGCGCCGACACGCAGCGGATGCGGCGTTGGGCGACGTGCGCGCGGATCGCCGCCACGCTGCCCTGCGCCAGCATGCGGCCGCGATCGATCACCGCGACATGGTCGGCCAGCGCCTCGGCCTCTTCCAGATAGTGGGTGGTCAGCAGCACCGCGCTGCCGTCGGCCACCAGCTCGCGGACGGCGCGCCAGATGCCCTGCCGCGCCTCGATGTCGAGGCCGGTGGTCGGCTCGTCCAGGCACAGCAGGCGCGGCCGCCCGCAGATCGCCAGCGCGAACTGCACGCGCCGCTGCTGGCCGCTGGACAGGTGCCGGTACGGACGCGCCATCAACCCGTCCAGTCCCGCCAGCGCCACGCAGTCGGCCACGCTGCGCGGGTCGCGGTAGTAGCTGCGCACCAGCGCCAGCACCTCGCCCACCCGCAATCGGTCGGGAATGCCGGCGCTCTGCAGCATCGCGCCGGTGCCCAGCCGCGCCGCGCGCGAGCCGGGCGGGCGGCCGAACACCGACACCTCGCCCGCGTCCGCGGCCAGCAGCCCCAGCAGCAGGTTCACCGCGGTGCTCTTGCCGGCGCCGTTGGCACCCAGCAGCGAGGTCACCTGGCCCGCGCGCAGCGACAGGTCCAGCCCGTCCAGCGCCAGCGTGCCGCCGTAATGCTTGCTCACGCCGCGCAACCGCGCCACCACCGCTTGTCCATCCGGCATCGGGATTCCTCCGTGTTCGATGGCGGCATGCTCCGTCGTCGGCGCGGCGCGTGACATCCGCAGCCGTCAGCCGAATCACATGACAACCATCACCTGACCTGCGCCGCCGCGGCCGGTAGCCTGCGCTTCGCTGGATCGGCGCGTCAGAGTCCTGGCGGCAGGCCCGGCACCGGCGGACAAACCGGCTGTAAAGGAAACTTGACACGATAGATCGCATGCATGAAGGTGGCGGCCTGGATTTGACTGCGGCCGTGCCGTGTCCGTCCGCCACCCATTCCCTTCCCCTCCCGTGCCCATGACTACTTCCGCCGACCTGCTCAATTCCCTGAAGATCGACCGCAGCGCGCCGCCCCCGCCGTCCTCGCGCAAGGGACTGTGGATCGGACTGGCCGCCGCCGGCGTGGTGGTGCTGGCAGTGGTCGGTGCGTTCGCCCTGCGCGGCGGCAAGGGCGTCGAAGTCAGCGTGGCCGAGGCCACCGCGATCGGTGGCGCTGGCGCCGGCAACGCATCGGTGCTGGATGCCACCGGCTACGTGGTGGCGCGGCGCATGGCCACGGTCTCGGCCAAGGTGACCGGCCGGGTGCGCGAGGTGCTGATCGAGGAAGGCCAGAAGGTCGAGGAAGGCCAGGTGCTGGCGCGGCTGGATCCGGTGGATGCGCAGGCGCAGCGCACGCTGTCGGCCTCGCAGCTGGCCGCGGCGCAGAGCCAGATCGCCAGCGTGCAGGCGCAGCTGAAGGAAGCCGAAGCGAATGCAGCGCGGTTGTCCACGCTGGCGGCGCAGAAGCTGGTGTCGCGCGCCCAGTTCGAACAGGCGTTGGCCACGCGCGACGCCCTGCGCGCGCAGCTGGCCACCACCCGCCGCAATGCGCAGGTGGCCGGCGACGGCCTGCGCATCGCCGACAACGGCGTGGACAACACGATCGTGCGCGCGCCGTTCGCCGGGGTGGTGATCGCCAAGTCGGCGCAGCCGGGCGAGATCGTCTCGCCGCTGTCGGCCGGCGGCGGCTTCACCCGTACCGGCATCGGCACCATCGTCGACATGGATTCGCTGGAAGTGGAAGTCGAGGTGGGCGAGGCCTTCATCGGCCGGGTCAAGCCGGGCATGCGCACCGAGACCGTGCTCAACGCCTACCAGGACTGGAAGATCCCGGGCAAGGTCATCGCCATCATCCCGGCCGCCGACCGCGGCAAGGCCACGGTGAAGGTGCGCGTCGCGCTGGACGCCAAGGGCGATCCGCGGATCGTGCCGGAGATGGGCGCGCGGGTCGGCTTCCTGGAAGACGCCAAGCCCGCGCAGGCCGATGCCAAGCCCGGCGTGCTGGTGCCCGCCGCCGCCATCGCCCAGCGCGGCGACAGGGACGTGGCGTTCGTGGTCAACGGCGGCATGGCCACCCTGCGCAAGCTGACCCTGGGCCGCACCCTCGGCGAAGACCGCGAGGTGCTGGCCGGCCTGGCCGGCGGCGAGCAGGTGGTGCTGGACCCGCCTGAAACGCTGGCCGACGGCGCGCGGGTGACGGTGGCGCCTGCCGAAGCCAGCAACGAATAAGCGAATGCCAAGTGCTGTCGCTCCCGCAGACGCGGGACCAGCGCAACCGACAACCGGAGAACCGCTCAATGTCCACCCTCGTCAGCACCCGCAACCTGCACAAGACCTATCAGCGCGGCCCGGAAACGGTGGACGTGCTGCGCGGCATCGACCTCGACATCGCCCGCGGCGACTTCGTGGCGCTGATGGGGCCGTCCGGCTCCGGCAAGACCACGCTGCTCAACCTGATCGGCGGGCTGGATTCGCCCAGCGCCGGCAGCATTGAAGTTGCCGGCCAGCACATCGAGAAGATGGGTTCCGGCCAGCTGGCGCAGTGGCGCAGCAACAACGTCGGCTTCGTGTTCCAGTTCTACAACCTGATGCCCACGTTGACCGCGCAGAAGAACGTCGAGCTGCCGCTGCTGCTGACCCGGCTGTCGGCCGCGCAGCGGCGCCAGAACGCCGCCATCGCGCTGGAGCTGGTGGGCCTGAAGGATCGTGGCAAGCATCGCCCGAACGAACTCTCCGGCGGCCAGCAGCAGCGCGTGGCGATCGCCCGCGCGATCGTTTCGGACCCCACCCTGCTGATCTGCGACGAACCCACCGGCGACCTGGACCGCGCCTCGGCGGAGGAGATCCTGGGCCTGCTGCAGACGCTCAACCGCGAGCACGGCAAGACCATCGTGATGGTCACCCACGATCCCAAGGCCGCCGAGTACGCCACGCATACGCTGCACCTCGACAAGGGCAACCTGGTCGAGCAGACCGTGCAGGCCTGAGCCGGAGCCCCGCCATGAAATACCTCCATCTCGTCTGGGCCGCGCTCTCGCGCAGCAAGACCCGCACCCTGCTCACCCTGCTGTCGGTGGTGGCGGCGTTCCTGCTGTTCGGGATGCTGGATTCGGTGCGGGTGGCGTTCAATTCCGGCGGCAGCGTGGCCGGCGCCAACCGCATGGTGACGATGTCGCGGCTGTCGATCACGCAGATGCTGCCGTACAGCCTGGATGCGCAGATCCGCGCGGTGCCGGGGGTGAAGCGCGCCGCGTATGCGGCCTGGTTCGGCGGCATCTACCGCGACCCCAAGAACTTCTTCGCCAACTTCAGCGTCAGCCCGGAGTACCTGGACCTGTATCCGGAGTTCAAGCTCTCTCCCGCGCAGAAGCGGGCCTGGCTGGCCGACCGTCGCGGCGCGGTGGTGGGCGAGACTCTGGCCAAACGCTTCGGCTGGAAGGTGGGCGACACCATCCCGCTGCAGGCGACCATCTTCCCGACCAAGGGCAGCAACGACTGGTCGTTCACCCTGCGCGGGATCTACCGCATCGACGATCCGAAGCAGAAAGGCCAGGAACAGGCGATGTTCTTCCACTGGAAGTACTTCGACGAAGCCAACGACTACGTGAAAGGCCGGGTGGGCTGGTGGATCGTGGAGCCGGCCGATGCCGGTGTCGCCGACCGCGTGGCCAAGGCCGTCGACCGGCTCAGTGAGAACTCCGACCACGAGACCAAGACCCAGAGCGAGGCCGCGTTCAACCAGAGCTTCGCCAAGCAGTTCGCCGACATCGGCCTGATCGTCACCGCGATCATGGGTGCGGTGTTCTTCACCCTGCTGCTGCTGACCGGCAACACCATGGCGCAGGCGGTGCGCGAGCGCATCCCGGAGCTGGCGGTGCTGAAGACTATCGGCTTCTCCAACCGCAGCGTGCTGTGGCTGGTGCTGGGCGAGTCGGTACTGCTGGTGGTGCTGGGCGGGCTGATCGGAATGGGTCTGGCCGCCGCCATCGTGCCGGCGGTGGGGGCAGCCAGCGGCGGAATGGTGCAGCTGCCCGGGCTGCTGGCGCAGACCTGGGGCATGGGGCTGGCGCTGATGCTCGGCATCGGGTTGCTGGTGGGGCTGCTGCCGGCGCTGCGCGGCATGCGCTTGAACATCGTCGATGCACTGGCCGGGCGCTAAGGGGATCACCACATGAAACGACTCAAGGGATTTTTCGCCAGCCTCGCCACCCTGCTGCTGCTGGCCATCGGGCTGGGGATCTGGATCGCGCTGCCGTGGTTCGCGGTGCTGGCGATCGCCGCGGCCATCGCACTGTGGCTGCTGTCCACCCGCAGCGGGCGGCTGGCGCGCGAGGCCACGAAGATCGGCCTGGCCGGGCTGCCGCAGCGCTGGGGCGCCTCCAGCGTCATTGTGATCGGCATTGCCGGCGTGGTCGGCGTGCTGGTGGCGATGCTGGCGATGGGCGAGGGCTTCAAGGCCACGCTCGACAAGACCGGCGGCGATGACACCGCGATCCTGCTGCGCGCCGGCTCGCAGGCCGAGACCAACTCGGTCATCACCCGCGATCAGGCGCCGCTGGTGTCGGCGCTGCCGGGCATCGCCCGCGGCGCCGACGGCAAGCCGCTGGCGTCGCCCGAGCTGTCGCAGGTGGTCAACCTGCCGACCATGGCCGACGGCACCGACGCCAACGTGCAGTTCCGCGGCGTCGGCCCGGCCGGCTGGGCGATCCGCCCGCAGCTGAAGATCGTCGAGGGCCGCCGGTTCAATCCCGGCCTGCGCGAAATAGTGATTGGCAAGGGCGCGCAGCGGCAGTTCCGCGGCCTGCAGGTCGGCCGGCAGCTGAAGCTGGCCAACCAGATGTGGACGGTGGTGGGCGTGTTCGAGTCGAAGGATTCGCACGAGTCCGAGCTGTGGACCGATGCCGACGTGCTGGGCCCGGCCTACCAGCGCAGCGCGTTCCAGTCGATGACGGTGAAGCTGGATGGCAAGGGCGGCTTCAAGCAGCTCAAGGCCGCGCTGGCCGGCGACCCGCGGCTGAAGCTGGACGTGGATACCACCCGCAACTACTACGGCAAGCAGTCGGAAGGACTGACCAAGCTGATCCGCATCCTCGGCTCGGTGATCGGCGCGATCATGGCGATCGGCGCGGTGTTCGGCGCGCTCAACAGCATGTACGCGGCGGTAGCAGGGCGCGCCCGCGAGATCGCCACCCTGCGCGCGCTGGGCTTCCGCAGCGTGCCGGTAGTCACCGCGGTGATGCTGGAAACCATGCTGCTGGCGCTGCTGGGCGGCCTGCTGGGCGCGGCCATCGCGTGGGCGGTGTTCAACGGCTACACGGTCAGCACGCTGGGGCAGAACTTCAGCCAGGTGGTGTTCCAGTTCAAGGTCAGCCCCACGCTGGCGTGGACCGGGCTGAAGTGGGCGCTGGGGATCGGCCTGGTGGGCGGGCTGTTCCCGGCGCTGCGCGCGGCGCGGCTGCCGGTCACCGAAGCGCTGCGCTCGGCTTGAGTGCGGCGCTCAGGCCGTGACCAGCCTGCTGCGCCGCGCGCGCAGCAGGCCGTCGGCGGCATACAGCGCCAGCGCGATCCAGATGAAGGCGAAACCGACGGCGCGATCGCGACCGAACGGCTCGCCGAGCACCAGCACGCCGACCAGCAGCTGCAGGGTCGGCGAGATGTACTGCAGCAGGCCCACCAGCGAATAGGGAATGCGCTGCACCGCGGCGGCAAACCCGATCAACGGCAGTGCGGTGAGCACGCCGCCGAACACCAGCAGCCCGGCCACGCCCGGCCCCCACGATGCGGCCTCGCCGTGGGCGAACAGATGGCCCTGCCCCGCACCTTCCACCCACGCCAGAAACGCCAGCGCCGGCAGCAGCAGGTACAGGTTTTCCACCCCCAGCCCGCGCACCGGCGGCGCGCCCAGCAGTTTGCGCACCAGGCCGTAGATGCCGAACGAGGCCGCCAGCGCCAGCGCGATCCATGGCAAGCCGCCATAGCTGAGGGTCAGCCACAGCACGCCGGCGGCGGCGATGGCGACCGACAGCCACTGCACGCGGTTGAGACGTTCCTTCAGCACCAGCACGCCCAGCATCACGCTGAAAAGCGGGTTGATGAAATAGCCCAGCGCCGATTCCACCACGTGGCCGGCATTGACCGCCCAGATGTACAGGCCCCAGTTGAACGCGATCAGCACGCCGCTGAGCGCCAGCAGCCCGGCGGCACGCGGCCGCGACAGGGTTTCCCGCAGCCAGCCGCGGCCGTACTTGAAGAACAGCCAGCCGCACACCAGCAGCGCGCTCCAGACCACCCGGTGCGCCATGATCTGCATCGAAGGCACCACCTGCAGCAGATGCCAGTACAGCGGCATCAGCCCCCAAGCAACATAGGCGGCAACCGCGATCCAGACGCCGCGCCGATCCAGCCCGCCAGCACTCACGATGTGGCCTTCGGCTTGCGCGTCCTGGCGAAGGTGATGGTCACCACGCCGAGCAGGATCACCCCCATCGCCACCGATTCGCGCACGCCGAAGCGCTCGTGCGCCAACAGCGCGCCCAGCGCCACCGCGATGGCCGGATTGACGTAGGCATAGCTGGTGGCCAGCGCCGGCCGCACGTGGTGCAGCAGCCAGATATAGGCTGAGAAGCCGATCAGCGACCCCATCACCACCAGGTACCAGAACGCACCGATCGCGTGCGCGCTGGGCAGGCCGTGGAAGCGCTCGCCCAGCGCACCGCCAAGCAGGCACATCGCCACGCCGCCGCAGAGCATCTGCCCGGCCGAGGTCATGAATGGCGACGGCAGGTCGCGGCCCTTACTCCAGATCGAGCCATACGACCACGCGACCGACGCGAGCAGCAGCGCGACCAGCCCCGCCGGGGTGGCGGACAGGCTGCCGCCGGCGCTCAGCCACAGTACGCCGAGGAAGCCGATGCACAGCCCGGCCCACTCCATCGCGTTGGGCCGGTGCCCGCGCACCGCCGAGAACACGCCCATCCACAGCGCCGACGAGGACACGATCACCGCGGTCATCCCCGACGAGACGCTCTGCTCGCCGAAGTTCACCAGTCCGTTACCCATCAGCAGCAGCAGCACGCCCATCACCGCCAGGTTGCGCCACTGCGCGCGGGTGGGGGCGGGCACCCCGCGCCAGCGCAGGAAGGCGAACATCAGCGAGCCTGCGATCAGGAAGCGGACGCCGCCCAGCAGGAACGGCGGGAAGCCGCCCTCCAGCGCGAAGCGGATGGCGAGGTAGGTGGAACCCCAAATGACATACACCGCCGCCAGCGCCAGCGCGACGCGGGCGGCGGGCGCCGCGGGAACGGGGGAAGCAGGCATCGGCTGGACCTTCAGACAGCGGCGGGCACCCGAAGGTGCCCGCCAGGAACCACAGGAGAAACGCGTGCGCGCCGGGTCAGTCGGCCCAGTGCCCCGCACCGTTGCGGGTGACCGGCAGCACCTGCGCCGCCAGCGCCGCATCCTTGCCGAGCAGGGCCACGGCATCCGCCAGGATCGCCGCGGATTCGCGCAGCAGCGGATCGGTGGCCTTCTTCGCTGCCTCCTCGCGTGCCACCGATTCGGCGACGTTGCGCTCGTCGGCGGCCAGGCCGTCGTCGGCACGCGACTCCAGCAGCGGATCGCGCTCGATGCCGAGGTTGGCGCGGATTTCGGCCCGCTGCTTGCGCTGCGCATCGAACTTGTCGCGCTCGGCGCGGCGCTCGGCCTCGTTGAGCGAGATCGACTTCTTGGCCTGCTCCTCGCGGAACCGGTTCACGTCCTCGGCCCACCACTGGAACTCCACGTCCTTGGCCGAACGCGCTTGGTGGCGCGCCTGCAGCTGCACCAGCAGCGGCGCGAAATTGCCGTAGCGCGGGTGCGGCGCGGCCGCGATCCGGGTCCACGGCAGCGCGTTGGGATAGGTGCTTTCGCCGAACTCGGCGGCGTCCACGCTGGCCGGGAACGCCACGTCCGGCGCCACGCCCCGGTTCTGGGTGCTGCTGCCGTCCGGACGGAAGAATTGCGCCACGGTCAGCTTGACCTCGCCGAAGCGCGGCTTCTCGTTGGCCGGCCAGCGGTCCAGGTCGACCATGGTCTGCACGGTGCCCTTTCCGAAGGTGGTCTCGCCGATCACCAGGCCACGCCCGTAGTCCTTGATCGCACCGGCCACGATTTCCGAGGCCGAGGCCGAGCCTCGGTTGATCAGCACCGCCAGCGGGCCATCCCAGGCCACGCCCGCGTCCTGGTCGTACTGCACGTTGACCCGGCCGCCGGATTCACGCACCTGCACCACAGGGCCCTTGTCGATGAACAGCCCGGTCAACTCCACCGCCTCGGTCAGCGAGCCGCCGCCGTTGCCGCGCAGGTCAAGCACCACGCCATCGACCTTCTGCGCACGGAAGTCGCCCAGCATTTTCGCCACGTCGCGGGTGGCCGAGGCGTAGTTGGCCTCGTTGCGGCGACGCGCCTCGAAGTCCTGGTAGAAGCCCGGCAGCTTGATCACGCCGATCCGGCGCGCCGGCGCGTCGCGGCCTGCCGGCACGATGATGGTCTCGGCCTTGGCGCGCGCGTCTTCCAGCCGCACCTTGGCGCGGGTCAGCTGCAGCGTCAGCGGCTTGCTGTCCAGCGGCGCCTCCGCCGGCACCGTGTCCAGCCGCACCTGGGTGTCGGCCGCGCCGCGGATCAGCGCCACCACATCGTCGATGCGCCAGCCGATCACGTCCTTCATCTCGCCGGACGTGCCCTGGCCGACGCCAACGATGCGGTCGCCCGGCTTGAGCCTGCCGCTGCGCGCCGCCGGCCCGCCCGGCACCACCTCGCGCACCACCACCACGTCGTCCTGGCGGAACAGCACCGCACCGATGCCTTCCAGCGAATTGGACATCGACAGGTTGAAGTTCTCCGCGCTGCGCGGGGTCATGTAATCGGTATGCGGATCGATGCTGCCGGCATAGGCGTTGAGGAAGCTCTGGAACACTTCCTCGCCCTTCAGCTCACGCACGCTGGTCAGCAGGTTGGCGTAGCGCTTGTCCAGGGTCTTGCGGATCTCGTCAGCCGGTTTGCCGGCCAGCTTCAGGCGCAGCCAGTCGTTCTTCACCGACTGCCGCCACAGCGTGTCCAGCGCCGCCGGCTCGGCCCACGGCGCGTCCTCGCGGTCGTACTGGTAGCGATCATCCCGGGTGAAGTCGAACTCGCCCTTCAGCAGCCCGCGCGCGTAGCCGATGCGGTCTTCCACCCGCTGCCGGTAGGTCGAAAAGATCGTCCACGCCGGATCCACCCGGCCGCTCTTGATCGCATCGTCCAGGGTGGTGGCATAGCGCTGGAAGCCGGTCACGTCCTGCGCGGTCAGGAACACCTTGCCGGGGTCCAGCGTCTTCAGGTATTCAGTGAGGATCTCGCGCGAGAGCGCGTCGTCCAGCGCGCGCGGCCGGTAGGCGTAGCGGCTGTCGGACAGCAGCCCGTGCACCATGCGCGCGGTGGTGGACTGGTCCGGGGTGGGGCCGGAGGACGGCACGATGTCGCTGCTGCCGGCCAGCAGGGCCAGCGGCGCGGCCAGCACCAGGGCAATGGACAGAACAACCAGGGGGCGATTGCGGATCATCTGGATTCCGCGGCGTGGGGGCCGCTGTGGGAGGTCAGGGGCAGGATGGCGAAGGTTTCGACCCCGCAACAGTGCTGGAAGTTGCACCACTGCGTTCCACGCCACTGTACCTGCCCGCCCGCGTCCAGAGTGAACGCCACCTCCACGCCCGCGCGTCAATCCGACGTGCGGCCCTCGCCGGTACCCAGGCGGGCGGCGGCCTGTCGATCCGCGTGGTAGCTGGAGCGCACCATCGGCCCGGAGGCGACGTGGGCGAAGCCCAGCGCATTGCCGTAATCGGCAAGCTGCTGGTATTCCTCGGGCGTCCAGTAGCGCAGCACCGGATGGTGGTGGGCGCTGGGCTGCAGGTACTGGCCGATGGTGATCATCTCGACATCGTGCGCGCGCAGGTCGCGCAGGGTGGCCTGCACCTGCTCCATGGTCTCGCCCAGCCCCAGCATGATCCCGGATTTGGTCGGGATGGCCGGATGCTGCTGCTTGAATTTCTGCAGCAGGGTCAGCGACCACTGGTAGTCGGCACCCGGACGCACGTTGCGATACAGGTCCGGCACGGTTTCGACGTTGTGGTTGAACACGTCGGGCGGATTGAGGGCGAGGATTTCGAGCGCGCGCTCCATCCGGCCCTTGCCGCGGAAGTCCGGGGTCAGGATCTCGATCTTGGTGCCCGGTGCGACCTCGCGGATCGCCGCGATGCAGTCCACGAAGTGCCCGGCGCCGCCATCACGCAGGTCGTCGCGGTCCACGCTGGTGACCACCACGTAGCGCAACCCCATGTCCTTGACCGTCTGCGCCAGCCGCAGCGGCTCCACCGGGTCCGGCGGCTTGGGCCGGCCGTGGGCCACGTCGCAGAAGCTGCAGCGGCGGGTGCAGACCTCGCCGAGGATCATGAAGGTGGCGGTGCCGTGGCTGAAGCACTCGTGGATGTTCGGGCAACTGGCTTCTTCGCAGACCGTCACCAGCCGGTTCTCGCGCAGCTTGGCCTTGAGCGCCTGCACCGCGTTGCCGCTGGGGATGCGCACGCGGATCCAGCTGGGCTTGCGCAGAACCGGCGCGTCGGCGAACTGCACCGGCGAGCGGGCGATCTTCTGGTCGGCAACCTGGCGCACGCCGGGCTCGAGGGGGCGCGCGCCATCGACGACGGCGAGCGGGATGCTGCGGGGGGGAGTGCTCATGGCGCAATTATCGCGCACATCGCGCCGGCGGTCAGGTTCAGGCCGGCGGCGGCGCCTCGTGTCGCCATGCCAGCCCGAACTGCCGGCCCAGCTGCTCCAGCAGCACCGGTTTGACCGCGTCCAGCGACGGCGGCCCGCCGAGGTCGGACAGCGCCACCACCTGCAGGCCGGCGTAGCCGCAGGGGTTGATCCGCGCGAACGCGGCGGTGCTCTCACCGGCAATATTGAAGGCCAGCCCGTGGAAGGTGCAGCCGCGGCGCACGCGGATGCCCAGCGAGGCGATCTTGGCGCCGTTGACGTACACGCCGGGCGCGCCGTCCTTGCGGGCGGCGCCGATGTTCCATTCGTCGAGGGTGTCGATGATTGCCTGCTCGATCCTGCACACGTAATCGCGCACGCCGATCTTCAGCCGCTTCAGGTCCAGCAGCGGATAGGCCACCAGCTGGCCGGGCCCGTGATAGGTCACCTGGCCGCCGCGGTCGACGTGGATGACCGGGATGTCGCCCGGCACCAGCACGTGCTCCGGCTTGCCGGCCTGGCCGAGGGTGAACACCGGCTCGTGCTCGACCAGCCACAGCTCGTCGGCGCTGTCATCGGTACGCACGTCGGTGAACGCCTGCATGGCGCGCCAGACCGGCTCGTAAGGCTGGCGACCGAGGTCGTGGACGATGGCGTGGCGCTGCTCCAGCTTCGACCCAGTCCCCGCGCAGGCGGGGAGCGGGGCGGCGGGACTCACAGCGTCCACTTCACTTCCGGATGGTCGCGCAGGGCGGCGTGGGCGCGGTCGTATTCCTCGCGCGAGCGGGCGCGGAAGGAAATCCGCACCGACACGTACTTGCCGCTTGCCGAATGCCGCCAGGTCACGTCTTCGTGCAGCACGTCGATGCCGGCGGCCAGCAGATGCTGCGGCAGCTCGGATTCCAGCTGCTTGTCGGCCGGGCCCATCGCCGACAGCTCGAAGGTGCCGGGAAACTGGAAGCCGTGCTCGGGATTGTCGGAATGGATCGTGTTCATCGGCCCATTATGGGGACGCGCCGCGGCTTCCCCAACCCTGTATTCGCGCGGTGGCTCAGCTCTGCCACCACATCAGCAGCTCGTGCCACAGGCGCTTGAAGAAGCCGCCCTCTTCCACCGCGCTCACCGCCACCAGCGGCGCCTGCGCCACCAGCTTGCCGTCCAAGGCCACCTTCACCGTGCCGATCTTCTGGCCCTTGGCGATCGGCGCCACCAGCGATTTCGGCAGGTCCATGGTTGCCTTCAGGTGGTCGTACTTGCCGCGCGCGGTGGTGACCAGCAGCGGTTGCGCCACGCCCACCTGCACCACGTTTTCCTCGCCCTTCCACACCTTCGGCGAGGCCAGCGCCTTGCCGGCTTCGTACAGGCGGTGGGTTTCGTGGAAGCGGAAGCCCCAGTTGAGCAGCGCCTGCGAATCCACCGCGCGCTGGTTCTCGCTGGTATCGCCCATCACCACCGTGATCAGGCGCTGGTCGCCGCGCTTGGCCGAGGCCATCAGGCAATAGCCGGCGCTGGAGGTATGGCCGGTCTTGATGCCATCCACCGACGCATCGCGCCACAGCAGCAGGTTGCGGTTGGGCTGGGTGATCGGGCCGACCGTGAATTCCTTGATCTTGTTGTACGAATAGGCCTCGGGAAAATCGCGGATCAGCGCGCGGCCGAGCAGGGCCAGGTCGTGCGCGGTGGTGATGTGGCCCTCGGCGGTCAGCCCGTGCGGGTTGACGAAGTGGGATGCCTTCATCCCGATCTTCTTCGCATAGGCATTCATCAGCTGGGCGAATGCCTGTTCGCTGCCGGCGACGTGTTCGGCCAGCGCGATCGCGGCGTCGTTGCCGGATTGCACCACCATGCCCTTTTCCATCTGCTCCAGCGGCGCGGTCTTGTTGACCTCGAAGCCGCTGTAGCTGCCGTCGGTGCCGGCGCCGCCGCTGCGCCAGGCGTTCTCGCTCATCATCACCGGGTCGCTGGCCTTGACCTTGCCGGCGGCCATTTCCGCGGCGATCACGTAGCTGGTCATCACCTTGGTGATGCTGGCCGGCTCGACCGGCGTATCCACGTTCTCGCCGGCCAGCACCTGGCCGGTGGCGAAGTCCATCACCAGCCAGGCCTTGCTGACCTTGGGCGCGGGCGCGTCCGGAACCGGCAGGTTGTCGCTCAGCGCAGCCGGGCGGGCAGGCGCCGGTGTCTGGGCGATGGCGAGGCCGGAACCGGCGGCCAGTGCAGCGGAAACGAGGACGACAGAAAACATGGAACGCATCGATCAATACTCCTGGAGGTCGCGCAGGCGCGACGCAAAAACATGCAGGCGGTCATTCTAGCGACAACAGGCTGGATGCCCGCCCGTGGCGGAGGCCGCGTCTGCGCGCGGCAGCCGTCAGTTGCGGATGCGCTGCGGCTGTCCGAAACCCAGACCGACGATGCGCGCCGCAAGTTCCGGGGTCGCCGCTTCGCTGACCGGGCCGATCCGCAGCCGCCAGACCTTCCTGCCGTTGATGTCGGCGTCCTGCAGCTGGGCCTGCGCGATTGCCGCGCCGCGCAGCAGCGACAGCGCCTGCTCGGCGTTGCGCTGGTTGCTGAAGCTGGCGACCTGCAGGGTGATGCCTGCGGCGGCCGGCGAGCTGGCCGCCGCCGTGGTGACCGGCGCGGCGGCAACCGCCACCGGCGCGACCACGGCCGGCGCCGGCGCGGCATTCGCGGCGACCGGCGTCGGCTTGCCGGTGGCCACGCGGATCTGGCGGGCGCGCATCCACGCATCGAATTCGTCGGCGCCCATGGTGCGGCCGTCCTGGTGCATGTCGAAGCGGTTGCCGGTGTCGGCAACCGGCTTCTGCTCGGGCAGCGCCTGCACCAGCTTGTCCATCGCGGTGGCCGCGGCGACAGGCGCCGCGGACGCGACGGCGACGCCATCCGCGGACAGCGCCTCCACCCGCACCCGCGCGGTGCCGCGCTCGCGGTAGCCCAGCTTGACCGCGGCGGCGTAGCTGAGGTCGATGATGCGGCCCTTGTGGAACGGTCCGCGGTCGTTGACCCGCACCACCACCGACTTGCCGTTGTCGAGGTTGGTGACGCGGGCGAAGCTGGGCAGCGGCAGGCTCTTGTGGGCGGCGCTGAAGGCGTACATGTCGTACACCTCGCCGCTGGAGGTGCGGCGGCCGTGGAACTTCTTGCCGTAGTAGGAAGCGCCGCCTTCCTCGTTGTAGCCCTCGTGGTCGTCCAGCACCCGGTACTTCTGCCCGAGCACCGCGTAGTCGCGGTTGCCGGAGCGCGCGCGCGGTTCGTCGCGCACTTCCGGTTCCGGAATCAGGTCGACATCGGGAATCTCGTCGGGCACGGTGTCGGCCACGCCGGGGCGGAACAGCCCACCGGCCACGTAGTCGCCGCGCTTGGACAGGTCTTCCTGCGCCGGCGCATACGGCGACACCCGACGCGGGGTAGGCGCGATGCCTTCCGCGGGAGTGGCATCGACCGGCTTGCGCGTGCTGGCGTCCGGCGCTGCAGCGCGCGGCGCGCCGCCGGTGGTCGCGCAGGCCGCCAGCACCAGCGGCAGCATCGCGGCCAGCAGGCGCATCGGCGTGCTCATGCCCCGTCCGCCCCGCGCCCGGCGATGGCCTCGGCGAGCTGGTACACCGCGGTCGCGTACAGCCGCGAGATGTTGTAAGTGGTGATCGCCTTGAAGTTGTTGTAGACGATCCAGTACTCCGGACCGGCCATACCCTCGAGGGTGATCAGGGTGACCGGCTGGCCGCCGTCCATGTGCAGCACCGCGACCGGATCGGCGGCGCGATAGCCCAGCGCCGCCAGGCCGCCCACATGCTGGTCCAGGGTGACCGCGTTGCCGGGATTGGCGAAGTCCTGTGCGGCGGCGGCGCGCACCGCCCGCTCCATCACCGGGCCGCCGCGCTGCCACTTGCCTTTCTGGGCGAAGTAGTTGGCCACCGATGCGATCACGTCGTCGAGGTTGTCGAACAGGTTGCGGCGGCCGTCACCATCGCCATCCACGGCGTACTGGCGATAGCTGGACGGCATGAACTGCCCCCAGCCCATCGCCCCGGCATAGCTGCCCTTGAGGGTGGTGATGTCCAGCGCTTCCTCCTTGCCCAGCGCGAACAGCTGCGCCAGCTCGTCGCGGAAGAACGCCTCGCGCTTGTCCTCGTAGGCGACCCGCGCCGGATCGCCGCTGCGCGGATAGGCGAACGCCAGCGTGTACAGCGCATCGACCACCGGCCAGCTGCCCTTGTTGCCGCCGTAGCTGGTTTCCACGCCGATGATCGCGGTCACGATTTCCTTCGGCACGCCATAGCGGTCCTCGGCGCGCTGCAGGGCAGCGCGGTTGGCTTCGAGGAAGGCGCGGCCGCCGTCGATCCGTGCCGGCTGGATGAAGATCGGCCGGTAGTCGCGCCACGGCTTGGCTTCGGCAGGACGCGACATCGCCTTGACGATGGCGTCGCGGATCTGCGCGCGCGCCAGCACCGCTTCGATGTCGGCAGCCGGGATGGCGAATCGCTGCGCGGTGCTGCGCACGAATTCGGCGCGGGCGGCACTGATGTCGCGCGGCGCTTCGGCCGGCGCCGGTGCCGCGGGGGGTGGCAGGGGTTCCGGCACCAGTGCTGGCGTCGGCTTCTGTGGCGTTCCCGCGCAGGCGGCGAGCGCGAGCACGGCGAGGCTGGGCAGGATGCGTCGGATCATCGGCGCGGAGGGTAGCACGCGCTCCCGGCGAAATCGGAACATCGCATTCAGGTTTACCGGCGCAAAACCGCGTGGCTCCTGCCACCGCAAACGCAGCTGCAACGCGCCTCAGCGGTGGACTTGTCGCCGCGATTTCAGCGCCATCACCACCCCGAAACCCAGCAGCAGGGTGGCCGCCGAGGTACCGCCGTAGCTCAGCAGCGGCATCGGCACGCCGACCACCGGCAGCAGCCCGGAAATCATCGCGCCGTTGACCAGCACGTACACGAACAGCGACAGCCCGATGGCGCCGGCCAGCAGCCGCGCGTAGCCATCACGCGAATCCGCGGCGATCCACAGGCAGCGCGTCACCACGAACAGGTACAGCGCCAGCGCCAGCGCCACCCCGATCCAGCCGAAATCCTCGGCCAGCACCGAGAACGCGAAGTCGGTGGTGTGCTCGGGCAGGTAGTTCAGGTGCGACTGGGTGCCCTGGCCCCAGCCCTTGCCGGTGAGGCCGCCGCCGCCAATGGCGATCTGCGACTGCAGGATGTTCCAGCCCGCACCCATCGGGTCGTTTTCCGGATTGCGGAAAGTAAGAATGCGGTCCTGCTGGTAGGGCCGCAGGAAGCTCATCCATTCGATCGGCGCGAACATCGCCAGCGCGAAGCCGGTGCCACCCAGCGCGCCGGCAATGCCCCACCACCACCACGAGGTGCCGGCCAGGAACAGCACGAACACGCCGGCGGCCAGCACCAGCGCGGCGGTGCCAAGGTCGTGCTGGAGCAGGGTCAGGCCCACCGGCAGGGCGATGATCGCCACCCCGGCCAGCAGCACGCCAAAGCGCGGCGGCAGCCGCTGGCGGTCGAAATGCCAGGCCAGCATCATCGGCAAGGTCAGCTTGGCCAGCTCCGACGGCTGGAAGTTGAAGAAACCGAGGTTGATCCAGTGGTTGCCGTATTTGCCGCTGCCGATGAACAGCACCAGCACCAGCGGCACCAGCGAGGCCACGAAGATCGCCGGGGTGGCCTGCTTGAGCAGGTGCGCCGGCACCCGCGAGGCCACCCACAGCGCGCCCAGGCCGACGCAGTAGAACGCGCCCTGCATCGCCACCCCGCGCAGGGATTCGTTGCCGGCGCTGTACTGGGTGGCCAGACCCATGCCCATCAGCGCCAGCAGCCCCGCCAGCAGCGGCAGGTCGAGCGTGCGCGCGAAGCGCTGCAGCAGCTCCAGCAGCATCCGCAGCAGCACGTTCATCGACCCACCTGCACGGGTGCGGGTGCCGCAGGGGCCGCAGTGGCCGGGGTGCCGCGCACGTCGGAAAAATCAGGCTTCGCGCTCGCCGCGGGCATTTCCTTCGATGCCGGCGGGGCAGCTTTCCTGCCGAGCAGCCACGCCTCGAAGACCTTGCGCACGATCGGCGCCGCGGTATCGGCGCCGAACCCGCCGCCCTCCACCGCCACCGCCACCGCGATGGTCGGCGCCTCCGCCGGCGCATAGCCGATGTACAGCGCGCGGTGGCGCTTCCACAGCGGCAGCGAGCGCGGATCGACCGCGGTCGCGCCGCGGTTGACCACCTGCGCCGTGCCGGTCTTGCCGGCGGAACGGTAAGGCGCGCCGCGGAACACGCGCGCAGCGGTGCCGGAACCGCCGGTGGTCATCTCCATGCCTTCCTGAATCACCTTCACATTGCTGGGATGGTCGCTGATGCGCGCCGGCGGCGACTGCGGCAGCGGCTGCCACGGCGCATCGAAACCGGCGCGCTGCGCCACGGCCAGGTGCGGGCGGCGCAGATTGCCGCCATCCGCGATCGCGGCAACGCCGCGCACCAGCTGCAGCGGCGACACCTTCCACAGGCCCTGGCCGATGGAGGAGTTGACCAGGTCGCCCGGATACCAGCGCTGCTTGGCGTATTTCATCTTCGAAGCCGGCGACGGCACGATGCCCTCGATCTCGCCGGCAAGGTCGATGCCGGTCTTCTGGCCGAACCCGTATTTCGTCATGTACTCGTCGTAGCGCTGCACGCCCAGGTCCAGCGCCAGCTGGTAGTAGTAGGTGTTGACCGATTCGTAGATCGACTTTCGCGCGTCGGTCCAGCCGTGCACGCCATCCAGCCAGCCGCGGCCGCGCATGCCCGGCAGGCGGAACACGCCGGTCGACAGGACCCTGTCGCCGGGCTGGCGCAGGCCGCTGTCGAGACCGGCCAGCGCGGTCAGCGGCTTGATCGTGGAACCGGGCGCTACCCCGCCCAGCACCACCCGGTTGAACTGCGGGCGCGACGGGTTGTCGTTCAGCGCCTTGAAGTCGGCGTGGCTGATCCCGTTGACGAACAGGTTGGCATCGAACGAGGGCAGGCTGACCATCGCCAGGACCTCGCCGCTGCGCGGGTCCATCGCCACCGCCGAGCCTTCCAGCTGGCCGAACGCATCCACCATCGCCTGCTGCAGCTCGGCGTCGATCGACAGCCGCAGGTCGGTGCCGGGCACCGCCGGCAGCGTGTCCAGCGCGCGCACGGTGCGCCCGGCGACGTTGGTTTCCAGCCGCCGGAAGCCGGGCCGGCCGCGCAGTTGCGCTTCGTAATAGCGCTCCAGCCCGGTCTTGCCAGTGTGGCTATAGGCGCCGCCGGCATCGCCCAGTGCGGCCAGGTCCTTTTCATCGATGCGGCTGACGTAGCCGACCACGTGCGCGAACAGGTCGCCGTAGGGATAGACGCGGCCGAGGTAGGGCACCAGCTCCACGCCGGGGAAGCGCCAGCGGTCCACCGCGAACCGCGCCGCCTCCTCGTCCGGCACGCGCAGCTTGATGGTGACCGGCTTGAACGGCCGCGCAGCCTTGTAGTCACGCAGGAACTGCGCCTTCTGCTCGTCATCAAGCGCGACCACGCCCTGCAGGCTTGCCAGCAGCTTGGCAGCGTCGCCGGCGCGTTCCGGCACCGCCTCCAGCCGCCACGCCGCCACGTTTTCGGCAAGGATGCGGCCCTTGCGGTCGTAGATCAGCCCGCGCGCCGGTGCCACCGGCACCAGCCGCAGGCGGTTGGCCTCGGAACGGGTGGCGAACTCGTCGTGGCGCAGCACCTGCAGGCGGAAATACCAGCCCGCCAGCGCGCCCAACCCGGCCAGCGCGAGCAGGAAACCGGCCAGCGCGCGGCGCCGGAACAGCGCGGCCTCGCTCGCGTGGTCCTTGATCTGGCGGGCGCGGCGGATCATCGCTCAGCCGGGCCGGCGCAGGCGCAGGAAATCGAGCAGCAGGTGCAGCGGCGGCCACAGCAGCATGCCGACCAGCGGCGCCGCCCAGTACAGCCACGGCAGCTGCGGCACGCCTGTCAACACGTGCAGGCCGGCGCTGATGACGCGGTCGTTGAGCAGCAGCACGCCGATGGTCAGCGCCTGCTGCGACACCGGGAAGAAGCGCAGCCGCGCGCGGAAGCGTTCGAGGATGAAGGCCAGCACCACCAGCCGCAGCGACTGCTCGCCCAGCAGCCCGCCGAAGGCGATGTCGGCCAGCAGTCCCAGCGCGAACGCGGTGCCGAGGCCCAGCCGGTCCGGGGTTTCCAGCAGCCAGTAGGCCAGCACCAGCGCCAGCCAGTACGGCCGCAGCGCCTGCAATACGCCGGGCAGCGGCACCAGCCCCAGCAGCAGCGCCAGCAGCAGGCTGACCGGCAACACCCAGCCGTTGCGCGCGCGGCTCATCGGCGCGGCTCCGCGCTTGTGTCCCTCCCCTGCGCAGGCAGGGGAGGGTTGGGGAGGGGTTGGTTTGCGGGCCGGTAGCCGCGCAGCAGCAGCACGTCGCGGCCGCGGTCGAGCTGCGCGGCCGGCTTCACTTCCGCCTTCAGGAAGGCGCGGCTGTCATCGGCGCGCAGCGCGCCCACCCGGCCCACCGCGAAGCCCGGCGGGAAACGGTCACCCAGGCCGGAGGTCAGCAACGCGTCGCCTTCGCGCACGTCGGCGGACAGCGGGATGTCGGCCAGCTGCAGGGCGTCGTTGCGGCCGGTGCCATAGACCATCAGCCGCACCCCGCTGCGCGCGACCATCACCGGCACCGCGTGGTCGGGGTCGGTCAGCAGCAGAACGGTGGCGGTGGTCGGGGTGGTGGCGATGACCTGTCCCATCAACCCACCGGCATCGATCACCGGTTGCCCGACCCGCACGCCGCTGCCGCTGCCGGCACCCAGCAGCAGGCGCTGCCGACTGGGGTCCAGGTCGACGTCGAGCACGCTGGCCAGCTGCACGTCCAGGCGCCCACGCTCGACGCTGCCCAGCAGCCCGCGCAGGCGTGCGTTCTCGGCCGCGGCGGTGCGCAGGCGCGCATTGCGCGCGGCCGACAGCAGCAGCGCCTGGCGCAGGCGGGTGTTGTCGCTGGCCAGCTGGGCGCGGGTGACCGCGTTTTCGCGCAGGCTGGCGCCCGCCCGCGACGGCAGCCCGGCCAGCCACCACAGCGGCTGCATCGCCGCCTCGGCCTGCACCCGCACCGCATGCAGCCAGCCACCGCGGAAGTCCAGCACCATCAGCGCAACGGCCAGCACCAGGAAAACCAGCAACCGCAGCACGCCGGCGATTTCACCGGGGCGGGAAGCGGAGGGGCCGGCGTGGGGCATGAGCGGAGGGCAAGTGGAAGGAAGTGGAAAGCCGGAAAAAGCTCAGGGACAACCGCGCGCGCCCGAAAGCGGCGCGGACGTTGGCATGCCCGCCCGCCGCCCTGCGCCTGCTGCCGATGCCCGCCTCACTCGGGGGCGAAGAACTCGTTGCCGTGCATGTCCACCAGCTCCAGCGCACGACCGCCACCGCGGGCCACGCAGGTCAGCGGATCATCGGCCACCTGCACGTGCAGGCCGGTTTCCTCGGAGATCAGGCGATCCAGATCGCGCAGCAGCGAACCGCCGCCGGTCAGCACGATGCCGCGCTCGGCGACGTCGGCCGACAGTTCCGGAGGGGTCTGCTCCAGCGCCTGGCGGATGCCGGCAAGGATGCCCTGCAGCGGCTCGCGCAGCGCTTCCTGCACCTCGGTGGAGCTGATGGTGATCATCTTCGGCACGCCCTCGGCAAGGTGGCGGCCGGAAATCTCGGTCTGGCGCACCTCGTCGTTCGGGTAGGCGCTGCCGATCTCGATCTTGATGCGTTCGGCGGTGGCATCGCCGATCAGCATGCCGTGGTGGCGGCGCACGTAGTTGATGATCGACTCGTCGAAGCGGTCGCCGCCGATCCGCACCGACTGCGAGTACACGATGCCGTTGAGCGCGATCACCGCCACCTCGGTGGTGCCGCCGCCGATGTCGACCACCATCGAGCCGCGCGCTTCGGTCACCGGCATGCCGGCGCCGATCGCCGCCGCCATCGGCTCCTCGATCAGGTAGACCTCGCGCGCGCCGGCTTCTTCCGCCGACTCCTTGATCGCGCGGCGCTCCACCTGGGTGCTGCCGGCCGGCACGCACACCAGCACGCGCGGGCTGGGACGCAGGAAGCGGCTCTTGTGCACCTTGCGGATGAAGTGCTTGAGCATTTCCTCGGTGTAGGTGAAGTCGGCGATCACGCCATCCTTCATCGGCCGCACCGTGGTCATGTGGCCGGGGGTACGGCCGAGCATCTGCTTGGCCTCACTGCCGACCGCCGCCACCGCGCGGGCGCCGCCGCCGCGGTCCTGGCGCACCGCCACCACCGAAGGTTCGTTGAGGACGATGCCCTGGCCGCGCACGTAGATCAGGGTGTTGGCGGTGCCGAGGTCGATGGAAAGGTCGCTGGAGAAGTAGCGGCCGAGGAACTTGAACATGCGGAGGGCTGCCGGAAAGGGGGATCGCCGCGCGGGGGAACGCGGAAGGAAGAAGACCGCGTCGGTCACACCGCCGGGGGCGGTTAGCCTAGCAACGCCCCCCGTCGGCGGCAAGGAACCACGTCCCAGACCCATTCATCGGCGGCTGCCAAGCCCGGGCACCGCGGGTATCATGGGCGGCCTTGCGTCCGCTCCCTTGAGATTCCGATGGCTGCACTGATCTGCGGTTCCCTGGCCTACGACACCATCATGGTGTTCCCCGACCAGTTCAAGAACCACATCCTGCCGGACAAGGTGCACATCCTCAACGTGTCCTTCCTGGTGCCGCGGATGCGCCGCGAGTTCGGCGGCTGCGCCGGCAACATCGCCTACAACCTCAAGCTGCTGGGCGGCGACCCGATCCCGATGGCCACGGTGGGCGCGGACTTCGGCCCGTACCGGGAATGGTTCGGCGAGCAGGGCATCACCCTCGACCACGTCAAGGTGATCGACGAGCTGTTCACTCCGCAGGCGTTCATCACCACCGACCACGACAACAACCAGATCACCGCCTTCCACCCGGGCGCGATGATGCGCAGCTACGAAAACCACGTGAAGGACGTGCCCGGCGTCACCATCGGCATCGTCAGCCCGGACGGCTACGAGGGCATGCTGCAGAACGCGAAGGAATTCCACGCGGCCGGGATCCGCTTCATCTTCGACCCCGGCCAGGCGATGCCGCTGTTCAACGGCGACGAGCTGCGCCACTTCATCGAGCTGGCCGACTACGTCACCGTCAATGACTACGAATCCAACCTGCTGCAGGAGCGCACCGGCTGGAGCGAGCAGGACATCGCCGGCAGGGTCAAGGCCTACATCACCACCCGCGGGCCGCAGGGCGCGGAGATCCATGCCGACGGCACCACCCACCGCATCCCGCCGGCGCACGAGCGCCGCGTCACCGATCCCACCGGCTGCGGCGACGCGTTCCGCGCCGGGCTGATTTTCG
This sequence comes from Thermomonas fusca DSM 15424, assembly GCF_000423885.1. Lineage (GTDB taxonomy): Bacteria > Pseudomonadota > Gammaproteobacteria > Xanthomonadales > Xanthomonadaceae > Thermomonas > Thermomonas fusca. Next base: position 13,552 of record NZ_AUIV01000025.1, on the reverse strand, counting down.
GCATCGAGAAGGGCTACGACTGGATGACCATCGGCCGCATGGGCAACCTGATGGGCGCGCTGAAGGTCGAGCACCCGGGCACCCAGAACCAGCGCTTCGACTACGACGAATTCGCCGAACAGTTCCGCCAGCAGTTCGGCTACTCGCTGGGTTGATCCGGCCCGCTCAGTTCCACTTCGGCAGCTTAGACGGCGCAAGGCCGCCGACCTCGAACTCGGCGGTACGCCGGCCCACCGCCTTGGTCGGGAATTCGATCGACAGGTGGCCGGCCGATTTCGCCAGCTTCCACAGCGCCTTGTGGTCTTCGATGAACATGGCGATGGCTTCGTCGGTCTTCGGCCGCGAGCCGGGCAGAGTGTGGGTCTTGCCGTCGGCCACCACCTTCAGCCTGCAGCCGGCGTAGCAGTCGAAGTCGCCGGCCTCCAGCACCAGGTAGGCGCTGCGGCCCCACTCCGGGTGGTCGCGGAAGATCAGCCGCACCGGGTGCGCGCCGCCGCCGTCGGTGTCCACCGGCTCCTGCGAATAGATCGACGCCGACAGCTGGTGGCCGTCCTTGCCGACCGGTTCATCGCCATAGCTCCACAGCGCCGCCAGCCGCTGCTGCAGCACCTCGGCCTCGGCCTTGGCGCGGATGTCGTCGAGCTGCGGCTTGACCCGCGCCGCCGCCTGGCTGGTGGGATGATCGATCTGCAGGACATCGCCGTAGCCCTTGGCCAGCCGCCAGTTGTGCGCGGCCACCGCGTCCTCGAACTGCTTCTCCATCGCCGCCGCGGCCTGCTCCTTCGCTTCCCCCTGCGCGGCGGCGGCGCGCGCGGCGGCCTCCGGGTCCTCGCCCTTGCAGGCGACAAGCAGCAGCGCGGTGGCGAGGGCGAGCGTGGCGATCTTGGTCATGGCGGGCATCCGGAGCGGGAACGGCGACGGTTGCGCGAGCTTAATGGCCCGCAGCGCCATTGTGGGCATCGATCCACCCAACCACGGCATCCGCCACTTCGCGCGGGCGCTCCATCAGCGACATGTGGCCGCAGCCGTCCAGCAGCACCTTGCGCGCCTGCGGGATGCGCGCCGCGTACAGGTCCAGCGCGCTGGCGTCGATCACCGCGTCCTGCCGGCACCACAGCAGCAGCGCCGGCTGGCGGATGCGTGCGGCCTCTTCTCCCGGCAGCAGGCTGTCTTCGCCGCGACCGATGCGGTCCAGCACCGACTGCTCGAAGGCGGCGTCGGCGCGGCGTTTTTCGATCAGCCCGGCCGACGCCGGCCACGGGATCCACGGCCTGGCGGCAGCGTCGAAGAACACCGTGTCGAGGTAGCGCTGCAGGCTGGCGGCGTCCTCCACCGCGAACGGGTTGTGCCCGGCCAATACGTCGAGGCCGAAGCGGTTGTCCTTGAAGCGCACGCCGGCCGCGTTGAGCAGGCCCACTTTCGCCACCGCCTGCGGATGCCGCGCGGCGACCAGCGCGGCGATGCCGCCGCCCATCGAATGCCCCAGCAGCACCACCGGCCGATCCGGCGAGACGGCGCGAATGAATGCCGCCACGTGTTCCGCCTGCTCGGGGAAGCCGTAGCCGACGCCCGGCTTGCGCTGCGATGCACCCCAGCCCGGCAGGTCGGGAATCAGCAGCCGGTAGCGGCCACCCAGTTCGCGCGCCAGCGGATACCAGTTCTCCTTGCTGCCGGTGTAGCCGTGCAGCATGACGAGGGTGGGCGCGGCGGGATCGTCGGCGTCGCGGGACGCATACGCCCAGCGGTGGCCGGCGGCTTCAAGCGTGCCCGCGGACAGCCCGGCGGCAACGCGTTGGCGCGCGAATTCGGCGCGCACCAGCAGGTAGGGATCGCGCCACAGGGCGATCGCGGCGACCAGCGCCGCGAGCAGCAACAGCGACAGGACGAGGGGTTTGGCCATCATCGACGCCAGGCGCGCGCCGGCCGCGGTGGCCGGCGCGCGCGACGCGCTTACTGCGCCGCCGGTGCGACGGGCGCGACCGGCGCGGCCGGCGCCTTGGCCTTGGCCTCGGCGATGATCGCCTCGACCGAGCCGGCGGTGATCGGATGGGTGGCCGGCCTGGCCTTGGCGAACGCCTGTTCGGCGAACGCCAGCCCGTCCGGGGTGGCCACCAGCGCCTTGTAGACCGGCAGGATCAGCTTGCGGCGGCCGACACGCTCCAGGAACTTGCCCATTTCCTCACGCGCCGCGGCGTAGCCGCTGCGTTCGGCCAGCGGGTACCAGCGCATCGCGATCTCGCCGTTGGGCGTGCCGGTGAAGTGATAGGCGGTATCCAGCTGCTGCAGCTGTTCCGGCTTCAGCGTCTCCGGCATGCCTTCGAGGAAATGCACCCACTCCTGCGTGCCCCAGGCACCGGTGATGGCCTTGTCCGGCAGCGTGGCGCTGCCCTGCCAGGCGATGCGCGCGGCATTGACGGTACTGAACTTGGCGGACTCCACCTTCGGCGCAGTGGCGGGGATGCCCGGCTCATACAGCCACTGGTCGACTTCCTGCATCGTCACCACGTTCGGGTGCTTGTCGATCAGGTTGGCCTTCAGGTAATCGCGGAACTGGCTGGTGGTGATGCTCTGGAAGGCGAAGTGGTCGAAATAGCCCTTCAGCCACGGATCGAACACCTCGCGGCCGAAGCGCTTCTCCAGGAACTGCAGGAACCACGCGCCCTTGGTGTAGACGGTGGCGCTGGACTGGTCGTCGGGGTCGGCCAGCGTGCCCGGCTTCAGCGACAGGCGCTGCAGCTTGGGATCCAGCGACGCGAATTCGCTCTTCAGCTCGTCGCGGTCGATCACTTCCTCCATCGCCGCCATGTCCGGGCCATACAACGCCTCGGTGATGCGGCTCTGCACGTAGGTGGTGGTGCCTTCGTTGAGCCAGCTGTCCTTGTCGGTGGCGAAGGTGACCAGGTTGCCCGACCAGCTGTGCGCCAGCTCGTGCGCGATCAGCGAGACCAGCGACTTGTCGCCGACGATCACGGTGGGGGTGGCGAAGGTCAGGCGCGGGTTCTCCATGCCGCCGTAGGGGAAGCTGGGCGGCAGCACCAGCAGGTCGTAGCGGCCCCAGCGATACGGGCCGTACAGGCCCTCGGCGGCATCGATCATCTTCTCGGTGTCGTCGAACTCGGCCACCGCCTTGTCGACCATCGCCGGCTCGGCCCACACGCCGCTGCGCTCGCCGATCTTCTTGAACACCAGGTCGCCGGCGGCGATGGCGAGCAGGTAGGACGGGATCTTCTGCGGCATCTTGAAGCTGTAGTCGCCGTCGCGCGCGGCGGCCGGGTCGTTGTCGGCGCTCATCAGCACCATCACGTTGGCCGGCGACTTCACGTTGGCGCTGTAGGTGAAGCGGATCTGCGGCGTGTCCTGCAGCGGCACCCACGAACGCGCGTGGATCTGCTGCGACTGGCTGAACATGAACGGGGTCTGCTTGCCCTCGGTCATCGACGGCGCCAGCCACTGCAGGCCCGAGGCCTCGGGCGAGGTGACGTAGCTGACCCGCACCTTGGCCGGGCGGTTCGGGGTTTCGATGGTCAGTGCGCTGCCCAGCACCTTGTCCTTGTCCGACAGCGCGAACTTCAGCGGTTCCCACTTGCCGTCGGCGCCCAGGCCTTCGGCCTTGTCGATGGTCAGGTCGCGGGTGTCCAGCACCAGCTGGGCCGCGGACTTGTCCACCCAGTCCAGCGCGTAGGTGGCGGTGCCGGCGATGGTCTTCCCGTCGAAGTCGACGGCCAGGTCCAGCGCCAGGTCGGTGGTGCGGACCTTGTCCGGCTGGGCATAGGAATGCTCGTCCACGATCTTCTCCGCAGCGGCAGCCGGCGCGGCCGGCGTGGCGGCGGCGGGCGCGGGGTTCTGGTTGCGCTGGCAGCCGGTGGCGACCAGGCCGAGCGCGGCGGCGATGGAAACGGAAAGAAGCAGCTGACGCATGGTCACGACCCGATAGCGGAAAAACCCGAGTTTATCGCCGCCAGCGCGCATCCGTCGCATGCCCGGCCGCGCCGCAGCGCGCCTGCACCACACTGCGCGCCCGCTGCCGCCCGCAATCCCCTGCCATCAGTCATGGCAACCGTGGCCGGCGGTGCGGCATCCCAGTGTCATCGACGATCCGCTACGGAGAGCCCGCTTGAAGCCGTTCACCCTGAAGCCGCACGCCCTGGCCACCGCCCTGCTGCTATGCGCCCCGTTCGCCGGCACCCATGCCGCCACCCCGCCCGCCGCCGACGATTCCGGTTCCGTGTCGCGTTCGCCGTTCGTGCCCGGCGGCCGCATCCCGCTGCTGCGCGGCGAGATCAGCATCGACGGCAACCCCGACGAGGCGGCGTGGGGCGATGCGCTGGTGCAGGAAATCGCCTTCGACATCCAGCCCGGCGACAACACGCCGGCGCCGGTGAAGACCACGGTGCGGATGGGCTACACCGCCGATGCGCTGTACCTGGCGTTCCGCGCAATGGACCCGAACCCCGAGCGCATCCGCGCCCATCTGCGCGACCGCGACGCCGCGTTCAACGACGACTGGGTGGGCGTGTTCCTCGACACCTTCAACGACCACCGCCGCGGCTACGAGCTGATCGTCAATCCGCTGGGCGTGCAGGCCGACCTGATCCGCGACGAGACCAACAGCGAGAACCAGGAAGACCCCAGCTGGGATGGGCTGTGGGCCAGCGCCGGCCGTCTCACCGCCGACGGCTACGAAGTGGAAGTTCGCATCCCGTTCTCCACCCTGCGCTTCCCCGCCGCCGGCGGCGACCAGCGCTGGGGCATTTCGCTGTTCCGCAACTGGCCGCGCGACAAACGCCACCAGCTGACCAGCCACCGGGTGCCGCGCGAATCCAACTGCTTCCAGTGCCAGTGGGGCAAGTACGACGGCCTGGCGGGCGCGCAGCAGGGCCGCAACCTGGAAATCGTGCCGACCCTGACCGTGGGCGCCACGCAGGGCCGCGACAACGCCGGCGAACGCTGGCGCAGCGGCGACACCAGCATCGAGCCGGGCGTCGACGTGAGCTGGGCGCCGTCGCCGGCGATGACCCTCAACGCCACCCTCAACCCGGACTTCTCACAGGTCGAAACCGACCAGCTGCAGCTCGCCTTCAACGACAGCTTCGCCCTGTTCTATCAGGAGAAGCGGCCGTTCTTCCTGGAGGGCGCGGACTACTTCACCAGCCAGTTCGACGTGCTCTACACCCGCCAGATCGCCGACCCCGACTTCGGCCTGCGCGCCGCCGGCCGCACCGGCAGCGGCGCCTACGGTGCGATCGTGGCGCGCGACGCCACCACCCTGCTGCTGGTGCCGGGCGTGCTGGGCTCCGGCTTCGAACAGCTGGACCAGAAGGCCAACGTGGCCGTCGGCCGCTACCGCTACGACTTCAACACCCACTTCAGCGTCGGCGCGATCGGCACCCTGCGCAGCGGCGACGACTACAGCAACAACGTGGCCGGCGTCGACGCGCGCTGGCAACAGGGCAGCCACACCGCCACCGCGCAGTTCCTGCACAGCCGGTCGGAATATCCGGCCGCCATCGTCGATGGTTACAGGGACGAACTGGGCGACGATGCCACCCCGTCCGGCAATGCCTGGCGCGCCGCGTATTCGTTCGGCAACCGCAACTGGAGCCTGGACGCCTGGCACATGGACATCGATCCCGGCTTCCGCGCCGACCTCGGCTTCATGGGCCAGGTGGGCTACGACAAGTCGCTGGTCGGCGGCGGCCACAGCTGGTTCCGCGACGGCAAGGCGTTCAACCGCATCAATGCCTACATGGATTTCGACATCACCCACCGCTTCGACGGCCAGCTGCTGGAACGCGAGCTGGAAGCACAGGTGAACGCGCAGGGACCGATGCAGAGCAACCTGCGCCTGCACGGCCTGACCCGCGCGCGCTACTGGGAAGGCCGGCTGTTCGACGAGCACTACGTCGACGTCGACGCCAATTTCCGCCCCAACGGCAAGCTGCAGCTGGGCGCCTACGTGCAGGTCGGGCAGATGCTCGACCTCGCCGCCGACCGCACCGGCCGGCGCACGATGGTCGAGCTGTCCGGCAACCTCAACGTCGGCCGCGGCATCGCGCTGGACATGGACCTGGTCCACCAGCGCATGCGCCGCGACGGCGGCACCGCGTTCACCGCCAGCGTGCTCAACGCCGGCGGCAGCTGGCAGTTCGACCCGCGCCAGCGCCTGCGCATCACCGTGCAGGGCAGCAAGGTGGACCGCGAGCAGGCGCTGTATCCCGACACGATCAACGAAAACGCACGCGACTGGGCCGCGCAGGTGGTCTATTCCTACAAGGTCAACCCGCGCACCGCGCTGTACGCCGGCGCGTCCTACGGCGCGTTCATGGACGACGATCACCGCGAGCTGTTCGGCAATACCCGCAGCGTGTTCGTCAAGTTGAGCTACGGCTGGCAGCCGTAAGCGGCGCGGCGCGGACGGCAACGGAGAGGGGCGGCAACGCCGCCTTTCCGGTCTTCAACCCAGCTTCGACAGCCGCAGCTGGAACAGCACCTTGGTCACCAGCAGGCGCTCTTCGATCGGCTTGAGCACCAGGTCGTTGGCGCCGTCGCGCAGCAGCGCGGCCTGGTTGTCGCGGTTGTCGTCGCCGGTCATCATCACCATCGGCAGTCGGCGCTTGCCGTAGTGGAACACGTCGCGGATCTGGTTGAGCAGTTCGCGGCCGCTGAGCGCGCCTTTCAGGTACACGTCACTGAGCACCACGTCGGCGCCGACGTCGCCGTCCTTGCGGCCGAAGAACTTGTGCAGGTGCTCCAGCGCGTCCTCGGCGCTGATCACGTGCAGCACCTGCATGCCGTGGCGCTCCAGCATGCGCTTGGTCGCCACCGCCACCACCCGGCTGTCCTCCACGTACAGCACCCGCGCGCCCTCGATCGGCGCCGGCTGCACGTAGCCGCGGATGAACGCGGCCAGCGCGGTCTGCCCCAGCGACTTGTCGAAGTAGTCGGTGATGTCCTCGGTGAAGGCGCGCGTCTCCAGCGCCTCCTGGGCGTTGCCGGAAATCACGATCACCGGCACGTAGCTCTGCCCGGACGCCTCGCGCACGCTGCGCGCCAACGCCAGGCCATCGCCGTCGGGCAGCACCAGCGCGGTGGTGACAAGATCGACCGCGCCCTCTGCCAGCGCCTTGCGCGCCTCGGCGATGCTGGAACAGCCGAGCACCTGCGCGCCCGGCAGCTCTTTCGCCAGAGTGTCGCCCACCAGCTTGCGCACCAGCTTGCTGCCATCGACCACCATCACCCGCGGCGCGTCGCTGACCACGTGGCGCAGATCCTGTTTCTCGGCCATCTCAATACTCCCGTGGGCGGGCCTGCCGCAGATAGTGCCCGGTGACAGCACCCGCCCCGAGCCAGCCCAGCAGGCCTGCGCCGGCCAGCACGCAGGCGGCGGCCAGCGGATCCAGGCCCTGCAGCGCGAAGCTGCTGCCATAGCGGGTGGCCAGCGCTGCCAGCGGCGCCTGCAGCGCCATCCATGCCAGGGTCAGGATGCCCAGCGCCAGCGCGCCGGCGGACAGCCCGTACCAGATGCCGAGGTAGAGGAACGGGCGACGCACGAAACCGTCGCTGGCGCCGAGCAGCTGCAGCACGCCGATTTCCTCGCGCCGCGACTGGATGTCCAGACGCACGGTGTTGCCGACCACCAGCAGCGCGCCCAGTCCCAGCAGCGCAGCCAGCACCTGCACCACCCGCGCGCCGAAACCCAGCCACGCCTGCAGGCGTTCGCGCCAGCGCGCGTCGTGCTGCACGCGGTCGGTTTCGGGCAGCGCCTGCGCCGCCTGCACCAGCGCGTGCTCGTCTGCGCGCGGAACCACCCGCAGCGCCTGCGGCAGCGCCGCGCGCGCGGCGTCTTCGCCCAGCGCATCGATGGCCGCGGCCAGATCGTCGCGCTGGCGCAGCTGTGCCAAAGCTTGCTCCGGCGCCACCCGCTCGACCGAAGCGACATCGCTGCGCGCACGCAGCACCGCGGCCAGCGCATCCGCCTTCGCCGCGTCGATGCCCGGCTGCAGGAACACCGTCACCTCGCGCGCGGCCTGTACCTGCCCGCCCAGCCGCTGCACATTGGCCAGCACCACCCACAGGCCCAGCGGCAGCGCCAGCGCCAGCGCCATCACCCCGATCGTGAGCAGGCTGGCCCACGGCTTGCGCAGCAGCCGGCCGAGGCTTGCGACCACGCTGTAACCGTGGTGTTCCAGCCATGCGCCGGCGCGGCTGGAATGCAGCTGCTCGACGCGCTGGTTGCCGGGCTTAGCCATCGGCCAGGTCCTCCGGGGCGATGTCGTCGGTCAGCCGGCCCTGCTCCAGCACCAGCACGCGCCTGCGCATGCGCTTGACCAGCGCCAGGTCGTGGCTGGCGATCAGCACGCTGGTGCCGCGTTCTGGCAGCGAGGCGAACAGCGCCATGATTTCGGCCGACAGGGTGGGATCGAGGTTGCCGGTCGGCTCGTCGGCAACCAGCAGCGGCGGTTCGGCCACCACCGCGCGGGCGATGCCGACGCGCTGCTGCTCGCCCGCCGACAGCTGCGTCGGCAGCGCGTTGGCGCGCGCCTCCAGCCCCACCCGGCCGAGGATGGAACGCACCCGCTTGCCGATCTCGGCGCGCTTCATGCCGCGCAGCACCAGCGGCAGCGCGACGTTGTCGGCGACGCTGCGGTCCATCAGCAGCTGGTGGTTCTGGTAGACCACGCCGACGTTGCGGCGATGCGCGGCGATGCGCCCGCCGCGGACCTTGGCCAGGTTGCGTTCGTCGAACAGCACCGCGCCGCGGCTGGGCCGCTCGGCCAGCTGGATCAGCTTCAGCAGCGTGCTCTTGCCGGCACCGGAATGGCCGGTGACGAACAGCATTTCGCCCGCGTCCACGGCGAAGCTCACCTCGGACAGCGCGGGCTGGCCGCCGGGGTAGAGCTTGCTGACGTTGTCGAACCGCAGGACCGGCATGCGTGGGATGGACGATACGAACGGACAGGCAGTATCGCCCGAGCCGGCGCCAGCGGCCAGCGCGGGCGCGCCTGCTCAGTGCTGCCGGTTGGGCGTACGCGTTACCAGCGACTTCAACCCACGACCGATGCGACTGAGCAGCGAGGACTTGTCGGCGGCTTGCGCAGCAGCAGCGCCAGCCGCGGACTTGCTGGCCGGCACGTATTTCGGTGCCGCCGGCTTGGCCGGCTGCTGCGGCGCGGCCGCCTGTGCCGGCACTGCGCCCTCGGCGCCCTCCAGCGGACGCCCGCTGCGGCGGCGGCGGCGCTTGCGTGCCGGTGCTTCGCCTTCGACCGCTGGCTGCGATTGCGGCTGTGCCTGCGCAACCGCGGGCTGCGGCGCAGCGGCAACGGCGGCATCACCTTCCGCGCGCGGCTTGCGCGGCGGGCGCGGGCCACGGCTCTCTCCGCTGCGACGCTCGCCACTTCCGCTGCGCTCGCCCGAACGCCCACCGGCGCTGCGGCCGCCGCGGCCACCGCCGCGCTTGGCATCCTCGGCGGCGCGCGCCTCGCGCACTTCCTTGAAGATCTCGCCGACGCTCTCGCCTTCCTCGGCATTCAGCTCGACGCCCTCGCGCGGCTTGCGCGGCAGCGGGACCAGCATTTCCGGGGTGACGTGTTCGCCCGGGATCTTCTGCTCGATGTAGGCCTCGATGTCGGGCAACGACATGCCATAGCGCTCGCAGGCGAAGCTGATCGCATCGCCCTCGGCGCCGAGGCGCGCGGTGCGCCCGATGCGGTGGACGTAGTCCTCGGCATCGAACGGCAGGTCGTAGTTGTAGACGTGCGACACCCCATCGATATGCAGGCCGCGCGCGGCCACGTCGGTGGCCACCAGCAGTTCCAGCTGGCCGGCCTGGAATTTCTTGAGCAGCGATTCGCGCTTCTTCTGCGGCACGTCGCCGCTGAGCACGCCGACCCTGTAACCCGCCTTTTCCAGCGCACGCGCGACCCGTTCCACGAACGCCTTGGTGTTGACGAACACCATGGTGCGCGCGCCTTCGCTGCGCGACAGCAGGCCGATCAGCAGCGGGATCTTCTCTTCGTCGGCCGGGTAATACAGCTTCTGCCGCACCTTCGCCGCGGTGATGTGCTCGGTTTCCACCACCAGCTTCTGCGGCTCGTTCATGTGCTCGTAGGCCAGCTCCAGCACGCGGTGGCTGAGGGTGGCGGAGAACAGCAGGGTCTGGCGGGTGCCGCGCTCGGGCATGCGCCGCAGCAGGAACCGGATGTCCTTGATGAAGCCGAGGTCGAACATGCGGTCGGCTTCGTCCAGCACGCAGACCTCGCACGCATGCAGGCTCACCACCTTGTGCTGCTTGACGTAGTCGATCAGCCGGCCGGGAGTGGCGATGATCACGTCGGCGCCGGCCTGCAGCAGCTCGCGCTGCTTGTCGTAGTCCACGCCGCCGTACACCAGCGCGAACTTCAGGCCGAGGTCGGAGCCGAACTTCACCGCGTCCTTGTGGATCTGGATCGCCAGCTCGCGGGTGGGCGCCAGGATCAGCGCGCGCGGGTCTTCCGGCTTGCGGTCGGCCAGCGCAGGGCGCGTGAGCAGGCGGTTGATCACCGCGACCAGGAAGGCCAGGGTCTTGCCGGTGCCGGTCTGCGCCTGGCCGGCAACGTCGCCACCGGGCAGCGCCACCGGCAGGGTCATCGCCTGGATGGGGGTGCAGCGGGTGAAGCCGGCGCCTTCCAGCCCTGCAAGCAGGTCCGGGTGCAGGTCGAAGGTGGAAAAGGTGATGTCGGTAAGCGGCTTGTCGGACACGGGTGTCTGCCTCGGAAGGTGGCAGGCACGCGGTTCCAGAACGCCGCGTTGCACTTCGCCACTTGCATGAATGGAGGGCAGCCACGCAGACTGCCGGGACAATTCCGGGGCTGGTCGTTCCCGGCACGGCGCCTTGAAAAAACCGGCGCAACCTCCCAAGTCTAACACCGGCGCGGCCTGCCGCGCCCCGCAACCCTCTGGAGCCGACATGAGCGATACCGTCCTGCACGCCACCGATGCCGATTTCGACAGCCACGTCCTGGCCTCCGACCAGCCGGTGCTGGTGGACTTCTGGGCGCCCTGGTGCGGCCCGTGCAAGATGATCGCCCCGGCGCTGGACCAGCTGGCCGCCGATTACGCCGGCAAGGCGAAGATCGTCAAGGTCGACGTCGACCAGAACCAGCAGACCGCGCTGAAGTACCACGTCCGCAGCATCCCGATGCTGCTGCTGTTCAAGGGCGGCCAGGTGCAGGCCACCCAGATCGGCGCGGTGGGCAAGGCCCAGCTGGCGCAGATGATCGACAAGGCGATCTGAGCCCCGCTCCGCAAACGCGCCGGTCACCCCCATGACCGGCGCCATCCGGCGAGCACCGCCCCGCGCGCAGGCTTCCTGACCCGCGTCGAACACGCCGGCAACAACGTGATTCCCATCGCGGGCCGCCGCCGTAACTGAACCGGCCAGCGCCCGCCGCTTGCATGGCAGGCCGCGGCAGTGCTAGCGTTTCACACCATCCGGCGCTGCTCCGTCCCCTCTACGGCGCGCCGCACCCCTTCTGATCCACTCCCGGTCCGAATCATTCCCGACGATCCGCCCGCCCCTGCGGGCGCTCGCAACGCAAGCGAGGTTTCCCTTGTCCGATACCCCCAACGACGCCAGCGGCGAAGTCGCCGAAAAGCGCGTGCGCAAACCCCGCGTGGCCAAGCCGCGCAGCCCCGAGCAATCCGAGATCGCGCTGTCGCCCGTAGCGGCACCACCCGCGCCGGCACCCGTAGCAGCACCGGCCGCGAGCGCACCGATGGCGCCCGCGCAGCCCGCGTCGCCGCCGGCCCCCACGCCGCACGCCGCCACCGATTCCGCACCACAGCCGGCACGCGGCGACAAGCCGCGCGAAGGCAACCGGCAGCAGGGCGATAGCGGCGGGCAAGGCGGGCAAGGCGACCAGGACGGCGGCCAGTCGCATGAGGGCGGCCAGCGCAACAGCCGCCGCGAGCGCTTCAAGAATCGCCGCGACCGCCAGCGCGACCGCCCGCGTGACGGCGGCATGTCCGACGAGGGCGGCAACGGCGAGAACTTCGTCCCGCGCCCGCATCCGCAGGTGCCGGAAGGCTTCCCCATCTATTCGCTGGGCGACCTCAAGCGCTCGCCCGCGCACAAGCTGCTGGAAATCGCCGACCAGCTGCAGATCAGCGAGGGCGTGGCCCGCGCGCGCAAGCAGGACATCATCTTCGCGATCCTGAAGGTGCTGACCCGCCACGGCGAGGGCGTGCAGGCCGACGGCGTGCTGGAAATCCTGCCCGACGGCTTCGGCTTCCTGCGCGCGGCCGAGGCTTCGTACCTGGCCGGCCCCGACGACACCTACATCAGCCCGTCGCAGATCCGCCGCTTCAACCTGCGCACCGGCGACCACGTCTCCGGCCGCATCCGCTGGCCCAAGGACGGCGAGCGCTACTTCGCGCTGAACATCGTCGACACCATCAACGGCGAGCCGATCGAGGCGTCCAAGAACAAGACCCTGTTCGAGAACCTCACCCCGCTGTTCCCGCGCAAGCGCTTCAAGCTGGAGCGCGGCGACGGCTCGAGCGAGGACATCACCGGCCGCATCCTCGATCTCATGGCCCCGCAGGGCAAGGGCCAGCGCGCCCTGATCGTCAGCCCGCCGAAGGCCGGCAAGACGATGATGATGCAGCAGATCGCCAGCGCCATCACCTACAACCACCCGGACGTGCACCTGATCGTGCTGCTGATCGACGAGCGCCCGGAGGAAGTGACCGAGATGCAGCGCACAGTGCGCGGCGAAGTCATCTCCTCCACCTTCGACGAGCCGGCCGCGCGCCACGTGCAGGTGGCGGAAATGGTGATCGAGCGCGCCAAGCGCCTGGTCGAGCACAAGAAGGACGTGGTGATCCTGCTCGACTCGATCACCCGCCTGGCCCGCGCCTACAACAACGTCATGCCCAGCAGCGGCAAGGTGCTGACCGGCGGCGTGGACTCCAACGCCATGCACCGCCCGAAGCGCTTCTTCGGCGCGGCCCGCAACGTGGAGGAAGGCGGCAGCCTGACCATCATCGCCACCGCCCTGGTCGACACCGGCAGCGCGATGGACAAGGTGATCTACGAAGAGTTCAAGGGCACCGGCAACTCCGAAGTGCACCTGGACCGCCGCATCACCGAGAAGCGCGTCTACCCGGCGATCAACGTCAACCAGTCCGGCACCCGCCGCGAGGACTACCTGATCGAACCCGACCTGCTGCAGAAGATCTGGATCCTGCGCAAGCTGCTGCACCCGATGGACGAGATCGCGGCGATGGAGTTCCTGCTCGACAAGATGAAGAACACCAAGTCCAACGACGAGTTCTTCGGTTCGATGCGGAAGTAGGCCGCCGCGCCGTCGATGCATACGGAACGCCCCGCAGCGATGCGGGGCGTTTTCGTTTTATGGTGCCGCCGGGGCAGCGATCAAAGCTCCAGCACGCCTTGATCGACGTGGCTGGCCGCTGGCCGAATACGGCAGAAAGACAGCAAATCTGCCATCCGGGCGCCCTTGTCGCGCCAATCATCGAACAGACCTTCGCCTATCAGTGCGTAATGCCATTC
>NZ_AUIV01000024.1 GCF_000423885.1 Thermomonas fusca DSM 15424 | reverse complement strand
CGACCGCCATCGCGTCGGATGCGGTGCTGTGCACCGACGGCAGCGCCATGTTGGCAAGTGCGGCAAGGGATCTGGGAATTGAGCACCACGCCCTGAACACCTTGCGCGGCGAGCGCAAGCGAGGTGCGTGGCATGTCCAGAATGTCAATGCGCACCACAGCCGACTGAAGGGCTGGATGGCCCGATTCCGGGGCGTGGCGACGTCCTATCTGCCGAACTACCTGGGGTGGTTCCGGGCACTGGAGCGGAATGCCCAAGTCGGCGCAGGACCCGCGTCATTGCTCAGGTTGGCGATGACATGACCTCCATGTCCACAAACAACGCGAACAGCGCCTTCTTTTTTGTGCGCGGTCAGGCGCGGATCAGGGCGGGGATGCTTTCGACGCGGAGGCGCTGGTGCCGGACGGGGTGGCGTTGCGTTCGGCGTAGAGCACGCCTTCGGAGCCGTCGATGGTCTCATCGTCCAGCCATTGGCCGCCGCTCATGCCCAGCGCGTTGTCCAGAATGGTCGGCAGCAGCCCGCCGGGCAGGCCGCTTTCGCTGTTCCACAGGATCACCACGCCCAGGTCCTGCTCCGGCAGCAGCGCCATCGCGCCGCGATAGCCCTGCACGGCACCGCCGTGGAAGACTACCTGATGGCCCGAATAGTTGTAGGCGCGCCAGCCCAGCGCGTAACCGGCGGTGGTCAGCCGGCTGCGCCGCCAGGAGGCGCCGCGGATCTCGCTGGGCGTTGTCACCAGCGGTGCGTGCAGGGTTGCCAGCAGTGGTGCCGGCAGCACTTCCGGGCGGTGGCCGGTATGCGCCAGCAGCCATTGCGCCATGTCGCTGATGCTGGCGTTGACGCCGGCCGCCGGAGCCACGCGGTAGTAGGTGGGCTTGGGCGTCAGCGACACCCAGCCGCCGCGGCCGCGCACGTGCGGGCGCGCCCAGCGTGCGCTGGCTTCGATGCCTTCCAGACCGTAGCTGGCATCGTTCATGCCCAGAGGCTTGAAGATGCGACGTGCCACCGCCTCGCTGTAGAACTGGCCGGTGGTGGCGAACACGATGTCGCCGATCAGGCTGAACGCCACGTTCTGGTAGGCATAGCAATCGCCGGGCGCGCAGGTCATCGGCGCGTTGGCCATCCGCAGGGTCAGGTCGTGGTAGTTCGCATTGCCTTCCAGGTCGCGGTCGAAGGCGTTGTGGGTCAGCCCCATGCGGTGGCTGAGGATGTCGGCCACGGTGATCTGCTGGGCGGCGTCCGGCATCGACATGCGGAACGACGGCACGTAGTCGGTGAGGTGGCTGTCCCAGCGCAGCATGCCGTCGTTGACCAGGATCCCGGTCATGGTGCCGGCGAACGACTTCGACAGCGACGCCAGCCGGAACACCGTGTGGGCGTCCACCGGCTGCGGCGCGCGGGTATCGGTGATGCCGTAGCCGCGCGCGCTGAGGATACGGCCGTCCTTGACGATCGCCATCGCCAGGCCCGGGATGCGGCCGTTGGCGACCAGCGCTTCGGCAATCGCCTCGAAACGCATGATGTCCAGGTTGCTGTTTGTTGGCGGTAGTGGCAGCGCCGGCGGCAGGTTTGCTGCCATGCTGGCGGTACGGGCGACGGTGCCGCTCGACGGCACGCTGTCCTGGGTGGCGGAACCCGCTGCCAGCGGCAGCAGTGCCGCGATCAGGCCGGTCTTCCAGATGTATCCCCGGGTGCGCTCTTTCATAGGCTTGGCCCCCTGCGTATGCTGCGACGACGGGTCGATTCTAGCGCCTGTTTCCACGAATGCATGAATGAGGGGAGCTTCAATGGGTAGCTTTTTGATTTTCCTGGCGATTGTCGCGGCGGTCGTGGTTGCAGTCCTGCTTTGGGCGGTCGGCATCTACAACGGCCTGGTGACCGCGCGCAACGCGTTCAAGAACGCCTTCGCGCAGATCGACGTGCAGCTGCAGCGGCGCTTCGACCTGATCCCCAATCTGGTCGAAGTGGCGAAGAAATACATGGCGCATGAGCGCGAGACGCTGGAGGCGGTGATCGCCGCGCGCTCGGCCGCGCAGTCCGGTCTGGCCGCGGCCAAGGCCAGCCCCGGCGATCCCGCCGCGATGGCGCAGCTCGCCGCCGCGCAGGGCCAGCTCAATGCCGGGTTGGGCCGCCTGCTGGCGGTGGCCGAGGCCTATCCGGACCTCAAGGCCAACCAGAACATGATGCAGCTCACCGAGGAGCTGACCAGCACCGAGAACAAGGTCGCGTTCGCGCGGCAGGCATTCAACGACATGGCGATGGCCTACAACAACAAGCGCGAAGTGTTCCCGAACAGCGTGTTCGCCGGCATGTTCGGCTTCCAGCCGGCCACCCTGCTGGAGATCGCGGCCGACAAGCAGGCGCAGGTACGGGAAGCGCCGAAGGTGCAGTTCTGATCGCATCCGCCTGTTCTCCCCGCGGCGCGGGGAGAACGCAGTCCCGGGCCGGATGATGGACGCCCTCCCACCATGAATTTCTTCGAACACCAGGCCGCCGCGCGCCGCGCCTCGACGCGGCTGGTTGTCCTGTTCGTGCTGGCGGTGCTCGGGATCGTGGCGGCCGTCGACCTGGCGGCTTGGCTGGTGGCGCCGTCGTGGCGGATGCTGGCGTTCACCAGCGGCATCACCCTGCTGACCATCCTGTTCGGATCGCTCTACCGCATCGCCAGCCTGGGCGGTGGCGGCGAGGCGGTGGCGCAGCAGATGGGCGGCACGCTGGTGCCGGCGGACACTACCGACCTGTCATTGCGGCGGCTGCGCAACGTGGTGGAGGAAATCGCCATCGCCTCCGGCGTGCCGGTGCCCAAGCTGTACGTGCTGGAGGAGGAGGCGGCCATCAATGCCTTCGCCGCCGGTTTCAGCCCGTCCGATGCGGTGGTAGCGGTGACCCGCGGCACCCTGGAGCGGCTCAATCGCGACGAGCTGCAGGGCGTGATTGCGCACGAGTTCAGCCACATCCTCAACGGCGACATGCGGCTAAACGTGCGCCTGATCGGGGTGCTGTTCGGGATCCTGATGATCGGCCTGATCGGCCGCAAGGTGCTGGAATACGGCCGCTTCGGTGGCAGCCGCAACAGGAACGCCGGTGCCCTGCTGGTGGCCGCGCTGGTGGCGATGGTGATCGGCTACGTGGGTCTGTTCTTCGGCCGGCTGATCAAGGCAGGCGTCAGCCGCTCGCGCGAGCGGCTGGCCGACGCCAGCGCGGTCCAGTTCACCCGCCAGACCGCGGGCCTGGCCGGGGCGCTGAAGAAGATCGCCGGGGTGGACGAGGGCTCGCGGCTCAGCCACCGCGGCGACGCCGAAGAGGTCAGCCACATGCTGTTCGGCGACGGGGTGGGTTTTTCCAGCCTGTTCGCCACCCATCCGCCGCTGCTGGAACGCATCCGCGCGCTGGAGCCGGGGTTTCGCGACGAACAGCTGGAGCGGCTGCGCGCCGAATGGCGGGCAGTGCCGCCGGACGGCTTGCAGGAAGACCTTGCGTTGGGCCTGGCCGAAGCTGGCGCAAAGCCACTGCCGGGTGCGCGCGAGCAGATGCGGGTATCGCCGCCGCGGGTAGCCGCGCAGGTGGCCACGCCGGCGTCCGACGACTACCGCCGCGCCGATGCCATCGTCGATGCCGTTCCCGAAGCGCTGCGCGATCTGGCCCGCGGTCGCGAGGCGGTGATGCCGCTGCTGTTGGCGCTGCTGCTGGCGGAAGCCGACGATGTGCTGGACGCGCAGCGCAAGGTGATCGCCGCGCGGCTGGGCGAGGTGGCTGCCGACCACGCCCTGCGCATCCACCAGCAGCTCACCGCCGACCTGCACCCGGCGCTGCGCCTGCCGCTGGCGGCGCTGGCTTTCCCGGTGCTGAGGCTGCGGCCGCGTCCGCAGCTGGAGCAATTCCTCGACGCCGTGCAGGCGGTGATCGATGCCGACGGCGAAGTGTCGCTGTTCGAGTACTGCCTGGCGCGGCTGCTGAATGTGCAGGTGCGCGAATCGCTGGACCCGGGCCGCTACGCCCGCTTCGGCCGGCGCAAGCCCGGCAGCGTGCGCAATGAATTCGCTACCCTGCTGGCGGTGGTGGCGCAGGCCGGCCATACCGATCCGGCCAAGGCCAGACTGGCCTACCTGACCGGCCTGCAGCGCGTGCTGCCGCGCGACCATCTGGCCTACGCGCCACCCGCGGCAGGCGTGCTGGCGCTGGACGCCGTGTGGGAGCCGCTGGACGCGCTGGATCCGCTGGCCAAGCAGGCGATGGTGGAGGCGGTCACCGATGCGATCAGCAGTGACGGCCGCATCAGCGTGGCCGAAGCCGAACTGCTGCGCACGATCTGCGGCGTGCTGCATTGCCCGCTGCCGCCGATGTTGGGTGAGTGACCGCGATTGGCCGATGGCCTATCGGCATCGGCTGCGGTCGCGAACGCCCGGCCACGGATGGCCGGGCAGGCGGTCTTCGAAGCCGAGCCGCGTCGCCATGGATGGCAGACTGAAGCGGGTGACGCTCAGGCGTCCTTGATCAGGTCGGCGGCCCGCTCCGCAATCATGATCGTCGGCGCGTTGGTGTTGCCGCCCGGCAGATCGGGCATCACCGAGGCATCCACCACGCGCAGGCCGTCGACGCCGCGCACGCGCAGGTGCGGGTCGACCACTGCCGCACTGTCGCTGCCCATCCGGCAGGTGCCGATGGGGTGGTAGACGGTTTCGGCGCGGCTGCGCACGAAGTCCAGGAACTCGGCGTCGGTGCGCGGCGTGGTGGCGGGGAAGATCGGCGCGCCGCGGTAGGGATCGAACGCCTTCTGCGCGAAGATCTCCAGCGACAGCCGCGCGCATTCCACCAGCATGCGGCGGTCGAAACCTTCTGCATCGCCAAGGTAGTTGGGATCGATCAGCGGCTTGTCGGCCGCGCGGTTGCTGGCCAGCCGCACGCTGCCGCGGCTGCGCGGGCGCAGGAAGCAGGCGTGCAGGGTGTAGCCGTCGCCGCGCAGGCGGTTGCGGCCGTGGTCGTCGATCATCGCCGGGATGAAGTGCAGCTGGATGTCGGCGCGCGCGTCCTGCGCCAGTGGCGAGCGCAAGAAGCCCGCGCCTTCGGCCACGTTGCTGGTGCCGGGGCCTTGATGGCCGCCGAGGTAGTACTGCAGCGCGGTCTTCACCTCGCTGACGCGGTCGTAGCTGATCGGCTTGGTGCAGTGCTGCAGGGTGGTGACGTCGAGGTGGTCCTGCAGGTTGGCGCCGACGCCCGGTGCATCGTGCAGCACCTCGATGCCCAGCCGGCGCAGTTCATCGGCCGGGCCGATGCCGGACAGCATCAGCAGCTGCGGAGAGTTGATCGCGCCGCCGCTGAGGATCACTTCGCGCGCGGCTTCGAAATGGAAGCCCTGGCCGCGGATCGAACAGACCACGCCGTTGGCGCGACCGCGCTCGAAGGTGATCCGGTTGACCTCGGCGTGGGTGCGGATGGTCAGGTTCGGGCGCGCCTTCGCCGGGTCGAGGTAGGCCACCGCCGCCGAACAGCGTGCGCCGTCGCGCTGGGTGACCTGGTACAGACCCACGCCTTCCTGCTGCGCGCCGTTGAAGTCGTCGTTGACGGGGAAGCCAGCCTGCTGGCCGGCTTCGACAAAGACGCGGGTCAGCGGGTTGACGTGGCGCAGGTCGGACACGCTGAGCGGGCCTTCCGCGCCATGCCACGCATCGCCGCCGCGGGCATTGCCCTCGGACTTGCGGAAGTAGGGCAGCACGTTGTCCCAGTGCCAGCCGTCGGCACCGCCGGTGGCCCAGGCGTCGTAGTCCGCGGCGACGCCGCGGATGTAGCACATCGCGTTGATCGAACTGGAACCACCCAGCAGCTTGCCGCGCGGGCACCACAGCACGCGTCCGCCCAGCTGCGGCTGCGGCACGGTGGCGTAGTCCCAGTTGATCGATTTCAGCGCGGCGATGCGCGCCAGACCGGCGGGCATGTGCACGAACGGGTGCCAGTCACGGCCGCCGGCTTCCAGCAGCAGCACCGTGACCGTGGGGTCTTCGCTCAGGCGGTTGGCCAGCACGCAGCCGGCCGAGCCGGCGCCGATGATGATGTAGTCGTACACGTGCGCCCCCTGCGATGACCAGTCGAACGTATGCGCCGTCCCTAGAGCAAATGCTCTTTGGCGGGGTGGCGCGGATGGGCCTGCAGCGGTTACCGTTGCGCACCGTTCGCCCGTCTTCCGGCAGCCATGTCCCAACGCCCCGCCGTCGCCGGCAGTTTCGGTCGCTTCAAAGCCGCGCTGGGCGATTCGCCGCCGCTGCTGTGGTCGTTCCTGTTTTTCTTCTGCCTGCTGTGCGGCTATTACGTGCTGCGCCCGGTGCGCGACGCGATGGGCGCATCCAGCGAGGTCGAGGCGGTGTTCCCCCAGGCGATGGTTGCGCTGTTCGAGCGCCACGGCGTCCCGTTGAAGGAGTTGATCCTGCAGGTGCTTGCGACCTGCACGTTCGCGCTCATCCTGCTGGCGCAGCCCCTGTACGGTGCCCTGGTCAGTCGGTTTCCGCGGCGGGTTTTCCTGCCGGTGATGTTCGGCTTCTTCATCCTGTGCCTGCTCGGTTTCTACCTGCTGTTCGACAGCCGGGTGGGCGGGCGCGGGATGGCGTTTTTCCTCTGGGTCACGGTGTTCAACGTGTTCTCGGTTGCGGTGTTCTGGAGCTTCATGGCCGACGTGTTCACCCATGTCGAGGCGAAGAAGTTCTACGGCTACATCGGCGCCGCCGGCACCATCGGTGCCTTTTCGGGCCCGCTGATCACCCGCACGCTGGCCGAAAGGGTGGGCCTTGCCAACCTCATGCTGTTCTCTGCCGTGTTCCTGACGGCGTGCCTGTTCTGCATCTGGCGGCTGCGCCGTTGGGCATTGCTTCGCGAGGAACAGCTTGGCCGCGACAATGAAAGCGCGATGGGTGGCGACGTGCTGGCCGGGTTGAAGCTGATCGCCAGGGAGCCGCTGCTGCGATGGCTGGCCGTGCTGGTGTTTCTTGGCGTCGGCGTGGGCCAGCTGCTCTACAACCAGCAGGCCGTGATCGCACGCGAGGCCTTTGCAACCGACGAGGCACGCACCGCCTACTTCGCCAACATCGACATCGCGGTGAACGTGCTGACCTTGCTGGTGCAGGTGTTCATCACGCGTGCGCTGTTGTCGCGCTTCGGCCTGCTGCCGGTGTTGATGATTCCGATGGTGGCACTGCTGCTGGGTTTTGCCGTGCTGACTGCCTCGCCGTTCCCGATCGTGGTCGGCATCGTGCAGGTGGTCACCCGTTCGAACGAGTTCTCCCTGATGAAGCCGGGGCGGGAGACCATCTACACGCGGGTGGACCGGCAGTGGCGCTACAAGGCCGGTGCCGCAATCGACACCGCCTTCTACCGCGGTGGCGAGCTCAGTTTCTCGTGGATCTACAAGCTGCTTTCCGTGTTCGGATCGCAGGTCGTCTTTGGCGTCGGGCTGGCCGTGGCCGGAGCGATGACCGTCAGTGTGTGGCGCCTGTTGCGGGAAGAGCGAAGGCTGCCCGCCGAACGTGGTGCGCCGGAGTAGCTGCATCGGGGATCGCAGCCGTCGCGTCGCGCTGGCGCGCGGGCAAGTGCATCAGCCCTTCGGTGACACCCACATCGCGATACTGGCGCGGAACACCGCTTCGCCACGCGAATCTTCCACCACCACCTCGAAAGGCAGTTCGTAGCCCTCGGCCGCTGCGCGCGGCGGAAACCCCGGCGTGGCCGTGGCGCGCATCGTACCCACCGCCTTCTTCAGGTAGGCCACGGTCATGCCCTTGGGAATCCAGCGCATCGACGGCGGGATGCTGGCGTCGCAGGCCAGTCCGCCGGTGAACTCGGCCAGGTTGCACAGGGCGATCGCATGCACCGTGCCGAGGTGATTGGTCACGCCGCGACGGTGGCGCAGCGTGGCGATGCAGCGGCCGGGTTCCAGCGATTCGATGCGCGGGGTGATGCTGGAAAAATACGGCGCTTTCCAGCACACCAGCCGCGAGAACAGCCAGCGGCCCGCGGGCCAGCGGGCGAGTGAGCGATAGGTCGAGAGGACGGACATGGAAGCGAGATGCCGCAATCCCGGCACGCGGCCGGGACTGCGGCGGAAATCAGGCGACCGCGCGCCTGCCGTCGTCGGCGCGGCCGTCGTAATAGCTGGCCGCACGCAGCTCGTGGGCGTCGAAGTCGTCCACCGTGATCGTGTCCAGGGTGATCGCGTGCAGCTCTTCCAGCTGCTTGCGTTCCTCGGCGGTGATCCAGCCCTCGCGCACGCCCTCGTCCAGCTGCGAGGCGAAGTCCAGCGCTTCGATGTCCTTGGTCTTCAGCGCCTTCAGGAACTTGCGCTCCACCGGCTCGGCCAGAATGGCTTTCGCCAGATAGCTGTTGATGCGGCCGCCGGGGTTGTGCTCGCCCGGGGTCAGGAACACGCCGCTGGCCATCCGCTCGCGGGCCTCGTTCGGCGCCATCAGCAGCATCGCGACGCGATGGCTGAGGCGGTCGCCCGGGGCAACGGCGCGGCGGCCCAGCGGGAACACCACCGGCCACAGCAGCCAGCCCAGCGGCTTGATCGGGAAGTTGCGCAGCGCCTGCGACAGCGCCAGCTCGATCTCGTAGGCGCTGTTGTGGAAGGCCCAGGCCAGCAGCGGCTTGTCGGCTTCCGGGCAGCCCTCGTCATGATGACGCTTGAGCACCGCGCCCATCATGTACAGGTGGCTGAGCACGTCGCCAAGACGGCCGGACAGCGACTCCTTGAACTTGAGCCGGCCGCCCAGCGCGCCCAGCGACACGTCGGTCAGCAGGGCCAGGTTGGCGGCGTAGCGGTTGAGCTTGCGGAAGAACTTCTTCGTGTACGCATCGCCCGCGGTCGCCTGCAGGCGCGAGCCGGTCAGGCCAAGCCAGAACGAACGCACCGCATTCGAGATCGCGCCGCCGACGTGCGCATACAGCGCGCCGTCCAGCGCCTCCAGCCCCGCTTTGGCGTCCGGGTCCTGCGCCGCGCGCATTTCCTTGAGGATGTACGGATGGCAGAGGATCGAGCCCTGGCCGAAGATCAGCAGGCTGCGGGTCATGATGTTGGCGCCTTCCACCGTGATCGCGATCGGCGCGGCCTGCCACGAACGCCCGGCGAAGTTGCGCGGGCCCAAAATGATCCCCTTGCCGCCGATGACATCCATGATGTCCTTGGCGATGTCGCGACCGGCGTTGGTGCAGTGGTACTTGGCGATCGCCGACGGCACCGACGGCACGTCGCCGCGATCCACCGCGGCCGCGGTGGCCTGCGACAGCGCGCTGATCGCATAGGCCTTGCCGCCGATCCGCGCCAGCGCTTCCTCCACGCCCTCGAAGCGGCCCACCGGCAGGCCGAACTGCTTGCGGATGCGGGCGTAGGCGCCGGTCACCACCGCGCCGGCCTTGGCGCCGCCGCTGGCGGTGGAGGGCAGGGTGATCGAGCGGCCCACGGCCAGGCACTCGTTGAGCATGTTCCAGCCCTTGCCGGCCATGTCCACGCCGCCGATCAGCTGGCTGAGCGGGATGAACACTTCCTTGCCGCGCACCGGGCCGTTCTGGAACGGCGAGTTCAGCGGGAAGTGGCGGCGGCCGACGTCGACGCCCTCGGTGTCGCGCGGCAGCAGCGCCAGGGTGATGCCAATGTCGCGGGTGTCACCGATCAGGCCTTCCGGGTCATACATGCGGAAGGCCAGGCCGATCAGGGTGGAGACCGGGGCCAGGGTGATGTAGCGCTTGTCGAAGGTCAGGCGCAGGCCCAGCACGTTGGCGCCGTTCCATTCGCCCTTGCAGACGATGCCGAAGTCGGGGATCGAAGTCGCGTCCGAGCCGGCGAACGGGCCGGTCAGGCCGAAGCAGGGAACTTCCTGGCCGATCGCCAGCCGCGGCAGGTAGTAGTCCTTCTGTTGCTGGGTGCCGTAGTGGTTGATCAGCTCGCCGGGGCCCAGCGAGTTGGGCACGCCGACGGTAGCGCTGACCACGCTGGAGATCGAAGCGATCTTCTGGATCACCTTGTGGTGGGCCAGCGCGGAGAAGCCCAGACCGCCGTACTGCTTCGGGATGATCATCCCGAAGAACTTGTTGCGCTTGATGAAGTCCCACAGCTCCGGCGGCAGGTCGGCGTGGACGTGGGTGATTTCCCAGTCGTTGATGCGCTTGCACAGCTCTTCCACCGGGCCGTCGAGGAAAGCCTGTTCTTCCGCGCTCAGCTGCGGCTTCGGGTAAGCCAGCAGCTTGTTCCATTCGGGCTTGCCGGAGAACAGGTCGCCCTCGAAGCCGACCGAGCCGGTTTCCAGCGCGATCTTCTCGGTCTGTGACAGCGGCGGCAGCGCCTTGCGCAGGAAGCCCAGCGCCGGCGCGGTCAACAGCGGTTTGCGGATGGCCGGCACCAGCAGCGGCACCGCGACCAGAGCCACCAGTGCCGCGGCAATGGCCGAGGCGACAGGGCTGGCACCCAGCAGCCAGGCGGCCACCAGCAGGGTGATGGCCAGTGCGGCCCAGACTGCAAGCCGCAACCGGTGGTAGGCGGCAAACGCGCCAGCGGCGAAAATGACGAGGAAAGGCAGGGCGAAGCTCATTGTGGCGCTCCCGATGGCACGGCGGTCTTGGGCGGCGGGCATTGCGCGCATGGCGCGGCGTGCCTACCATACGGCCTAGTATGGCTGTTGCGGCGAGACTGTCAACGCGCAAAACCGAGTGAAAACTCAGCATACTGCTTCCCGTCGATACCGTATGGAACGAACTTCGCGATGACAGCAACCGCACCACGCAGCGGGCGCCTGAGCGCCGACGACTGGGCCCGCGAGGCACTTGACCAGATCGCCGAGCAGGGCGTGGCATCGGTGGCGGTGGAACCGCTGGCGCGCCGGCTGGGCGTCACCAAGGGCAGCTTCTACTGGCATTTCCCTTCCCGCGATGCGCTGCTGCAGGCCGCGCTGGAACGCTGGGAGCACGACGAACAGGCTGCCTACGGCGCGCTGGAGGCGATCGGCGATGCCACCGAGCGTCTTCGCACGCTGTTCCGCCTCATCGCCCACCACAACAAGACCCACATCATCTATTCCGAGCTGCTCAAGGCGGCCGGCAACCAGGCGGTGGACGTGGTGCTGGGGCACGTGCTGGAGCGCCGCATCGGTTTCCTGTTCACCTCGTTCCGCCAGGCCGGCTTGAGCCAGAAGGATGCGCTCAACCGCGCGCGCATGACCTACGCGATGTACGTCGGCGTGCTGCAGCTGGAACTGCCCAAGTTCCAGGCCCGCCAGCCCATCGAAGGCTTCGAAGGCTACGTCGACCACATGATGGCGACCCTGGTGCCACCACATAAGAAGTGATCGCCGCCGTGCGGCGCGACGGGCGCGGCACGGCGCTTTCTGCAAACGATTTCAATGACTGCCCGCGACAGGCGAAGGACTCCCGATTCATGACCAGCAAACTTGACCGATTGAACCAATGGGTTGCCGAGGTGGCGCGCCTGACCCGGCCTGATGCCATCCAGTGGTGCGACGGCAGCGACACCGAGAACGCGGCGCTGATCGACAAGATGCTGGCCGACGGCACCCTGCACCGGCTCAACGACGACACCCATCCCGGCAGCTACCTGCACCGCTCGCACCCGGACGACGTTGCCCGCGTCGAGCACCTGACCTACGTCTGCACCACCCATCACGAGGATGCCGGCCCGAACAACCACTGGATGGCGCCGGACGAAGCCCACGCCGAGATCGACGCCCTGTTCGACGGCTGCATGCAGGGCCGCACGATGTACGTGATCCCGTATTGCATGGGACCCATTGATTCACCGCTGTCGCGCTGCGGCGTGGAAATCACCGACTCGCCCTACGTGGTCGCCAACATGCGGATCATGACCCGCATGGGTGCCGCCGCGCTGGCCCGCATCGAGCGCGACGGCACGTTCGTGAAGGGGCTGCACTCGGTCGGCGAGCTCGATCCCAACCGCCGCTACATCATGCATTTCCCCGAGGAGCTGACGATCAAGTCGTACGGCTCCGGCTACGGCGGCAACGCGCTGCTGGGCAAGAAGTGCCACGCGCTGCGCATCGCCAGCCACCAGGCGCGCAGCGAGGGCTGGCTGGCCGAGCACATGCTGATCCTCGGCGTGGAGAACCCGCAGGGGCAGACCCATTACATCGCCGCCGCGTTCCCCTCGGCCTGCGGCAAGACCAACCTCGCCATGCTGATCCCGCCGGAAGGCTATCGCCGCGATGGCTGGAAGATCTGGACCATCGGCGACGACATCTGCTGGATGCGTCCGGGCCCCGATGGCCGCCTGTACGCGATCAACCCGGAAGCTGGCTTCTTCGGCGTCGCCCCCGGCACCTCGAACAAGTCCAACCCGAACGCGCTGGCCTCGATCCAGACCAACACCATCTTCACCAATGTCGGCGTCACCGCCGACAACCAGCCGTGGTGGGAAGGCATCGACAACGGCCAGGTCCCGGTGACCGATTGGCAGGGCCATGCCTACGACGCCAGCGTGCGCCCGGCCGCGCATCCCAATTCTCGCTTCACCGTCAGTGCGAAGCAGTGCCCCTCCTATTCGTCGATGGCCGAAGACCCGCAGGGCGTGCCGATCAGCGCCATCGTCTTCGGCGGTCGCCGCGCTTCGCTGGTACCGCTGGTGTTCGAAGCCCGCGACTGGACCCACGGCGTGCTGGTCGGCGCCGCGATGGGCTCCGAAACCACCGCCGCCGCCACCGGCGCGGTGGGCGTGATGCGCCGCGATCCGATGGCGATGAAGCCGTTCTGCGGCTACAACTTCGCCGACTATTTCGCCCACTGGCTGTCGTTCGACAAGCCCGGCGCGAACCTGCCCAAGGTCTTCCACGTCAACTGGTTCCGCAAGGGTGACGACGGCAAGTTCCTGTGGCCCGGCTTCGGCGACAACCTGCGCGTGCTGGAGTGGATGATCCGCCGGGTCGAAGGCAGCGTGGCCGCCACTGAAACCCCCATCGGCCACCTGCCGGCGGCAGGCGATCTCAACCTCGATGGCGTCACCCTGTCAGAGGAGGCCCGTGACAAGCTGTTCGGCCTCGACCGCGCCGGCTGGCAGGCCGAGTTCGCCAGCCTCGGCGAGTACCTCGCCGAGTACGGCCCACGCCTGCCGCAGGCGCTGCTGGACGAGCAGCAGCGCATTGCCGACACGCTGGCTTGAGCCGGTAGCTACACGGCTGCATCCGAAGCCCCGCCTCGTGCGGGGCTTCGCTTTTCAGGCGTCTGCGCCGCCTGCGCAAACATGTCGAGACGGTGACCGTTGCCCACGAAACTGAATGCGTGTCCCACAAGATGAATGCGGTCTGAGGGGGTTGTTAAATAAATGTTGACTGCTCTATAGTCGGGAAGTCAGGCCGTCTGAGG
This sequence comes from Thermomonas fusca DSM 15424, assembly GCF_000423885.1. GTDB lineage: Bacteria > Pseudomonadota > Gammaproteobacteria > Xanthomonadales > Xanthomonadaceae > Thermomonas > Thermomonas fusca. The sequence goes on along the minus strand of NZ_AUIV01000024.1, from coordinate 56,272 downwards.
TCGGGCGTACTTGATTTCCTTTGTCACTTCGTCCCTATGGGGGTTACAACAAAATGGCTTCTAACTACCTCGCGAAAGGCCTGAAGCAGAGCGCGTTGACCGTCGCTCTGGGTCTGTGTTTCGTCGGCGGCGTGCAGGCGCAGACCAATACCGCTGGTGCGGTCGTCGGCCGTGCGGTTGCTGGCGACACCGTTACCGTCACCAACCAGTCGACCGGCTTCAGCCGCACCATCACCGTGGATGCGACCGGCTCCTATCGCTTCTCGCAGCTGCCGACCGGCCAGTACCAGGTCAGCCGCAACGGCGGTTCGCCGCGCACCGTGAACGTCAACGTGGGCGGTGCCGCCAACGTCGATTTCGTCTCGGCTGATGCGACCACCCTGGACGCCGTGACCGTTGTCGGTTCCGGTGCGATCAACCCGATCGACGTATCGTCGGTCGAGTCCACCACCATCCTGACCGCCGAGCAGATCGCCAAGATCCCGGTGTCGCGCGACACCACCTCGGTGGCCCTGCTGGCCCCGGGTACCGTGCGCGGCGACAGCGCCTTCGGCAACCTGGCGTCGTTCGGTGGTTCCTCGGTGGCGGAGAACCAGTACTTCTTCAACGGCTTCAACATCACCAACAGCTTCAACAACCTGAACTTCGCGCAGATCCCGTTCGAGGCGATCGCCGAGCAGCAGACCAAGACCGGCGGCTACGGCGCCGAGTTCGGTCGCTCCACCGGCGGCGTGGTCAACCAGATCTCCAAGCGCGGCTCCAATGATTTCAAGGCCGGCGCCAATGTGTTCTGGTCGCCGAGCAGCCTGAACGAAACCCCGGACAGCTACTACCTCAACGACGGCACGCTGTCGGCTGATCGCAGCAACAACACCGTCGGCACCGAGATGACCGCGTCGGCCTGGGCCAGCGGCGCGCTGGTGCAGGACCGCCTGTTCGCCTACGGTCTGGTGCAGTACACCGACATCGGCGAAGGCAAGGCGATGTCCTCGTCGCGCGGCTTCAGCACCGTCGGCACCAACAAGCAGCCGAAGTGGCTGTTGAAGATGGACTGGAACATCAACGATAACAATATCCTTGAGTTCACCGGCATCTCCGACAAGCGCAAGTACGAAACCGACTACTACTCGACCTCGTACTCCGATCCGCTGAAGCCGATCAACCCGCAGCTCAACCAGTACCAGGGCACGGCGTTCGACGAGCGCGGCGGCGAAACCTATATCGCCAAGTACACCGGCTACCTGAGCGACAGCCTCACCCTGACCGTGCTGGCTGGTACCAGCGAGTCCTCGCGCAGCAACTATTCGGTCACCGCCAACGGCACGGTGAACAGCTACACCGGCAATGTCGGCGTGCCGGCTAACGGTTGCCCGGTCATTGTGGATTCGCGTCCGTCGGCTGTGAATGGTCAGACGCCTCGCCGCGCCGGTTGCGCGCTGGACAACTTCCTGGGTCGTCCGGACGCCAAGGACACCCGCGACCAGTTCCGCATCGACGCCGAATGGCAGCTGGGCAACCACCTGCTGCGCGGCGGCGTGGACATCGACAACTTCGAGTCGGTGGCCGGTGAGTCCTACTCCGGCGGCGTGGTGTGGCGCTATGGTCGCTATACCCGCACTGGTTTTACCGGTGAGAACGAAGTCGTGCGCAAGCGCGTGTTCCAGTCCGGCTCCACCGTGGCCGTGGACCAAACCGCGTTCTACCTGGAAGACAGCTGGAGCATCACCCCCAACTTCATTGCCTACCTCGGCGCGCGTTGGGACACGTTTGACAATCAGAACGGTGACGGCGAGACCTTCGCAAAGATCAAGAACCAGTTCGCTCCGCGCCTGGGCTTCTCTTGGGACGTGAACGGCGACTCCAGCTTCAAGGTCTACGGTAACGCCGGCCGCTATGCGCTGCCGCTGACCGCCACCGTGGCGGTGCGCGGTGCATCGAAGTCGCTCTACAGCGAGCAGTTCTACACCTACACCGGCGTTGATGCGGCCACTGGTGCGCCCACCGGCCTGACCCTGATCAACAATCCGGCCAATGGTCGTCCGATCCGCTACCTCAACAACGAGTTCGGCGTGGGCAAGAATCCGCAGACCATCGCGGACCAGGGCCTGAAGCCGATGTACCAGGACGAGTTCATCCTGGGCTTCCAGAAGGAACTGACCGACAACCTGTCGCTGGGTGCGCGCCTGATCCGTCGCGACCTGAAGGCCGCGATCGACGACCAGTGCGACTACCGGCCGATCATCGAGTGGGCGCTGGCGAATGGCTTCACCGACAACGGCAGCGGCGGCTTCCAGGAAGTTGGGGACAAGGACCAGAACAGTGATATCGCGGTGTACAACCCCGGTTTCGCCTTCTGCCACCTGTACAACCCGGGTAGCGATGCCACCTTCAAGATGGACATCAACGGCGACGGCACGCTGGAAGAGGTCAAGCTGACCGCCGACCAGCTGGGTCCGAAGGCCAAGCGCAAGTACACCGCGTTTGAAGTCTTCTTCGAAGGCAGCTGGGACCGCGCGTTCCTGCAGGGTTCGTACACCTTCGCCAAGAGCATCGGCAACACCGAAGGCGGCGTGAAGTCGGATATCGGCCAGGACGATACCGGCACCACCCAGGACTTCGACTATCCGGAGCTGACCGAAGGTTCCTACGGCTACCTGCCGAACGACCGTCGCCACAGCTTCAAGCTGTTCGGCAGCTACGACATCACGGATACCGTGACCGTCGGCGGCAACCTGATCGTCCAGTCCGGTCGTCCGATCAACTGCTTCGGCTTCCACCCGATCAACTCGGGGTATGCCAACGGCTACTTCTACTGCCAGGGTGAACTGACCCCGCGTGGTACCTCGGGTCGCCTGCCTTGGACCCGGAAGCTGGATCTGAACGTGGCCTGGACCCCGGCGTTTGCCGACAAGCACCTGACCTTCAAGGTTGACGTGTTCAACGTCCTCAACAGTCAGGACGCGGTCAACGTGATCGAACAGGGCGAGGATGGCTCCGGTAACTGGCAGCCGAACCTCTGGAAGGCCGCCAACGGCTACCAGACGCCGCGCTCGGTCCGCTTCATGGTCCAGTACGACTTCTGATACTGATCCACTGTGTTAATTCGGACGGCCGCCTAGTGCGGCCGTCCTTTTTTGTTGATCGTGCCGTGCGCGATTACAGTCCGACGGCATGGTGCGGGAAAGGAGTGGCACGATGGATGTGGATGCAAGCCGCAAGTGGCAAGAGGCTGAGCAGCTGAGTGCAGGGGGCGAAGATGCGCAGGCGCGCGCGCTCTATGCGGAACTGGTTGGCGATCCTGCGATCGCGCCCTATGCACACCTACGCTTGGCCGTTGCCGACCAGCGCGCCGGCAATGTGCGGGGCGCGGTTGCGCATGCCCTGGAAGCCTTCCGCAAGGCACAGGCGGACTCGACGCTGCTGGAAATGCTTTGCAAACTGCTGCTGCGGTTGGGGGAAACCCACGCTGCGCTGGCCTGCGCAAATGCATTGCCTGCGGCGCAGCCCACGCCGGGAGCGCTGGCAGAAGTCGGCAAGATGCTGTCCGACCACATGCTTCCCGATGCGGCGTTGCCCCTGTTGCAGCGTGCGATGGCGGCGGGCATGGCGGGTGCCCCGGCGATGCAGTACCTGCTGGGCCTGAACCAGATGTATGCCGGCGATCTTGAAGCGGCGGAGCGGGCGCTGGAGGCAAGCGTGCGCGGTAACCCGGAGCTGGCACCGGCGCATTGGGCGCTGGCCAAGCTGGGTGTCGAGGATGGCCGCGGTGCCCGGATCAATCGGCTCAAGCGGCTGGTCGCAGGTGCAGCAGGGCAGGGAGCGGAGGCGGCGCTGCTGTGGTACAGCCTGTTCCACGAATTGGATCGTGATGGCGAGCCGGCGCAGGCGTGGGAAGCGCTGGACACCGCGATGCGGTTACGTCGAGCGCAGCTGCGCTACGACGAGGCGGCACAGGACGCATTGTTCGAGGCTGCTGCGCAGGCATTGAAGCATCCGCGGGAAGAAACTCGGCTAGAGCCGGCGGGTCCCATGCCGGTGTTCATCGTCGGACTGCCGCGGAGCGGCACCACGGTGATCGAGCGGGCACTTTGTGCGCAAACCGACGTGGCCAGCGCAGGCGAGCTCCGCGATCTTGCGACACAGATGCGCTGGGTGACCCAGCGTGCGGGCTCGTTCAACGTCGATGCGGGATTGCTGCAGGCGATGGCAGCGCTGCCTGCAGGACTCCTGGGCGAACGCTATCTGGAGCACACCCGTTGGCGTGCGCACGGACAGGCGTTCTATGCCGACAAATGGCCGGAGAACTATCTGGCCATCGGCCACATCCTTGCCTCGTTGCCGGACGCCAGAATTGTCTGCGTGCGGCGTGCGCCCGCCGACGCCTGCTTCTCCAATCTGAAGGAATGGTTTGCCGCGTCCTACCCCTATAGCTATGCGCAGGAAGAAGTGGCGCGGCAGTACGCCCGCTACGACAGGTTCTTGCAGCAGGTAAGGGAGGTTGCCAACCCGCGCGTGGCATTCGTGGAATACGAGGCATTTGCGCGACAGCCGGAGGCAGCCATTGCAGGGCTCAAGCTCCTGCTCGACCTGCCGGATCGGTCGATGTCTGCTGCCCGGGAAAGCGTCCCCACCGCCAGTGCCGTTCAAGTGCGTGAGTCCGTGAGTACGCGCCATGTCGGTGCCTGGCGCCGGTACGCTCAAAGGCTGGCGCCGATGCTGGACGAGCTGGCCCGATGCGGCTATCCGCAGGAAGTGGAGGCCAGAGCGTGAGCAATACCGATGCGCCAATGCAGGCGATGCTGGAGTATGCCGCACCACTTGCGGAAAACAACGATTTCAAGGCACTGCACGGATTGCTGGAGGGAATCCGGGTGGATCCGGAAACCAAGGCCAAGCACTTGGTGGAGGCATCGTACGCGGAGTCGTTGGCCGGTCGTTATCGGAACGCGCGCACCGCTGCGCTGATGGCATACACGTTGCGGCCCACCAAGCCGGACACCCGCCAGCAGCTGGCGGCCCGCCTGCGAACGATCAACGAGGCCGGTCCGCTGCTGGAGCTGATCCGAGGATCCGGTCCCCTGGACGCCATTCCGATCCCACTGCTGTTGGGTTATGCCGCGCAGCTGTCCTACCTGAACATGCAGGAAGCCGCGTTGATCCATCTGGACGAGGCGCGCAGGGCGGACCCCCGTTATCCCCCCACTTTGCTTTCGCGCGGCCAGGTATTGACCTATCTCGGTCGCATTGACGAGGCCGCCGCCGAGTTCGAACGTTGCATCGCCATCGCCCCCCAGATTGGACAGGCGCACTGGTTCCTGGCACACGTGCGGAAGGCGACCGCTGAGAACAATCACATCGTGCGGTTGCGTGCCCAGCTTGCGCGTCCAGGCCTTCCGCCACAGGAAGAGGCCTCGCTTGCATTCGCGCTGCACAAAGAGCTGGATGACCTGGGGGAACACGAATCCGCCTGGCAGGCGCTGCAGCGAGCGTGCGCCGCGAAACGCGCCACCCTGCGGTACCACCTCGATGACAGTGTCCGTCTGGTTGATGCGCTGGTGGCGATGCCTGTGTCCAATCCGTTGGCGACGCCCGCGGGCCACGGGCCGACGCCGGTGTTCATCGTTGGCATGCATCGCTCCGGCACCACCTTGCTGGAACAGCTGCTGGACGCCAGTCCGGCGGTGCGCGGCGTGGGCGAGCTCTACGATTTCACCAGCGCCATGCGCTATGCAACGGATCGACATTGCCGCGGCGTTATCGATGCTGGCCTCGTGGCGCGGGCGCCCGGGATCGACTTCGGCGCAGTGGGGCGCCGCTACATCGATGGCATGTCCTGGCGCCTGGGCGAGGAGCGCTTCTTCACCGACAAGTTGCCATCCAACTTTCTCAATATCGGGTTCATCTGCCAGGCGTTGCCGCAAGCCCGGATCCTGCACATGGTGCGGGACCCGATGGAGACTTGCTTCTCCAATCTTCGCGAGCTGTTTTCGGACGCCAACCCCTACTCGTACGACCAGCTGGAACTGGCCGGATACTTCCTGCAGTACCGGCGGCTGATGGCGCACTGGCATGCGCGATTCCCTGGCCGCATCCTCGACGTGGACTATGCGGCGCTCACCCGCGACCCCGAGGCAACAATGCGCCGAGTCGCCGGCTTCTGCGGAATCGAGTACCTACCGGCAATGAGTGATCCGCGGAGCAGCGGCCGCGCAGTGGCAACCGCCAGCGCAGTCCAGGTCCGGCAGGGCGTGGTCCGCCGGGACATCCCCAAGTGGATGGCCTATGCCGATCACCTGCGACCACTGTCGGCGGCGCTGCAGGCAGTTGATGCCAACTTCCCCGCGGGTGATCGATAGCTCGTTCCGCCGAGGCGTAGAGATGCGGCCCAGGGGTCCGCCTCCTTGCAGCGGCAAGCCGCGCTCCCCCACCGTCGCCGGCGCGATGGCGGGGGGCGTGCAGGCGCGGGTCCGGCGCGCTGTTGCAGCCCACAGGACAGGCCCACATGTCAGAATTATTTTTGTTATTGTTAAGAATTGATTCATTCTTTATAGTCCGCCAGTCAGGCTGTGGACCGACCAGAGTTCCATAGACACTCAGTCGCCGCTCTGCGCGTAGCGCTTTTCGAACTCTACCGGTGACATGCCGCCAGCGGAACCATGCCGGCGAATCGGGTTGTAGAACATCTCGATGTAGTCGAACACGTCCGAAGCAGCAGTGGCTCGCGTCGGGTAGATCCGCCGCTTGATCCGCTCCTTCTTCAGGACGCTGAAGAAGCTCTCGGCCACGGCGTTGTCGTGGCAGTTCCCGCGACGGCTCATGCTCGGCACCATCCGGTGCGCCTTCAGGAACGACTGCCAGTCGTTGCTGGTGAACTGGCAGCCCTGGTCGGAGTGGACCAGCACGCCCGGGCCGGGCTTGCGTCGCCATGCCGCCGCCATCAGCGCCTGCAGCACCAGGTCGCTGGTCATCGTGGACGCCGTTGCCCACCCGACGATCTGGCGCGAGTACAAGTCCATCACTGCCGCCAGGAACAGCCAGCCCTCGTAGGTGCGGATGTAGGTGATGTCCGTGACCCAGACCTTGTTCGGGGCATGCGGCGTGAAGTCCCGGTTGAGCACGTTCGCCACGGCACCGACCGGGCCGCCGCGGTGGCGCGGCTTGCCGCCATAGCCCACCTGCGCCCGCAGGCCCTCGGCCTTCATCAGCCGCCGGACGCGGTGCCGGCTGCAATGCTCGCCGGCTTCCCGCAGGTCCAAGGTGATCTTGCGATAGCCATACACCGCGCCGCTGGCCAGCCAGTGGTGCCTGATCAGCCCCAGCAGGCGCTGATCGTCCCGCTCGCGGGCACTGGTGCCTTGGCGCAACCAGGCGTAGTAGCCGCTGCGGTGCACGCCCAGCACCCGGCACATCGCGACCAGGCGGAACTCGCGGATGTGCGCGCGCATGAACGCGTACTTCGCCTTTACCCCTTGGCAAAGTACGCGGCGGCTTTTTTTAGGATGTCGCGCTCCTCGGTCACGCGCCGCAGCTCAGCCTTGAGCCGGCGGATCTCGGCCGAGTCGCTCGGCGCTGCTGAAGCGCCCGATGCTGGCGCCATCTTCCTCGCCACCTGCACCCAGCCATACAGCGTGTGCTTGGGGATCCCGATCCGGGCGGCGACGTCCACCACCGTGAAGCCGCGGTCGATCACCTGCTTCACCGCCTCGGCCCGGAACTCATCCGTGTACTGCTTGCTGTTGCCCATAAACACCTCGGTCATTGCCATGAATTATGGCGTCCGGATGTCTACGAAAGGCTGGTCGGTCCACTGAACGGTCGGACATGGTGTTCACCTACCTGTCAATTCGTCTCACATCGGGGATTTCATCAATGGCTTCCAGTTACCTCGCCAAGGGCCTTAAGCGGAGCGCGCTCACCGTCGCTCTGGGTCTGTGCTTCGCAGGCACCATCCAGGCGCAGAGCACCTCCGGCTCCATCTTCGGCAAGACCACGCCCGGTCAAACCGTCACCATCGTCAGCGAAACCGGCCTGACCCGCACCATCACCGCGGACGCTGCGGGCCGCTACAACGCCAGCACGCTGCCTGCGGGGCGCTACAAGGTGACGTCGGGAGGGGATACCCGTGACGTGACCGTGCTGGTGGCATCCGGCGCACAGATTGACTTTGGCGATACGACGACAACGCTGGGGTCAGTTGTCGTCCAGGCCGACACCATTCAGGGCATCGACGTCTCGCAGACCGACACCCGCACCGTCTTCACGGCCGAACAGCTCCAGGAGCTGGCCGTGCCGCGTGACGTCAATGCCGTCGCCCTGCTGGCGCCCGGCGTGATCAACTCCACCGCATACAACAGCCGGTCCTCCAACGTAGGCAGCTTCGGTGGCGCCGCCGCGTCCGAGAACGCGTACTACATCAACGGATTCCCGGTCACCAACCCGCTGACCAACATCGGTTCTACGACCCTGGGCTTCGACTCGATCGCCCAGCAGCAGGTGTTGCTCGGCGGTTACGGGGCCGAATTCGGCCGCTCCACGGGCGGCGTGGTCAGCCTGGTCACCAAGCGCGGCACCAACGAGTGGAAGGGTGGCGTCTACGCCATGTACACCCCTGCTTCGCTCCGTAGCAACGCCAAGGACATCTACTATCCGGACACCGGTAACTGGAGCTCGGCCAACCACTACAACACCACCGCCGGCAACAACCCGGCGAACTGGACCGACGGCAAGCTGTATGACCTCAACGGCCTGAACCGCTCGGAGACCCAGGTTTACGGCTTCTACTTCGGTGGCCCGATCCTCAAGGATCGCTTGTTCATCTACGCCAACGCCGAACGCACCGTGACCAACAGCGAGTCATCGCGCGTCACTGGCAACCTGATGGGCAAGAACGCCGCCGGCGTGTCCGCGGTCAGTGCCACCAATCTGGCCCAGGCCTGGGGTGTCTACCGTTACACCGACCCGCGCTGGACCGTGAAGCTGGACTGGAACATCAACGACGACCACCTGCTCGAGTTCACCGGGGTCCAGGACAACAGCGAAACCAAGGCGTCCTATTACGGGTTCAACTACGACACCCGCCAGCGCGACCAGCTGTACTACAACGGCAGCACCACCGAATCGAAGACCCGCCTGTATGTGGCGAAGTACACCGGTTACCTGACCGACAACCTCAGTATCTCAGCCATGTACGGCGAGCAGAGCATCGATCTGTATCCGAACCCGATGACCGGTTACGACCCGACCAAGGTTTACACCAGCATTTCGTCGGGCGTTGTCCCCGCCGCCTATGCCAGCATCACCAATCCGCAGAAGTTCGGCCCGACCTACGATTACGCTGGCGCGGACGACACCAAGGCCATCCGCTTCGACGTCAACTACACGCTGGGGGATCACGAGCTCCGTGCGGGTTACGACTACTTCGAAGCTGTGTCTTTCCGCGGTGACAACGTAGTCGGTCCGACCGGCTACTACTGGAGCTATGGCCTGGCCAGTAACCCGACTGCCGCGCTCGATGCCAGCCATTACGTCGGCTCGCCGGATTCCGGTGGCGGCCTGGGTACCCAGGGCTACTATGTCTCGAAGAACTTCTATGAGCACGGTGGCTACACGACCGTCAAGCAGAAGGCGATGTACATCGAAGACCGCTGGCACATCACCGACAACCTGTTGCTGAGCCTCGGCCTGCGCAACGACGGCTTCACCAACTACAACGGAAACGGCGAAGCCTACGTTGAGCAGAAGAACAACTGGGCGCCGCGCCTCGGCTTCAGCTGGGACGTGAACGGCGACTCCAGGTTCAAGGTGTTCGGCAACATCGGCCGCTACCACCTGGCGCTGCCCAACAACGTGTCCGTGCGCGGCTCCAACCCGTCGCTGAGCACCGCGCAATACTTCACCTATACTGGCATCGCGGCCGACGGCACGCCTACCGGACTGGCGGCGATCCCGTACACCAGCGCCACCAGCCCGTACACCTGCGCCAACGGTGGCATGTCTTCCAACGTGGAGTGTGGTTACGACAAGGATCCGCGCACGATCGCGCAGGTGGACCTGAAGCCGCACTACCAGGACGAGTTCATCCTCGGCATGGAGCGCAACGAGACCGATTCCTTCTCCTGGGGTGCGAAGGCGACCTTCCGCGACCTGAAGAATGCCATCGACGACATCTGCCCGACCGAATGCTTCATCTTCAACGCGGGTACGAACGTCGCGACCTTCTGGGAAGACGACGGTACCGGCAACCTGGTCCAGGTGACGCATGACTTCGCCCAGGATTTCGGCACCCCGTTCCCGAAGCTGAAGCGCAAGTATGTCGCGCTGGACATGTACGCCCAGTACCGCGAAGGCAACTTCTTCGGTCGCGTCGACTACACGCTGTCGCACAACTGGGGCAACGCCGAAGGTCAGCTGAACTCGTCGGTGGATACCGGCAGTGGCGGCCAAGGCGACGTGTCGGTGACGCAGGATTGGGATTTGCCGGAGCTGATGTACGGCGTGAGCGGCAGCCTGCCGAACAACCGTACCCACCAGGTCAAGGCCATCGGTTCTTATCGCTTCACCGACGAGTGGCGCATGGGTGGTTCGGCCATCGTGCAGAGCGGCCGTCCGCGTAGCTGCTACAGCTACTGGCCGTATGCGAAGCCGGGCATCTACAACGGCGCCTACTACTCGTACTGCGGCGTCCCGGGTGCCCAGACCGCAGTCAACAACCCGAACGCGGTCCCGAACGCGGATTACGTGTTCTCGCCGCGTGGCAGCCATGGCGAGACTCCGTGGACGGCAACGTTCAACGTCAACCTGACCTACACCCCGAACTGGATGAAGGGCCTGACTCTGGCGATGGACGTGCTGAACCTGTTCGACAGCCAGACTCCGACCGGTTACTACGAGCGTTCGGCCAGCAGCCGCACCACCGTGAACCCGCGTTACGGCCAGGTGCTGTACTACAGCAGCCCGCGGAGCTTCCGCTTCACCGCGCGCTACGACTTCTGATTTTTCGGAAGTTGGATTTAGCTTCGAGGCCGGCCCTGCGAGGGGCCGGCCTTTTTTCATTTTTCCGCCTCCCGAAACCGCCAAAGAACTTGGCAATTGCCTGGACTCGTGAGTTTTCTTAAACCATCTGCCGCCCCCGCGCATCAGAATCAGCATGCTCATGCAGACCATGCCACTGCCGCAGGCAACTGACGCCGAAGCCGACGCCGCCCTGGCGCGCCGTGCGGCTATGGCCGATGTGTCCGCGTTCGAGCAGCTCTACCGCCGCCACCACCGCCGCGTGCACGGGGTGATCGTGCGGCTGGTGGGGCAGGCGGGCGCGCGGGCGGAGGATCTCACCCAGGAGGCGTTCGTGCGTGCATGGCAGGCGCTGCCGGCCTTCCGCTTCGAGAGCGCGGTCGCCACCTGGCTGCATCGGCTGGCGGTCAATACCGCGCTGATGGAGCTGCGTGCGCGCCGCAGCCGGCCGTGGCAGGAAGATGACGACGACGCGCTCGATGCGGTGGCCACGCCGGATACGGTCGGTCGCGCCGTGCTCGGGCGCGACCTGGAGCGCGCGGTCGCCAGCCTGCCGCCGCGTGCGCGTGCGGTGTTGGTACTGCACGACGTGGAAGGCTGGAAGCACGAGGAAATCGCCGGTGAGCTGGGCATGGCGGTGGGCAGTTCGAAGGCGCAGCTGCATCGGGCGCGCGGACTGCTGCGGGCGCGGATCGGAGAGACGGCATGAGTACGGAACACGAAATCGGCGAGGCCGCTTTGCGCATGGCGCTGCAGTCTCTGCGCCGCGACATCGAACCCGGGCACGATCTGTGGCCGGGCATTGCGGCGAGGCTGTCGCCGCAGCCGGTGGCGGCACGCCCCCCGCGCCGCATCTGGCCGTTGGTGATGGCGGCATCGATGCTGCTGGCGCTGGGGCTGGCCCGGCAGGGTGCCCCGGATCAGGTGCGCCCGGTGGCGGTGTCCGCACCGACGCCTGCGGCGGTCGCGCCGGTGGCCAGCGAGGCGGAGGCCTTGACCCTGCATTACCAGGCCGCGCTGCGCGAGCTGGACGCCGCTGCGACTCCGGCCAGTTGGCGGCCGGGACTGGACGCGCTGGATCATGGCGCCCAGCAAGTGCTCGCTGCCCTGCGCTTGCATCCGCAGTCCCCGCAGCTGTTGGAGCAACTGCGCCAGATCTATGCCCGCCGGCTCGCCCTGTCGCGCCGCGCCCTTTTTACCTGAGGAATCGATGATGAAAATCCTTGCCGGAATGTTGTGGACTGCGCTGGCCGCCGCGAGCGCGCTGCCGGCCATGGCGGCGACGCCGATCAGCCAGACCCGCCCGCTGGATGCACGCGGCCGGGTCGAAATCGAAAACCTCAAGGGAAAAGTCGAGGTGGTGGCCTGGGACCGGCCGGAAGTGAAGCTGACCGGCTCGCTGGGTGACGGCGTGGAAAAGCTCTCGGTCGAGGGCGACGGCCGGGTGCTTCGGATCAAGGTTCGGTATCCGTCGCGCAGCGGCAATGCGCAGCCCACGCACCTGATGGTGCAGATGCCCTTGCTGGCCGACCTGGAGGTGGAAACCGTGTCCGCGGACATCAGCGTCACCGGTATGGCCTCGCGCGAGCTGGAGCTGGAGTCGGTCAGCGGCGACATCGTCGCCAACGGTGCGCCGCGGCGCGGCGGCATCAGCTCTGTGAGCGGTGATATCCGGCTCGCGATGAACAGCAAGGAGCTGCGGGTGGAGACGGTCAGCGGCCAACTGGTCGTGCAGGGGCGACTGGACGGGGCGATCGCGCTGGAAAGCGTGTCGGGAGACATCCGTCTGGACACGCTGGGCGAGCATGCGCGCAAGCTCGCGGCGAGTTCAGTATCCGGTGACATGGATCTGAATCTGGCGCTGGCCGACGACGGCGAGATCCGGATGGAAAGCGTCAGCGGCGACCTGCGCCTGCGCCTGCCGGCGGACCTGTCGGCGCAGGTGTCCGGCGAAAGCTTCAGCGGCGACCTGGCCGCGCCGGGTGCGAAGATCCGCAAGGAGGAATTCGGCCCAGGCTCCAGCTTCCGCGTGCGCTACGGCGCCGGCAAGGGCGATATCCGCATGCAGACTTTTTCTGGCGACGCGCGGCTGGTCCTGCCCTGATCGCCAGCGCTGTGACAGGTGCTGCGAAAACGAAAAGGCCGCATCGAATGCGGCCTTTTCCTGTTGCGCCTGACGTTGAGCTGCCGCTGCGTGGCGGGCGCGGGCGGCGCCTCAGAGATCCTGCTGGTAGCGCACGTAGGGCACGGTGCCTTCGTCGCTGGGATCGCCCTTGATCTGGAACGGGTTCTTGCCGCGGGTGACGACGTTGTCGGCGCCGACGCTGAGCTGGCCGTTCCACGGGGTGCGCCAGGTCAGGCCAAGGCCCAGGCCTTTCCAGACTTCGCTTTCACCCGGGACGTTGACCACCCGGCCGATGATGTTGGCGCCGAATGCGCCATAGCCGCCACCGACGCTGAGGCTGCGGGTGTTCCACTGGTCGGCCAGCTGCGGCACGTCCGCCGCGGGGACCAGGCGGGCGCGGGCGACGGTGCCGCCGACGCTGACGAAGCCTTCGCGGCTGATCGCCTTTTCCGCGAACAGCGAGAAGTCGTTCTGGTTGTAGCGCGCAGGACCGGCCTGGCCGGGAGTCAGCCACGCGGGCAGGGTGTCGCGCCCGGTGCCGAAGCTCAACCCCAGTTTGCCGCCATTGCGGGCCAGGCTCACTCCGGCGTTGGCATGGCGACTGCCTGAGCCGGGTTTGTCGTCGTCCACCGAGGCCAACACGCAGTTGCTTGCCAGCTGGCCGATGGCGGGTGCAACGCCGTTGCGGCGATCACACAGCAGTGCCAGCGAATCGCCGGTCTGCAGGCCGTAGGTCGCTTCCAGCGTGGTCTTGCCGAAGCGCCAGCGCGAGCCGGCAGTGGCGGGCTCCAACAGCAGCACCGCTTCCAGCTTGCCGCTGTCGCGGTTGAGCACCGGCACGACCCTGGAGTTGCTGCGCTTGTCCTTTTTCGCCTGCGCGTTGACGTTGCCGCTGGCAAACACCAGGGCAAGCACGGCGGCGGCAAGTGGCAGGAATCGCTGGGTCATGCTGATGTGACCGGCTTGTTAAGCCGAAGTTCCCCGGTAAAACGACAGGACTGCAGGAAAATCCTAGCCCGTTTATGTTTATTTAACAATAGCGCCGGGATGCGGGACTGCCCGGCGCGGCAGTCCGCCAGCGGCGCGCCGATGGCGATTCCACGGGATGAGTGCCACTCAGCGCCGGGTGCCTGGTGGCCCCGATCCGATCGAATTACTGCAACCCGGGTGCCGCCGGCTGGATGCCGGCCTCACGGCTGAACAGGGCCGCGATCTGGCTGGCGTCGAAACCGTAGCCCTGGCCGCAGAATTCACACAGGATCGAGGCGGTGCCGTGTCCGGCGTCCACCGCGGCGTCGGCCTCATCGCGGCCCAGCGACACCAGCATGCCCTCCACCCGCTCGCGCGAGCAGGAGCAGGCGAAGCGCAGCGCCTTCTCGCCGACCAGCTGCGGGGCTTCCTCGTGGAACAGGCGGTGGACCACGTCGGCCGGCGCCAGCGCCAGCAATTCCTCGCTGCCGAGGGTGTCGAACAGCGCGCTGGCGCGGCGGAAGCCGTCCTCATCGCTCTCTTCACCCGGCAATTTCTGCAGCAGCAGGCCGGCGGCGCGCTGGCCGTTGCAGGCCAGCAGCAGGCGGGTGGGCAGCTGTTCGGACTGGCGGAAATAATCCTCGAATGCCGCGTCCAGGCGTTCCGCCTCCAGCGCCACCAGGCCCTGGTAGCGCATCGGCTCGCCATTGCCCAGCGGCGGGTTCTCGATGGTGATGGCCAGCAGCGCATCCGCGCCCAGCGCGCGCAGGTCGCGCGACGGCGCGTCGGCGGACTCGTTCAGGCGGACGATGCCGCGCAGGGTGCCGGCGGCGGTGCATTCGGCGAACAGGGTGCTGATCGCGCCCTTGCTGCGCAGCTGCACCGACAACCGGCCATCGACCTTGGCATGGCCGGTGAACAGCGCGGCGGCGGCAGCGGCTTCGCCCAGCAGCTCGGCCGCGGCTGGCGGGTAATCGGCGCGTGCGGCGATGCTGCGCCAGGTCTCGCCCAGGTGCACGGCCACGCCGCGCACGCCGGCGGCCGGAAGCAGGAAGCGCAGCTGCGCGTCGGGGATGTTGTTCATGTGGGTACCGTGGAAGAGCCCGGATGCGGATAATCCGCGGGCAGCAGGGGATGATGATGAATCGAGATGGGGCGCGCAGGCGCCATTCGCAAGGCGCCGCGGCATGAGCGGCGGAACCCGCAAGCGTCGGTTGCGCGGCTGGTGGTGGAGATTGCCGCTGCTGTTCGTGGCGTTCAGCGTGCTGCAGGTGCTGGCGCTGCGCTTCGTCGATCCGCCGATATCGGCGTTCATGGCGGCGCGCTGGCTGGATGCGGCGCTGGCCGGCAATCCCGGTTTCCGCATCGCCCATGACTGGCGCGACCTGCGGGCGATCTCGCCGAACCTGCCGCTGGCGCTGGTGGCGGCGGAAGACCAGAACTTCGCCCAGCACCACGGCTTCGATTTTGCCGCCATCGAAAAAGCGCAGGCGCACAACGAGAAGATGCGCGCGCGCGCCGAGAAGCGCGGCACGCCGGTCAAGCGCATCCGCGGCGCCAGCACCATCAGCCAGCAGACCGCCAAGAACCTGTTCCTGTGGCAGGGCATCGGGCCGACCCGCTGGCTGCGCAAAGGGCTGGAAGTCTGGTACACGGCGCTGATCGAGGCGCTGTGGCCGAAGCGGCGGATCCTGGAGGTGTACGCCAACATCGCCGAATTCGGCGACGGCGTGTACGGCGCGCAAGCGGCGTCGCGCAGCTTCTTCGGCAAGGACGCATCGCGGCTCGGTCGGGCGGAGGCAGCGCGACTGGCGGCGGTGCTGCCCAGCCCGAAGCGCTACAGCGCTGCCAGGCCGGGGCCGTACGTGCAGCGCCGCGCGGCGGCGATCCAGCGGCAGATGGGGGCGATGGGCGGCACCGGCTATCTGCGCACGCTGGATTGAGCGGCGGCGCGCCTGGCCAGGGCAATGCGGCTGGCATACTTCGCGGATGGATGGAATCGCGCCGGAACACCGCTGCCTGACGCTCGTCGTTGCCGCCTTCAACGAGGAAGAGGCGCTGCCGCGCCTGCAGCCGCGTATCCGCGCGGCGCTGGACTTGGCCGAGGCGGAAGGCCTGGAGGCGCGCGTGCTGTATGTCGATGACGGCAGCCGCGACGGCACCTGGCCGGTGCTGCTGCAGTTCGCACGCGAGGATGCGCGGGTGGCGTTGCTGCGGCTGTCGCGCAATTTCGGCAAGGAGGCGGCGCTGACCGCCGGGCTCGACCGCATTGAGCGCGGCGCGGCGCTGATCCTGGACGCCGACGGGCAGGATCCGCCGGAACTGTTGCCGCAGTTCGTGGCGAAGTGGCGCGAAGGCCATGACGACGTGCACGGCACCCGCGTCGCCCGCGAGGGCGAGGGCGTGTTCAAGCGTGCCAGCGCGCACGGCTTCTACCGGATCATCGGCGCGCTGTCGAAGACGCCGGTGCCGCGCGACACCGGCGACTTCCGGCTGCTGTCGCCGCGCGCGCTGGCGGCGCTGCGGCAGCTGCGCGAACGCCATCGCTTCATGAAGGGGCTGTTCGGCTGGATCGGCTTCAATGCGGTGTCGGTGCCGTACCAGCGCGATGCGCGGGCGGCCGGGCACAGCAAGTTCAACGCCTGGAAGCTGTGGAATTTCGCGCTGGAAGGCATCACCAGTTTTTCCACCGCGCCACTGCGAATGGCCACCTACGCCGGCCTGGTCACCGCGCTGTTCGCGTTCGGCTACGGCAGCTGGGTCGTCCTGAAGGCACTGCTGTGGGGCGACCAGGTGGCGGGCTGGCCGTCGATGATGGCGGTGATCCTGTTCCTGGGCGGCGTGCAGCTGATGGCGCTGGGCCTGATCGGCGAATATCTGGGCCGGCTGTACGAGGAATCCAAGCAGCGCCCGCTGTATCTCATCGATGCCTGGCGGCCCGCGGAGGGAGTATCCTCGGGCCGGCATCCAGATCTTCTTCCCGGAACGAAAGGAGTCCGCCATGCGCACGGTGCGGCAGCTGCTGGAGGCGAAATCGCCTGAGGTCATCGCGATCGGACCGGAAGCGCCGGTCATCGATGCCATCCGCCTGATGGCCGAACGCGGCATCGGTGCGCTGTTGGTGATGGATGGCGCGCGATTGGCCGGGATCCTTTCCGAGCGCGATTACGCGCGCAAGATCGTGCTGCAGGGGCGTTCGTCGCGGGACACGCCGGTGCGCGACATCATGACCGCCGAGGTGGTGACGGTGGCGCCGGGCGATCACATCGACCACTGCATGCAGCTGGTAACCGACCGCCGCATCCGCCACCTGCCGGTGGTCGACGGCGGCGAAGTGATCGGGGTGCTGTCGATCGGCGACCTGGTCAAGACCGTCATCGAACTGCAGCGGCGCGATATCGACCAGCTGCAGCGCTATATCGCTTCCTGAGCGTCGCCGGCGCCACCAGCCGGTGGATCAGCTCTTGTCGATCACGTCCGACAGCAGCTTGAGCAGCTTGTCGTAGTTGTCGGCGTGGGTCTTCATCGCGCCCAGATACGGGGCCAGGGCAGGCTGCAGCGACACGGGCATTGGCGGCATCCCCGCCATTACCATCGGCGGCGGCATGCTCAGCATCGCCTTGAAGCCGTTATTGGCTATGGCAAGTACGCTGAGCTGGGCTTTCAGGGTGGTTTTGGTGGTGGTGTCCATGGACAGCCTCGTGGTGGGCGGCTGGACGCCGCAACTCCTGGTACAACGGCGCCGTTGGCTGCCGCCGGCCATGTCTCAGCGGGCGTAGCGTCCACCGCAGTCCGAATCCTTGCCCGGGCCGGGTTCGAACGTTGCCAGCAGCGCGGCCGGCCGGGCCATGTTGGCCAGCGCCAGTGCCAGCGCCGCGCGCAATCCGACGCGGGCGAGATCGCGCCGGAACGAGGGGTCCCTGAAACTGCCGCCCGCAAGCAATGGCGCCCGGAACACGCAGGACCAGCGCCAGCACGCCCAGCGTGAGTGCGCCGAACGCCATCAGCCAGGGGTGGCGCACGCGCGGCGGGCGGCGTGCAGCCCCGGGATCGGCCTGCCGGGCTGCGGAAACGTTCACGCCCCGAGCTTGGCCGCCTCGCCATCAACCGGCGGTGAAAACCCGCGCTGCAACTCACCCGCGCAGAGCCGATCCCCGCGCCTTCGTTCGGCGCGGGTTCACGGCTCTCAGCCGGCGGCCACCGACTGCGCATGCTCGCGGGTGGCGAGGAATTCCACCCCCGGCGCCCGCTCCTGCGCCAGCTGCAGGTTGACCCGGCTGGGCGCCAGATACACCAGCGCGCCGGACGCGTCGATGGCGAGGTTCAGCGCGTTCTTCTCGCGGAACTCCTCCAGCTTCTTCGCGTCGCTGCAGCGGATCCAGCGCGCGGTGGCCACCTGCACCTGTTCGAAGATCGCCTCGACGCCGTATTCGTCCTTCAGCCGGTAGGCCGCCACGTCGAACTGCAGCACGCCGACCGCACCCAGCACCAGGTCGTTGCTCATCAGCGGCTTGAAGAACTGGGTGGCGCCTTCCTCGCTCAGCTGCGCCAGGCCCTTCTGCAGCTGCTTGAGCTTGAGCGGATCGCGCAGGCGGGCGCGGCGGAACAGCTCCGGGGCGAAGCTGGGAATGCCGGTGAACGACAGCTTCTCGCCTTCGGTGAAGGTGTCGCCGATGGAAATGGTGCCGTGGTTGTGGATGCCGATCACGTCGCCCGGGTAGGCGCTTTCGGCGATCTCGCGATCGCTGGCCATGAAGGTCAGCGCATTGGCCAGCTTCACTTCCTTGCCGCTGCGCACGTGGAACGCCTTCATGCCGGCGCTGAACTTGCCCGAACACACGCGCATGAAGGCGACGCGGTCGCGGTGCATTGGGTCCATGTTGGCCTGGATCTTGAACACGAAGCCGGTGAGCTTGTTTTCCGAGGCCGCCACGTCGCGGCCGGTGGTGGCGCGGGTGCCGGGCGCGGGCGCGTGCTGCACGAAGAAATCCAGCAGCGGCTGCACGCCGAAGTTGTTGACGCCGGAGCCGAAGAACACCGGCGACTGCCTGCCGGCCAGGTACTCGGCGTGGTCGAATGCCGCCGACGCACCCTGCACCAGTTCCAGCTGCTCGCGCACCTCTGCAAGCATGGGCGCGCCGATCGCGGCCTCCACGCCCGGATCGTCCAGCGACGGGAAGATGGTGGAGTCCTGGCGGGTGAAGTTGCGCCCGGATTCGTACAGATGCACTTCGCCGCTGATCAGGTGCACCACGCCCTTCAGGCGCTTGCCCATGCCGATCGGCCAAGTCACCGGCGCGCACTGGATGCCCAGCACCGATTCGATCTCGTCCAGCAGGTCGATCGGGTCCTTGCCCTCGCGGTCGAGCTTGTTGACGAAGGTCATGATCGGGGTGTCGCGCAGGCGACACACCTCCATCAGCTTGATGGTGCGCTCCTCCACGCCCTTGGCGACGTCGATCACCATCAGCGCGGAATCCACCGCGGTGAGCACGCGGTAGGTGTCCTCGCCGAAGTCGGCGTGGCCGGGGGTATCCAGCAGGTTGACGATGCGGCCCTCGTAGGGGAACTGCATCACCGAGCTAGTGACGGAGATGCCGCGCTCCTTCTCCAGCGCCATCCAGTCGGATGTCGCGTGGCGGGCGGCCTTGCGGCCCTTGACCGAACCGGCCATCTGGATCGCGCCCCCGAACAGCAACAGCTTTTCGGTCAGCGTGGTCTTGCCGGCGTCGGGGTGGGAGATGATGGCGAAAGTGCGACGGCGCGCAGCTTCGATAGCGACTTCTGACATTGCCAAATTATACCGGCGGGGGCAGCATGGCCGCAGCGGGGCCGGGCCTGCCCGGGTTTCGCGTTTCGTGGATGCATGTCGCCGCAGGCAACGGCGACTCCGCGCGAATCCGCCGCCATGTTCGCGGCGTGCCCCGGGGAATCCCGTTCAGAAGGTGTCGTAGTGCACATAGTCATTGTCGGTGAGGATGCGGCGCGGGCCGCCGAATTCGAAGGCCTGCTGGCCGATTTCGGGCTGGACTGGGATATCGCCTGGCTGCCGGAAGGCGTGCAGGTGGAGGCGGGCATGCCCGCGTTCGACGTGTTCGTGTGCGGGCTGAGCCCCGGCGCCATGAGCGGGCCGGAGATGCTGGCGCGGGTTGCCGCGCTGTATCCGCAGGCGGTCCGCATCCTGCTGCTGGACCAGTCGCCCAACGAGGCCAGCGTGGACATCGCGCAGGGGCTGGAATGCGCACACCGCGTGCTCGGCCGGCCGCTGGATCCGGGCGAGCTGGTAGCGGCGGTGGAAAGCGTCATCGAACTGCGCGAGCTGCTCGACAACGAGGCGCTCAAGAAGACCCTGGGCCGGATCAGTTCGCTGCCGCCGCCGCCGCGGCTGTACCTGCAGCTGACCCGCCTGCTGCGCGACCCGGAAGCCAGCAACCAGGCCATTTCGCAGGCGCTGTCGCAGGACCCGGCGATTGCCGCCAAGGTGCTGCGGCTGTGCAACTCCGCCT
Source organism: Thermomonas fusca DSM 15424 (assembly GCF_000423885.1). GTDB lineage: Bacteria > Pseudomonadota > Gammaproteobacteria > Xanthomonadales > Xanthomonadaceae > Thermomonas > Thermomonas fusca. Next base: position 35,662 of record NZ_AUIV01000024.1, on the reverse strand, counting down.
ATTTCTCCGGTGGCCGCGAGATCAGCGACATGCGCGCGGCGGTACTGCGGTTGGGGCATCAGGCGCTGCTGCGGATGGTGTTGACCATCGAGGCGTTCGGTGGCGGCGGCTTCGGCAGCGGCAAGCAGCGCGAGGAAGTGCAGGATCGCGCGCTGCGCGCGTCCAACCTGGCCCGGCGGCTGCTGCCCGGTCCCAGCGCAGAACTGGCGGCTACCGCCAGCCTGCTGGCCGAAGTGGGCCGGCTGCTGCCCGGCGTGGCCGCGGGCGAGGAAGAGGAAACCAACGAATTCGGCGAGCCCAAGCCACACTACGCCGAGGCCGGCGCCTACCTGCTGGGTCTGTGGGGCCTGCCCATGCCGATCGTGGAGGCGGTGGCTTACCAGCGCCGGCCGGGGCAGATGCGTTCCGGCGGCTTCTGGGTCACCGGTGCGGTGCACGTGGCCAGCGCGCTGGTGGCCGGCAACGAGCCGGATGAAACCTATCTGCGCTCGGTTGGCATGCTCGACAAGCTGTCGCAGTGGCGCGATCTAGTGGAGCCGTCGGCGCTCGACGAAGAAGTGGCCTGAACCCCAGCGGGCGCCCCGGCGCCCGTGCCTGCCTGTGCGGCCGGCATGCGGAAGGGTATCGCCTCCAGCTGCATGCCGCGATTGACCTGCACCGCGAAGTGCAGGTGCGGCGCGGTGCTGTAGCCGGTATTGCCGGACAGGCCGATGCGCTGGCCGGCTTCGACCCGCTGGCCCACGCCCACCAGTACCCCCGCTTCGGCCAGATGCGCGTACACCGCCATGCTGCCGTCGTCGTGCAGGATGCGGATGTAATTGGCGCGGCTGGCGTCGCGCGCGCGGTCCAAGCCGTGGCCGCGATAGCCATCCTGCAATTGCATCACCACGCCGTCGCGCGCGGCCAGCACCGGCGTGCCCACCGGCACCGCGAAATCCAGCGCATAGCGGTTTTCCGCGTCGTGGTGGCTGTATTCCCCTTCGAAGCCCTGGTCGATGCAGGCCTGCGGCTGCGCCAGCGGCAGCCGGTAGGCCACGTCGCGCGGCCGCGCATTGGAACTGCCGGGCACGCCGCGCAGGCGCAGCCGCGTCCAGCCTTCGCGGCCGCCGGGTGCCTGCAGCCGCGCCACCAGCCTGCTGCCCTTCGCGGTGACGCCAGCACGCGCCGGCAGCAGCGGCTCGCTGGGCGGTGGCGCACCGCCGGCGACATCCAGCCGCACCTCGATCGGGCCAGCCAGCAGATTGTCGGCCCAGGCCAGGTAGCCGTCGTCGCTGGCCTCGATGCGCAACCTGGCGACCGCAGCCGGATCGTCCGCCGCAATCGCGGAGACATCGGTGGCGACGCACAGACAGGCCAGCAGCAGGATCGGGGACGGACGCATCGGAGGAGTATGCCGACGGTGCGGCGGCTGCGCCCGCCTGCGGCCTGCCCCGATGCAGCAAACGCGCGCCGTCCTGTGACCCCGGTCGCACCCGAATGGCTGGGCTTTGCCGGCGATTTCGCGGGAGTGCGTTTCCCCTGCCGGCGCGCGTCTGGCCGTCACATGAAATTTCGTTATCAACATCGCTTCATCCGAATGAAGCGATTGACATAACCGCCAGGCATGTCCAGACTGGCCGCATCCATCGAGACCGGCGGAGGGACAGGCCCTTTGATGCCGGGGCAACCAGACGGCGCGCGCAAGCGCGTTGGCGAGGTGCCAAATCCTGCGGGGACCTGAGCGTCTGCCGGAAGATGGTTGCGAAGCCGCAGGCTGCGGTTCGCGACGCCGACGCGTTCGGCCTTCCCGCATCCCCGCGCGACTCCGATGGGCTGTCCATCGCCGGAGTCCGCCGTGAACCTTGCCGAATGCATCGCCCCGTCCTGCCACCCCCTCCCCCGGGCGGCGGAGCCGATGCCTGCGGTTCCGGCGGACGCCGTCGATGCCCGCCGCGGCAGCGTCGACGCGGTGCTGGACAGCCGCCATGCCGGCACCCGCCGGCTGCGCCTGGACTACGAGCTGGTCGGGCCCGCGGGCGCGCCGGTGGTGTTCGTGGCCGGCGGCATTTCCGCGCATCGCCACGTCGCCGCCAATGCGCTGGACGCCGCGCCGGGCTGGGTCGAGGGCCTGCTGGGGGCGGGCCGCGCGCTGGACCCGTCGCGGCTGCGCATCCTCGCCTTCGACTACGTCGGCGCAGATGGCAGCCTGGACGCGCCCATCGACACCGCCGACCAGGCCGATGCGGTGGCGCTGCTGCTGGACGCGCTCGGCATCGAGGCGCTGGCCGGCTACGTCGGCTATTCCTACGGCGCGCTGGTCGGGCTGCAGCTGGCGGTGCGGCACCCGGCGCGGCTGCGCAAGCTGGTGGCGGTGAGCGGCGTGCATCGCCCGCATCCGTATGCGGCGGCGTGGCGGGCGCTGCAGCGCAAGGCGGTGGCGCTGGGCCGGCTGCAGTGCGCCGACCAGCAGGGGCTGTCGCTGGCCCGCCAGTTCGCGATGCTGAGTTACCGCACGCCGGAGGAATTCGCCGAGCGTTTCGACGCGCTGCCGGAAATCTGCAACGGCCAGGTGCGGGTGGCGGCCGAGGATTATCTGGACGCGGCCGGCGCGAAGTTCGTCGCCCGGGTTTCGCCCACCGCCTGGCTGCGGCTGTCCGAGTCCATCGACCTGCACCGCATCGATCCCGCGCAGGTGGGCGTGCCGGTGTCGGTGATCGCGGTCGAAGGCGACCGGCTGGTGCCGATGGCCGATGCGGTCGAACTCATCGAAGGCCTCGGCGGCCGCGGCCGCCTGCGCGTGCTGCGCTCGCCGTACGGCCACGACGCCTTCCTCAAGGAAACCGATCGCATCGACGCGCTGCTGGCCAGCGAACTGTTCGGCCCCGCCACCCGCATTCCCCTTCAAGCATCCACCGGAGTTTCCGCATGAGCAATGGCATCCCCACCGCCGACAGCCGCGCCGCCACCCGCGCGGTGCGCGCCGGCATCGATCGCGACACCGCCTTCGGCGCGGTCACGCCGCCGCTGGTGCTGTCGTCGAACTTCAGCTTCGCCGGCTTCAACGACAAGCGCGCCTACGACTACACCCGCAGCGGCAACCCCACCCGTGACCTGCTGGGCGAGGCGCTGGCTGAACTGGAAGGCGGCGCCGGCGGCGTCATCACCGCCACCGGGATGGGCGCGATCACCCTGGTGCTGAACGCGCTGCTGCAGCCGGGCGACGTGCTGGTGGTGCCGCACGACTGCTACGGCGGCAGCTGGCGGCTGTTCAACGCGCTGGCGAAGAAGGGCGCGTTCGAGCTAGTCACCTGCAATCTCACCGACCCGCAGGCGGTGGCCGCGGCGCTGGCGCGCAAGCCCAGGCTGGTGTGGATCGAAACCCCCTCCAACCCTCTGCTGCGGATCACTGACCTGCGCGCGGTGATCGAGGCCGCGCACGCCGCCGGCGCGCTGGCGGTGACCGACAACACCTTCCTGTCGCCGGCGCTGCAGCGGCCGATCGCCGACTTCGGCGCCGACGCGGTGGTGCATTCCACCACCAAGTACATCAACGGCCATAGCGACGTTGTCGGTGGTGCGGCGGTGGCGAAGGACGCCGAGGTGCATGCGCAGCTGGCGTGGTGGGCGAACGCGCTGGGCCTGACCGGCTCGCCGTTCGACAGCTTCCTGACCCTGCGCGGCCTGCGCACGCTGGACGCGCGCCTGCGCGTGCACCAGGAGAACACCCGCGCGCTGGTGGCGCTGCTGGATGGCCACCCGGCGGTGCGCGTCGTGCATTACCCGGGACTGGAAAGCCACCCCGGTCACGCCTTGGCGGCGCGGCAGCAGCATGGCTTCGGGGCGATGCTCAGCGTGGAGCTGGACGGCGGCGAGGCGGCGGTGCGCGCATTCGTCGATGGCCTGCGCTACTTCACCCTGGCCGAGTCGCTGGGCGGGGTGGAGAGTCTGGTCGCGCACCCGGCCACCATGACCCACGCGGCGATGAGCGCCGAGGCGCGCGCCGCCGCCGGTATCGGTGATGGGCTGCTGCGGCTGTCGGTGGGCATCGAGCACGTCGACGACCTGCTGGCCGACCTGTCCGATGCACTGGTGCGCGCGCAGGCTGCGGGCGCGGACAAACGCCAGGCTGCACGGTGAGCGCGCGCATCGCGGCGCTGCGCACGGCGCAGGTCGCACCGGCGCGGCTGGCACTGTTGGGCACCGGTACTGTCGGCAGCGCGGTGTGGGCGCGGTTGGCCGGCTGGCACGGCACCCCGCTGGGGCAGCGGTTGTCGCTGGTGCACGCGGCCAATTCGCGCTACGCGCTCGGCAATCCCGCCGGCATTCCCAGCGACGCCGGCGAATTGCTGCTGCAGCATGCGCCGCAGGCCAGTTCGCTGGCCGCGGTGGACGACGCGCTGGCGGGCACCGGCACCCGCATCGTCATCGACGCCACCGCCTCGGAAGCGGTGGCGGCGCAACATGCCCACTGGCTGGCGCGCGGCATCCACGTGGTCACCGCCTGCAAGCTGGGGCAAGGCACTGCGCTGTCGCGCTGGCAGGCGATCCAGGCCGCGCAGCGGGCGGGCGGCAGCCACTACGGCGACAGTGCCACGGTCGGCGCCGGGCTGCCGCTGCTGCGTTCGCTGCGTGCGCTGCAGGCCGGTGGCGACCGCATCCACGCGATCGCCGGGGTGCTGTCCGGTTCGCTGGCGTGGCTGTTCAACCACTACGACGGCAAGCAGCCGTTTTCCGGCTTCGTCCGGCAGGCGCGTGATGCCGGCTATACCGAGCCGGACCCGCGCGAAGACCTGTCCGGCGAGGACGTGCGGCGCAAGCTGCTGATCCTGGCGCGCGCGTCGGGCTTCCCGCTGGAGGCCGAGGTGGTGCGGGTGCAGTCGCTGGTGCCGCCGGCGCTGGCGGCGCTGCCGCGCGAGGCGCTGGACGCCGCGCTGCCGGCGCTGGACGCACCGCTGCGCGAGCGCTACGCCAGTGCCTACAAGGACGGCGCGAAGCTGCGCTTCGTCGCCCGTCTGGATGTCGACGGGCGCGCCACGGTGGGTCTGGAAGCCCTGCCTGCCGAGCACCCGCTGGTGGGTGGCGGCGGCACCGACAACCGGGTGGCGATCTGGTCCGACCGCTATCACGAACAGCCATTGCTGATCCAGGGGCCCGGCGCCGGCGCGGCGGTGACCGCGGCTGCGCTGCTGGACGATGCGCTGGCGATCCAGGCCAGCACGGCTCAGCCGTTGGGCAGGCCGAAGAATTCGGCGATCGGCACCGGCCGCTGGAACACGTAACCCTGCGCGTAGTCCACCTGCAGCGCCTGCAGGCGGACCAGTTGTGCCTCGGTCTCCACCTGTTCGCCCACCGCGCGCATGTCCAGCAGGTGGGCGATCTCGGTGATCGAACGCACCACCGCTTCCGACAGCCGCGATTCCGCGAGGTCGCGGACGAAGCCGCCGTCGATCTTGAGGTAGTCCACCTGCAGGTCGCGCAGGTAGCCGAACGAACAGAAGCCCGTACCGAAGTCGTCCAGCGCGAACTGGCAGCCCAGCTCGCGCATGCGGGCAATGAACCGGCGGGTGCGGGTGAGGTCGCGGACCACGCTGGTTTCGGTGATTTCAAGACACAGCTGGCCCGGCCCCAGCGGGCTGTGGCGCAGGCGGCCGGCGGCGTAATCCGCGAACTCGTCGTCGGCCAGGGTGGCGGCGCCGAGGTTGATGTTGCATTGGCCGATCTGCGCCGCCGCGGCGCGGTGTGCATCCAGCCAGTCCAGCACCTCATCCAGCACGTGGCGGTCCAGGCGCGGGCCCAGCCGGTAACGCTCGGCCGCGGCGATCATGTCGGCCGGCGCGCGCAACCGGCCCTCGCCGTCGCGCCAGCGCAGCAGCACTTCGAAATGCGTCTGCACCGCACCGGGTGCGCGCAGGTTCACGATCGGCTGGCACCACAGCTCGAAGCGGCGCTGGTCCAGCGCTTCGCGCGCATCCAGCGCATTGCGCATCATCCGACTGCGGCTGCGTAGGCTTTCGGCGTTCTGGCCGGCCACCAACAGGCGGTTTCCGCCCAGCTCCTTGGCCTCGTGGCAGGCGGTGTCCACCTGCGACAGCAGGTCGTCGAAGCTGGCGTGCGGCGGCAGGCTGGCGGCGATGCCGATGCTGGCGGTGGCGCGCAGGGTGCCGCCTTGCCAGACCACCCGCAGCTCTTCAATCGCGGCCAACAGGCGACGCCCGGCGACGGTGGCGGTGGCCACGTCCTGCGGTGCCAGGATGGTGAATTCGTCGCCGCTGCTGTGCGCCACCAGCGCATCGTTGTCGAAAGCGTCCCGTACCAGCGTTGCCACGTGCCGCAACGCCTCGTCGCCGGCGGCATGGCTGGCGGCATCGTTGACCAGCTTGAAGTTGTCCAGATCCACGTACAGCAGGGTTTGCGCCTCGGTCGAGCGCGCGAGCCGCGTGCGCGCCAGATCTTCGAAGGCGTCGCGGTTGAGCAGGCCGGTCAGCGGGTCGATGGTGGCGCGCACGCGCAGCGCCTCCATGGTGTCGGCACGTTCGTTGTAGGACGCCACCAGCAGGATCGGCACAACCGAGTTCACCACCAGCGTGCCCATCATCAGCGCGGTATCGTGCAGCAGCTCCGGGCGATCGGTGCCGCCCAGGCCCAGACCCAGCACCAACGCCAGCAGCAGGGTGACCAGCATGGTCGCACCGGCGGTGAACAGCGGCGGGTAGCGCGCCGCCGACCACAGCAGCAGGGCCAGCGGCAGGGTCGCGATCGACAGCGGATACAGGCTGCCGCGGCGCGCGATGGCAAACCCGACGGCCAGCGTCAGCAGCATCGCCGCGATCCAGGCCAGGCGCTCGCGGTGGCTGGCGCCGCTGGGCGCGGGCAGCCGCACCGGCAGGTTCCTGGCGAAGAACAGCAGCAAGAACGGGACGATGGCGGTGACGCCCAGCAGGTCGCCCAGCGTCCATTGCAGCAGCACCCGCGGCAGGTCCGCAGCCGGGGCCATGCCGGCGACCAGCATGCCGGCAGCGCCCACCAGCGCGCTGGCCGCCGACAGCAGGATGCCGCCGCGCAGCAGCAGGAAGCCGTCGGCGATGCGCAGCTGCAACCGCGACTGCCGGCTTGCCACGTAGGCGCAGGCAGCCACCGTGCCGATGTAGTTGCTGGCCAGCGAGAACGGCAGGAAGGCCGCGGGCACCGGTACCACCAGCAGGTGCACCAGCAGCTGAGCCAGCGGGATCACCAGCGCGTAGCGCAGCCCGTAGCGCAGCACCAGCGCATAGCCGATGCCGGCGGCGGGCCAGAACAGGGTCACGTCGGCGGGGGTGCGCAGGTACAGCACCGCGATCACCGCCCCGACGAAATACAGGCCGGTCAGCAGGGCGCCACGCAGCGATGTCGTGATGAGGTTTTGCATGGGCTCATCCCGGTTGCGGAGGCGGTGCGGCCGGCGCTGCTGCGGCGGTGGTACTCGCGGATGCGCCGAACAGTTCCAGCAGGCCGCTGTCGAGCAGCTGGCGCGGATTGTCGCGATAGCCAGAAACGTCTTCCGGCAGCCGCGCCTGCGGCAGCGGGCGATACCCCATCCAGCCATTGCGCCCGGAATTCTTGACCGCGTACATCGCCCGGTCGGCCAGGGTGACCAGCTGTTCCCAGCCCAGCAGGTCCGGGTGGTCGCGGAACAGCGGGCATTCGACCAAGCCGACGGATACCGTTAGCCGATGCTCGGCGCCGTTGCCAAGGTCGAAGCGGTGCGCGGCAATGCGGGAGCACAGCCGCTCGCCGATGCTGGCCACGCTGCCGCGCGCCAACGGCCGCAGCACCAGCAGGAATTCCTCGCCGCCCCAGCGCGCCACGTAGTCGCCGCTGCGCTTCAGCTCGCCCAACAGCTGGCCCAGCTGTTCCAGCACGCGGTCGCCGGCGGCGTGGCCCCAGGTGTCGTTGATGACCTTGAAGTGGTCGACGTCGAGCAGCGCGATCACCAGCGCCTCGCGGCCCTCGCGATAGTCGGGATCGCGCTGGTAGAACGACAGGTCGACGGGGATCTGCTGGGTCAGGTAGCGGCGGTTGTGCAGGCCGGTGAGCGGGTCGGCGAAGCTGATTTCCTTCAGCCTGGCGTTGGCGGCCTGCAGGTCGCGGGTGCGCTCCTGCACCAGCTGCTCCAGCACCATCCGCTGGCGCGCGTAGCGGTGGCGCAGGCCGAGGTAGCCCAGCCAGACCAATCCCACCGCCAGCAATCCCGCCAGCACGCGGAAGGCCAGGGTTTCGTACAGGTGGGGCGGCACGGCCACGTCCAGGCGCGCGCTGCCGGCCAGCGGATCGGCGCGGCTGAAATCGGCCACTTCGAAACGGTAGTCGCCCGGCGGCAGGTTGATGTAGCTGGCCGAGCGCAGCGACGGGTTGTCCAGTTCGCGCCAGCGCTGCTCGAAACCGACCAGCCGGTAGCGCAGCCGCGGCAACCGGGTCGGCTGGAATGCCGGCACGGTGAAGTCGAAGCGCAGGTCGCGCGCGTCCATCGGCAGGCGCAGTGCGTCCTTGCCGGCAGCGTAGGCGCGGCCCTGCGTCGCCACCGCTTCGATCCGCACCGGCCGCGGCGTGCCGGCCTCGGCGGTGGCCAGCTGCACCAGCAGCGCGCCGTCGCGGGTAGGCAGCCACAGCTGGCCGTCGCGCAGCAGGCCGCGGCCGTTGCCGGAACCGTTGCAGCATTTGTCCTGCTGGCCGCCGGGGCGGTCGAAGCCGGAGTTGATGACCAGCTGCGGGTCCAGCTGCAGGGCCGGCGACTGCAGCGCACGCTCAAGCTGCGCCAGCGGCAGCCGGTACACGCCCTGCATGCCGGCCACCCACAGGCTGCCGACGTCCTCGGCGAGGTGGAAGGGGATGTTGATCGGCAGGCCGCGGCTGCTGCCGAAGGCGTGCCAGCGCTTGCCGTCGAACAGGTGCAGGCTGTCGCCGTTGCTGCTGCCCACCAGCCAGTGCCCGTTCGCCAGCTCGAGCAGGGCGGTGACGGCGATCTCGTCATCGAGCCCGGTCTGCCGACCCAGCGCGAGGATGCGGCCGCCGCGCCATTCGTACAGGCCACGGGTGGAGCCCACCAGCAGGCGGCCGTCGCGGGTTTCGTGGACGATGCGGATGCGGGCGTCGGCCAGTCCTTCGGTCAGGCCGTAGCGGAGCAGCCGATGGTCGCGGCCGAGCATGAACAGCCCGTCGCTGCTGGCGAACCACAGCCGCCCGCCGCGATCGCGGACGATGCCGTTGATCTGCAGGTTGCGCAGCGGCGCCAGCACCGCCGGCTGCTCCAGCCGGCCGTCGCGCAGCACGGCCGCACCGGCGCGGGTGCCGATCCAGACCTGGCCGGCTTCCGCCAGCAGGCTGTAGGCTTCCGGGTGCGGCAGCCGCGCACCGGCCACCGCCTGCTGGATGCGGCCATCGCGCCAGACTTCCACCCCGTTGACGGTGCCCAGCCAGACGCTGCCGTCGGGTGCCCCGGAAATCGCCCACAGCAGCGGGTTGGCGAGGCCAACGGACTGGTCCAGGCGGCGGGTATAGCCATTCCAGACCCGCGCCACGCCCTCGGTCTGGCTGCCCAGCCACAGGTTGCCGTCGTGGTCCTCGTAGATCGCGCGAATGGCGATGCTGCCGCGGCTGTCCTGGATGCGTTCGATCGGCTGGCCGCCGCGCCACCGCTCCAGATACTGCGAGGTCGCGATCCACAGGTTGTCGTCGCGGTCGCTGGCCATCGCCTCGATGGTCGGCGCGCTGCCCGTGCCCGCGCCGAGGAAGGCGCCGTGCTGCAAGCGGAACAGGCCGCGGTTGCCGCCCGCCCAGATGCGGCCGTGGTGCCAGGCCAGCGCGGTGACCGGGCTGCCTGCCGCTGCCGGCAGCGGGATGGCCTCGGTCGTGCCCGGACGGATCCGGTAGACCCGCCCGGCGCCGCCGGCCCACAGTCCGTCGGGGCGCACCAGCAGGCTCAAGGCCGGCTCGGGCAGGACATGCAACAGGCGCAGGCGGCCACCCTCGGGGGTGTAGACGCCCTCCGCACCTGCCACCAGTACACGGCCGTCGGTCATCGCCAGCGCCCGTACCGGGAAGGCCAGCGCCGGCTTGCCGTCGGCATCCGCCGGCAGCACCCGCCGAAAACGCCCGTCCTCCAGCACCAGCAGGCCCAGCGTGGTGCCGATCCACAGCCGTCGCTGGCGGTCGGCCAGCAGTGCCTGGATGTTGCTGTTCACGCCGAGGGTGTCGCGCGGGTTGTAGCGGCGGAAGCGCACCCCGTCGAAGCGCGCCAGCCCGCCCTGGGTGCCGAACCACAGGTAGCCATCGGCGTCCTGGGTCATCGCCAGCACGCTGATCTGCGGCAGGCCCTGCTTCACGTCCCAGCTGTCGACGACGTAATCGCTGAACGGCTTGTCGGCTTCCAGCGCGCCAGCACTCAGCGGCGTGGCCAGCGTGAGCAAAAGCAGCCACGGCCGCAGCAGGCGCTGGAAGGCCCGGCGGAGCGCGAAAGCATGACCTTTGGCGGATGGACAGCTGATCGAGATTTCCCCGTGGATCCCGTGCCAACGAGATTACCTTGAAACCGATAGCGGCCCGAGGGCTGAGGTCTTGATCTCCGTCCCAGCCTTCAACACTCGATGACGTTGACCGCGAGGCCTCCGCGGCTGGTTTCCTTGTACTTGTCCTGCATGTCGCGGCCGGTCTCGCGCATGGTCCTGATCACTTTGTCCAGCGACACCTTGTGCTGGCCGTCGCCGCGCAGGGCCATGCGGCTGGCGTTGATCGCCTTCACCGAGCCCATCGCGTTGCGTTCGATGCAGGGGATCTGCACCAGCCCGCCGATCGGGTCGCAGGTCAGGCCGAGGTTGTGTTCCATGCCGATTTCGGCGGCATTCTCGATCTGGCCGGGGCTGCCGCCCAGCGCCGCGGTCAGGCCGGCGGCGGCCATCGAGCAGGCCACGCCCACTTCGCCCTGGCAGCCGACTTCGGCGCCGCTGATCGAGGCGTTTTCCTTGTACAGGATGCCGATCGCGGCGGCGGTGAGCAGGAAGGTGAAGATGCCCTGCTCGCGCGCGGCCGCGTCCTTTTCGCTGGCGCAGAAGCGCTCGTAGTAGTGCAGCACCGACGGCAGGATGCCGGCCGCGCCGTTGGTGGGCGCGGTGACCACGCGGCCGCCGGCGGCGTTTTCCTCGTTGACGGCGAGCGCGTACAGGTTGACCCAGTCCAGCACGGTCAGCGGGTCGCGCATCGCGGCTTCCGGCTTCGACGCCAGCTCCGCGTGCAGGGCCGGCGCGCGTCGCGCCACGTGCAGGCCGCCCGGCAGGGTGCCGCCGGCGCGCATGCCGCGCGCCACGCAGCTTTGCATCGCCTGCCAAAGCTCGCGCAGGCCTTCGCGGATTTCGTCCTCGCTGCGCCAGGCCTTTTCGTTCTCGAACATCATCTGGGCGATGCTCAGTCCGCTGCGCTCGCATTCGGCCAGCAGTTCGGCGCCGCTGTTGAACGGATGCGGCAGCGGGGTGGTGTCGGCGACGATGCGGTCCTCCGCGGCCTCGTCCTGGTTGACCACGAAGCCGCCGCCAACCGAGTAATAGTCGCGGGTGGCCAGCTCGACGCCCTCGGCATCGAAGGCGGAAAAACGCATGCCGTTGGTGTGGAAGGGCAGCTTCTGGCGCTTGTTCATCACCAGGTCGCGCTTCTCGTCGAAGGCGATCTCGTGCTGGCCGCCCAGGCGCAGGCGCTTGCTGGCGCGGATGCGCTCCAGCGCCGGCGGGATGATGTCGGGGTCGATCTGGTTCGGCCAGTGGCCTTCCAGCCCCATCAGCACCGCCTTGTCGGTGCCGTGGCCGCGGCCGGTCAGCGCCAGCGAGCCGAACACTTCGGCGCGGATCCGCGCGGTGCGCGCCAGCACGTCGTTCTCCTGCAGCCAGTGGCTGACGAAGCGCGCGGCGGCGCGCATCGGGCCGACGGTATGGGACGAGCTGGGACCGATGCCGATCTTGTAGAGGTCGAAGGTGGAAACGGCCATGTGCGTGGGGATTGCCGGACGGGGGGAGGTGGCTATTCTAGGCCGGCAATCACCGCACCAAGGACGCGAGCGTATGGCCCTGATCCTCTACCAGCGCGACCGCTGCCACCTGTGCGACCTGGCGCTGGAGGTGCTGGCGGTGGCGCGGATTCCGGAATTCGACACCGTGTTCGTCGACGACGACGAGGCGCTGGAAGCGCGCTACGGGCTGCGCGTGCCGGTGCTGTGCGACGACGACAGCGGCGCCGAGCTGGACTGGCCGTTCGACGCCGAGCGCGTGCGCGGCTTCTGCGCCGGCGCGTAGCGGGCCGGCGGCGCCATCACGGCGCGGACTTCAGCAACACCCGCGTACTCACCGCGATGGCGTTGGGGATCAGCCCGGTGTCGGCCCACTGCCCGCCGCCCACCCCGAAATCCAGCCGCTGCACCGCGGCGCGGCCGAACAGCACCGGGTTCGCGCCCTGCGTCCACTCGAAGGTCAGCGTCACCGGCTTGCTGGCGCCACGCAGGGTCAGGGTGCCGTCGGCGGCGTAGCGGTTGCCGCCGAGTGCGCGGAACTTCGTGGCCACGTAGGTGGCTTGGGGAAACTTCGTCGCATCGAAGAACGCGGTGCCGCGCATCTCGCCGTCGTAATCGGCATTGCGGGTGGTGGCGGTGGCCATCGGGATGGTCACCTCCAGCCGTGAACCGTCCAGCTTGCGCGGGTCGAACGACAGCCTGGTGGAAAAGCCGGGGAAGCGGCCGACGAACACCTCGCCCTGGTATTTGCCGGCGAACGCCAGTGTCGAGCCGGGCGCCTGCACGTAGTCGGCGGCGACGGCCGGGATGGACAGGGCCAGCAGCGCCGGCAGCAGCAACTTACGCATCGTGGTTCTCCGTTTTGGCGGCGGCGGCGCCGGCGCGCAGCCAGCCGCGCGGCAGCATGCGGGCGAGGGTGGCATCGCCCAGGAACAGGTGGTGGTGGAGCGCGGCCGCGGCATGCAGCACCACCAGCCCGGCCAGCACCCAGAACAGCAGTTCGTGCGCCTGTCCGGCCAGCGCGTGCAGGGCGTCGTCGCGGCCGGCCAGCGCCGGCAGGTTGAACAGGCCGAACCATTGCAGCGGGAAGCCGGCCGCGGAGTTCAGCAGCCAGCCGCTCAGCGGCAGCGCCAGCAGCAGCGTGTACAGCGTCATGTGCGTCACGCCGGCGATGCGTTCCTGCCAGCGCGGCGTGCCCGCCAACGGCGCCGGTGCGCTGGCGTACAGGCGCCACAGCAGCCGCAGCGCCACCAGCGCGAGGATGCTCAGGCCGAGCGACTTGTGCAGCGCATAGGTGGCGATCTTGTCCGGGCCGTTGGGCAGGTCTCCCATGGTCAGGCCCAGCCAGGCCATCGCCAGGATCAGGAGCGCGATCAGCCAGTGCAGCACCTGGCTGACCCAGCCCCATCGTTCGTGCGTGTTTTTCAGCGGCATGTGCTTTCTCGCGGAAATCGGTTGATTCATCGGGTCGCGGTGCCGGCGGCTGGCGTTTCGCGACGGTCGTCGCCCTTGCTGCGGGTCAGCTCGGCTTCGATGCGCAGTTCGATGGCGTCGCCAATCAATGACTGCCAGGCGGTGATGCCGAAGTCGCTGCGCTTGAGCGTTGCGGTTGCGGAGAAGCCGGCGGTGTGGCGGAACGGCGGCAGCGGGTAACGGGCGATGCGGTTGAGCTTGAACTGCATGCACAGCGGCCGGGTGACGCCGCGCAGGGTGAAGTCGCCGCAGACGGTGCCGCGATTGTCTTGCAGCCGCTCCACCCGGGTGGAGACGAAGCGCGCCTGCGGATAGCGCTGGACGTCGAGGAAACGCGGGGCGAACAACGATGCCGACCAGCCGGAATCGCCCATGTCCAGGCGCTGCATCGGCAGCGTCACGTCGAGCTTGGCGGTGCTCCAGTCGCCCTCGTCGAATTGCAGGCTGCCGGTACTGCCGGAGAGGGTGCCGATGGCCTTGGAAAATCCGGCGTGGTCGATTTCGAACATCACCCGCGTGTGCACGGGATCGATCGCGTAGTGCATCGGTTCGCCGGCGCTGGCCAGTGCACAGGCGGACAGCAGCGCAAGGGCGGCAAGAGCGGGGCGGTGGCGATATCGGCGTGGCATGGCGGGATTCTAGGCATGCCGGGATGTGCACAGCGTGCTTGCAAGTGCAACGTAGCGTTGCCAGCATCGGCGTCGGGGAGGGGACATGACGCATCGATTCCGGTTCGTGCTGCTGTTGTGGCTGGCCTGCGCCTGCGCGCTGGCGGGGGTGCCAGAGCGCCCGCGGTTCCGCGTGGCCGGCCCGGCGCAGGGCCTGCCTTCTTCGGAGATCAAGGCGTTGGCGCGCGATGCCGATGGCTACCTGTGGATCGGCACCGTTGACGGCCTGGCCCGCTTCGATGGCGTGGGCATGCGGGTCTGGCGCTACGCCCCGGATGCCGGCGGCGGCCTGCCGGGCAACCACGTGCAGGCGCTGCTGGTGGACGCGGCGGACCGGATCTGGGTGGCGGTGGAAGGCGAAGGCGTCAGCGTGCTCGATGCGAGCCGGCAGCGCTTCACCCATTACCGCAAGGCCACCCATCCGTCGCTGGTCAGCGACGACGTGTGGGCGCTGTCGCGGCAGGGCGACGCGGTCTGGCTGGGCACCTACGACGGCGGCCTGACCCGCATCGATGCCAGCGGGGCGATGCGGCATTTTTCCGCGGCGCGCGACGGGCTGCCGTCGGACACCATCCTGGCCCTGGCCACCGATGCCGACGGCGTGCTGTGGGTGGGCACCACCGCCGGCCTTGCCCGCCGTCGCGGTGACGGCGCGTTCGAGCGGGTGGCGCTGCCCGGCGCCGAAGGTGAGCCGATGGTGTACACGCTGGCCCAGCAGCCGGACGGGCTGTGGGCCGGCACATCGGCCGGCGTCTGGCGGCACGCGCGCGGCAGCTGGGTGCAGCCGGCGTGGTCGCCGATGTTCCATCGCCCCAATGCGATGATGGCGCTTGCCACCGATCCGCGCGGCGACCGTTGGATCGGCAGCCAGCGCGGTCTGTGGCACCAGCGTGGCGATGCGCCGCCGGTGCCGGTGCCGGTGCCGCTGGGCGGTCCGGACATTCCGCGCGCGGTCAGCACGCTGTCGATCGAGCGCGACGGTGCACTGTGGGTGCCGCTGATGGGCCTGGGCCTGGGCTACCTGCGTTCGGACTGGCGCCAGTTGGCGGAATTCCACGGCGCTGCGGACGGCCTGCAGGGCGGGATCTACCGCGCGCTGGGCAAGGCTGGCGACGGCGGCGCCTGGCTGGGCGGGCTGGGTGGGGTGATCGAGCACATGGATGCCGACGGCGCCGTTGCCGCGCTGGGTGCCGACGCGCTGGAGCGGCTGCGCAACGTCAAGCTGGCGGCGATCGCCGAGGACGCGGCGCGGCGGCTGTGGGTGTCGCACCGCGGCGGGCTGATCCGGATAGGTACAGACGGCGCCATCGACGAGTGGACCGCCAGCGACGCGCAGGCCCCGGCGCCGTCCAGTCTGGTAACCCGGCTGTTGCCGGCCAGAGACGGCAGCCTGTGGCTGGCCGCGCCCGGCGCCGGCGTGCAGCAGCGCGATGCGGCCACCGGCGCGATCCTGCGCGACATACCCGCAGGATCGGTCGGCGGGCTGGGCGATGCCGATATCGAGGACATGGCGCTGGCCCCGGCCGGCGAACCCTGGCTCGCGACGAGCACCGGCCTGCTGCGTTTCGATGCCGCCGGCAGGCGGTTCCAGCCGCAGCCGGAGTTGGGCAGCGAACGCGTGTTCGCGCTCGCCTTCGATGGTGCCAACACGCTGTGGGTGCAGCGCCTGAGCGGGCTGGAGCGCTACCGGCGCGGCGCCGCCGGCTGGTCGCGGGTGGAGCGCATCGATGCGCGTTTCGGCATGCCGGCGGTGGCGGCAGCGGCGCTGCTGGTGGATGCCCGCGGCCGGGTCTGGATCACCACTTCGCGCGGGCTGTATCGCTGGGAGCCCACGCGTCGCAATCTGCGCCGCATCGGCACCCGCGATGCGGGCGGCAGCGAGGAATACCTGGACCGCGCGGCGCTGCTGCGCGACGACGGCGTGCTGGTCGCGGCCACCGCCGACGGCGGCCTGCGGCTGGTCGAGACTGGCGCTGCCGATGCTGCCGCGCTGCGGCCGGTGTTGCGCTTCGACGGCATCGCGGTGCGCCGCGAGGGCGAGTGGCAGGCGCTGCCGCCGCTGCCCGGCGTGGTGCTGGGCAACGAGGATCGCGAGTTCCGGGTGCGCGCGCGCCTGCTGGCCTTCGATGATCCGGCCGCCAACCGCTACTGGTCGCGGCTGGACGGCTTCGACGGCAGCTGGGTGGCGCTGGGCGGCAGCGGCGAGCGCGTGTTCACCGGCCTTGCGCCCGGTCGCTACGTGCTGCGCATCCGCGGCCAGGACGCCGCCGGCAATGCCGCCGCCGAACAGCAGCTGGCGTTCGTGGTGTCGCCGCCGTGGTGGCGCAGCGGCTGGGCGCTGGCGGCGTGGGCGCTGGCGTCACTGTCCTTGCTGGCTTGGCTGGCGCTGGCGTATCGCCAGCGCCTGAAGCGCCGCCACGCCTGGCAGCTGGCCGAACACAAGCGCACGCTGGCCGAACAGGCGTCGCAGGCCAAGTCGCGCTTCCTTGCCACCCTCGGCCACGAAGTGCGCACGCCGATGACCGGCGTGCTGGGCATGGCCGAGCTGTTGCGGGGCACGCCGCTGGATACGCAGCAGCGCGGTCACGTCGATGCCATCCGTCGCGCCGGCGAGCACCTGCTGCGGCTGGTCAACGACGCGCTGGACATGGCGCGCATCGAGGCCGGCAGGCTGGAGCTGGTGGACGCGCCGTTCGCGCTGAAGCCGCTGCTTGGCGAGGTGGCGGAGCTGATGGCGCCGCTGGCCGAGCGCAAGGGGCTGGTGTTCGCCGAACACATCGATGCCGACGCGCCGCGCGCGCTGCAGGGCGACCGCACCCGCGTGCAGCAGATCCTGCTCAACCTGATCGGCAACGCGGTCAAGTTCACCGAAACCGGACACGTGTCGCTGGAGGTGGTGGCGCTGCAGCCGCAGGGCGTGCGCTTCGTGGTCGCAGACAGCGGCCCGGGGCTCAATCCGGAGCAGCGCGAGCGGTTGTTCCGCCGCTTCGAACAGGCCGACGGCGCGCGCACTGCGGCCCGCTATGGCGGCAGCGGCCTTGGGCTGGCGATCTCGCAGGAACTGGCGGCAGCGATGGCTGGCCGCATCACGGTGGAAAGCGCGCCGGGGCAGGGCGCCCGCTTCATCGTGGAGCTGCCGTTGCCGGTGGTGGAGCCTCCGGTCGCACGCGCATCATCGGCACCGTCGGCATCGACCTCCGCAGGCCGCGCGCTGTTGCTGGTCGAGGACGACGCCATCGTGGCGCAAGCCATCGCCGGCCTGCTGCGGGCGCAGGGCCACGCGGTGACGCACGTCGGTCATGGCCTCGGCGCGTTGACCGAAGCGGCCACCGGTCGCTTCGATGTCGCACTGCTGGATCTGGACCTGCCCGGCATGGACGGCTTGGCACTGGCGCGCGCGCTGCGCGACCGCGG
This sequence comes from Thermomonas fusca DSM 15424, assembly GCF_000423885.1. Lineage (GTDB taxonomy): Bacteria > Pseudomonadota > Gammaproteobacteria > Xanthomonadales > Xanthomonadaceae > Thermomonas > Thermomonas fusca. Next base: position 18,103 of record NZ_AUIV01000024.1, on the reverse strand, counting down.
CTTCGCGGCACCATTGCTGGCGGTGACGGCGCGCTCCGACGGCGATGCGGAAGCGCAGGCGCGCGCGGCCGGCTTCGATGGCTTCCTGCGCAAGCCGGTGACCGGGGAGATGCTGGGGCAGGCGTTGGAGACGCTGCTGGCGACAGCGGTTTAGCGGGTTCGAGGTCGGCTTCTTTGTGGCAGCGCACCCGGCGCGACCGCGACAGCACAAGTCGCTCCGCGATACTCGCTTGGTTGCGCTGCCGCGGTCGCGCCGGGTGCTTGTCGCAGCTTGTGGTTGCGACGCCCCGGCGGTGCCGGGTGCTAACCGTTGCCTGCAGTAATCAGCGCGCGCTGTAGGCGTGCACTTCGTCCACCAACGCGGCGACGTGGTCGGGGTTCATGTCCGGCGACATGCCGTGGCCGAGGTTGAACACGTGGCCCTCGCGGCTGCCGCCGTTGCCGTCGCGGTAGCTGTCCAGCACCGCGCGTGCCTGCGCGCGCACCGCGTCGGGGCTGCCGTACAGCATCGCCGGGTCCATGTTGCCCTGCAGCGCCACCCGGCCGCCGTTGCGGCGCGCGGCGTCTTCCAGGGTTACCGTCCAGTCCACGCCGATGGCGTCCGCGCCGCTGGTGAACAGCGCGTCCAGATGCGGCGCGTTGCCCTTGCCGAACAGGATTACCGGCACCCCGAGCGCCTTCAGCCCGGCGGCGATGCGGGTGAGGTAGGGCAGCGAGAATTCGCGGTACATCGCCGGCCCCAGCGTGCCGCCCCAGGTGTCGAACACCTGCAGCGCCTGTGCGCCCGCCGCGTGCTGTGCCGACAGGTAGGCGATCACCGCATCGGTGATCGTGCCCAGCAGTTTGTGCATCGCCGCCGGCTCGTTCAGCGCCAACGCCTTGACCTTGCCCCAGTCCTTGCTGCCGCCGCCTTCCACCATGTAGCAGGCCAGCGTCCACGGGCTGCCGGAAAAACCGATCAGCGGCACCGCGCCGTCCAGTTCGCGGCGGATCAGGCTGACCGCGTCCATCACGTAGCGCAGGCTGCTGCCCATGTCGGGCACGGCCAGCGCGTCGATATCGGCGACGCTGCGCAGCGGGCGCTCGAACTTAGGGCCTTCGCCTTCGACGAAATACAGGCCCAGGCCCATCGCGTCGGGCACGGTGAGGATGTCGGAGAACAGGATGGCCGCGTCCAGCGGGAACCGGCGCAGCGGCTGCAGGGTCACTTCGCAGGCGATTTCAGGATTCTTGGCCATGCCCAGGAAGCTGCCGGCGGCCTTGCGGGTGGCGCGGTACTCCGGCAGGTAGCGGCCGGCCTGGCGCATCAGCCAGACGGGGGTGCAGTCCACCGGTTCGCGGCGCAGCGCGCGCAGGAAGCGATCGTTCTTCAGGGGCGTGGACAAGGGCGTTGCTCCATGGGGATGTGCTTGCCGGTGCGCGGTGCGACGGCGGGAACGGTCATGCGGGCCGGCGCCGGCCGGCCGCGGCGGCGGTCATTTCGGCGCGTCTGCGCCCTGCGCGAACACCAGCTGGAAGCCTTTCTTCAGCTGCGCGTCGCGTTCTTTCTCCAGTGCCGCAAGGGCGCTGGGCTGGTCGCTGTACAAGGTCTTGCGCAGGCTGCTGCGGCCACCAGTCTGGCCGGTCTCGCGCAGCAGCTCCCAGCCGCCCAGCAGGTCGGGCTGGAGCTGGAGCTGGACGAAGCGCGGGGCTTCGCGGCCGTCGGGACGTTGTTGCAGCAGCAGGCGCATGGGGCGGCATTGTAAGGTGCTGGACCGGCGCTCGCGCGCCCGGCGCGATGGGCCAAGCAGTAGCCAACCAGGGGAGATGACATGCAACGCGTGACCGGTATTGGCGGCATTTTCTTCAAATCCCCCGACCCCAAGCGCCTCAACGCCTGGTATCGGGAGCATCTGGGCCTGGACGTCACCGACTGGGGCGGGGTGGTGTTCCAGTGGGGAGGCCCGGACAGCGCGCCGGGGATGACGCTGTGGAGTCCGTTCGCCGCCGACACCGACTACATGGCGCCCAGCACCGCGCCGTTCATGGTCAATTTCCGGGTGGCCGATCTGGACGCGCTGTTGGCCGCGTTGCGCGAGGAAGGCTGCGAGGTGCTCGACAAGCGCGAGGACTCCGAACACGGCCGGTTCGGCTGGGTGGTCGATCCGGACGGCAACAAGATCGAGCTGTGGGAGCCGCCGCCGGGGCAGTGAGCCGCGCCGGGGCTCAACCGGCGTCGCGCAGCACCGCCAGCACGGCGCTCTCATCCACGTCGGCGACGATCCGCGCCGCGCCCGCACCGTCCCACAGGATGAAGCGCAGCCCGCTGGCCTGCACCTTCTTGTCCAGCCGCATCCGCGCCAGCAGCGCTTCCGGTGCCAACCCGGCGGGTACGTCCACCGGCAGGCCGAAGCGCAGCAGCAGCGCGCGCAACGCTTCCGCATCGGTCCATGAGGCCAGCCCCAGCGCGGCCGACAGGCGCGCCGCCAGCAGCATGCCCACCGCCACCGCCTCGCCGTGGTTGAGGCCCTCGGCATAGCCCTGTTCGGCCTCGATGGCGTGGCCGAAGGTGTGACCGAAGTTGAGCAGCGCGCGCTCGCCGTGCTCCAGCGGGTCGCGCGCGGTGATCGCCGCCTTGTGCGCGCAGCTGCGGGCGATCGCCTCGGCCAGCATGGCGTCGTCGCCGGCCAGCAGGGCGGCGTGGTGCGCGTCCAGCCAGTGCAGGAAACCGGCGTCGACAATGGCGCCGTACTTGATGACTTCGGCCAGGCCGGCGCGCAGTTCGCGCGGCGGCAGCGTGCGCAGGGTCGCGGTATCGGCGATCACCGCGCGCGGGATGTGGAAGGCGCCGACCAGGTTCTTGCCCTGCGGGATGTCCACCGCGGTCTTGCCGCCGACCGAGGAATCCACCATCGACAGCAGCGTGGTCGGCAGCTGCACGATGTCGATCCCGCGCATCCAGCAGGCCGCGGCGAAGCCGGCCAGGTCGCCGACCACGCCGCCACCGAGCGCGTACACGCAGGCGTCGCGGGTGGCGCACAGCGTCGCCAGTGCGTCGATGACGCCGCTGAAATTCGCCAGCGTCTTTTCAGCCTCGCCGGCGGCGATCACGTGGTGGGCGATGTGCAGTCCCGGGCGCGCGGCGCGCAGCGCGGCTTCCACGCGGTCGGCATACAGCGGTGCGACGTTGGCGTCGCTGACGACCAGGGCATGCCGGCCGCGCAACGGCTGCGCCAGCAGCGCGCCATCGTCGAGCAGGCCGGCACCGATGTGGATGGAATAGGGCGTAGCGGCGGCGACCGTCAACTTCTGCAGGGGCGTGCTCATGCCGGTGGTGGCTCCGAGGTTGTCCAGTTGCCCGGCCAGCGTCGCGGCGGCGGCTTCCGGCGCAAGGCTGGAAGCATCGAACAGCAGATGCGCTGTGGCGCGGTACAGCGGTTCGCGCTGCGCCTGCAGCTGGGACAACCGCTGTGCGCGGTCGGGTGCCTGCAGCAGCGGGCGGGTGCTGTCGTCCTGCAGGCGCGCCAGCTGGGTGGCGGCATCCACCTGCAGGTAGACGACGATGCCGGCATCGCGCATCGCCGCGCGGTTGGCCTGCGCCAGCACCGCGCCGCCTCCGGTGGCGACCACGGCGGCCGGCTCGGCCAGCACGGCCGCCAGCACGCGCGCTTCGCGGGCGCGGAAACCGGTCTCCCCCTCGGACTCGAACAATGCGGCGATGCTGCAGCCGGCTTCGGCCTCGATGCGTGCGTCCACGTCCACGAACGGCCGCTGCAGCCGCTCGGCCAGCGCCCGGCCCAGCGTGCTCTTGCCGGAGCCCATCGGGCCGACCAGGACGAGGTGATCGCGGTTTTGCATCGCAACATGCTAGCAGTGCGGCACGGGGCGGCCATGACTGCGCGGAATTAACGCATGCGCGGCGAAGCTGCGACACCGGCAACCCGCCGGGTAGCAGGAGATCTGCCATGTCCGTTGCCAAGGTCATCGAACTCAACGCCTCGTCCGCCACCAGCATGGAGGACGCGGTGAAGCACGGGCTGAAGAAGTGCGCCGAATCGGTCAAGAACATCAAGGGCGCCTGGGTCAACGAGATCAAGGTGGTCACCGACGGAAGCGGCAACGTGCAGGAATGGCGGGTCAATCTGCGGGTCAGCTTCGTCGTCGACTGAAGCGTGCGCGCGGCGCCCATGCGCGCGACAATGCGCGCATGCAGACCTTGCCCGACGACATCCTCGCTACCTTCCAGACCCTCTTCGACGAGGCCGCTGCTGCCGGCGAGCCCGACCGCACCGCGATGACCGTGGCCACGGTCGGCGACGGCGGCCGGCCGTCAGCGCGCGTCGTCCTGCTGAAGGCGTTCGATGCCGACGGCTTCGTGTTCTACAGCCACCTCGACGGCCGCAAGGGCCGCGAGCTGCAGGCCAATCCGCAGGCGGCGCTGCTGTTCCACTGGCCGCGCGTGCGCAACGGCGTGCAGGTGCGGATCGAGGGCGACGTCGAACTGGTCACGGACGCCGAGGCCGACGCCTATTTCGCCAGCCGGCCGCGGGTCAGCCAGCTGGGCGCCTGGGCCTCGGAGCAGTCGCGCACGCTGGACGCGCGGGACACCTTCGAGACGCGGCTGGCCAGGTTCGAGGCCGAGTTCGAAGGCCGCGAGGTGCCGCGTCCGCCGCGCTGGACCGGGTTCCGGGTGGTGCCGCGCGCGGTGGAATTCTGGTACGCCGCCACGTTCCGCCTGCACGAGCGCTGGCTGCACGAACGCGACGCGGACGGCGCGTGGTCGAAGCGGATGCTTTATCCGTGAGCCGCGCCGCGGTGGGCCCGCAGCGCATCGTCTGCCTCACCGAAGAGCCCACCGAAGTCCTGTACGCGCTGGGCGAGCAGGACCGCATCGTCGGCATCAGCGGCTTCACCGTGCGGCCAGCGCAGGCGCGCCGCGAGAAGCCCAAGGTCAGCGCCTTCACCAGCGCGAAGATCGGCGAGATCCTCAAGCTGCAGCCGGACTTCGTGGTCGGCTTTTCCGACATCCAGGCCGACATCGCCCGCGAGCTGGTCAAGGCCGGGGTGGAAGTGTGGATTTCCAACCATCGCAGCGTCGATGGCATCCTCGACTACATTCGCCGGCTCGGCGCGATGGTCGGTGCCGGCGCACGCGCCACTGCCTGGGCGGATGAATTGCGCCTCGGGCTGGACGCCATCGAGGCGCAGGCCGCGGCGCTGCCGCGCCGGCCGAAGGTGTATTTCGAGGAGTGGGACGAGCCGCCGATCACCGGCTTATAGCCCCTACCGAGACTGTTCCTTGAGGCATTCATAGGCTCCTGAATGGCGTCTTGGAGCGCCTGGGGAGGTTGCTTTTAGCCCCTATGTGATAGTGTTGCCCCCGCTACATCCTCCCGAGTGCCTCCCAGGCCTCGGTATTTCCATCATGGTTCGACCCAACTGCAATGGTTGGGAGTCAGGGACGTCGAGGCAGCTGCCTCCGTCTTGAGCTTTGCCCTAACAGGGTTTGGCGCGGATCTAGATTGATCCGGTGACTGATGGAAACGGGAAGTGAGCTAATAGCCGTGGATTCAGATCTGCCAGATGGCGTAACTGTTGCCGACGTCGTTCGATCGGACGGCCTTGTCGCGCCCGCAATCTGGAGCAGCCGAGCGGGTGAAGTCGAAGTTCATCAAGAGGCGCTGGCATGGGCTTTGTCGGAACTGAGCTTTGAAAGGTCCTACGCGCAGGTGTTGCAGTTTATCCGAAGCGTTTCTGGCCTGATGAAGTTCTACTCCCAAATCGGGTCGCCGTCCCTGGACGGAATCGGGCTACGAAAGCTCGTTCAGGACTACATTCTCGCGAGACATCGTGGGGACGACGACCTCAACTGGAAGCCGCTTGCTCGCGACGGCCTAAAGGCACAGGTTCGCCATATCGTCGCATTCAGCGATTTCTGCCAACGCGAATTCGGATATTTGCCATTGCTTGGCAAATCAACGGTGCCTCTGCCGCCTCCATCTAGAAGCCAAAAAAGCTTTTGGAAGCTGATGGCATGCAACGAGACAGACTTTTTTAGTCACCTAGCGATCAGGCGTGAATCGCCAGTGATCGATATCCGAATCCCCGGGCGCGCGCGCACTAAAGGAGGCGCAAAAGGGTTTTCAGGAATGAGCGAAGAAGTCGCTTGGAATCTGATTGACGCCGAGCAGAACGATACGTTCAAGGCGATTTGGCTCCTCGGTTTTTTCGGGGGGCCGCGCCTTTCAGAGTCCTTAAATCTATGGATCTGCGACGTCCTGCCAGGTAACTACAGGACGACATTTTTCCCCGGGGACATCTTCGCTGACCTTCCTTTGGTGGTGATCGCAAACCCATGGACATCGCGTTGGTGCGGAAAAATTGGCGAAGAAAGGACAACGCGGTCTGACTTCTTGAAGAACACCTTTGGGCTTGTACCTCGCCCTCAAATGGCCGAATCGGACAACGGCATCAATCGCGGAAAAACGGCGGGTTTCAAGGGTATTAGGCAGACGAACGATACCGGCGAAATGCGCCAGATATTTTGGGCGAGTGAACGGGCCGCAAGGGAGTTCGAATCGCTGATTGTCAGGGTCATCCAAAAGAGATCGAGGATGCCTCTGGCGAGGCGTCATCCATTCCTATTTGTCAACACTGATCCGCGTCGACCCGAAATCCAAGGAGACATGCTTGCCATGTCGAACGTAAAAAAGGCATTTGTACGAGCAGTCAACCGAATTGGAGAAATTCCGTTCCGATCGAGGAGATCCCCACATGGAATGCGCCACTTCTACAGCGATCTCATAAGGCGTCTGGTCGGCGGTGATGTGGGTTCAGTCCAGGTTTGCCTTGGACAGCGGTCGAGATTGAGTCAACACGACTATGGAACGCTGGACATGGCCGCGATGCGCCACGCTCTAGCGGCAGGAACGAGAAATTAGATGATGGTTCAGCGCGTTATCTCAAGACGGACTGCACGCAACGTGCTGACGTACAACCGAATCGGCGACTGCGCTCCATTTGTGTGCGCAGCGGGTGACTCGTTTGTTTTGTTGAAGGACATTCCATTCGATGAATTGATTCGATTGGTCAACGAGTATGCCGATGCCCACGATCGGGCTCTTACTGACTTTTTGATGCGGCCGAGCAAAACAATCTGGACCGGCTCTGGAGCATCAAAGATCAAGCGAACGCTAAAGATACAAAACCAAGAATCGCCAGAAGTTCTAGCAATCAAGACGATCGGCGCTGGCAAGAAGGTAAATCAAGTGGCGGGTCGCTATTGCAGTATGGCCGCCCTGAACGACGCCATAGAAAAACTCGGCCTATGGGGCAGCCTCGCCAATCACCCGATTACGCCCGCATGGAACATTGTCTACGCGCCACCTGATATACAAAGGCGAGTGTGCGAGGAAATCGTTCGTGGAAATATTCGATCGATGAGTTGGACTGTCAATTCAAGCGATCTGCGGAATCTTGCAACCTCAAATCTCTTCGAGCTTCTCGATGGATGCAGGAGCTCAGAGACATTTCTAAAAAGAGTCTGCACTCCCTTGATCGAGTGGTTCAATGATCCGGTTCGAAAGGGCTATTCCGGAGCAAATTCTCGATTTGTGCAACGACCGCTGGTTTTGGGTTGGTTTGCGATGTGGCTTGTCAGCAAAGGTTATTTGCTATTTCCGCGAAATGTCGGGAATGGGCGTGGCGCTGAGTTGCTGCCACTGAAGTATCGCGAGTTCTATTCGAGTTTGTTGAGAACCGCGAGTTCGGTCAGTGCCGCTGACGAGTACTACCGAAAGCTAGAACCACTTTTTGGGAAGAACACAACAATCCGCGAACAGGGACGTCTGCTTCTTGCAACAGTAAACCTCGCGTGTCCAGGCTTTGAAACGGGGTCGATTTCTCCAGAGCAAATCGCAATGTTGCGGGACAGCCTTTCTCTTGACGATGAGCGCAATTACATCTTGACCAGCATGTGGAAGCTGGAGGTTCTCCAATTGAAGGCCGCTGGATACAGCCCTACAGAGCTCTATAGCAAGAATTTGATTGTCGACCGTCGCGTAAGACCATCAGTCAAAGCGGAGCCTGTCCTTTGGGCGTGGGCTGACAATCCAAATGCAAAATTCATCTCCAAGTCGGACAGCGCAAAACGGAATCCGGATCCAGGGCCGAACCTTAAGAGTCAAGTTGCGAACTGGCGACTGATTTTTCCTGGGGTTGCCGGAAAGAGCGCAAACAAAATCAGTAGCCTGATCTCACGCTGGCTCTATTTCATTTCCACGCTGAAAGACGACGATGTGCCGCCGAGAATCACTGACATAACTCCCAATATCCTGCAATCGGTGAGTGCCTCCAAGGGGAAACGGACATTTCGCCAGTTTCTCGTTGATCACAAGGTTTCAGCTGACGCGCAAGCGGCGGCATTTCGAGTTTTGAAGAAAGCGTGGAAAGTCGCGTGCATTGAGGATGGTATTGACGGACTCGTCTGCCCTGTAAGCGATCAGCTTGTGTCCATCAAAGGCAAAAGGAATGGAGGGCGGCCGACCAGCACGACACGTCATGCAGTTGACATGGAGGTGTTGGAGTTGCTTGTGGCTGAGAATCAAGCTAACGACTTTGAGTTTAGTCGTAGCCGCGAGCATCGAGGCAGGCTCCTCGACTCTAGGCGGGTCATAGATCGGGAAACTGGACAGTCTTGCCAGGTCTGGTGGCCCGGTCTCGCCGTACTCATGGATCTCCTCCTGCAAATACCAATCCGGCACAAGCAAGGCAGGTTTCTGGACAGCGGTGAAGGCGACGAATTTACCGTCGACATCTCGTCGTTGGAAATCACGAAGAACGAATTGTCGACAGCGACCCGTGGGCGCGCAGAAGGATTTATTCAGCGGATTTCGCTATCGCCGGTGAGGGAAGAGGCAGGGCTAGGGATGCGGATCACCACGAACAAGACAGGCCGGGACTATGTGTTCCCTTGGTTGCGAGCGGAGATCGCGGCTAACGTGCAGCGGGTCATCGATTGGCAGAAACGCTTTAACCCCATTGCTCGTCCGGTGAGCGATCGCGGGAACTCGACGTCCGAGCAAGCAGCTATGGCCGATCCTGTCTGGGTCTATCCAATGTTCCGGGATCCTGATCGGCAGGAATTTCAGCCCGTCAGCCAGCAAATCGTCCTTGAATATTTTAGAGCGCTGATGAGGCACGTGGAAAAGAAGTACAACCTGATCAACAACACCAATGTCCGCTTCTTTCGAAAAGATGGCTCGCCGGTGTATGACATCCATTCGCTTCGAGTGACAGGTGTTACGCGGCTGCTGAATCTAGGCGTAGATCCGAAGATTGTCCGACTGCTCGTAGGGCACTCAGCATTGGCCATGACCTGGTATTACGAGGACATTACGAATCGACGAGTATCCACGGCAATGGAGACGGCGCTCCAGGCGACAACGCCGACGAGAGAGGCTCTGTTGGACATGGGGGTGGCGGAACGCGAGGAATTCTTCGCAGGGATGTTCAGTCGGATCGGTGTCGATGCACCACCTGGCATCAGTTTGCTTAGGACTCTTGTTTCGGAGCGGAGTCCATTGATCGAACTTCGAATCGACGGCATTTGCCCGGGAACGTTATGTTCGGACGGTGGTGTCTGGAGAGGCAGTGCATGCAGTCTTTGCCCCTACTTCATAACTGGACCTGCCTTCCTCGCAGGGCTCGTTCTCAAGCTCAATAATCTGATGGCGGAAGTGATCATCCATCAAAAACGAGTTGAGGAACTGCGCCAGCGCCTTTACGAATGTAGGCAAAAGGGACTGCCTGTGCGAGCGCTGGCGGCCGAGATCAGAAGCGAAGAAGAGCTGGTTGACAACATTGTGACCGAATGGGAGGCCCAGCTCCGGTATGTGAAGGAGGCCGAAGCCAGACTTGACGGTTGGTTGCAACGTGTCGCTACTGAAGACGCGGGCATCATCGAGGGAAAACAGCTGGCGTTGATTTCGCAGAAACCCGGCACGCTTGGGGTCGCCCTGCAGGAAGTTCACCATCTTGAGCTATACACCGGTCTCATTGAGGGGGCGAAGAACATTGAGGGATTCGTTCCCACCATCGGCGTCCGAGAAGCCCGGGACGAAATGCTCCTTGAGATTGCAAGGCACGCGAAGAAGGAAGAGCTCTTTTACCGCCTCGACCCTTCGCGCCGCAAACTGATCCTCGATGAATTTGCAGTTGTGGTTCTTTCCAATAGCTCGGCTTTCGACGATCTGGAGGAGCTTTTCGACGGTTCGGCCACTTCAGCGAAGTATTCGAATGCGACCGGCTGGCTGGAGAGCCTCGACTCCAAAGAATTGTCACTGGCACTCCTATGACAAGCGAATCCTTGTCGACTCGGATGCTTGCTTCGCTTCGAAAGGAAGCAGATGAGTCCTCGCGGCCGAAGGAACGGAACGGCACGCTAAGTCGACTAGAGGAAGCCTGTAACGCCATCGCGAGCGGTAGTGCGAGAGCGATTGTGGGTCAAGGGCTCCCAAGCGCGGAGGTGAATTTCCGGAGGTCGCCGGTCCGCATCGTTCCGCCACGGATCGAGGAGTTTGTTCTCGCGAAGCGCGCATTGGATGGTAGGGCTGGAAGAATTCCTTCCTCTTGGACAGGCCCAACCGCGACAACGCTACGAAAGGACAGGAAGTTGCTCGATTATGTTCGAGCTAGAGATCAGGAGCTTGCTGCAGCTTCCGGCCGGTTCGTTCCAAAAACCGCCGACAAGTTGCTGGACGATGTCCAAGATCTCGCACTGCGCAGTGAACTGAGGTTGCTGCTGGCGCGAGGACGCCAAGCTGAAACGGATCTGATCCGTTTGCGTCAAGGTATGCGAATGCTTCGCCCAACCGTGAATATAGATCTGCTCATAGCGGGCAATCCTGGGCAGGGTGAACCTGAAAGCGGCGGCAATGCTCTCGCCATCCGTGAAACGCTTGACACTCACGATGTCGGCAGGCGTCTTCTGTCGATCGCCTCAAAGTTGACTAATTCGTCGGCCCTTTCACGGTTTGGCTTGGAAGTCCACCCGGAATTCGGAAACATCGTGGAGAGAAAGACCAAGGCGGAGCTCTTGGACTCAGATGAAACCCGAATCCTGCTTTTTCTGGCGAGGCGAGCTGGCGGTTCCTAGTCATCCGTGATGTGCGATCGGGTGAGACACCTCTGGCTACTCTTCTGGCCATGCTAGGCGAGTTGAATAGCGCAAAGGCCCACAGCGGTTCTCAGTGAAGACTGAAGACTCCTCGTTCGGCTCGTCCAACCCCATTCCAAGGCCCGTTGGGTGGCGGAATAGAGCCATGGCTGATACGTCCTCTACCGTGGGGAAATGTCGGGCGATTACAACTGCCCGCTGGCGAACAGCAAGAGGAAGACTCTCGTCTCTAGCGAGTTCGATGAGGAAGCCGCCAGCCCAAACCAGCGCCCTCGTGCGTTCCTTTGGCGTGGTCATGGCCAATACTCGTAGGTTGAATTGAAATGCATGGTGATTCCATCGTCCAAATTCGGGAATCATTTCAATGGCGGCCCGAAAAACCGCTCGACCCCTCGTTGACGCAAGTACGCCGGAGTCTCTTTTGCTGGATCGAAGGTCGTAATGTCCAAGGCCACATCGTTATGTGCACAAAAGGGTTGGATCTCGGTAATCGAGGCACGGACGGCGCGTTCGGCATGTTCTGGTGCCACCCCTAATACAATTAGCAACGTCCGCTCAGCCGGTGCATGCGAGGGTGCAACCTCCAATAGATAGGCAACCTGCACAAAAGACAACTGCGAGTAGAGCCCCATAAGGCAAGACATCAGCCAAGACGGCGGCTTGGTTTGGTCGCTCACCAGAAAGGAAAAGTCGTTGGCCAGGTGGATTTTCTCGATGCGCGCAACCGCACCTGTCTTCAGCAGCGCATCAACTTCCTCTGGATACAGAACGCAGCCGCCGTCATTGGGATTCAGCATCACGGTGGCGCCACGCGTGAGCTCCAGGAACTGGCGCCCCAGTAGCGGGATGATTTTGGCGGCAATCCCAGTTGGAGGCCGGGCCTTCTCGATCGACGTGAAGAATGGAACGGCATGAAACCCGTCCGGGTGTCGGAACTGGAGTAGCCGGAGTCGTGAGTGGTCGTCCGACGCCGGCGCGTGGGCGTAGACCTTCGCGTCCAGTAGGCAGCGGAAGAAGGCCGGCTCTTCCTCCCGGTGCGAGCGGGCGAGCTCTAGTCTCCGTTCGAGCTCCGCAGTGCTGATCCTCGCCATATCAAAGATGTCGTTCCACGATCATGAACCTCGAGGACGTGTGAAGTGCGATGTCTACTTCGACTAAGTGGTCAGCACGGGTCGCTGTCGCCCGAGGTGGTGGACCTTAATTTTTCCGCAACAAGCGCCTGTACTTTTTCAATTTCTACTGCGCTTTTCGTGGGAGGCTTGCACATCTCCGACCGATACTGTTCGCTGTAGGTGTCGATGAACAGCGCCATGTGGAATCTGTACTTCTTAGCCTCTGATGGAATGGATACGTCTAGTTTCCTGCTGATGAGCGAGGCATAGGACTCCTGCGCAGGGGTCGGTTCCTTCAAATCCCAGTCCATGCATTCGACTATCAGCCGCTCAAGCTGCTTCTCGAGCTTGCGGACAAAAGTCTGCCGGATGGCCATGTCCTTGACCCGCTCCCACTGGATACAAACGGCTTCCTCCAGATTGGGGGCTATGTAAAGCTCCAGAGTGAGATCCACACCAGGGTTGACGAGGTAAAGGGCCATGTCTCGACGGCGGCAGGAAGAACAGGCAAGGGCAGACATCTTAGCGGATTCTACATAAATTTCATGTATTCGGTGGTTGTGCCATAGCTTCCTTGATCGCCCAACTCGGCGCGATCATGGCTACCAAGACCATCTACTCCTCGGCTTACCGGCGACTGGTCGCCCGACTACGGGAAATCCGGGAAGCCGCGGGCATTTCCCAATCGGCCCTCGCGGCGACGCTGGGTTGGCCACAGCAACGGCTCTCCGCCGTGGAGGCCGGTGCCCGCCGGTTGGACATCATGGAGTTCCTCCACCTCACGGGCGTCCTCGGCCTATCTCCCGAGGCGGCTATCCAACTGGCAACGGACGTGTCGCCCAAATCGCGCTTTGCTCACAAGAAGGGCTGAGCCGACCAGCGCCGTAATGGGTGCGGCCGCCGTGCCTCAACATGCTATATGGCCTAAACGACATGCCAGAAGATCAGGCAATCGAGTTGGGAACCACGTTTGCCGCAGCATTCGCCGACCTGATTAGCCCCGACTCTCAGCCATGAAAGTTGCTCGCAATCCGCAGACGCGGCTCCGGACATGGTTTGCACCGCATCATCGCGGTCGCAAGTCGCGGCAGCGTCTCGCGCAGGCGGAACCGGCGGTTGAAACGGTACGCCGCTTCGGCCAGGTAGCGCCGCGCATACTTGGCTTGTTTGACGGCATGGTAGGTGCCACTGATCGCCCGCTTGAGGTTGCCCAGGACGACGTTGACCCATCGCGCTCCAGCCACTTCGGTGGCGGCGCGGCCACCGCCGGTGTCGAGCGTTGTGTGGGCGTGGCCGGCGTCTTCGAGCCGGCGGAAGCAAGCCAAGCCGTCACTGTAGACCTCGCACTCAGGTGCCAGGCGGCGCGTGATCCAGTCGTTGAGTGAGGCGTTGTCGAAGCTGCGGACCGGCTCGATCACTGCGAAGGTCGGGCGTTCGAGGTGTTCGTCCGTCTGCACTGCGATCACGAACGCCTGCTTGTTCTCTGACCCGCGCCCGGGCTTGCCGCCGTTGCGCTCGCCGCCCAGATAGGCGTCGTCAAGCTGCACGAAACCCTGGAGTTTTCTGGAATCCTCCCGCTCGGTCATGGCCTGCATGACCTTGTGCTTCAGGCGCCAGGCGGTCTTGTAGTTCACGCCCAAGTGGCGCATCAGTTCCAGCGCAGCCAAGTTGGTCTTGGTCGAGGTCAGCAGGTGCATCGCCAGCATCCAGGTGCGCAGCGGCAGTTTGGTGCCTTCGAACAGGGTGCCCGCCGTCAAAGTCGTCTGATGCCGGCAAGCGCGGCACTGGTAGTAGATCGCATCGCCGCGCCTGAAGCGCGAACGCGCGCGTCCGGCACAGGCCGGACAGCGGAAACCTTCAGGCCAGCGCCACTTGTACAAGGCCCGGTAACACTTTGCTTCGGTGCCGTAGCGGTGGATGAACTCGCTCATCGAAAGGCCGGGTTGGAACTGCACGCGGTTGATGCCCATGGCGCCCCCTCGTTGGCTTCAAGTGGCACCATGCTGTGCCGCAGGCGGCGCAAATCCTGCGACTCGCGGCTGAGGGTCGGGGCTAATCAGGTTCGCCGAAGCTATTGCGCGTGCAGCTCACAATATTTGGGTATCCGGATTTCATTGTGGGGAGCCAGCTCTAGCCCCTTCTTGTCTGACTGTTCTCGCTTGTAGGTTACTAGTTTCGCTGGCTTGCCCGCTTCTAGCCTTTAATGTGGGTTGTGCCTGCTGGCGCAGGTCGATGCAACGAAGCAATCAATGGACAAGACACCTTGCCTCGGCGCGAACCGCACGCTTTTACCAAATGGGATAGCGTCGATTCCATGCGTTGGAGATCGGTCAGCCGCAGACGCACATCCGCCAGCCGCGCTGCCGCAAGATCGGCGGCCTCGTGGCAATGGGTACCGTCTTCCAGCTTGAGCAACTGCGCAACCTCGTCCAGATTGAATCCCAAGCGCTGGGCGGACTTCACGAACTTCACCCGGTCCACGTCCGTCGGCCCATAGCGGCGGATGCCGCCGATGGGCCGATCCGGCTCCGGCAGCAAGCCCTTGCGCTGATAGAACCGAATGGTCTCTACGTTGACCCCGGCGGCTTTGGCGAAGGCTCCGATGGTCAGGGTTTCCGGGATGTTCATCATGGCGCTTGACTCCGTACCTGGCTACGGAAGTAACGTTAGCGCATCACGCAAAGTCCCGGAAGGAGACCCTCATGGCAAAACCTAGCAACGGCCGCGGTGCATTGGCTGCCGGCGGCTTGGCCGCCATCCTTGCCTCGACCTGCTGCCTCGGCCCGTTGGTGCTGATCACGCTAGGCTTCTCTGGCGCCTGGATCGGCAACCTGACCGCGCTCGAACCGTATCGGCCGATCTTCATTGGCGCCGCGCTCGTCGCGCTGTTCTTCGCCTGGCGCCGCATCTTCCGGCCCGCCCGCGCCTGTGCGCCGGACGACGTGTGTGCCGTGCCCCAGGTGCAAACAGCCTACAAGGTGATTTTCTGGATCGTGTCCGCCCTGGTGCTGATCGCCCTCGCGTTCCCCTACGTCATGCCCCTGTTCTACTGAAGGAGACTGTCATGAAGAAATTTGTCGCACTGTTCGCTTTGACTGTAGCCCTGAGCGCGCCCGCCTGGGCCGCCACCAAAACTGTCACGCTGTCGGTACCGGGCATGACCTGCGCCACCTGTCCGATCACGGTCAAGAAGGCGTTGTCCAAGGTCGAAGGCGTCGTTGAAGCCAAGGTGACCTGGGAGCCCAAGGAAGCGGTGGTGACTTACGACGACACCAAGACCACGCCAGCCGCCTTGACCAAAGCCACCGAGAACGCAGGCTACCCTTCCACGGTCAAGAAGTGATCGTCCCATGACCGAGGCGATCACACTGCACGTCGATGGCATGACCTGCGGGGCGTGCGCCGAGCACGTCCGGCAAGCTTTGGAGAAGGTGCCCGGTGTGCGTTCGGCTGCGGTGTCCTATCCGCAACGGCGGGCTGAAATCACGGCTGATGCGGGCGCCGATTTGGAGATGGCACCGCTGGTCGCCGCCGTGTCTGCACTTGGTTACCGGGCGCAGGCTGCCGACATGCCGAGCAAGCCTGCGGACCTGTTGAACAAGACGCTGGGCGGGTTAAACGGCGAGCCGAAGCGCGGAGATGCAGAGCCCGCATTGCAGGTCGCTGTGATTGGCAGTGGCGGCGCTGCGATGGCGGCGGCGCTGAAAGCCGTCGAGCAAGGAGCGCGCGTCACCTTGATCGAGCGAGGCACCCTCGGCGGTACCTGCGTCAATGTCGGTTGCGTACCGTCCAAGATCATGATCCGTGCCGCGCATATTGCCCATCTGCGGCGCGAGAGTCCGTTCGACGACGGCATTGCGTCCGCTTCGCCGGCGATCCTGCGCGAGCGTTTGCTGGCGCAGCAGCAGGGGCGCGTCGACGAACTGCGTCACGCCAAGTACGAAGGCATCTTGGCCAGCACTCCAGCCATCACCGTGCTACGCGGCGACGCTCGTTTCCAGGACGACCGCCATTTGATCGTGCAACTGGCGGAAGGCGGCGAGCACGAAGTCGCCTTCGACCGCTGCTTGATCGCCACCGGCGCCAGCCCGGCGATTCCGCCGATCCCAGGCTTGCAGGGCACCCCTTACTGGACCTCTACCGAGGCGCTGGCCAGCGACCGCATTCCCGAGCGGCTGACGGTGATCGGTTCGTCGGTGGTGGCGGTCGAACTCGCGCAGGCCTTCGCCCGACTCGGCAGCCAGGTGACCCTTCTGGCGCGCAACACGCTGTTCTTCCGCGAAGACCCCGCCATCGGTGAAGCCGTCACGGCCGCGTTCCGCGCCGAAGGCATCGAAGTGCTGGAGCATACGCAGGCCAGCGAGGTGGCCTTTGCGAACGGAGCATTCGTGCTCACGACCGGTCGCGGCGAACTGCGCGCCGACCGACTGCTGGTCGCCACCGGCCGCTCGCCGAATACACGCGCCCTGGATCTCGAAGCAGCGGGTGTCACGGTCAACGCGCAGGGCGCCATCGTCATCGACAACGGCATGCGCACCAGCACACCGCACATCTACGCCGCGGGCGACTGCACCGACCAGCCGCAGTTCGTTTACGTCGCAGCGGCGGCCGGTACCCGCGTCGCGGTCAACATGACTGGTGGCGACGTGGCGCTCGATCTCACGGCCATGCCGGCGGTCGTGTTCACCGATCCGCAGGTGGCCACGGTGGGCTACAGTGAGGCCGAAGCGCACCATGCCGGCATCGAGACCGACAGCCGCACGCTGACGCTCGATAATGTGCCCCGGGCGCTGGTCAACTTCGACACGCGAGGTTTCATCAAGCTGGTCGCGGAAGCTGGGACTGGCCGGTTGCTCGGTGTGCAGGCGGTGACCCCCGAGGCGGGCGAACTGATTCAGACGGCCGCGCTCGCCATCCGGGCACGGATGACGGTGCAGGAGCTGGCCGACCAGTTGTTCCCTTACCTGACCATGGTCGAGGGACTGAAGCTCGCAGCGCAGACCTTCACCAAGGATGTGAAGCAACTGTCCTGCTGCGCGGGGTAGTGCTGTGCTGAGCGTTCAGGCCCGAATGCTCAGCTTCATCCGTTGAGCCAAACACCCAGGTTGAAGCTTCGGGGCTTGTGCGATGGGTCGAGGTTTACTCGAAATACCCCTCTTCGAGCAGCCGCACCAACGTCGGAATGTAAGGCCCGTACTCGACGACGCGCCGGATCTTCTTCTGGCGGACCGATGCCATGGTCATCCGCTGGAACTCGAAGTTGGTCGATGCTTGATCGTCATCGACCAGCACGGTCTCGACCACGGCCCCGTCCTTGCGCGCCTTCTCGTTGTAGAGCATCCGCGCCCGGATCACCTCGAAGCTGTAGCCCCTGCCCATGCGGTTCATGTCTTTGGCCAGTCGGTTGACGGATTCAGTATAGGCATTGGTAATGGGTTGTTCGAAGTAAGCGAAGATTTCGTCGTGCCAGTTGTGTACGGCGGTGGTCAGAGCCTTGAACGTGCCCGCCAGCTCCGGCGGAATGTTGCCTAAGGAAGGTCTGATCAACACACCCTGAGGCTTCAATCCTGGGCCACAGAGCAGCTTTTTTGCTTCGTCACCGCCTTTACGCGCCGTTTCCGGCGTTTTCCGGCGGGTTTCCCCGCCTTACAGGCGCACTGATCCCGCCGCCGGCAGCAATTGCCGGCGCGCCATCCACAGATTCGACAGGGCGAACAAGGTCTGCACCTGCGCGCTGTTCTTCGCAAGACCGCGATAGCGGACCTTGACGTAGCCAAACTGCCGCTTGATCACCCGGAACGGGTGCTCCACCTTCGCCCGCAGGCTGGCCTTGCAG